>NZ_JAMYNB010000010.1:0-277870 GCF_040318795.1 Mesorhizobium sp. M1004
GCGCGGTCGCATTGGGTGGTTTTCAACCATATCAATGCGCGGGGGCGGGGTGGGGGGGTTTTTGACGGGGTATTGGCAAAACCCCTGTGGTTTTAACGGCAAACGGCGCGGGGGTTTTCCCGCCCGGCGCCACACAAGAAAGTTCAATTGCCCGGTGCGGTCCACACGGCGTCGGAGATGCGCACCGCGTTCGGGATCAGCTTGAGCTTGTAGAAGCGATCGGCTGTCGCCTGCTGGCCGGCGATGATCTCGTCGGTGATCGGGAAGATGCCGAATTTGGTGCGGTTGGCCGCGATCGTCTGTGCATCGAGCGGCACGCCGGTCACCTCATGCAGCGCCGCGGCAACCTTGTCGCGGTTCGCGTCCGCCCATTTCGCCGCCACGCCGAGCGCCGCTATCGTCGTGGTGATCGTCTCCGGATGCGCCTTGGCGAAATCCTTGTTGGCGAGGAAATAGGTGTTCACCTTGAGCACCTCGCTGGAGCGCGCCAGCACGCGCGGCTGGTAGCGTGTCTCGGCGATGGCGTAGAACGGATCCCAGACCGCCCAGGCATCGATCTGGTCGCTGGCGAAAGCCGCCGAGGCATCAGCCGGGCTGAGATAGACCGGGGTGATCTGGTCGAAGGGGATGTTTGCTTTTTCGAGTGCCGCGACCAGCAGATTGTGCGCGCTGGTGCCTTTGCCGACGCCGATGCGCTTTCCCTTGAGGTCAGCGAGCGACTGGATCGGCGATGCCGGCTTGACGAAGATCGCTTCGCCGTCGCCATTGGCTGGCAGTGCCGCCGCATAGACGATGTTGGCGCCGGCCGACTGGCCGAAGATCGGCGGTGCGTCGCCGGTCCAGCCGACATCGATGGCGCCGACATTGAGCGCCTCGACCAGCGGCGGGCCGGCGGTGAATTCGACCCATTTCACCACGACACCCTTGTCGCTCAGCGCCTTCTCGATCACCTGCTGCTGCCGGGCGATGACCGGCAGGCCGGTCTTCTGATAGCCGATGTTGAGCTGCTTCAACTCCTGCGCCGAGGCACTGAGCGAGGCGGAAATGCCCGCCGCCAACAGGCCGATGCCGAAAACGCGTCTGGTCAGGCTGAACATGATCCGTCTTCCTTCGCTGCGAACCGGCGCCGGGAAGGGCTCCCTGCCGTGGATGAGAGACAAGGCTAGGTAGGTCTATAAATTTAGTAGAGAAACGATTTTGCGAGTTGGCTGCTTGACGTGGAAATATTTTCTTCAGAACCCAGCGCTCGTCATCCTAGGGCGAAGCAAGGAGCGAAGCGACGCGGCGCAGACCCTAGGATCCATGCCGTGACGTTTGCCGTAGAGTGGAACGGATCAGAATGTCGCTTGTGCGCGGACCGAGGCTCGATACCCTGAAAAAACCATGACCGGCTACGTCTACATGACTGCAAGCCAAAAACGCGGCACGATCTACATCGGCGTCACCAACGATCTCGCCCGCCGCATGCCTGAACACAAATCCGGCCAGGGCGCAGGCTTCACCAGCCGCTACGGTGTTCAACGGCTGGTCTGGTATGAGGAATTCTTCGACATCACCGATGCCATTCAACGCGAGAAGTCGCTGAAGCGATGGCCGAGACAGTGGAAGATCGAACTGATAGAGAAGGCCAATCCGGAGTGGTTTGAGCTGTTTCGCGGAACCGGGTGGTAGGCGCCCGGTTTGTTGCTCCCCTGGAGCGTAGCATCAGCGTCTCGGCATGGATCCTAGGGTCTGCGCCGCGTCGCTTCGCTCCTTGCTTCGCCCTAGGATGACGAAATCGCGAAGGCTGGCGCTAATCACCATCACCTCACTGCGACCAATACTGCCAGGCCCAGTAAAATCCCTCGTCGCGTGGCGGCAGGCGGTCGCGTTCGGCGTCGAGTTGCACCGGGGCCGGCGATTTCGGTTGCGGCTGCGACGACGAGTTCTCCCGCCAGGCGAGCAGCCAGTTGCCGAGATGGGCGAACAGCACCGCGGTGGACTGGGTCATGACATCACTCCTTCTGTTCCGGGGTCGGCGGTCGCCGTGCTGCGAAGGGAAGCAGCCGGTCAAACCGGCAGAACTTGTTGTCATTCCTTTCCCGCCCACGGAACCAGCTGACGCTCGATTCGGCGGATAATGAATTCCAGCACGAAGGCTATTGTCGCGATCACCACTATTCCCATCACCACGACATCGGTGACCAGGAACTGGGCGGCCGACTGGATCATGAAGCCGAGGCCGCGCGTTGCCGCCACCAGCTCGGCTGCAACCAGCGTCGACCAGCCGGCGCCGAGCGCGATGCGCAGGCCGGTGAGGATCGACGGCAGCGCGCTGGGCAGGATGACATGGCGCACCACTTGGCGCTGCGTCGCACCAAGCGAACGGGCCGCATCGATGCGCTCCTTTGAGACACCGCGCACGCCCGAGGCCGTCGACAGCGCCACCGGCGCCAGCATGGCGATTGCGATCACCAGGATCTTTGACGGCTCGCCGATGCCGAACCAGATGATGACCAGCGGCAGATAGGCGAGCGGCGGGATCGGGCGCAAAAATTCGAGCAGCGGATCGAAGATGCCGCGCCCAATGGTGCTGATGCCTATGGCGAGACCGACGGGCACGCCGACGATGATGGCCGCGACCAGCGCCGCGAACACGCGGCCGAGGCTGGCGACGATGTGCTGGAGCAAAGTCGCGTCGACGAAGCCGTCCTTGATCACCACGATGAACTTGGTCCACACGGCGGCGGGCGACGGCAGGAACACCGGCGACACCAGTTGCAGGCGCGCAGACAGCGCCCATGCCGCCAGCACGGCCAGGATGGTGACGGCGCTGATCGCCCGCGAGGAAACCCCGCGCCGCTTCCGCACCGGCCGCGACCACGGCACCGAAATGGCATCGGCCTCGCCGGTCCCGGTGGCCGGCCGCTCGCTGTAGGAGGTTACGCTCATGCCGCCTCTCCTTCGAAGATCGCATCGGTCAGCTCGCCGCGCGCCGCGGCAAAGGCTGGATCGGCCTTGATGGCGCGGATCGGCTCGCCTGCGGCATAGCGCCGGCTGAAGCCGGTTTCGAATGTCCGCACCACATGGCCAGGTCCCGGCGCGAGCACGACGATGCTTGTGGCCAGCACCAGCGCCTCCTCGATGCCATGCGTGACCATCAGCACGCCAACCCGGCTTGCGGTCCACAGGTCGAGCAGCGTCGTCTGCATGCGCTCGCGCGTCAGCGCATCGAGCGCGCCGAGCGGTTCGTCGAGCAGCAGGAATTCCGGTTCGGCGGCAAGCGCACGGGCGAGGCCGACGCGCTGGCGCATGCCGCCGGACAATTCCCAGATGCGTTTGTCGCCGACGCTGTCGAGCTTGACCAGCGCCAGCAACTGGTCGGCGCGGCGCGCCCGCTCGGCTTGCGGCACGCCGCGTAGCCTGAGCGCAAAGGCGACGTTTTCACGAGCCGTCAGCCAGGGAAACAGCGCATCGTTCTGGAACACGACCGCCCGGTCGGAGCCTGGGCCGGTGATCGGCCTGCCGCCGATCGTGGCGACCCCGCGCGCGGGTTCGACCAGGCCGGCGGCGACATTGAGCAGCGAGGTCTTGCCGCAGCCGGAGCGGCCGACCAGCACGACGAAATCACCCTTGGCGACATCGATGGAAACTCGGTCGACCGCCGGCGCTGCTTGGCCGTCATAGTGAACCGAGACCTTGTCGAGTACGAGATGCGGGTCGAGTACGAGATGCGGCATGAAAAGGGGCTCCGGAAGAAAATCAGCCTGCCCCGGCCCGGTTAAGCGGATCCGGGACAGGCAGCACGCGGCGTCAGGGAAGAAGAACCGCGCGTGGCACTAGAGCGCCGCGTGCCGCTGGGGCACGAAAAGGACGCTCTAAAACTCAGCTGTCAGTTCGAGGCCAGAGCCTCGGTCACGTATTTCGACGACACGTATTTCGAATAGTCGGGCAGCACGGCGTCGATCTTGCCCTGCTCCTTGAGGAAGGCCGAGGCTGCCTCGATCGCCTTGACCGTGCCGCCGCCGAGGAATTTGTCGGAAGCCTGCTCTTCCAATGTCGGGAAGACGTAACCCTTGAGGAGCTGCGGCACCTCTTCCAGTTTGGCGCCGGTGATCTTGGCGATCTTGGCCGCTTCCGGCGACGAAACCGACCATGCCTCGGGCTTGGCCAGGAACTGGGCATAGGATTCGCCGGTCACCTTGACGAAATCGCGCACGGCGTCCGGGTTCTTTTCGGCGAAGTCGGTGCGCACGATCCAGGCGTCAAAGGTCGGCGCGCCCCAGGCGGCAACCTGCGAGGAATCCAGCACCACCTTGCCTGTCGTCTTGATCTGGCCGAGCGCCGGATCCCAGACATAGGCCGCGTCTATGTCGCCGCGAGCGAACGCGGCGGCTATTTCCGGTGGCCTGAGATTAAGGATTTCGACCGACTTCGGGTCGACGTTTTCGTGCTTCAGCGCGGCAAGCAGGCTGTAATGCGTGGTCGACACGAACGGCACCGCCACCTTCTTGCCGGCGAGGTCGGCGATCTTCTCGATGCCGGATCCATTGCGGGCGACCAGCGCCTCGGACTGGCCGATCAGGCCGACGACAAAGATGGTCTGGATCGGCAGTTCGCGGCTGGCGGCCGCGGCCAGCGGACTCGAGCCGACATAGCCGATATCGACCGAACCGGATGCGACGGCGGCGATGACATCGGCGCCGGAATCGAATTTGCGCCAGTCGATCGTGGCCTTGGTCGCCTTTTCATAGGCGCCGTCGGCCTGCGCTACTTTGGAAGGTTCGACCACCGTCTGGTAGCCGATGGTGATGTTGAGGTCCTGCGCCTGGGCCGGGCCGAGGAAGGCCGCACCCGCCAAAGCTGCCGACGACAGGAGGACAATGCGTCGCGAAATGCTGGACATGAAAGGCTCCATGAAAAATGAGAAAAACCGGATGCCTGTTCATAGTCAGCTAATTCTATCATTCTTGTAGAGTTAAATCCTTCCAAGCAAGAAGCACTTGTTAGAAAAAAACCACCGGCTGATGCGGGCGCGGTGACCGGCCCGTGCCGAACCGTGCGCAAACGCAAACGGCGCCCCCAAGGTGCTGAAGAGTTGGTGGTCCTGCCAACCCTCCTACGGAAGAGGCCTGATTTGGTGCTCGGCGCGCCGCTTGCGGCCTGCCGCAGGATCGATGTCGAGCCGTTGAGCCTCACCGACTTCCGCAGCGACGGCCACCGCTGGATGCTGCGGTCAAGCGGCGTGCCGGTGGCCGCCAAGGCCGCCCGGCCTCAGAGCGGCAAGGCGGCGTCCTGATATCGGGCGCAGGGCGGCGCCCGAGTTGTCGGGAGTCATGTTTCGCCGATCCGCGGGCTGCGACCCAAAATTCCCGGCAAAGCCCCAAATGGCGCAAATCCATGCTGTAAAAGACGGTTGATTTGAAAACACGTTCCGCGTGTTCGAGGGTAAGTATAGTAATCTTATCGACATTGGGAGCAGGAGCCGCCGCTCATCGCCGCTATCGCTCGCGGCTGGCTGTGACCTTAACGGCACAAAGCCTTGCCAAAGTGGCCCCTGCGGCGTGAAAACGAAGCAAAATCAAGGTTTCTCGGCTTGTATATCATGTCAGTAGAATTTATGTGTCGAAGCAGCTTGCACGCGGCGGGGAGGCACGTCAGGCGTTTCGCAACCGATGGTTTTGGGCCATCGCCTGACAGAGAAACATTCGGTCTATGCTCACCAAAAAAGGCAAGTACGGCCTCAAGGCGCTGGTCCATCTGGCGCAACTGCCGACGGGACAGCTCGCCTTTGTCGGCGACATCGCCAGCGGCAACAACATTCCGAAGAAATTCCTCGACGCCATTCTGGGCGAATTGCGCAATGCCGGTTTCGTCCAGAGCCGCAAGGGCAAGGATGGCGGCTATCGCTTGGCGCGCCCGGCCGACGAGATCAAGGTCGGCCATGTCGTGCGCGTCCTCGACGGACCGCTGGCGCCCATCCCCTGCGCCAGCCGCACTCAGTATCAGCGCTGTGAAGACTGCAATGAGGCGACATGCCAAGTCCGACATCTGATGCTCGAGGTCCGGCAGGCGATCGCCGAGGTGCTCGACCAGCGCACGCTGGCCGAGATGCGCGACATCGTCCTCGACGACCTTCCGGTCGCGAGGGACATCGACGAGCTTGCGCCGGCGCAAAAGGTCCCCGCCTGATCCTGAGCGTGCTCGCATGAGCGTCGCGCGCGCCAATTCGATCATCCGCAGCTCGATCATCATCGTCGGTGGCGGCGCCAGCGGCGTCGTGTTGGCCGCGCATCTGCTGAAGTCGCCCAACCCGGACCTTCGCGTCACGCTGATCGAAAAGCGTCCGCATTTCGGCCAGGGCATCGCCTATTCGACGCTTTTGTCGGCGCACGTGCTGAATGTCAGCGCTGCGGGGATGAGCGCCTATGCCGACGATCCCCTGAATTTCTGGCGCTGGTTGCAGGGGCGCGGCCTGATAAGCCAGGAACAGACGCCGCAGACACCCTTCTATGCACCGCGCAGCGTCTATGCCCGCTACCTCAAGGAAGTGCTCGACGAGCTCGAAGCGCGCGAAAAGGAAACCGGCCGTCTCAGGCTGATTCGCGAGGAAAGCCTGTCGATCTCGCCGACATCGTCCGGTGTCGAAGTGGTGCTGGCCAACGGCACCAGCGTCGTCGCGCATCTGGCGGTGCTTGCCACCGGCCATGACGAGCAGCCCGGCGCCGGCCAGGGCCACGCCATCCGTATGGGCACCGAGGCCGACACCGCGCTCGATCCTGAAGCCCGCGTGCTGGTGCTGGGCACCGGGCTCAGCATGGTCGATGCCTTCCTGTCGCTCGAGCAGCGCGGCCATCGCGGCGAGATCGTCGCCGTGTCGCGGCGCGGCCTGCTGCCGTCGCCGCACCGCAAGGGCAACCCGATCAAGCTCGACGTCGCCGACATTCCGCTTGGCACGCAGCTCTCCTATTTCGTCGGCTGGTTTCGCGACCTGATCCGCGAAAACCAGAAGGCCGGCATCGACTGGCGCGACGTCGTCGATGGGCTGCGACCCTTCAATCAGAAGATCTGGCAGAACTGGCCGTCCTCTGCCAAGCGCCGCTTCGTTGAGCACACCAAGGCCTGGTGGGACATCCATCGCCATCGGCTGGCGCCCGAGGTGCATGCCCGCGTCACCGAAGCGGTGCGCACCGGCCGCATCCGCCCGGTCGCCGGCCGTGTCGTCGGCATCGAGGCTGGCGATGGATTCACCGTCGGCATCCAGTCTCGCCACACAAAGGCGCTGGAAACGCTGCAGGTCGCCCGCATCTATGATTGCACCGGCATCGCCCGCGACATCTCGACGACGTCGAACAGCGTCGTGCGTTCGCTGGTCGACCGAGGCCTGGCGCGGCCCGACCCGCTGCGGCTTGGTCTCGATGTCACAGCCAAATGCGAAATCATCGCCGGCGACGGCACCGCATCGGCCAAGATCCTCGCCGTCGGGCCGCTGACCCGCGGCACCTTCTTCGAGATCGACGCCATCCCCGACATCCGCGTGCAATGCGCTAGGCTGAGCAAGCAGCTGCTGGGGTAAAGCTGTTGACGTCGGCGGGATAGCACGCCCCTCAGAGGGGGGTGGGAAGGATGGCTACGGAGGGTGTTTGGCTTGAGTCCAAAGCCGGCGTCAAACTGGAATTCCATTCCCCCTCTCGCCGGTTGATTGGCACGATCTACCTTCTTTCCGACTGCAAACGGCCGGAAAAGAAGCTACGCTGCCGCTCTGCCCCCGAGGCGGTCGCTTGTTCAAGGGAGCACATCGATATGAGCGAGCACGGAAAAGCTGCGCCAGGCAGTTCGGACGGCGCGTTATCCCGCCTGCGTCCGCCCTACGCCTCGGTGCTCGACCTCATCGGCCAGACGCCGGTGGTCGAACTGACCAAATTCGACACCGGCAAGTGCCGGCTGTTCATCAAGCTCGAAAGCCAGAATCCCGGCGGCTCGATCAAGGACCGCATTGCGCTGTCGATGATTGCCGCGGCCGAGAAGGAAGGCAAGCTGAAGCGCGGCGGCACCATCGTCGAGGCGACCGCCGGGAATACCGGCCTCGGCCTCGCCCAGGTCGGCATCCCCAAGGGCTACCGCATCATCCTCGTCGTGCCCGACAAGATGTCGCGCGAAAAGATCCAGCATCTGCGCGCGCTCGGCGCCGAAGTGCGCATGACCCGCTCCGATGTCGGCAAGGGCCATGCCGAATATTACCAGGACATGGCCGAGAAGATCGCATCGGAAACGCCCGGCGCCTTCTACGCCAACCAGTTCGCCAACCCGGCCAACCCTGAGGCGCATGAGACCACCACCGGACCGGAAATCCTTGCCCAGCTCGATGGCGACCTCGACGCCGTGGTCGTCGGCGTTGGCTCCGGCGGCACGCTGACCGGGCTTGGCCGCTACTTCGCCAGAACGTCGCCGAAGACCGAAATGGTGCTGGCCGATCCAGTCGGATCGGTGCTGGCGCCGCTGATCAAGACCGGCAAGATGGAAGAGGCCGGCAGCTGGACAGTCGAAGGCATCGGCGAGGATTTCGTGCCGCCCAATGCCGATCTGTCGCTGGTCAGGAAAGCCTATTCCATCCCAGACAAGCAGAGCATGCTGGCCGTGCGGGACCTGCTTTCGAAGGAAGGCATTCTCGCCGGCTCGTCTTCCGGCACGCTGCTGTCGGCCGCGCTGCGCTATTGCCGCGAGCAGACGACAGCAAAACGCGTCGTCACCTTCGTCTGCGACAGCGGCAACAAGTACCTGTCGAAGGTGTTCGACGATTTCTGGCTGGCCGAGCAGGGGCTGGCCGAACAGGAACAGCATGGCGATCTGCGCGACCTCGTCATGCGCTCGCACCGCACCGGCGACACCGTTTATGTCGGCCCCGACGAAAGCCTGCTCAACGCCTATGGCCGCATGCGCCGCTCCGATGTCTCGCAGCTGCCTGTGCTGGACAACGGCAAGCTGGTCGGCATTATCGATGAGGGCGATATATTGGCCAAGGTCGACGGCCCCTATGAAGGCCGCTGGGACCGCTTCAACGCCCCGGTGCGCACCGCCATGACCTCCAATCTTCACACGCTGCAGGCCAGCCAGACGCTGGATGCGCTGCTGCCGGTGTTCGACCGCAACGAGGTCGCCATCATCTTCGATGGCGACGAGTTCGTCGGCCTGATAACCCGTATCGACCTGATCAACCATTTGAGGCGCGCACGATGACTGCTGAAACATCCCCATCGGGCAAGAACCGCCTGGCTTTTTCCACGCGCACCATCCATGGCGGCCAGAGCCATGACCCGCTGACCGGCGCGGTGATGGTGCCGATCTACGCGACCTCGACCTATGGCCAGCAGTCGCCCGGCGTGCACAAGGGGTTTGAGTACGCCCGCAGCCAGAACCCGACCCGCTTCGCCTTCGAGCGCGCGGTGGCCGATCTCGAAAGCGGCTCGGCCGCCTTTGCATTCGCGTCCGGCCTGGCGGCGATCTCGACCGTGCTCGAGCTGCTCGACAGCGGCGCCCATATCGTTGCAACCGACGACATCTATGGCGGCTCGTTCCGGCTGATGGAGCGGGTGCGCAAGCGCTCGGCCAATCTGCAGGTGAGTTTTGTGGACTTCACCGATCTGGCGGCGGTGGAAGCAGCGATTCGCCCGGAGACAAAACTGCTCTGGGTCGAAACTCCGACCAATCCGCTGCTGCGTATCGTCGACCTCGAAGGCGTTGCGGCACTCGCCAGGCGCAAGGGCGTATTGACGGTCGCCGACAACACGTTCTGCAGCCCCTACATCCAGCGGCCGCTTGAACTCGGCATCGACATCGTCGTCCACTCGACGACGAAATATCTCAACGGCCATTCCGACATGGTCGGCGGCGTCGCCATCGTCGGCGACAACAAGGATCTAGCCGCCCAGCTGAAATTCCTGCAGAACGCCATCGGCGCCATCTCCGGTCCCTTCGACAGTTTTCTCGCGCTGCGCGGCATCAAGACACTGGCGCTCAGGATGGAGCGGCATTCCACGAACGGCCTGAAGATCGCGCAGTGGCTGGAGGCGCGAAAAGATGTGCGCCGCGTCGTCTATCCCGGTCTGGCCAGCCATCCGCAGCACGCCATCGCCGTCCAGCAGATGCATGCCTTCGGCGGCATGATCTCGGTCGACCTCGACCGCGACCTCGCCGGCACCAAACGCTTCCTCGAACGGACGCAACTGTTCACGCTGGCTGAAAGCCTCGGCGGCGTCGAAAGCCTGATCGAACACCCGGCGCTGATGACCCACGGCTCGATCCCGGCGGAAAAGCGCGCGGAAATCGGCATTTCGGATTCGCTGGTGCGGTTGTCGGCGGGGATCGAGGATGGCGATGATCTGATCGCCGATCTGGACCAGGCGCTGCGGGGGTAGGCGTACCGGATGCGTACCGATGACAATGAGGGGCGGCGCTGACCGTCAAGATTAAATCCCAATCCGCCGCGCGATTAAATCCCAATCCGCCGCGCGTTAACACATTCAGCAGCCTTTGCTTAACCCTTCGCCGCTATGTCCCGCCTCGGGGAGGCATGGCGAGAGTGAGTGTGATGGACAACAGCCCGGAAAAGCGCAGCGAATGGCGAGCCATCTTTTATGTGCAGGCCCGCGTGGCCATCCTGTTCGTCCCGGTCGTCGCCAGTCTTCTGATCATTGCCGCACTTGCCGGCAACGACCACAGTCCCGACGCCCTCGACCGCACGGTTACGGGCTCGGTGAAATAGCGGCACGGCCGTCGGCTTGCCTGCCCGGGAACGGACGCCTCAGAAAAACTTCGGGATCGGGCCGTTCTGCGGCGTCACGTCGCCTTCCAGGTCGATGAACGCCTCGTCGACAAAGCACCAGGCCCAGCCTTCCGGCGGGTCGTAGCCTTCGATGACCGGATGCTTGGTGGCGTGGAAATGCTTGGTGGCGTGGCGGTTGGGCGAGTCGTCGCAGCAGCCGACATGGCCGCAGGTGCGGCAGAGCCTGAGATGCACCCACATGGAGCCGCTCTTCAGGCACTCCTCGCAGCCGAGCGCGCTCGGCGTCACCGTCTTGATGTCGCGCGTGTGTTTGCATTCATCCATTATGCTCTCCTGGCCAGTTCGGGCGCTGCTGCGTTGGGTCGCGCGAGATAGGCGTGCAAGGCAGCCACCACCTGGGCGCCTTCGCCGACGGCGGCGGCGACCCGCTTGACCGAGCCTGCGCGCACGTCGCCGATGGCGAACACGCCGCTGCGGCTGGTCTCCATCTGGCCCGCCCCTATGTCGGCGCCGGTGCGCACGAAACCCCTGGCGTCGAGCGCGATATCGCACCCAGCCAGCCAATCGGTGTTGGGGTCGGCGCCGATGAACAGGAAGAGATGCTGGATCGGCCGCATCTCGACGCCGCCGGGGTTGCGCCAACGCAACTGGGTGAGATTGCCGCCTTCGCCTTCCAGCGCCTCGATCTCGGTCTCGCCAAGCACCTCGATGTTGGGTTGCGCCTCGATACGCTCGACCAGATAGCGCGACATGGTTTCCCTGAGGCCGCCGCGGCGCGCCAGCATCGTCACCTTGCGCACCTGGCTGGCGAGATAGACCGCCGCCTGCCCCGCCGAATTGCCGGCGCCGACCAGCGCCACTTCTTGCCCTGTGCATAGCCGCGCTTCGATCGGCGAGGCCCAGTAATGCACCGACGTGCCCTCGAACTCGGCCAGCTTGGCGATGTCGAGGCGGCGGTAGCGGGCGCCGCTGGCGATCACCACCGTGCGTGCGCGCAGGCTTTCACCGTCGCCGACGGTAAGCGTGTAGCCCTCGCCTGCTGCACCGAGCAGCTTGGCCTCGTCGGGGATGACTATTTCGACGCCGAATTTCTGCGCCTGGTTGTAGGCGCGCGCCATCAGCGCCATGCCGGAAATGCCGGTGGGGAAACCCAGATAGTTCTCGATGCGCGCGGAGGCGCCGGCCTGGCCGCCGAAGGCGCGGCAATCGAGCACGATGGTCGACAGCCCTTCGGATGCCGCATAGACCGCGGCCGCCAGCCCCGCCGGCCCGGCGCCGACAATGGCGACGTCATAGACCATGTCGGGATCGATCGGCCGCAGCAGGCCGATGCAGCGGGCAAGTTCGGTTTCGCCGGGATTGTGCATCAGCTTGCCGTTGGGGCAGAGCACGATCGGCAGATGGTGCGGGTCAACATGAAAATGCTCAATCAGCGTCTTGGCGCACGGGTCGCTGTCGGAATCGAGCGCGCGGTGCGGCTGGCCGCTGCGGCGCAGAAATCCCTGCAGCCGCAGCGTGTCGCCATTGCCGGCCGGGCCGATGACGACCGGCCCGCTCGAGCCGCTTTCCAGAAGCCCGACGCGGCGCAGGATCAGCGCCCGCATGATCCGCTCGCCAAGGCTTGCCTCCTGCACCATCAGGTCGCGCAGCCGCTGCGAGGGGATGACGAAGGCCTCGACCGGCTCGGCCGCCTCCGCATTGACCAGCGACGGCCGGCTGGAAAGCTGCGCCAGCTCGCCGATGAAATTGCCGGGACCATGAGTGACGATGGTCTCGCGCCGGCCGGGCCTGACATCCGGGGTGATATCGACCGTGCCCGACAGGATGACGATCAGCCCCGGCGCCACGGTGCCGGCGGTGACGATATGCTCGCCGGCGGCATAGGAACTCGCCTCGCCGAACCGGCGCATGCGCTCGATATCGGCGTCGCCCAGGATGGGAAACATCTGGTCGCGGCGGGTGACGGTGATCGGCTGGGTGGGTGGGGCCATAGGTGCGAGCGTAGCGCCGAGACGGCCGGGTTTGAAGTGGTTTGTTAAGCGCCTGGCCGGGAGGGCAGGTTGGTTCCCGCACCAACTCGTGCGGATGCCTCACATGGCCCCGCGCTGCAAGGCAAACAGTGCGCCGACAAGTGCGACCTTTATAAGGGCGAGCCCGAGCAGTACCGCCAGCAGTCCTCGCTCACCAGTATGCTGCAAGAGCAGCGCGCCGACGGTCGGCGCCGGGCTATCGCGTTACGCCAAGCGCCTGAGGTGCGGTAGTATCCTTGGGCTCCCCGAAGGCAGATCCTGGCGAAATCCCATTCGTCACATCTTTGTAGAGCGCTATCGGATGCGGGCGCCCCACCAGATATCCTTGGATTTCGGGACATCCTTCCCTCATCAGGAAGGCACGCTCGTCCTCTGTTTCGACACCCTCCGCGATGACAGGCAAGGCCAGCGCATTCCCCAGGCTGAGTATCGTGCGCACGATGGCTGCCGATTGGACATTCGAACCGACACCCGAAACAAAACTGCGATCGATCTTGATCTTGTCGAATGGAAACGCCTGCAACGAGGACAGCGAGGCATACCCCGTGCCAAAATCATCCATCGAGACCCTGACGCCCAACGCCTTCAACCTCCGCAAAACCGACAAGGCGGTTGCCCGGTCGCGGATGAGAACCCCTTCCGTGATTTCCAGTTCCAGCCGCCCCGGAGCAAGGCCGGTCTCGTAGAGGATAGAATGAACGAGGCCTACCAGGTCCCCGAAACGGAATTGCACGGGAGAAAGGTTGACGGCGATCTGCAGCGGTGAGGGCCAGGAGGCCGCGTCACTGCACGCCTGCCTGAGCGTCCATTCACCTATCTCAACGATCGTGCCATCCTGTTCGGCAAGCGAGACAAACGCGTTTGGGGAGATGAGCCCATGCTTTGGATGGTGCCATCGGGCGAGTGCCTCGAAGCCGAAGATTTCGCCGTCCATCCTGGCTTGCGGCTGATAATGAAGCACAAGTTCGCCATGGGCGACCGCAGAGCGCAAATCTCGCTGCAAGGCGTAGCGCTCTCTTAGCCGCCTATCCATCTCAGGATCGAAGAATTGCACCATTCGACGACCGTCCGCCTTGGCCCGGTAGAGCGCTGCGTCGGCATTTGCCATCAGCGCCGCGGCATTCTCTCCGTCTTTCGGATAGATCGCCGCGCCGATGCTCACCCCGATCGAAATGTGCTGGCCCCGGATTTCGAATTTGCCTGCCGCCGATTCGAACAGACGGTCCGCAACATCCTTGGCACTCGCGGACCGGTCATCCATGGTCAGGACAACCGTGAACTCGTCGCCGCCCATGCGCGCGATAAAGGCCTCGGGCGCCGCGGTTTGGAGACGCCGGGAGATGGTGCAAAGCAGATCGTCGCCGGCGGCGTGCCCGAAAACGTCGTTCGCCTCTTTAAAATGGTCAAGGTCGATGCTGAAGACGGCAAAGCTGGCGTGCGTTGCTTTTGCGCGCTCGAGCGTCGTGGCCAGGTGTGCTGCAAGCGCGGCTCGGTTCGCCAGGCCGGTAAGCGGATCGTGGTGCGCGAGATGCGCGATTTCCTCGTGCCGTGCCATCAGTTCGGTGCGCGCTACGTTCATGTTCTCGCGCGCGTCGTCCAGGCCGTGGGCGGCTTCCCTCACCTTGTCCTGGAGCAGATTGAAGCTTTCGGCCATCTCTCCAAGTTCGTCACGAGAGTTTACGGTAACCGGCATGATGTTCACGGAGGCGTGCGCCGCGGCGAGGTCTCCCCGCCCCAGGGCGACCATGGCAAGAGAGAAATCCTTCAGCGTTCCGGATGTCAGACGCTTTGCCGCGTTGCTCACCTCGGTCGCCGAATGGGTGATCATCCCCGGCAAGATCAGGCCAACGCTGATGGTCAGCAGCGCGACAACGACAAAAATGTCCTCCAGCGCGGCGACCAATGAAGTGTCGCCTTGGGGAACGCTGCCGATCGCCAGGAAATAGCCGGCACCGTCAAGCACGAGCACAAAAAGCATGGCTCCGGTAAGCTTCAGGTGAAGCGTATGTGGCAGCAAGGGTAGACCGAGTGCGTATCGATCCTCCATCGTGCGCCAGGCGTATAGCGCAGCACCCGAATATGCCAAAGCCAGACCGAACAGGACGGTAGGAAGGCCAAATTGCTGAAATCCCAGTATGGCGGTCAACAGCCATATTGCAGCCGCGCCTACGCCAAGGATGATCGTTCCCCTGGGAGCCCGGAAGGGTCGCTCGGCTTCGGGACTGTCACGGCGCAAGAGCCAGACTGCGATGTTTGGCATGCAGATGCTGATCAGGTACGTAAAATTGGCCGCGGCGATCATCCAGAGCGGATACCCGCACAGCATGAAGCCGATTGCCGCGGCAGCTGTGAGCAGCGTTGCCGCCCAGGGACAATCTGTTGAGGTGCGCCTGGCCAGGAAGCTCGGCAGCAGGCCGTCTTCGCTCAGCTGCGCAAGGGTCCGCGCGGCGCCTGCCAATGGCTGCAACGTTCCATGGAACATGTTCAGCATGATGAGCCAGATGGCGGCCGCCTTGCCGAAACTCCCCAACAAGGGCGCAAAGGTGGGCCCGAGAGCTATGGCGAGGTCGGTGCCGAGCGGCTCCGGCCCGAGCACACCCAGCCAGACAACCGGCAGGACCAGGAAATAGACGCCGGCCATTGCGGCGCTGGCCCACATCGCCAGAGGAATGTTGCGGTTGGGATCGATGGTTTCGCCAACATGGCAGGCTGCAGCCTCAAATGCCGGTGCGGCAAACCCGATCAGGTACAGTCCCGCCATCACCGACGTGATATCGCCGAACAGGCCGGTAAACGGGCTGGTCAGGGCAAAATCCGTCGCCTGCCGCCAGTCGACCGAGCCACTGATGACCGGGACGAGGGATGAGAGAAACGCAAGCGTCGCGGAGGCAGTGGCGATCGGGATCGCCAGTTGGACCACCCACTTGATTCCACACAGGTTGACCGCCGTAAAGAATGCGATTAGCCCGCAGGCGACCGCCTCCACAGGGAGGCCCGGCAGGTACCATTGCTGTATTGCAGACGCTGAAAGAACCGCTGTCAGTCCGCAGGTCGGCACCCAACCCCACCAATAGCAGGTGCCCGTCAGAGCCGAGAGAACGGGACTGTAAGGTCGGAAGGCTTCGGCGCACGCTGCAGAGATACCGCCGACGCGGTTTGGCCACATGAGAACCAATTCGGTCCACGCAGGCGCGGCGGCCCAGCTTAGAAGCAGACCAACAACGAGCAAAGGAACCGCAGCGCTTCCTTGACCGGGAATATTCCCCTGGCCGACAAAAAGGGCGGCAATCAGAAACAGGCTTTGATTGCTGCCACCCATGGCGAGCGCTGTCGTGCCCATCCATCCCAAGGTTCTCGGGTGCGGTCGTGAAGGCGTGAGGCCCGGCATTCAGAGACATCCATTCGAGTGCGGAGCGCTGTCTGACTGGCGAATGTAACCTGCGGAGATATGTCTGTCGAACGTCGCGCTCCCGAAGTCAAAGTTGGACCTTAGGTGAGACGTATTAAGACTTCGTACCAAACCAGATCCGCCCGATGATCGCTGTCAACTTGCGGTGGCTGCGGTTCAATCATGCTGATGCCGGCCCCAAGGCCTTGACCTCCTCAGATCTGGGATGTCATTTCCAATTTTATCTATCGCCCACTATGGAAGAGCGATCGAATAGTCGCGAATACAGCCTAATATCGATTATTATCGACAAATCTCGTGATTGCGGCGCTATCATCCGAAGGCGGCTGAAATCGACTGTAGATCGCTAATCACATTGACCGCTTTTGACTTCGTACCTCGCCATCGCGGGGCAAGGACCGAGACTTCACGCCGTGCCTCAAATTGGAGCTAACTTGTGCGAGCATGCCCATAGCCCCGCGTTGCAGGGCAAACAGCGCGCCGACCACGCTGGGCGCGGCGGTCGGCCTTGGCGCGCTGGTGGGTCCTTCCCAGGCCGGCGCCCGTACGGTCGATATGGCGATCGCTCGCTGCCATCATCGGATCTGGACCAAACTGGCCTCGGTGACATTTGTGACCATAGGCGTGGCGACGCTCTGGACCGGCCTGCCGGTTCTGCCGGCCGCGCTGATTTTCTACGGCGCCGGCTTCGGCTAGCATGGCCGGGTATCTTCACATGCTGCGACATGGTGTTCTGGACGATGCTTGAGCGCGACGCGACCTCGCCAGCGGGCACGCCTTCGACGCCGGCCCGTAGCAGGAATGTGTTCAGCACCAGAACACTTGGGATCAGCGTTGCGGGAGCCTGCACACGTGAGTACTCCGCCTCACAAGCCTTCCGGCTGGTCCTCGAGGACGAACGACGCTGCAATCAGGTCATCGCCACTGATGCGGCCACTGCCGCCAACCATGATGGATGCGACTTTCTGAAAGGTCTTCATGTCGGCCTCTGTTATGCGCGCATCGCGCATTCTCGCCCTGAGAGAACCCAAGCGGGTATCAAGGGCTGGCGATGTCTCGACGTCATCGATCATCTTCGATCATCCTGGAGCGCAATGTGAAATCCGCTGCCCGCCGCCATGGCCGGCGGCGGGCGGCAGCTATTCGATCAGTCGTAGACCTTCACAATTTTCCGGGTGCTGGGATCGACCAGGACGGTGCGGTTGTCGACCACGACGTAGCGGTATTTGACGTTGGGAACTTCGTGCAGCTCGACCGTATCAGGCAAGGCACTGCCGACGTTCAGCTCCACGCCCGGGATCTTCACCGAAGCCAGCGGCTGCTTTTTTACGTATTCGCGGACGACCGTATCCTGCTCCGGTGTGATGACGACATCCTGAGCTGCGGCGGCGCCGACCCCAGCCAAAAGCAACAAGCCTGCAGCGGCACTTGCAAAGTGGATTTTCATGGTTTTCTCCTCGCGTAATCCGGCGACGGCACCACGCCTGTTCGCCGAGGGACCGAACTTGAGATCAGCCAGATTGTTCCTGTGACTTCAGTCCGCGGCGAACCAGACCAAAGTCGGATATCAGCTAAGACCCAAGTCCCGAGGCGGAACGTTCAAGCGGGGCAGGCGTTTCCCAAATGCAACTAAATAAAACAGGAGAGGAACACATGGCCGACGGCCCAACTGTTGTTAATTCTGGTGGTGGGGGCGGCACTGCAATTGCTGTTGTTCTTGCACTTATTGCAGTCGTAGTATTGCTTATTTTTACCGGCGTCATCAATATCCGCGGCGACGGCGGCAATGATATCAACGTCAAGGTTGAAGCGCCAAAGGTGGAAGCTCCGGCTGCACCCGCAAAGCCTGCGGCACCTGCCCCAGCCCCTGCGAGTGGCGGCTGATCTGGTCGTATCCACGCCTTGAAACTGACCTATGAAAGGAAATTCCCATGACCAGATATTTCGTCAGCGCCGCCGGCGCCCTCGTCCTTATGGCGGGCATCGGCACCTCGTTTGCCGAGGATGTTATTGTTATCAAGCCCGAACAACAGACGGTCATTCGCGAATATATCCATAAGCAGAAGCTGGCCTCAGTCAGTTTGCTCGGCGTCGAACTCAATGTCGGCACGGCACTTCCAGACACTGTCGAGCTCCACGCAATCGACGTTCCGGATGTCCGCTACAAGTATACGGTTGTCGGAGATCATGCGGTTCTCGTCGATCCCGACACGCGCAAGGTCGTGCAGATCATCGAATAACGCGCGAGCCCGCCGCTCCGGTCTGGAGCGGCGGGCTGTGGCTGCCCTGTGAAAGTCTACGGGCAGCCTTTTCTCAACGGGAGGATGTCTGATGTTTAGCGACAAGGAAACTTGGGTCCTGGAAGCTGCCTTACTCGCGGCAATTCCAATTTGCGTAGCCGTCACCGCACTCGTTGCATTTTTGACCGCGGCCTGGATATGAATCGCTTCCTGTTTGTGATGGGCGACTTTCTATCCCGGCCACCGGGCTTCTATGTCCTTCTTGTAGCCATGCTGCTCTGTACTGCGTTGGTGCCATTCGGCCTGACCAATGTGGTCACCTACGCATTGTCGGTAGCGGCCATCGTGATCACCGGCGTTGTGCTGATCCAGGGTTACCGCGACACGGCCGCCATTCACGCCAAGCTTGATGAGATTATCGTTTCGCTGAATGAGACCAGAAACGATGTCGTCGGCTTGGAGCATGCCGAGCCGGAGGAGATTCGGGAGAAGCTCCAGACACTCGAAGAAGAAGCAATGAAAGCGGTTCGCCCGCCGCATTGACCCTCCGCTGGACTATCTGTCATCCATCAGCAAAAAAGCCCGGGAACCGGGCTTTTTTGCTTCGCGTCTAAATCATTTCGGACTTATCCGAAACGGGAATTTGGTGCCCAGAAGAGGACTCGAACCTCCACTCCTTGCGGAACACGGACCTGAACCGTGCGCGTCTACCAATTCCGCCATCTGGGCTGGTGCGGGCTCATGTAAGCGGGCAAACGATATGTGTCAACGCGCTTTTTCGAGGGCCGCAGCCTGCCGGCTTAGTTTCCCGGGGGTCAACGCCGCCCCTCACCTGCCTGCCGGCATCCTCTCCCCGCACAGTGACGGGGAGAGGGGCGCTCTCATCGATGATTTTCGCCGGTCACCTGCGTCACAAGAAGAGCGCCGAGGCTGCGGCCAGCCCTTTCTCCCCGTCACTATACGGGGAGAACTGCCCGGCAATTAGGGGCAGCGCCGACTCGGCGAATGCGTTGGCCGAAAACCTCACCCCTCCAGCACGTCCTTCGACGCCACAGTGGAATCGGCGTTGAGCTTGTAGATCACCGGGACGCCGGTGCCGAGCTCGAGCTTGACGATCTCCTCGCCGCTCTTGCCGTCCAGCGCCATGATCAGTGCGCGCAGCGAATTGCCATGCGCGGCGACCAGCACGGTGCCACCCTTCAGCACATGCGACTGCATGTCGTGAAGATAATAGGGCCAGACGCGGGCGCCGGTGTCCTTCAGGCTTTCGCCGCCGGGCGGCGGCACGTCGTAGGAGCGGCGCCAGATGTGCACCTGCTCTTCGCCCCACTTCTGACGCGCGTCGTCCTTGTTGAGACCGGAGAGGTCGCCGTAGTCGCGCTCGTTCAGCGCCTGGTCGCGGATCGTCTTCAAATCGCTCTGGCCGACCGCGTCGAGAATGTGCTGGCAGGTCTTCTGCGCCCGGATCAGCGCCGAGGTGAAGGCAATGTCGAATTTCAAGCCGCGTGCCTTGAGCTTCTGGCCGGCTTCCTTGGCCTCCTTGTGGCCCTGCTCGGTAAGGTCGACATCGCGCCAGCCGGTGAACAGGTTCTTCAGGTTCCATTCGCTCTGGCCGTGGCGCACGAGCACGAGAGTTCCCGACATGTTTGCTCCTTCAAAATTATGGATAGTTTAGCTCAAGCCGAGCACGTCCCGCATGGAATAAAGTCCGGGCTTTTTACCGCGCGCCCAGAGCGCGGCCTTGACCGCGCCGCGGGCAAAGATGGCGCGGTCCTCGGCATGGTGCGACAGCGTGATGCGCTCGCCGGTCCCGGCCAGGATGACGCTGTGGTCGCCGACCACCGAGCCACCGCGCAAGCTGGCAAAGCCGATCGTTCCTGGCTTGCGCACGCCGGTATGGCCGTCGCGTGACCGCACATCGTTGCCGGCAAGGGAAATGCCGCGTCCCGCCGCCGCCGCTTCGCCGAGCAGCAAGGCGGTGCCCGAGGGCGCGTCGACCTTGTGCTTGTGATGCATTTCGAGGATCTCGATGTCGAAATCCTCTGGACCGAGCGCGCGCGCGGCCTGCTCGACCAGCACCGCCAGAAGATTGACGCCGAGGCTCATATTGCCGGATTTGACGATCGTCGCGTGGCGCGCCGCGGCCTCGATCCTGGCGTCGTCTTCCGCCGAGCAGCCGGTGGTGCCGATGACATGGGCAATGCGTGCCTGCGCGGCATAGCCTGCGAATTCGACGGTGGCTGCCGGCATGGTGAAATCGAGCACGCCGTCGGCCTTGGCGAACACCGGCAGCGGATCGTCGCCGATCGTCACATTGATGATGCCGATGCCGGCAAGCTCGCCCGCATCCCTGCCGAGATAGGGCGATCCGGTTCGTTCGACCGCGCCGACGACGCGGGCGCCGGGGATCGAATGGATGGCGCGGATCAGCGTCTGGCCCATGCGGCCGGCCGCCCCCACCACCACCAGGCCCATTTCGCTGGATTCGCTCATGCTGTTCTCCCCACCGCCTTCTTGGCGCGGCTGCGCCGGACCGGAGTTTGGACGGGCTTCGAGTCGTCGACAAGCCCCAGTCCGTTCTTGCCTTGAATGCGGTGGAAGCGGGCGTAGACACTGTTTGGATCGGCCATCAGTGCGGCATGGGTGCCTTCCTCGACCAGGCGCCCCTCTTCAAGCACGATAATGTGGTCGGCGTTGACGACCGTCGACAGGCGATGCGCTATCACGATGGTGGTGCGCCCTTCCATCACATGGGTCAGCGCCTCCTGGACGCGCGCCTCGGCCTCGTTGTCGAGCGCCGAGGTCGCTTCGTCGAGCAAAAGGATCGGCGCGTTGCGCACGATCGCCCGCGCAATCGAGACGCGCTGGCGCTGGCCGCCGGAAAGTGTCGAGCCGCCCTCGCCGACGGGCGTGTCGTAGCCCTGCGGCTGCTGACGGATGAACTCGTCGGCCGCCGCCAGCACCGCCGCCCGCTCGATCTCGGCGTCGGTCGCCGAAAGTCGGCCAAAACGGATGTTGTCGCGTATGCTGCCTTCGAACAGATAGGGCGCCTGAGAGACATAGGCGATCGAGCCGCGCAGCGAGTGCTTGGTGACTTTGGAAATGTCCTGGCCATCGATCTCGATCGAACCCTTGTCGACATCGTAGAAGCGCTGCAGCAGCGCCACGAGCGTCGTCTTGCCGGCACCCGAGGCCCCGACCACCGCCGTAACCTTGCCGGCCGCGGCGGTGAAACTCAGGTTCCTGATCACCGGCATGTCGGCGCTGTAGCCGAACGTCACATTGTCGAAGCGAACCTCGCCGGTGGTGATCCTGGCTTCGACCGCGTCGGGCGCATCGCCCTGTTTAGGCTCCAGGTCGAGCAGCTCGTAAATCATCCGGGCGTTGACCAGGGCACGTTCCATACCGACCTGCGTACGAGCCAGGCGCCGTGCCGGATCGTAGGCCATGATCAGCGCGGTGATGAAGGAAAACACAGCGCCTGGTGGTTGTCCGAGCACCAGCGCCCGGTAGCCGGAATAGGCAAGGACGGAGGTAATGGCGAGACCGCCCAAAATCTCGGAAATCGGCGACAGCCGCTCCGCGACCCGGGCGATCTTGTTGTTACGCTGCTCGGCCGTATCGGCCATGATGCCGATCCGGCGCGCCAGCTCGGCTTCCAGGGTGAAGGCCTTGACGATGGCGATGCCTTGCGTGGCCTCCTGTACGGACCCGTTCAGCCGCGAGTTGATCAGCACCGATTCCCGGTTGATGCGCCGCAATCGGCGGGTGATGTAGACGACGGCCCAGATCAGCGGCGGCCCGATCAGCAGCGAGCTGAGCGACAACACCGGATCCTGGTAGATCATGACGCCAACGAGGGCGATCAGCGAGACCGCGTCGCGGCTGATGGAGGTCAGCGTCAGCGACAGCAGATCGCGAACGCCGCCGACATTCTCGTTGACCTGTGCCGCCAGCCGACCGGAACGCGTATCGTTGAAGAAGTCGACGCCGAGCTTCATCAGATGGTCGAAGCTGCGCTTCTGGTAGCGGGCGACCAGATTGTTGCCGATCTTGGCCAACGCGACCGCCTGGCCGTAACCGGCGAAGCCGCGCAGCACGGAGGCGGCCATGAACCCGGCGCAGATCCAGACGATCATGTCGCCGCGTCGTTCGTAGAAGATCTCGTTGATCATCGGGGCCATGATCCACGCCGTGAAGGCGGTGGTGGCGGAAACAATCAGCAGGCAGCCGACGGCAACGACATAGGTCCAGCGATATTCACTACCATTTTCGGCCAGGATGCGGCGCAGCACCGCAGTGACCTCAGCTGGCTGGACTTTCAGTTTGAGTGGACTTTGAGCGGTCAAATCGCGGGCGCTTCGTGGTTTGCTAGAGCATGATGCCGAAAAGTGTGAAGCGGTTTTCGGACGACATCATGCTCTATCTCTTTGATTTAGAGCCGGATTCAGATTTCAGGTCGATTCGATCTGAAATCATCCGGCCCTAGGGATGCCAGGCTGGAATTCGGCCCCTCTTAGCGCCCCGGCTACGGCTTGCCTATGGCGAAACTTCGTCGCGGCCCGAGGTTGGGGTCACGAAAGCGGCAGCCATTTCCAAGAAAATACCCGTTTTCGGGACGAAATGGATCATGCCCGCCAGCGCCGCCCCGCGGTCTGGACGCCGAACAGCGAAGGGTTGCGGGCATAGGCGGCAAGGCCCAGAAGTGCCGCCAGCGGGTGGGTGATGACATAGACCGGCATCGAGGCCATCAGCGCGCTGTGCGGCGCCTTGTCCTCGAAGGCGGCGCGGAAATTGCCTTCCTTCAGCGCGGGCACGATCTTTTGCGCGATGCCGCCGGTCAAAAACACGCCGCCGCGGCTCATGAACACCAGCGCGAGGTCGCCGGCGGTGCGGCCGAGGCAGGTGACGAACAGCGCCAGCGCTTCCTCGGCGGCCGCATCGGTCTTGGCCAGGGCCGCCCCGGTGATTTCGGCCGGCGTGGTGAACGGCGCCGGCTTGCCGTCGGCCTTGGCGACCGCCCGGTAGACATTGACCAGACCGCGCCCGCACAGGATCTGCTCGCCCGAAATGCGGCCGTCCAGCTTTTCGATATGCGGGAACACCTCGAAATCGCGCGGCGTCCGCGGACCGATATCCATGTGGCCGCCTTCGCCAGGCACCGGTATCCAGTGGTGGAGGGCATGAACCAACCCGGCCACGCCGAGGCCGGTGCCGGGACCGAGCACGACACGCCCGGCATTCTCCTCCGGCGTGCCGCCGCCGATCTTTTCCATGTGTTCTTCGCCGAGCGCCACGACGGCCAGCGCCTGCGCCTCGAAATCGTTGAGCACGACGATGTCGCCCAGGCCCAGATTGGCAAACATCTGCTTCGGCTTCACCACCCAGGGACAATTGGTAAGCGGGATCTCGTCGCCATCGACTGGTCCGGCGATGGCCAGCACTGCCGAATTCGGCCGGATGGACGACCGGTCGAGCACCGCCGCCTGGATCGCCTCGTCTATGGTGGCGAAATTGGCGGTTTGCACGATATGCGGCTCACCGGCTTCCGAATTTGCGTCGAGCACGATCGAAAAGCGCGCATTGGTGCCGCCGATGTCGCCGATCAGCACTGGAAACCGCAACGCGGTGTCGTCGTCGCCTGACATGCTCTTGCTCGTCCCCTTTGCGGCGCCGTTGTGACCGTTTCAATCGCCCGGTGTTCAATCGATTGACTAGCGCATGGCCCCGGAAAGGGAAAGCGTCAGTTCGCCATCACTGTCCGACGTTTGCCGGCGGCCGTCGCCTTGGCAGGGGAATGCCGATCTCCGGCGTGGCGGTGAAGGCGTTGGCTGCGTTTGGCAAGCCGCCCGCATTGCCCGCAATAGGCGGAGGCGCGTCGGGTTCCGGCGCCCTGGCGGCGATTGGCACGCCGCCGCCGCGATAGGTGACGGCTTCGGCCGAGTCCGCGTCGGGCTGGTCAAGCACGAACTGGCATTGTTTCGGCAGGTTCGCCATCGTCATCAGGTCGCGCGCCTTGGGCGCATCCGGGTTCTTGTTGGGGCGCCACGGCTCCTCGGTAAACCACCAGGCCAGCGGCTTGCCGCAGCCGTCATCGTCGGGCGTCGCTTCCTGTCCCTTGCAGTTGGGCGAACCCGGCTGGCAGCCGATGCGGATGTGGAAATGATAGTCATGGCCCCAGAACGGCCGGATTTTTCTCAGCCAGGTACGGTCGCCGGTGACGGTGTCGCACAGCTTCTTCTTGATGCCTGGATTGACCAGGATGCGCTCGACTTCCGGATAGCTCGCGGCGCGCTTCAACAGCTTGGTATGTATCGGCTTCCACAGCCTGTCCTTCACCAGATGCGTCTTGTCGTCGACCATCAGCGTGGCGCTGATGTTTTCGCGCTCCTGGGTCGTAAGCTTGCGGTCGGGCATCGGCGTCAGCCAGATGTCGGCGTCGAGGCCGATCTGGTGCGAGGCGTGCCCGGTCAGCATCGGGCCGCCGCGCGGCTGCGAAATGTCGCCGATCAGAAGCCCCGGCCAGCCGTCGGCGGCGGCATCGCGCGACAGCTTCTCGATCAGCGCAATCATCGTTGGATGACCCCAGCGCCGGTTGCGCGAGGGACGCATCACCTCCCAGTTCTGGCCGTCCATCGGAATGGCGACGCCGCCGGTGAAGCAGCCCTTTGAATAGAAGCCGAAGGATTGCGCCGCAGCCACCGCCGGTAGCTTCTTGGCGCCGAACAGGTCTTTTGCCCGTGGCTCGGCCGTGATTGCGCCCGCCACCAGCCCGGCCAGCGCCACGGTCGCCAGCGCCGCCGTCAGGAACGGCCGTCTGCCGGTCAAGGATCGCATCGAAATCGTCATGAACCCCACTGCAAAAGTCCGCAACACAATCGAATCATATCACCCTCGGGCTCGCGTTTCGATTATCTACCTTCATCGGGCTGCGCGGCTCGCCGTCGCGCCAGCTGCCGTCGGCCCACATCCGATCGAACGCCTGGCGGTAGTCCGGATAGCGGAACCGGTAGCCCGCTGCCTTGATCGCGGCGTTGGCGACGCGCTTGTTCTCGCCATAGAAGGACCGCGCCATGGGCGAAAGTTGGGCGGTCTCGAAAGGAATCTCCGGCGGCGGCTCGACGCCCATCAGCGAAGCGGCATAGGTGACGACATCCTGCGGCGGCGCCGGCTCGTCATCGGTGATGTTGAAAATGCCGCCTCTATTGCCACCGATGAGGTGCCAGAGCGCGCCGGCGATGTCGTCGCAATGGATGCGGTTGAACACCTGGTCGGGCTTGACCAGCCGCCTGGCCGTGCCGTTTTCCAGATTGACCAGCGCGTTGCGACCCGGCCCGTAAATGCCGGAAAGCCGCAGGATGGCCACCGGCTTGCCGGTCTCGAGTCCAAGCTGCAGCCAGCCCCGCTCGGCCGCCACTCGCATCGACGAGCGTTTCGACACCGGCCGGCATTCGGCCGTTTCATCGACCCAGGCACCGTCATAATTGCCATAGACGCCGACGGTCGAGAGATAGCCGATCCAGCGAAGCGCCGGCATCGCCTCGATCGCCTTGCGCGCGGCGAGAAGCACAGGGTCGCCGGCCTCCTCCGGTGCCACCGAGACGACGAGATGGGTGGTCTTTTCCAGCGCATCGCCGATTTCAGGGGTCAGGGCGCCGTCGAACAGCAGCGGCGCGATGCCGACCTGCCGCAGCGCGTCGAATTTTTCCGATGAGCGCGTGGTGCCGAAGATCGTAATCGCCTCCGCATTGGCCCGTGCAAAGGCTTTGCCCGAATAGCCGGCGCCGAAGATAAAAACCTGTTTTTCGCTCATGCATGCGCCTCGATTGGCAATGCGGACAGCCATTCGTCCTGCACTGTAGTGTCGGTTTCGGTTTTCAAGTAGACCGCCGCCTGCCCGTTGAATTCGGCGGCCGTCACCAGCCGCGCCAGCGCCCAGATCGCCGCGCCGCGCACCAGCGGCGAGGCATCGCCAAGCAGATCGCGCACCGGGCCGGCCAGCGAAACATCGCCGGAATTGCCGGCGGCGGTCAGCACATTGCGGACAAAGCGGTCGCGGCCGATGCGCTTGATCGGCGAGCCGGAGAAAAAGGTCCGGAACGCCGTGTCGTCCAGCTGCAACAGTTCCGCCAGCGGCGGTTCGCGCAGTTCATCGCGCGCGGCGAGCTTGGCCTCCGAGGCGGCGCGGGCGAACTTGTTCCACGGGCAGGCGGCGAGACAATCGTCGCAGCCATAGATGCGGTTGCCGATCTTTTCGCGGAATTCTTGCGGGATCGGCCCCTTGTTCTCGATGGTCAGGTAGGAGATGCAGCGCCTGGCATCGAGCCGATAGGGCGCCGGAAAGGCATCGGTCGGGCAGGCGTCGAGACAGGCGCGGCAGGAACCGCAATGGTCTACCTCGGTCGAATCTGGCGTGAGCTCCGCCGTGGTGAAGATGGTGCCGAGAAACAGCCAGGAGCCGTGCTCGCGGCTGACCAGATTGGTGTGCTTGCCTTGCCAGCCGAGCCCGGCGGCCTCAGCCAGCGGCTTTTCCATCACGGGCGCCGTATCGACGAAAACCTTCACGTCGCCGCCGGCCCGCGCGACGATCTTGCCGGCGATCTCCTTCAGCCGGCCCTTCATCACCTCGTGATAGTCGCGGTTTTGCGCATAGACCGAGATCGCGCCGAGATCGCGCCTTGCCTGCAGCGCACGCGGATCGTGGTCGGGGCCGTAATTCATTGCCAGCACGATGATCGAGCGCACCTCGGGCCACAGCGTCGAAGGCTCGCTGCGGCGTTGAAGCGTCTCCGCAATCCACGCCATCGAACCGTGAAAACCATCGGCGACGAATTCTGCCAATCTGGCAGGCGCCAGCGGGATCGCGTCAGGCGTGGTGACGGCAACCGCATCGAAGCCGGCGCGCCGCGCCTCGGCGTCGATCAGCGCGCGCAGGGTTTGGCTTCTAGAAGTCGAGGTCCGCATAATGCGAAACCGGCGACAGGCCGCGAACCCGGTCGGAGAGCAGCGGCCGGAACGACGGCCGCGATTTCACCCGCGTGTACCATTCGCGCGCCGCGGCATGCTCGCGCCAATCGATCTCGCCGAGATAATCCAGCACCGACAGCGTCGCCGCTGCCGCCAGGTCGGCATAGGTGACCTTGCTGCCGGCCAGCCAATGACGGGTGCCGGCCAGCCAGTTGGTGTACTTCATGTGCTGGCGAATGTTGGCGCGCGCCGCGCGGATCGCCGCCGAATCGGGGGAACCGCCGCCCGCCGTTTCCGGCATCACCGGCTTCAGCACGCGCTCGCGCACCAGATGCCGGGTCACTTCGCTCTCGGCCTTGTTGAGATACCAGTCGGTCAGGCGGCGGATTTCGGCGCGCTGCATCGGGTCTTCCGCAAACAGGCGCTTGTCGCGCTTCAGGACACCACGTGTTTCGTCGAGATATTCAGCGATCACCATGGCGCCGACGATCGGCACGTCGCCTTCGGCCAGCAGGATAGGCAAGGTGCCGGCGGGGTTCAGCGCCAAAAACTCCTTGCGCCGCGTCCACGGTTTTTCCTCGATCAGCGCCAGCTCCTCGCCATATTCGCCGAAGGCGAGGCGCACGAAGCGGCAGGTGGCGAACATCGGGTGATGGAAAAGCGTCAGCATGATTCCGCGATATTAAGGCGCACTGGCGAATCGCCGTCCGCACCGGTAAGTCTTGGCGGCCCGTCATGCGGCCGTCACGGTGCTGCGACCTATAGGGGGACTTCCGCGCCGTGACAAGCAAGCCCTTTTGCCAGCCGTTTCCTTCCGTCCCTTGAATGCCGAGGTTGCCATGGATAGCCACACCATCGTCGAAGCCCTGCTGCTCGGCCTGCTGGAGGGGCTGACCGAGTTCATCCCGGTCTCCTCGACCGGCCATATCCTGCTCGCCGGCCATTTCCTCGGCTTCCATTCCACCGGCAAGGCGTTCGAGATCCTGATCCAGCTCGGCGCCATCCTGGCGATCCTCAGCGTCTATTTCCGCCGTCTGTGGCAGATGCTGCTCGACCTGCCGCATGATCGGCTGACGCGGCATTTCGTCATCGGCATCCTGATTGCCTTCCTGCCGGCCGCCATCATCGGCGCGCTGGCGCATGATTTCATCAAGACGGTGCTGTTCGAATCGCCAAGGCTGATCTGCATCATGCTGATCATCGGCGGCGTCGTGCTCTTGGTCGTCGACCGCATGAAGCTGCAGCCGGTCTACCGTGACGTCGAGCGCTTCCCGACAAGGCTTTACCTGCAGATCGGCCTGTTCCAGTGCCTGTCGCTGATCCCCGGCACGTCGCGCTCCGGCTCGACCATCGTCGGCGCGCTGCTGCTGGGCGTCGACAAGCGCGCGGCGGCGGAATTCTCCTTCTTCCTCGCCATCCCGACCATGGTCGGCGCCTTCGCCTTCGATCTGTTCAAGAACCGCAACGTGCTGAGCAGCGCCGACCTGCCGATCATCGCTATCGGCTTCATCGCCGCCTTCCTTACCGCGCTGATCGTCGTCCGCTTCCTGCTCGATTACGTCTCGCGCAACGGCTATTCGCTGTTCGGCTGGTGGCGCCTGGTGGTGGGAGCGGTTGGGTTGGTGGCGCTTTTCATTTGGGGGTGAGCTTTACCCTCCCCCTTGTGGGGGTCCGAAGGACGGGCGAGACAGGCGGCTCGCCCCGGTCAGTCGATCCGCAAAGCGGATCGGGGTGGGGGCGCCACGCCCCCGCCCCGTTTCGCCAACGACGCTTCGGGTCGCTTGCTCACCGACCCTCCCCACAAGGGGGAGGGTAAAGGCCGCTAACTCCTCCCAAAAAACGCGTTCTCGACATGCACCGGCCAGCGCCAGGGCAGCACCGCGATCATGTCGAAGCGCATCGACAATCTGCCGTAGTCCGGCTGCCGCGACAGCCAGATGTCGGCGGCGCCCTCGATGCGGCGCTCCGATTCGTGGCCGATCGCCTCCATCGCTTCCATCAGCGTGCGCCGCGCCTTGACCTCGACGAACAGCACCAGGTCGCCGCGCCTGGCGATCAGGTCGATCTCGCCGAAGCGGGTGCGATGCCGGCGGGCGAGGATGCGATAACCTTTCAGCATCAGCGCCGCTGCCGCCAGCCACTCGCCGCGATGGCCGCGCCGATAGGCTTTTTGGCGGCTGGCGGCCGGGCGCTCAGCCACCTTCGCCTTCT
The DNA here is from genome assembly GCF_040318795.1 of Mesorhizobium sp. M1004. Lineage (NCBI taxonomy): Bacteria > Pseudomonadati > Pseudomonadota > Alphaproteobacteria > Hyphomicrobiales > Phyllobacteriaceae > Mesorhizobium > Mesorhizobium sp. M1004. The sequence continues at coordinate 29,620 of NZ_JAMYNB010000010.1, forward strand.
CCAACCGCATCCCTGAGTTCCAGCAGCCGCCGGTAAAGCGCCTGCTTCTGCCCGCCGGTCATCTTCGCCGCCTCCGCCGCCGCCTTGGACGCCGGCATTTCGGCGGCCAGCGACAGCAGCAGCCTGTCGATGTCGGCGGGTTGGTCGGCCTTGATCTCGGCGGGCCCGACGCAGATGACGATTTCGCCCTTCGGCGTATCGGCCGCCGCATAATAATCGGCCAGCGCCTGCAGCGTTCCCGTCCGCATCTCTTCGAAAGTCTTGGTCAGCTCGCGGCCGATGGCGGCCTTGCGCGCGCCGCCCAACGCCTCGACCATGGCGACCAGCGTTTCGGCCAGCCGGCGTGGCGACTCGAAGAAGATCAGCGTTGCCGGCACCGCCCTGAACGTTTCCAGCTTTGTCATCCGCTGCCCTGATTTCACCGGCAGAAACCCGGCAAACAGGAAGGCGTCGGACGGCAGGCCCGACGCCGTCAGCGCCGCCAGCGGCGCCGATGGGCCGGGGATCGGCACCACGCGCAGGCCGCGCTCCAGCGCTTCGCCGACCAGCCGGTAGCCTGGGTCGGAGATCAGCGGCGTGCCGGCATCCGAAATCAGCGCCACGCTCTGCCCGGCCTCGAGTGCCGCGATCAGCTTCGGCCCGGCCTCGCCGGCGTTGTGCTCGTGATAAGCGGTGGTGCGCCGCCGGATGCCGTAGCGATCGAGCAACACGCGCGAGACGCGAGTGTCCTCGCAGGCGACGATGTCGGCGGCGGCGAGCGTCTCCAGCGCGCGCAGCGTGATGTCGGAGAGGTTGCCGATCGGCGTCGCCACCAGATACAGCGCCGGCGCCAGCGACCGGACCGCGATCTCGGTCTGCCCGATCACATAGCTGCGCTTCTCGCCGGTCACCGGGGTCTCTCCATTTCGCCCTGTTTGGCACGGCGCGCGCCGGGTTGCAAAACTCCCGAACATCGAGCCAAACCTGACGCCGATGTAACCCGGCGGCCATGTCTTTGCCACAGTGGGGAACGAAAGCGTGGCTGGCGGATTGAATACCTGAGTCTCTTGAGGAGGAGGACAGGATGGACAGCCTGGAATTGCAGGACGTTTTCGAGCCCTATTATGCCGAGCGCAAGCGCTTCACTGCGCGAAAGGGCAAGCGTGCGCTCGCCGAAAGCGACACCGGCCTGGCCAGTCGGGCGGCCACCGCCTTGCCGACGAATGTCAGGCTTTCGGACAACAAACCGGACAGCACGACGGAGCACTGACCGTACGATGCCCAATCGTTTCGATATCTTCATCACCCGTCTTGAAACGAAGAGCGCCCGCGAAGGCGCGCCGCCGCATCCGATGAACGACCAGAACAGCGTCCGCCGGGACAAGAGCGACGCCAAGCCGGCCCGGACCGGAGAGGCGCATGCCGAGAAACACCGCGGCAAGCGCCGCTTCAAGCACGACGCTTAGTTTGTCGATCGGTGCAACATCGTCATCCTAGGGCGAAGCAAGGAGCGAAGTGACGCGGCGCAGACCCTATGATCCATTCCGTGACCTCTGCCGAAGGATGCAGCGGCGCAGAATTCTGAACCGCTGCAGCGCCTTAACCTCGCGGCAAATCCCGGGTGAAGCCCGAGGATGGCGAACGCGGGCGTGGAACGCCCCAACCACATCAGTCAGCCCAGGTATCGCGTCACCCTCACCTCCAGCAATCGCACCAACTCCGGATCCATGAATCCGTAATCATCCGGGATGTCGAGGCAGATGACGCGGGCCTTCTTCAGGCTCTCCTTGAATTTCTTCTGCAGCTTGGTGCGGTGCGCCTTTTCCATCACGAAGACGATGTCGGCCCAGGCGACCAGCTCATGCGTCAGCGGCGTGTGGGCGTCGTGGTTGGTGCCGGCCGACGCGACCTCGATATCCCTACGTTTGGAGAACACCTGCTCGGCGGTCGGGCTGCGCAAGCGGTTCTGGCTGCAGACGAACAGCACGTTCTTCATCGCGATCTACCGCGCCAAATCCGCCACCACGGCATCGAGCACGATCATGCCGGCTGGCGTGGCGCGTAGCCTGGCATTGCCGATCGGCGCCACCAGCCCCTCATCCTGCAGCACGGTCAGCCGGGCGCTCGACAGGCCGCGCCCGGAAAACGCCTCGTAGCGGGAAAGGTCGATGCCTTCGGCCAACCTCAGCCCCATCAGCAGGAACTCGTCGGCCTCTTCGGAGCGCGTCAGGATCTCGCCGCCGGTGACGCCATGGCCCCTGGCCTCCACCAGATTGGCCCAGGTCTCCGGCATCCGCTCGGCGATCGTCACAACACGGTGGCCGTTCTCGATAAAGCGGCCATGCGCGCCCGGTCCGACGCCGACATATTCGCCATACCGCCAATAGGTCAGATTGTGCCGGCTCTCGGCGCCCGGCCTGGCGTGGTTGGAAATCTCATAGGCCGGCAGGCCATGCGCTGCGGTGACCTCCTGAGTCAGCGCATAGAGATCGGCGGCCCGGTCATTGTCGGGAATGGTAAACTTGTGCGCCGCATGCAGCGCATGGAACGGCGTGCCTTCCTCGATGGTCAGCTGGTAGAGCGACAGATGGTCGGCGGCATGGCCGATCGCCTGTTCGAGCTCCGCCTGCCAGTCGTCCAGCGTCTGGCCGGGGCGGGCGTAGATCAGGTCGAAGGAGAGGCGCGGAAAGATTTCGCGTGCCAGCCCGATGGCATGCAGCGCCTCGTCGACATTGTGCAGTCGGCCGAGAAAGCGCAGATCCTTGTCGTTCAGCGCCTGCACGCCGAGCGAGACGCGGTTGACGCCGGCGGCTCGGTAGCCGCGAAAGCGCTCGGCCTCGACCGAGGATGGATTGGCCTCCAGCGTCACCTCGATGCCGTCGGGCACCGTCCAGTTCTTCGCCACGGCGTCCAGCACCGCCGCCACCGTCTGCGGCTGCATCAGCGACGGTGTGCCGCCGCCGAGAAAGATGCTGGTCACCTCGCGCGCCCCGGTCCGCTCGCGCATCGTCTTCAGCTCGGTCTCGAAGGCGCGGGCAAAGCGCTCCTGGTCGACCGGCTGGTGACGGACATGGCTGTTGAAGTCGCAATACGGGCATTTGGCCGCGCAGAACGGCCAGTGGATGTAGACGCCGAAGCCCGGGCTGCGGTCCAGCGACATTAAGCTGAGCCTAACCTGGCGCGGGCGAATTTCTGGAAGGCGCGGGCGCGGTGCGACAGCGCCGTCGGCTGACCGGGCTTCCAGCCGTGTTTTTCCTCAGCGCTCATCTCGCCGAACGTCTTGTCGAAACCGTCGGGCAAAAACACCGGGTCGTAGCCGAAGCCGAGTTCGCCGCGCGGCGGCCACACCAGCGTTCCCTCAGCTTCGCCGCGATAATACTCAGCCTCGCCATCGGGGAAGGCCAGGCAGATGACGGCGACGAACCGCCCCTTGCGCTGCGCTGGCTCGGCGGCGCCGACCTCCTGCAAGGCCACTTCGGTGCGCTGCATGGCCATGCCGAAGTCGCGGCTGCCATCGGGAGCTTCGGCCCAATTGGCGGTGTAGACGCCGGGAGCGCCGTCGAGCGCGTCGACGCACAGGCCCGAATCGTCCGACAGCGCCGGCAGGCCGGTCGCCTTAGCCGCGGCGAAGGCCTTGATGTAGGCGTTTTCCTCGAAGGTGGTGCCGGTCTCCTCCGGTTCCGGCAGGCCGTAGTCCTTGGCCGACTTCGCCTCGAAGCCGAACGGACCCATCAAGTCGGCGAATTCGCGCAGCTTGCCTTCATTGTGGCTGGCAACGACGATCTTCTTTCCATCGAGAGAATGCATCAAAGGCCCCAGATCCTTGGCTCGGCGAATTCGATCGAATTGCCCGAGGGGTCGCGTATGTAGATCGAGCGCCCGCCCTGCGGCCATTCGAATTCGCTTTCGATGGCGATGTTTTTCGCCTCAAGTTGCGCCTTCCACTGTGCGAGTTCATCCGCACTTGCGGCAAAGCAGAGATGGCCCTCGCCGACCGTGCCATGTGGCGGCACTTTCAGCCGCGCATCGGGCGCCGGCGGGATTTTGGTGGCTTCGGCGTTGAAGACCAGCAGCACGCCCGGGCCGCAGCGGAAGAAGAGATGGCGGCCGTCGACCTTGCCGAGGAGAGGGAGGCCGAGGACGTTGGAGTAGAAGGCTTCGGCAGCGGCGAGATCCGTGACGTAAAGCGCTGACTCAAGAATAGCGGAGGGTTGCATCAGGCACCCCCCTCTGCCCTGCCGGGCATCTCCCCCGCAAGGGGGGAGATTGGCAGTTCCGCTGGCGGCGTCTCAACGTTGATGGTTGGCGAAAACGGCAGCGACCTCTGATCTCCCCCCTTGCGGGGGAGATGGCCGGCAGGCCAGAGGGGGGTGTGAAGGATCGCCGACGTCATCACGTTAAATTCAATCAGGCCACAGCCATCTGCTGCAAGCTCACCAGCCGCTGAATGCCCTTCTTGGCCAACCCCATCAGCTCCGCGAACTGACCTTCCGAGAACGGCTCGCCCTCGGCGGTGCCCTGGATCTCGACGATGCCGCCCTTGCCGGTCATGACGAAATTGGCGTCGGTGCCGGCAGACGAATCCTCGATATAGTCGAGGTCGATGACCGGCTTGCCGTCGTGGATGCCGCAGGAAATTGCCGCGACATGGTCCTTCAGCACCTTGGCAACACTGGCCATCTGCCGCGCTTCCATCCAGCGCAGGCAATCGTAGAGCGCCACCCAGCCGCCGGTGATCGAGGCCGTGCGGGTGCCGCCATCGGCCTGGATGACGTCGCAGTCGACGGTGATCTGCTGTTCGCCCAGTGCCTGCAGGTCGACAACGGCGCGCAAGGAGCGGCCGATCAGCCGCTGGATTTCGAGCGTGCGGCCGCCTTGCTTGCCGGCCGAAGCTTCACGGCGCATGCGCTCGCCGGTCGAACGCGGCAGCATGCCGTATTCCGCCGTCACCCAGCCCTTGCCGGAATTGCGCATCCAGCCCGGCACCTTTTCCTCCAGGCTCGCCGTGCACAACACATGCGTGTCGCCGAATTTCACCAGGCACGAGCCTTCGGCGTGTTTGGAGACGCCGCGCTCGAAGGAGATGGCGCGCATTTCGTCGGCTTGGCGTTTGGAAGGGCGCATCGAGGCCTCTTTCTGTTCTTTTATGGTTGCGTCGGCGGCTTGTAGACGCATGCAGCCCATGGCGCAAAGGAAAAGGCCGGGCGATCTGGCACAGACGCCGGGTTGCGCGGGGGCGATGGAAGTCTATATCCTTGAGCCGGAGGTTTTTGGCTCGAATGACCAAGGCAGTCACCGAACCCAGTCTGCTGGCGCCCGCGCTGCAATCGCTCGACATGCGTTCGCGCGACATTTTCCGGCGCATCGTCGAATCCTATCTGAAGGACGGTGAGCCTGTGGGATCGCGCAGCCTGTCGCGCATCCTGCCGTCGTCGCTGTCGCCGGCGACCATCCGCAACGTGATGAGCGACCTCGAACATCTCGGCCTGATCTATGCCCCGCACATCTCGGCCGGGCGCCTGCCGACCCAGACCGGCCTGCGCTTCTTCGTCGATGCCTTCATGGAGCTTGGCGATCTCTCCGACGAGGAACGCCGGGTCATCGAGGCGCAGGTGCGCGCCTCCGGCTCGGGCGCGACGCTGGAACACATGCTGACCGAGGCCAGCCAGATGCTGTCGGGCATGTCGCGCGGCGCCGGCCTGGTGCTCGCCACCAAGAACGAGGTGGCGCTGAAGCACATCGAGTTCATCCAGCTCGAGCCGACCAAGGCGCTGGCGGTGATGGTGTCGCAGAATGGCGATGTCGAGAACCGCGTCGTCGACCTGCCGGCCGGCATCACCGTCTCGCAGCTGCACGAGGCCTCCAACTTCCTCAACGCCCATATCAGGGGCCGCACGCTCGCCGAGGCGCGCATCGAGATCGCCCGCATCAAGGACGAGACCAGGGCAGCGCTGGACACGCTGTCGCAGGATCTGGTCGAGAAAGGCCTGGCGGTGTGGGCCGGCGCCGACAGCGGCCTGCCGGCGCGCCTTATCGTGCGAGGCCGCGCCAATTTGCTCGAAAACGTCACCGCCCAGGCCGATATCGAATTGCTGCGCCACCTGTTCGAGGATCTGGAGACGCAGGACGGGCTGATCCAGCTGCTCGACCTCGCCGAGGACGGCCCCGGCGTGCGGATCTTCATCGGCTCGGAAAACAAGCTGTTCTCGCTCTCCGGCTCGTCGCTGGTCGTGGCGCCTTACCGCGACAAGGACGCCCGCGTCGTCGGCGCGCTCGGCGTCATCGGCCCGACCAGGCTGAATTATGCCCGCATCGTGCCTATGGTCGACTACACTGCGCAATTGATTACCCGGATGTTAAGATAATTCCGAAGCCGGGATCACCGTAAAGGAGGGCGCAGAATGGCGCTTGAATCGTTCAAGGCCCAGATCAGCATGCTGCTCGAAGAAATGGTCAACCAGCCGGAGGACGAGCACGAAATCCAGGAGCAGCTGCGCGAAAAACTGCGCGAAATGCGCGCCATGGGCTTGCCGCTGCCGGAAGATCTCGTCGCATTGGAAAAGCGTCTCGACGACGATCTCGACGTCGAAGAGGAAAGTTGAGCGGTTCTCTCGTCGAATCTGCGCGCGCGCACGCTTCTCTTTTGCGGCGGCCGCACAATATCTCCCTTGTGCATGACGCGCCGACCGGCGCGAGTTCGAGGAGAACAGCATGATCCGGATTGCCGGCTTGGCAGGCCTTGCCCTGCTTCTGGCCACCAGCGCCTTCGCCCAGGAGGCCGATCAACCGCTGCTGACCGGCAAAGACGCTTTCGGCGACTGGACGGCCGACAAGCCAGGTGTGCGCCGGCTGATCAAGCCGGATGATCTGCAAAAGCCCAACATCACCGAATCCGCCTCCAACAGCGCCGGCCTTGGCGATCGGCCCGAGGGCGCGAAGCCCGTCCTGCTGCCTGGGTTTTCGGCCGAACTGGTTGCTTCCGGCATTTCCAATCCGCGGGTCGTGCGCGTGGCGCCGAACGGCGACCTGTTCGTCGCCGACAGTGACGCCAACCAGATCCGCGTCTATCGGCTGGCCAAGGGTAGCGCGAAGCCGGCCGAAGAGGGCATTTTTGCCGACAATCTCAACCAGCCCTATGGCATCGCCTTCTACCCGCCTGGCGACAAGCCGCAATGGGTCTACGTCGCCAACAACGACAGCGTGGTCCGCTACGCCTATCGCGACGGCGACCTTAAAGCCTCCGTCGAACCGGAGACGATTGTCTCCGACATCCCTACCGGCGGCCACTGGACCCGCGATATCGCCTTCTCGCCGGACGGGAAGACGCTGTATCTCTCGGTCGGCTCCGGATCGAACGTCGCGGAGGGCATGCAGAAGGCACCGAATGGCGGCCTTGACGCCTGGGCAAAATCACAGCCACTCGGCGCCACCTGGGGTTCCGAGGATGGCCGTGCCGACGTGCTGGCCTTCGGCCCCGACGGCAAGAATGGCCGCATCCTCGCTACCGGCCTGCGCAATTGTTCGGGCATGACCGTGCAACCGGCCACCGGCGCGCTGTGGTGTGTCGTCAACGAGCGCGACGGTCTCGGCGACGATGTGCCGTTCGAATATGCCACCTCAGTCAAGGACGGCGCCTTCTATGGCTGGCCCTGGTATTATATCGGCGCCAACGAGGACCCGCGTCACGAGGGCGCGCGCCCAGACCTCGCCGGCTCGGTCACCGTGCCCGACGTGCTGATGCAGGCGCATTCGGCGCCGCTCAACATCGCCTTCTATGACGGCGGCAATTTCCCGGCAGAGTACAAGGATGACGCCTTCGTCGCCCTGCACGGCTCCTGGAACCGTGGTATGAGGACCGGCTACAAGGTGGTGCGGCTGAGATTCAGCGACGGCAAGCCGACCGGCGAGTACCAGGATTTCATCACCGGCTTCGTCCTCTCCGACGACGCCGTCTGGGGCCGGCCGGTCGGCGTCGCGGTGGCCAAGGACGGCGCGCTTATCGTCACCGAGGATGGCAACGGCACCATCTGGCGCATCACCCATGTCGATGGCCCATCCTGAGCCGGCGAACAGCGCAATCCGGCCCTAATGCACGTCCCGATGGATCACCTTGGGATAGGTATGGATCACCTCGGCAGATGAGACGCGGTCATCGAAACCGGTATCCCTGAGATTGAAGAGGCCGACCGAGCCGAAGGACTTCTTCGCCCCTTGCGCGAAGCGGCCGTCGCTGAAATCGTGTTCGTAAAGCGTCACCGTGACGTGGCCAGCATTGAGCTTCGGCACGTAAACACTGCTGATGGTGTCGTTGGCGACGCCAAGCTGGTTGACGTTGAAGCGATAGAGGTCCTGCACCATGCGCCGGGCCGCATTGCCATTGATCATCCAGTACTCGCGGCGCGAAGCGCGGTTCGGGTCGATGAGTTTGAGCGGCGCCTTGCGGCCAAGCCCGAGCCAGTGCTCGAACACCATCACATTGGCGCCCCAGGGATAGGGATAGTTGGACTTGTCGATGATGCGTGGCGGGCCACCCTCGGCAATCTCGGCGGTATCTACATAGTCCAGCCATTGCAGCTGGAACGACGCTTCCACGTTGAGGTTGGTGTTGCGCGGATCGGCAGCAATGATGCGCCAGTCCGAGACCGGGGGATATTTGGTGTCGAGGTCGATGTAGAATTCGCCTTTGGCGGTGTCGTCGGGGTCTATCTTTTGCGGTCCGTCACGCTCGATCGCCACCAGCCGCACCTTGAAGCGGTTGTTGACGACCAGCGGATAGATCATCGGACGAACGGGGTAGGCGCCAGGGTTCCGGCTGTCGGTAAAATATCCAGTCTGCGGAACGACATCGCTATCGCACTTGTCGAACAGGCTGAAAGCCTGACGCCCCTCGAACCACAGATACCATTCCAGCTCGTGGACGTGACCGCGTGCTTCGGAATAGTTGTTGGGCATCCACTTCATGAGCTGGATGTGAAGTCTTTTGGCTAACATGGGTGCTCCTGCCGTTCGGAGCCATGCGAGATAGCCGACCGCCTTCGGGGCGTAAGTGAACCATCTCTCGCTTCAGGCGAGGATGACCGGCTTTCATGCCCTGCTTGGCGCAATCGAATCCGTTTTGCCGTTGCAGGCTTTCATGGCATCAGAGTCGTTTCACGAGGTGCGACCGTCATGACCCTCACCGGCTTCCTTGCCTATAGTGCTGCGCTGGGCATCGCCGCCGCCATTCCCGGGCCCGGCGTCACCGCGCTTGTGGCGCGGGCGCTCGGATCCGGCTTCCGCTCATCGCTGGCGATGTCGTTCGGCCTGATGCTCGGCGACCTCATTTATCTCACCGCGGTGGTGCTCGGCCTTGCCTTTGTCGCGAAAAGCTTCGGCATGGTGTTTCTCGCCATCAAATGGCTGGGCGTCTCCTATCTCGCCTTCCTCGGCTGGCGTTTCTGGACGGCCGGGATCACGCCCGAGACTGTCGAGGCCAGGAAAGGCAAGGGCGGCCTGGTATCGAGCTTCCTTGCCGGCCTCACCGTCACGCTGGGCAACCCGAAAACGATGATCTTCTACCTCGCCATCACGCCGACCATCGTCGACCTGAAGACCATCACGCTCGTCGACTACGGCATCCTGGTCGCGCTCACCGTTATCGTGCTCTTTGTGGTGCTGGTGCCCTATCTTGCGCTGGCCGCCAAGGCGCGCTGGTTCCTGAAATCGCCACGCGCGCTGAAGGCGCTGAACCGCACCGCCGCCGGCTTCATGGTGGGCGCGGCCGCTGCCATTGCCGCACGTCAGTAGATCGGTTCAGGCCCATCCATTCCGCCGATCGGTCCATCCGGAAAATGCGGCTTGAGGAGACAAGCGTTTTCAGCAAGCGGCCCACTCGATATTTTCGGCCGGCAGCCTATCTTGCGCGGGCGAAAGCCCTATTCTGTCCGCCGACGCCAATTGCCTGATCTGATTTGGGAGCGAAACTAATGAACAAGCCTTCCGCGCGCGCGCCCGGCCGCGGCCGTGTCTACAACTCGATCACCGAGACGATCGGCGACACGCCGCTGGTGCGGCTCGACAAGTTCGCCAAGGAGAAGGGCGTCGTTGCCAACCTTCTTGCCAAGCTCGAATTCTTCAATCCGATCGCCTCGGTCAAGGACCGCATCGGCGTTTCCATGATCGAGGCGCTGGAAGCGTCGGGCCGGATCAAACCCGGCAAGACGACGCTGATCGAGCCGACCTCGGGGAATACCGGCATCGCGCTCGCCTTCGCCGCCGCCGCCAAGGGCTACAAGCTGATCCTGACCATGCCCGAAACCATGTCGGTGGAGCGCCGCAAGATGCTGGCGCTGCTGGGCGCCGAACTGGTGCTGACGGAAGGGCCGAAAGGCATGAAGGGCGCCATCGCCAAGGCCGACGAACTGGCCGCCACCCTGCCTGACGCCGTCATCCCGCAGCAGTTCGAAAACCCGGCCAACCCGGAGATCCACCGCCGCACCACCGCCGAGGAGATCTGGAACGACACCGATGGCGGGGTCGACATCTTCGTCGCCGGCATCGGTACCGGCGGCACGATCACCGGCGTCGGCCAGGTGCTGAAGCAACGCAAGCCCTCGGTGCATGTCGTCGCCGTCGAGCCGGAGGCCTCGCCGGTGCTGTCGGGCGGCCAGCCCGGCCCGCACAAGATCCAAGGCATCGGCGCCGGCTTTGCGCCCAAGATCCTCGACACCTCGATCTATGACGAGATCGTCAAGGTCTCCAACGAGGATTCGGTCGCCAACGCCCGCCTCGTCGCCCGCCTTGAAGGCGTGCCGGTCGGCATCTCGTCGGGCGCTGCCCTGCAGGCCGCCATCGCCGTCGGGTCGCGGCCGGAGAACAAGGGCAAGAACCTGGTGGTGATCATCCCGTCCTTCGCCGAGCGCTATCTGTCGACGATCCTGTTCGACGGGCTGGGGGCTTAACGTCTTAACTGGATAGGCGGCGATCCTTCGCACCCCCCTCTGCCCTGCCGGGCATCGGGGGTGCTGTCCCTCCGACATCGGAAGTCTCATGGCTGGACCGCAGAAAACCCGGCCGTGGCGTCCGCCACCGGCTTGAGCGGGAGGCGGCTTCAGGGTCAAATCGCCCCGGCCTGCTTCGCGCGGGCAGGGGGAGAATCACATGTACAAGCTTTACACGCGCCCAGGCAGCGGCGGTTTTGTCGTCGAGGCCGCATTGGCGCTGGCAAACGCGCAATTCGACCAGATCGATGTGCCCAAGAAGGATCCGCCGGACCCGGCTTTCCTCGACATCAGCCCGTTGAACCAGGTTCCGGTGCTGACCTTGCCCAACGGTCAATCGATAACCGAATCGGCGGCGATCTGCATCCTGCTTGCCGAGCGCCATCCGGAGGCGGGTCTGGCGCCGGCCGCCGGATCGCCGGATCGCGCCGGTTTCCTGCGCTGGATGGCGTTCATGTCATCGGTGCTCTACCCCGCCATCCTGCGCCTCTACTATGCCCATCGCTACACCGCCGATGCCGACGGCAAGAAAGCCGTCAAGCAGGCAGCCATTGCCGAGATGGACCGCGGCTTCGCCATTGTCGATGCAGCCCTCGAGGGGCGCGGCTGGCTGGTCGGCGACGCGATGTCGCTGGCCGACATCTACCTCGTCATGCTGGTGGCCTGGCACCCCGATATGGACAAGGCGCGAGCCGACTGGCCGAACATCGAACGCTTATGGTCGGCGCTGCGCGCGCATCCGCTGATGAAACGGCTCAACACCACGCATGAAATGTGGCCGGCCTGAACGGACGCTTCAATTTCGCAGGATCGCCCGTTTCGCCTGCAGGAAGCGGCGCACGGCGGGGTCGCGTTCAAGGCCGATCGCCCGGTCATAGGCTTCGACCGCTTGCGCCGCATTGCCGAGCCTGGCCAGCAGGCCGGCGCGAGCGGCCCAATAGGGCTGATAGTCGTTGAGCCGCTTGTCGTCGCCCAGCACGTAGAGCGCCGCCAGTCCTGCCGCCGCCCCTTCGGCCTCGGCAATCGCCACGGCGCGGTTGATCGAAATCACCGGCGAGCCTGATATCGCCGACAGCGCATCGTAGAAGTTACGGATCGCCGCCCAATCGGTTTGGCCGGTCCGTCGCCGCGTCGCATGCACCGATTGTACCGCCGCTTCGAGCTGGTAGCGGCCGATGACGCCAATGGTGGCGGCGTGGCCCAGCAGCGACTCGGCTTCGTCGATCAGCGCGTGATCCCAAAGACGGCAATCCTGTTCGGCGAGCGGCACATAATCTCCAGCCGCATCGCGCCGCGCCGGGCGGCGCGCCTCGGCAAACAGCATCAGCGCCAGCAGGCCGAGCGCTTCCGGTTCGTCCGGCATCAGCGATGCCACCAGCCGCCCGAGCCAGATGCCTTCGGTCGCCAGATTGCGCGCTCTCGTCTCGGTCCCTGCCGGGTCGGTCCAGCCTTCGGCGAAAGCCGCGTAGATCGCTTCCAGCACCGTTCCCAGCCGCTCGCCGAGTTCGGCGCGATCCGGCACGCGGAACGGAATGCCGATCTCGCGGATGCGGCTCTTGGCGCGCACCAGACGCTGGCCCATCGTCGCCGGCGAAACCAGGAAGGCCGAGGCGATTGTCGCCGCGTCGAAACCCAGAACCGTCTGCAGGATCAGCGGCGCCCGCACGCTGGCTTCGATCGCCGGATGCGCACAGGCAAACATCAGCCTGAGACGTTCGTCGGGAAGGTCTTCGTCTTCCATGCTCGCCTCCATCTCCTCGGCCATCAGCTTGAGATGGTCGCGGCTCGCCTCGCTGGTCAGCCGACGGCGCACCGCGTCGACGCGCCGCCGGCGCGCCACGGCCAGCAGCCATGCTTCCGGCTTCTCGGGCACGCCGGTCTGTGGCCAGCGCTCAAGGGCCGCGGCAAAGGCCTCGGCCAGCGCGTCCTCGGTGCCGGCTACGTCGCGGGTGCGCGCAGCAAGGTAGGCGACCAGCTTGCCGTAACTCTGCCGGGCGGCCGCTTCGGCCGCCGCCCGCGCGATCTCCGGGCGATTGTCCATCACGGTTTCATTTCTTGGGCATGTAGTCGGCCATTTCCCAGATCGGCCGCAACTCGACCGTGCCGGCGCTCGCCGCCGGACAGCGCGCCGCCCAGTCGATGGCGGTATCGATATCGGCCGCCTCGATCATGTAGAAGCCGGCAAGCTGCTCCTTGGTGTCGGCATAGGGGCCGTCGATCACGTTGGTCTTGCCGTCTGTGATCCGCACCGAGGTGGTCGCCTGGGTCGGGCGCAACCGTTCGCCGGCGAGCCATGCGCCGGATTTCTTCAACGCCTCGGTATAGGCGGCATATGCTGCGCTCATCTGCTGAGCCTTCTCGATTGGCGTGTTCGCCTGCGCGGCTTCGTCGCTGTTGATCAAAAGCATGTATCGCATGGGTCTTCTCCCGTGGTTTCGAAGGCCGCGTCCTAGCGGGGCCAGACGTATGTCGCGCGGCGGCGGCCGATTTCGACAGGCTTCAGAAAAAACTTTCGCCTCCGCCAGGAGATTTCGCAAGGACCAGATGTTCCTTCGTCTGCTGGCGGATGACCGGCAGCGGACTGGCCGTGGCTCCGCACAGCACTATCCTCTGTCGTTGGCGGGCAGGTCACACGAGGCATGGGAGAAGAGAATGGAACTCGTGACCCACAAGAAATTCAAGAACGGCCGGTTGATGCCATGGGGCAAAGGCACGGTCGTCAGCGGTGCGAAAGGCACCGTCTATCTCTGCGGCAACACCGCGACATCGGCTGACTACGATCCGGCCGGCAAGAAGGGTGGCGGCTTCGCCGGCAATGCCGCGGCGCAGTGGCGGGAAGTTCTCGGCAACATCAAATCGGATCTGGAAGAACTTGGCAGCGGGCTCGACCATCTCATCAGGCTGACCTTTTTCGTCAAAGGGCCCATTTCCCGACGGCGGCGTCCTCAGCTCGCCTAATTTTCGTCTCGACGTGCTGGACGCGTTTTTCGGCGAGCATTGTCCGAAGCATTGTAGCGACAACAATCCGCCGCCTTCGGAGGTAATCGGCGTCGCAGCGCTTGCCCAGGCAGACATCGTCATCGAGATCGTCGCCGTCGCGGCGCTGCCGGACTGAGGCGCGAACGAACAGGCCGGCCTTGCGCGAGGTCGCCGTTGCGATCGAAGCGCGCCGGCACGAGCTGCGCCGCCGCGCCGGTGCGGGCGTTGCACCAGGCCTCGGCCTTGCCCAGTGAGCGCCCGGCGACGAGCAGGATCAGGCGTGGCTCGCTCTCCAGCAATTGCACGATGCGGCCGCCGAAAATGCCATAGCCGCCAACGACCAGAAGCCTCATCGCGCCGCACTTTTTCGTATGTCGTTTTCCCAGAACTGGAGGTCACTTTTGGGTGACATGCGATTAGCCGATCACGCGCGCACGTATCGCGGCGGACAGGATCTCGCAACTATCCTTGCGGCCGAACATGGCGTAGCGTTTTTTGGCGATGCGTTCGTAGAGCCAGTCACGCAAGGGGCGCGGGATGAGCAGCAGCGCTTTCGCCGCCCGCCACGGCCAGCCCAGTTCGGCCATCACCGCGATGAAACTGTCCAGCCGCATGAAGGGAGCGCCGCCGACAAGGACCAGATTGGTCTCGTAGCTGTCGGTGCGCAGCCCGTATCTCTGGAACAGCTCCTCGCCGAAGGGCGACTGCGCCGTGGCGAAGCGGAAGCGGTTTTTGCGGTCGAGCCCGACCACCGTGCGTACGAAGCCCGAGCACAGCACGCAGACGCCGTCGAAAACGATCAATGGCTGGCTGGCATCGAAGGGTTCAGGAGAAGAAGTCACGGGACGTCCGGCAGCTTGTGTCTTCAGACACTAAGCCCGCCGGCAGCGGGATCAAAGCCGCGGCGTTGTCGCACGGCTTCTCGCGGCCAGCGCGGGGCGCTCGGCGCGATAGGTGGTTGCGCGGGGATCGGCCTCCGGTCTGCAGATCCGGCTGTCGTGACGCGTTTCGAATGTCATGATCAGTGCGCGCCGAGCGAGCTGCCGCGACGGGCGCAGGCCGGACCCGGGCCGCGCATGTAGTAGCGCTCCGGCCGATAGGTCGGCGCGATGAACTCACGGATGGCGGCGGCATAGCCGGCGATGTGGCCCCAGAATTTCATTTTACTCAAGTCCCTGTCCCGATTTTCGGATGTCCCGTCCGATTGCGGGGATCATAGCGTCGAGGCGTGAATAGTCGGTGAACACGATGTTAATCTTTGGTCGAAAACCCCATGCTTCGTGGCCGGAATGCGGCTGTTTGGGGGTCTTTCGGTGTGGTTCGTCGCCATTTCCGGCATTGTGACTTTTGCATCACATATGTTTCGTCTGGATGTCGCTTGAGCGCGGTTCTGTTTCAGATTTGGCGAGCCTCTCGAAATTTCCATGCTCGCTGCCGAAATGCCCCTGGTTGCGCGCCCGGAACCGGAACGGGCCTTGCCCGTTCTCGCTTGAACCGCATCGCGCAGGAGTTCGCCATGGCACCTCGCCCCGCCTGGAAGGGCTATCTGAAACTGTCGCTGGTCACCTGCGCTGTCGAACTGACCAACGTCGTCACCCACGCCGAAAAAGTTTCGTTCCGGGTGCTCAACCGCAAGACCGGCAACACGGTCAAGCGCATCTATGTCGATTCTGAAACCGGCAAGCCGCTGGGCGATGGCGACGAGATCAGGGGCTATGAGGTGAGCCCCGGTGAGTTCGTCCATATCGAGGACGAAGAGATCGAAGCGGTGCAGATCGAGTCCTCGCACACGATGGCGCTGGACGGCTTCGTCGACAAAGCCTCGATAGAGCAGATCTATCTCGACACGCCCTATTATGTCACGCCCGCCGACAAGGTGTCGGAGGAGGCCTTTGCCGTCATTCGCGATGCCATGGCGGACAAGAAGATGGCCGGGCTGGCGCGCGTCGTGCTCTATAGCCGCGAGCGGCCCGTGGTCATCGAGCCGCGCGGCAAAGGCATGGTGCTGACCACCTTGCGCTACGGCAACACGGTGCGGGAGCCGGAGAGCATCTTCGGCGACATCAAGGCGGTGAAGACCGACCAGGAGATGACCGATATGGCCGAACGCATCATCGACAAGAAGAAGGGGAAGTTCGATCCGTCGACATTCGAGGACAAGTATGAGGACGCGCTGCTCGAACTGATCCGCGCCAAGAAGGCCGGCAAGAAGGCGCCGAAAGCGCAGGCCGCGCCCAAGCCGTCCAATGTCGTCAATCTGTTCGACGCGCTGAAGAAGAGCCTGTCCGATGGCGGCCAGGCGGAAGGCCCGGCGAAGAAGGCCAAGCAGGCGGCAAAAAGCGGCAAGGCGAAAGCTTCTGCGCCCAAGCGCAAGTCGGCTTGAGGGTCGGCGCCGTGGCCAGCCTCGAACAATATCAGTCCAAGCGCGATTTCAAGAAGACGGCCGAGCCGGCGGGCAAGGTCGCGCGCGGCAAACAGCCCGGCGGCATCTTCGTCGTCCAGAAGCACGACGCGACCAGGCTGCACTATGATTTCCGCCTCGAGCATGAGGGCGTGTTGTGGAGCTGGGCGGTGACGCGAGGCCCGAGCCTCGACCCGCACGAAAAGCGGCTGGCGGTGCATGTCGAGGACCACCCGATCGACTATGCCGGCTTCGAGGGCACCATTCCCAAGGGCGAGTATGGCGGCGGCACCGTCATCGTCTGGGACGAAGGCACATGGACGCCAGAGATCGACCCCGCCAAGGCGATGAAGAAGGGCCATATCGACTTCGAACTCAACGGCCAGAAGCTGAATGGGCGGTGGCATCTGGTCAGGTTAAGACCCCGCCCGGGCGAAAAGCGCGACAACTGGCTGCTGATCAAATCCGACGATGCCGCCGCCCGCCCCGGCGAGGATATCCTGAAGGACGCACCGAAATCGGTGAAGTCCGGCCTGACCATCGAAGAGGTCGCGGAAGGCAAGACCGCCGACGGCAAGAAGCCGAAGGTCTGGCACTCCAACAAGCCCGCGGCATCCAGCAAGGCGAAAGCCGGCAAGCGCCTCGACTTCGTCGAGCCGCAGCTGGCGACGCTGGAGCGCGAGGCGCCGCCCGGCGAGGACTGGCTGCATGAGGTGAAGTTCGACGGGTACCGCATGCAGGCGCAGATCGCCGGCACGGAGGTGCGGCTGCTGACCCGCACCGGCCTCGACTGGACGGAGAAATTCGGCCCCGAGATCGTCGCGGAACTCGCCCAGCTGAAATGCAGCGACGCCATCATCGACGGCGAGATCGTCGTGCTCGCCGACAGCGGCGTTTCGTCTTTCTCGCTGCTGCAGCAGGATCTCTCCGCCAATCGAACCGACCGCTTCACCTACTATGTGTTCGACCTGATGCGGCTTGACGGCAATGATTTGCGCCGCGAGCCGCTGGTCGAGCGCAAGCAGGCGCTGCAGGAGCTGCTCGGCGAGACGGCCGAAAATGCCGCCGTCCGCTTCAGCGACCATTTCGCCGAGCCCGGCAAGATCATGCTGCAGCACGCCTGCCGCATGGGCCTCGAAGGCATCGTCTCCAAGCGCGCCGATGCGCCCTATCGCAGCGGCCGTGGCCCAAGCTGGGTTAAATCGAAATGCACGGCCCGCCAGGAATTCGTCATCGGCGGGTATCTGCCCTCGGACAAGACCGGCCGCGGCCTGCGTTCGCTGCTGGTCGGCTACCACGAGGGCGGCAAGCTCCACTATGCCGGCCGCGTCGGCACGGGCTTCACAGCCAGGAGCGCCACAGATTTGAAGAAAAAACTCGATGCGCTGAAGGCAGACGCCTCGCTCTTTGCCGCCGCCGTGCCGAAGGGCAAGGGCCTGGTCTGGGTCAGGCCCGAACTTGTCGGCGAAGTGGAGTTCCGCAGCTGGACCTCGGACCGTATAATACGCCACGCGTCGTTCCAGGGACTGCGCGAGGACAAGCCGGCGGAGGAAGTCGTGCAGGAAAAGCCATCGAAGGCGGCGAACAAGGCGAAGCCGGCGGCAAGCAGCGCCGGCAAGGCCGCCGGGGCTAAGGCGCCCGCGACGATCACGACCAGCGTAAAACTATCCCATCCCGACAAGCTGCTGTGGCCCGAGGAAAAAATATCCAAGCAGGCTTTGCTTGAGCACTACGCGCTGGTCTGGCCGCGCATGGAGCAGTTCGTCGTCAACCGGCCGCTCAGCCTGGTCAGGGCGCCGGATGGCATCGGCGGCCCGCGCTTCTTCCAGAAACATGCCTCGGCCGGCATGAGCGACAAGATTGCCCGCATGAAGGACCCGACCGATGGCGAGGAAATCCTGTTCATCCGCGATTTCGACGGCCTTGCCGCTCTGGTCCAGTATGGCGTGGTCGAGGTCCACATCTGGGGCTGCAAGATCGAGGAGCTGGAAAAGCCGGATCAGATCATCTTCGATCTCGATCCCGATGAAGGCGTCGACGTCAAGGCGGTGCGCGAGGCCGCACTCGACATCAGAGGCAAGCTTGACGACCTGTCGCTGCCGAACTTCGTCAAGCCGTCAGGCGGCAAAGGCTATCACGTGCTGGTGCCGCTGAAACCCTCGGCGGATTGGGAGGAAGTCAAAACCTTCTCCCATGATTTCGCCAAGGCGCTGGAGCAGGCCGCGCCCGACCGCTACACGGCGACGCTGTCGAAAAAGGCGCGCACCGGAAAAATCTTCGTCGACTATCTGCGCAACGGCAGGGGTTCGACCACCGTCGCGCCCTACTCTTCCCGCGCCAAGAAGGGCGCGACGGTGTCGATCCCGGTGACGTGGGCGGAGGTTGAAAAGGGGCTGGCGCCGAATTCCTTCCCGATCGGGGGCAAGACGACGCTGAAGGAACTAGCGGAGGCCGATCCGTGGGTGGACTTTTTCAAGCAGGGGAAGGTGCTGAAGCGGGGGTGAGCGTCGCGCGCCTCACCTGCTACGCAAGCGTTCCGTCACACCCCCCTCTGTCCGGCAGGACAGAGGGGGGTGCTGTCCCACCAGCGTCGCCCAATTAGCGCCTGCAAACTAACCCAAAAACACCCGCTCGAACGCCTGCTTCCCCGGCGGTGAAAACACCACCGCGCGGCTGTCCTTCTCCCGCCTTGCCCATTTCTCCGACAGGATCTTGTCCAGAATAGCCGCGCCGAGCGTTCCCGCGAGGTGCGAGCGGCGCACGCTCCAGTCGAGACAGGCGCGGCAGACCGGCCGGCGCGGCTTGGCGCCGACATCGATGCCGATGGCGGAAAAATGCGATGCTGCCGACGGCCCGAGCCGGATCTCCCCGAGCCTGATCTCATTGTCGTCGCGCAACAGGATGCCGCGCGCGACGAACCGGTCCAGCATCGCCACCGCCTGCTCGCCGGCGAGGTGGTCGTAGCAGACGCGGGCCACGCGCATGGCGCCGTCGCGCGGGCCGGGCCGCACCCGCTTGGGGCCGACCGCTTCGGCCACCCCGGTGATCGCCTCGATCATGCCGGCAACCTGCGGCCCGGCGAGGCCGTAATAGCGATGCCGTCCCTGGCTGGCCAAAGTTAAAAGCCCGCCCTCCATCAGTTTCGACAGATGCGAGGACGCCGTCGGCAGCGAGACGCCGGCCTCCAGCGCCAGTTCGCTCGCCGTCAAAGCCGTGCCGCCCATCAGCGCATTCAGCATGTTTGCCCGCGCCGGATCGCCGACCAGGCTGGCGATGCGGGCAATGTCGGGTCCTTCACGCATAGTTAGGCCTCCATCGAAGCATTCTCGTCAGATAAGCATTATTGTCGGGCGGGATCAAGGAGAACGCCGATGCCAACCGCTTCCGCCCCACTCGCCAGCCGCCGGCCGTTCCCGTTCGTCACCTGGCTGTAACGGCGGCTTCTCGCCCGCTGGTACGACCGCCATCTGCAGCGGCTAGACCTCGCGGAGGTCGACGACCATCTGCTGCGCGATCTCGGCCTGACCCGTGAGGATGTGCGCCGCGAATGCGCAAAATCCTTCTGGCAGGCCTGACCGCCAGCGCTTTTGCTTAGCAGACCCTGCGGCACAACGTTTCGACGCCGCTCGAACTATCGATGCGAAACCCAAGGAGATCACGATGACCATCACCTGCTTCATCCGCTATGAGATCGACCCGTTCGGCAAGCCGGCCTTCGAGCAATATGCCAAGGCCTGGGGCCAGGCGATCCCGCGCTGCGGCGCCGATCTGATCGGCTACTACGCCCCGCATGAGGGCTCGGCCACCACCGCCTACGCCGCCTACAGCATCGACAGCCTCGCCGCCTACGAAGCATATCGCGCCCGTCTCGCCGCGGATCCGGCGGGCAAGGCCAATTACGAATTCGCCCGCCGCGAAAAGTTCATCTTGAAAGAGGACCGCATCTTCCTGAAGCTGGTGTCGGGGCCGCATGGACCGCGGCAGCTGTTCCAGACCGCGGTCAAGGAGGAGATATGATCGCTGTCATCTTCGAGGTGCAACCGGCTGAGGGAAAGCGCGATGCCTATCTCGGCATCGCTGCGGAACTCAGGCCGCTGCTCGACGGCATAGACGGTTTCATCTCGATCGAGCGCTTCCAGAGCCTGGGCGATCCCAACCGGGTCCTGTCACTGTCCTTCTGGCGCGATGAGGAAGCGGTGAAAGCCTGGCGCAACACGGAAGAGCACCGGCAGGCGCAGCATGCGGGCCGCGGCGGAATATTTGCCGGCTACCGGCTGCGCATTGCGCATGTGGTGCGGGATTACGGGCTGACGGAGCGGGATGAGGCGCCTAGGGATAGCAGGGATGTGAACGGGTAGAGCTCCCCCTTCTCCCCTTGTGGGAGAAGGTGTCGCCGAAGGCGACGGATGAGGGGTGTTCCAGCTTGGCGAGACGCCCCAATCGAACCGAAACGGCGGCATAGTTGCCAACGTCTCACTCCGCTGGAACACCCCTCATCCGTCTCGGCGCTACGCGCCGATCCACCTTCCCCCACAAGGGGGGAAGGAGAGGAGCTCATGCATTCCCGATCAGCACCCCGGCCGCAAACACCAGCGCCCCGCCCAGCACCACCTGAAACGCCGCGCGCAGGAACGGGGTTTGCATGTAGCGGTTCTGCACGAAGGCGATCGCCCACAATTCGAAGAACACCACCACGGCCGCCACCGCCGTCGCCGTCCAGAAATGCGGGATGATGTAAGGCAGCGCGTGGCCGAGGCCACCCAGCGTCGTCATGATGCCGACAGTCAGGCCGCGCTTGATGGGCGAGCCACGCCCCGACAGCTTGCCGTCGTCCGAAGCGACTTCGGTAAAGCCCATCGAAATGCCGGCGCCGATCGAGGCGGCGAGGCCGACCAGCAGCGTCTGCCAGGTGTCGTGCGTGGCAAACGCGGCGGCAAAGATCGGCGCCAGTGTCGACACCGAGCCGTCCATCAGCCCGGCCAGTCCCGGCTGCACATAGGTCAGGATGAACTGGCGCTGCTCGGCGCTGGCTTCCTCGTCCTTGACCTCGCCCGGCACAAGTTTCTGCTCCAGCCGATGCGCCGAATTCTCATGGCTTTGCTCGGCCGCTGCAAGGTCGTTGAGCAGTTTCCGCGTCGAGGCGTCGCCGGTGCGCTTGGCCGCCTCGACATAGAAGCGATAGGCCTGCCGCTCCATCGCTTCGGCTTGGCGGCGCACATGCTCGATGCCCAGCGGCCGCACCAGCCAGTCGGGCTTGCGCTCGTAATAGCCTTTCACGTGCTCGCGGCGCAGCAGCGGAATGCGCTCGCCGAAACGTTTGCGGTAGAGCTCGATCAGGGAATCGCGATGCCCGTCCTCCTCCTCCGCCAT
The DNA here is from genome assembly GCF_040318795.1 of Mesorhizobium sp. M1004. Taxonomy (NCBI): domain Bacteria; kingdom Pseudomonadati; phylum Pseudomonadota; class Alphaproteobacteria; order Hyphomicrobiales; family Phyllobacteriaceae; genus Mesorhizobium; species Mesorhizobium sp. M1004. The sequence continues at coordinate 51,328 of NZ_JAMYNB010000010.1, forward strand.
CGCCTCGAACACTTTCGCCGATTGCGGAAAACTGTCCGCCAGCCCGTCGGCATAGGCGCGGTAGATGCGCCCGTCATCCTCTTCGGACGAAATTGCCAGGGCCAGGATCTCCTGTTCCGACAGCGTTTCGAAAGGACGGCGGCCGAAACCGAAGACACGGGAAAGCATGAGAAATTCACCCCAGTTTAGAACAATTCTAAACTAGGCGCTGCAGTCTCCGCGGTCAATCACCAGTCAAGAAATGTTGAAGCGCCGGATTGCAACGCGCCCTTCATTATCAGCAAATGTTCGCCTATATCGGTCGCGATACGCAAGCGAAAGGCATGAGCAAGATGACGGCAAAGCCGCACGACCACTTCGATCCGAAACCCATCCTCGATCTGATCGCCAGCATCGAGGCCGATTTGCAACGGCTGAAAGGCCTGGTCGAACAGCAGGTCGAAAAATTCGACCCCGCCAATCCGCACAACAAGGCGCCCGACGGCAAACTGACCGAGGAGGGCGTCGAATGCTGCTACCGCCTGTTCGACGAAGGCAAGTCGCGCTACTCGGTCGCCCAGCAGATGAAGATCTCGTTTGCCGCCGCGACGCACCGGTTCAATTCCTGGCGCAAGGCGGGCGGCCCGAAGCGTCAAAGGGCGTTGCTGGGATAATTGGCGAAAGCCAAGGCGGAACCCGATCTCCCCCCTCGTGGGGGAGATGGCCGGCAGGCCAGGGCTGTCCCGCCGACCTTTCCCTGCCTAAAGCCCAGCACCGGCACGGTTCAGGATGCGCCTCCAAGCCCAGCCGCAATCACAATATGCTGGCAGACATTGTCGACGTCGCGGATGACGTCGTCATTCCAGAACCGCAGGACGGTCCAGCCATCTTGTTCGAGGTGCGATGTCCGCGTTTCATCACCGGGAGCCGCGCCGGCGTCCGCATGCTGGGAGCCATCGACTTCGATGACCAGCTTCTTCTCCGGGCAAGCGAAATCGACGATGTAGGCGGCAATCGGAAATTGTCGCCGGAAGCCAAGCCCCATCAGCCGGTGGGCACGAAGTTCGTTCCAGAGCTTGAGTTCGGCTGGGGTCAGGACTTTGCGCATCGATCTGGCGTTTGCGCGATGTCGAGGCGGTAGAGGCGTGTGCGGCATTACGATGCTCGGTGGTGCGGAGGCTTGCGCTCTATGGCGCCCCCCTCTGTCCTGCCGGACATCTCCCCCACTTGGGGGGAGATTGGTTGTACTTCCTACGGCGTCAGTTCAATTTCCTCCGTCTCGCCGCCATTGCAGGTGTAGCAGCAATCCTCGCATCTTTCCTTGTTGTTGGGGCCGACGCCCCAATAGGTTCCCTCGTCGCCGTCGACCCAGGCGCCGTAGCAGATGGACTCGCCTTCGTCGCACGAGACCGGGATCTGTTTGGTCTCGCCATCGTCGAGATAAAAATCCTTGTCATTGCCCGGCCAGACATAGTCGCGGTCCTGGCTGTAGAGCTCGAGGCGCATGGCGTTGGGATGGCTGTTCTTGACGGCGAAGGTGATGTCGGCGGCGTGCGCGGCCGGCGCAAACAGCGCGGCCAGCGAGAGCGCGACGACGCGGCGCAGACAAGTGAAAGACATGGTGTTCCCCCGAGGCAAATCGGCCCCCCGGCCGAGGGAATCAGCATCGCATGATGGCGGCTGACATTGAAGGGCGGGGCGTGACTGATTTTGGGGGGATTGGGAGAGGTTGGTGGAGCTGCTGATCTCCCCCCTCGTGGGGGAGATGCCTGGCAAGGCAGAGGGGGGCGCTGTCCCGCCGACCTCTCATTCCTGCAGCCGCGTTATTTCAATTTTAGGCTTGCTGATCCATATGCTGGCGATCCTTCGCGCCCCCCTCTGTCCTGCCGGACATCTCCCCCACGAGGGGGGAGATCAGCAGCTTCGGCGCCCCGCCCCTCACTCCACCAGATCGATCGTCTCGGTCGTTTTCTCCACACAGATGAAACAGCACGTATCGCAAGGCTGGTCATTATCCGGCCCCACCCCGGCCGAAATCGCATCATTGCCGTTCACCCAGGCGCCGTAGCAGATGTTTTCGCCCGGATTGCACGAGATCGGCACCGATTTCTGCGAGCTGGGCTCGATCAGAAACACCTGGTCGCCGCCCGGCCACGACATCTTGCGGTCCCGGCTGAACAGCTCCACCGCCACCGCCTGCTTGCGCAAATTCTTGACGAAGAACGCCATATCGGCGGCATGCGCCGGGGTGGCGATGAGAAGGGCGGCAAGGGTGAGGCGGAGCATGGCGGCGGGTTTCCGAATCGGAGACGCACGCTCGCATGGTCGGGGAAGAAGCGCCATCTTCCCTTCTCCCCCTGTGGGAGAAGGTGGCCTCGCGAAGCGAGGTCGGATGAGGGGTGTTCCAGGGAACGCAAGCGTCTCACTCCGCTGGAACACCCCTCATCCGGCTCGGCGCTATCGCGCCGATCCACCTTCCCCCACAAGGGGGGAAGGAAAAGTCAGCGCCCCACCTTCACATGCGGAGCCAGCCGCCGGATCGCGTCAATCACCTCGGCGACTTCAGCAACGTCCAGATCCAGCCTGCAAAAGTCAGCACCAGGAAACGGATAGCCGGCGGCGGGCAGCGGCGCCGAGGTCGGCAGCAAGGGCGCGCCCCACCATGCCCACCGTCACGACGAACAGGATGGCGCGCCGGTGAGCCGCATCCAGGGCGCAAAGGTATTCGCCGCGGCGATCAGGAAGAGCGCCGCCGCCCAAAGCGAGATGCCGCCGACTACGAGGGCACGCTGGCCTCCAGCCCCGTCGCATTGCCTGATATGATCAAGGTCTCACCGGCAAGGAAGGTGAAGACCCCGGCCGCGACACAGTCATTGCCCAGCCGCTGGTATTTCATGGTCAGCAGTGCGGTCGCCACCACGAGCGCCACGCCGTCGATCGTCCAGAGCGTTTCGCGCAGCGGAGCGCGGCGACGAAGGTGCCGGCTAGGCCGAAGGCGCCGCCTATGGCGAGGCCGAATGCGGCGATGGTGTCGGATGTGGTGCGCATGTGGTGTGTCCCCAAGCCGGGAAGAGAATACCTCTCAGGGCGCAGCGCTCTCATAGATTTTCCTTAAGAGCGTCTTAGCTCGACCGTCCGAGATGGTCCTGGTTCCTTGCGTAGCCGATTAGAACTTGCCCGCCCACTCCGCCGCAATCTTGCCCGGCTACAAGCCATTGCGATCAATATCCCCTGACACCACACTGTCAGGAGACAGAGTCTACTGCCTGATGGTCTGACACGACTCAGATCTCCCGAAAGTACAGAGCACTCTTTCGTGCTAAACATTGCGCTTAATAAGCTATACCCTAGAGTGCCGATTCGCTGGCCATCTGGGGGGGATGTGTTGCGTGAACATCTATAGTATCAAGCCGGAGCGTTTCCTGGAGAGGATTGTTTTTGACGAAATCCAATCTCCTTCTAGGAGTGCATGCTGTGCGGGATTTGAGCTGCAGGCTTGGAGGTGCAAGCCATTTGTCAATCACCTGATTGAATGGCTTCCTGACTACGCTTTAGCTGAAAGCGAACTTAACGTAAGTCACGGTAATATATACGTAAAGTTGCAGCAAGCTGCAGCCCGCGTGTATACCAGTGCTAAATACAAAAAACGTGGCGAAGCTGGGGAGATCGCTTTGCATGCGGTGTGTCGTGACTATTTCGATACCATGCCAATTGCCCCCCGAGTCTTCTATAAGAACGCGTCGAACGACGTTGTTAAGTCGTTCGACATGGTTCACGCCAGATTTCCATTGGGGGGTGACCTTGAACTATGGTTGGGTGAATCAAAATTGTTCACAAACTCTTCGGACGCGATTTCGGATGCGATATCTTCGGTGGGGGCTCATATCAAACAAGGGTTTCTCACAAATGAGAAACTTTTGCTTGGCCCCCAAATTTCTCGAGCCGCACCTCACTACGACGAGATCATCCACCTTTTCAAATCTCAAACGAGCCTCGACTATTTTCTTCGAGCTTCGGTTTTCGTCATTGGCATTGCATCGAATAGCGACGCGTTGTCGATTGCTACGGAGTTAAACGATACCTATCGATCTGCTGTATCCAGAGAACTCGACAAGTTGGCCAGCAAAGTGGCTGCCTCTGACTTGCCTCGCACACTCAAGATTGTACTCATCTACATACCGCTATTAAACAAGGACGTTCTTTTAGACGAATTTGATAGGCGATTGAAGGGCTTACAGCCATGATTACCCAGCAGGGTTGGGAAGAGCTGCAACTTTTGGCAGGCGACGCCCTCAAGAGCCGCGTTTTCTCTCTAATTCGAGATATAGCTGGCGCAATACAGGAACGTGAGATTGACGATCCCGACGTCACAGGTTCTGTTCCTCGCCTAGCCAAGCTCATACAAGAGAAAAAGGAGCTGTTTTCGTATCGCGAAATTTTCAGCACGCTCGCTCGATCCGCAGGCCTATGGAATTATATCGACACCGACACTGCCGATGTAAGAGACGAAATCATAGCTGAGGCAGTCACCGTTCCCGCACTCGGAGGGGTAACGCTCCATCGTGAGCAGGTCGCAGCGTTGAACACGTTGCTCTCCGGGAAGAACCTTATTCTGAGCGCGCCCACAAGCTTCGGGAAGAGCTTGCTTATCGATGCACTTATCGCTTCTGGAAAATATGAGAGGGTTGCGATCGTTCTTCCAACAATCGCCTTGCTTGACGAATTTCGTCGACGCCTGGTTAGCAGATTTTCTGAGCGGTACCCGATAGTTATGTATCACTCCGAAGTGGCACCGCCAGGCAATGTAATTTTTTTGGGAACGCAGGAAAGGCTGATCAACAGAAAGGATCTTGGGCGCCTCGACATCGCCATAGTTGACGAATTTTACAAACTCGACCCAAACCGCCAAGACGATCGTAGCATGACCCTGAATGCCGCCGTATATCAGCTTCTACGCCGCGCAAACCAATTCTTTTTTCTCGGCCCAAATATTGAAGGCGTTCGGTTCTCCACCGATAGCCGATGGAGGTTCGAATTTCTCAGGACTCGCTTTTCCACCGTCGCGGTTGACACTTTTGATTTGGCCAACATCGACAACAAAGAGGATCGGCTTGCCAAAGAGGCTTTCGAGAAAGGAAATTGGCCTGCACTGATCTTTGTTTCGTCGCCAGATCGCGCGAATTCGCTAGCTGATCAGTTGGCAGAGCGCGGACAGGTGGTTGGCGACGGTAGTGAAATTTCGACTTGGTTTGATGAGAATTTCGGCATGGGCTGGGCGTTGAGTCGCTCACTCGCGGCGGGAATCGGTGTTCATCATGGTCGCATACCAAGAGCCCTCGCATCGCAATTCGTACGGATGTTTAACAACGGGGAGCTCCCGATACTCATTTGTACATCGACCCTCATCGAGGGAGTTAATACCGCAGCGAAGTCCGTTCTCATTTATGACAAAAAGATAAATAGGGAGGATTATGATTTCTTCACCTTTTCAAATATTCGTGGACGAGCAGGGCGGTTGGGACAGCATTATGTTGGCTCGGTGTTTCTATTCAACTCTCCTCCGCCTCGCCTAGATGTTGAGGTCGAACCGCCTCTCTTCGGAGATTTGGATGAGGCGCCCGACGAGCTGGTCGTTCACATTTCGGACGAAGATCTGTCCCCACGGCTAACAGATCGACGCGATGATATTGCCGATCGCTTAAATCTTACGCCAGAAGAGCTTCGGATCGCCTCGGTAGTCGGACTCGATCAAGCTATTGCTTTGCGACAGTACGTCAACGCCGCGGCTCGAAATGGAGCCGATATCTTTTGGCACGGTTATCCAGACTACAATCAAATAGGAGCAGTCTGTGAGATCATCTGCAAGGTTCGGCAGCCATCGAGCTTTGGTGTGTTCAGCCACAAACAACTAACATTTTATCTCTTCGAGCTAAGGAAGAATAGGCAAATTAAAGAGTTCTTTTTCTGGTATACGAGAACATACAAAGGCCAAGACAGCAATCAGGATAGTATCTTTAAGTTTTTGCGTTCATGTGAATACGGCCTACCTCAGCTATTTGCTGTCGTAGAGATGTTTGCTCGACGCAAGGATGCGAACACAAACTACGGACTATTTACTGCTGAGATGCCCAGATGGTTTCGTCCGGAGGTCCTGAAGAATTTAGACGAACAAGGCGTGCCCATTCAAATTTCCGAGCGGTTCTATTTGCTAGATGACACGGTCGCACGGCTGTCAAAGCGCATACGTGATGCTGCGGAACGTGGGGATAGTCACCTAAATAAATTTGAGACCGAGTGGGTGTTAGCGGCGATCCCGAATTAGCGTCGGTTAGTCCCCCATCTTAAGCGCCTGAATAAACGCCTCCTGCGGGATATCCACCTTCCCGAACTGGCGCATCCGCTTCTTGCCCTCTTTCTGCTTGTCGAGCAGCTTGCGTTTGCGCGAGACGTCGCCGCCATAGCACTTCGCGGTGACATCCTTGCGCAGCGCCGAGATGGTTTCGCGGGCGATGACCTTGCCGCCGATGGCGGCCTGGATCGGGATCTTGAACAAATGGTTCGGGATCAGCTCCTTCAGCTTCTCGCACATCTGGCGGCCGCGCTTTTCCGCCGCGGTGCGGTGGACCAGCATGGACAGCGCGTCGACCGGCTCTTCATTGACCAGGATCGACATCTTCACCAAATCGCCTTCCTTGTAGTCGGTCAGATGATAGTCGAAGGAGGCGTAGCCCTTGGAGATCGATTTTAGGCGATCATAGAAGTCAAAAACCACTTCGTTGAGCGGCAGGTCGTAGATCAGCATGGCGCGCTTGCCGACATAGGACAGGTCGGCCTGGATGCCGCGCCGGTCCTGGCAGAGCTTCAATATGCCGCCGAGATAGTCGTCCGGCGTCAGAATCGTGGCGCGGATCCACGGCTCCTCGATGGCTGAGATTTTCACCACGTCGGGCATGTCGGCGGGGTTGTGCAACTCCTTGACCGAGCCGTCATTGAGCAGCAGCCGGTAGACGACGCTAGGCGCCGTGGCAATGAGGTCGAGGTTGAACTCGCGCTCCAGCCGCTCCTGGATGATTTCGAGGTGCAGCAGGCCAAGGAAGCCGCAGCGATAGCCGAAGCCGAGCGCGGCACTGGTCTCCATTTCATAGGAGAAGCTGGCGTCGTTGAGGCGCAATTTGCCGACGGCGGCGCGCAGATCCTCGAAGTCGGCGGCGTCGACCGGGAACAGGCCGCAAAACACCACCGGCTGCGCCGGCTTGAAGCCGGGCAGCGCATGCGCCGTCTGGCGCTTGTCCTCGGTGATGGTGTCGCCGACGCGTGTGTCGGCCACTTCCTTGATCGAGCCGGTGAAGAAGCCGAACTCGCCGGGGCCGAGCTCGTCGACATTGATGCGGGCCGGCGTGAACACGCCGGTGCGCTCGACCAGATGCTTGGCGCCAGTGCCCATCATGCGGATGGTCGCGCCCTTTTTCAGCACCCCATCGATGATGCGCACCAGCACGATGACGCCGAGATAGGCGTCGTACCAGCTGTCGACCAGCATGGCTTTGAGCGGTGCTGAGGCATCGCCCTCGCGCGGCGGCGGCAATTGGTGGACGATGGCTTCCAGCACGTCGGGAATGCCAAGGCCGGTCTTGGCCGAGATCAGCACGGCGTTGGAGGCGTCGATGCCGATGACCTCCTCGACCTGCTCGCGGATGCGCTCGGGCTCGGCGGCCGGCAGGTCGACCTTGTTCAGCACCACGACGATCTCGTGGTTGTTGTCGATGGCCTGGTAGACATTGGCCAGCGTCTGCGCCTCGACGCCCTGCGAGGCGTCGACGACCAGCAGCGAACCCTCGCAGGCGGCGAGCGAGCGCGACACTTCATAGGCGAAGTCGACATGGCCGGGCGTGTCGATGAGGTTGAGGATATAGTCCTCGCCATTGTTGGCGCGGTATTTCAGCCGCACCGTCTGCGCCTTGATGGTGATGCCGCGCTCGCGCTCGATGTCCATCGAGTCCAGCACCTGCTCCTTCATGTCGCGCAGCTCCAGCCCGCCGGTGGACTGGATCAGCCGGTCGGCAAGCGTGGATTTGCCATGGTCGATATGGGCGACGATGGAGAAATTGCGGATGTGGTCGAGAGGCGTGCTCATGATGGGGCGGCTTTAGCAGGGGCGGGTTGCAGGGGCAAGCGGGGTGGCGGTGCCCTTGCCTTCTCCCCTTGTGGGAGAAGGTGGATCGGCGCGCAGCGCCGAGACGGATGAGGGGTGTTCCAGCTTGACGCCGGCGTTCTTTCACCGCCATGGCTGCAAACTGACATCCCTTACATAAGCGATTATCGTGGTGCAGACGCTGTCCATGTCTTTCAGGACATCGTCGTTCCAAAAGCGCAACACACGAAAGCCTCTCGCCTCCAGTTCCGTTCTACGGGCCTGGTCTGACTCTGAGTCCGCATGCTGACTCCCATCGATCTCGATGATGAGGAGTGATTCAAGACAAGCGAAATCGGCAACGTATTTTCCAACAGGAACTTGGCGCCGAAATTTGATCCGATCGAGCCTGCGGTCACGTAGTTCGTGCCACAGTTTGTCTTCCGCCTCCGTCATTTCACGTCGGAGCGAACGGGCAAAGTTTCGTTTGGCAGGAGCGACGGGCTGATGTGGCATGACGTTAGATTAACCAACGTCTCACTCCGCTGGAACACCCCTCATCCGTCTCGGCGCTTCGCACCGATCCACCTTCTCCCACATGGGGAGAAGGCAACGACGCGTCCGCCCCAATCACGAAGCGGTGAACCATGTAACGAAGCCTCTGGCAGCGACGAAGTGTGGGAAGAACCCGCCGCAACGGAGACCCCCGATGACTGGACTTAACCCAAAACGCGCCGGCATGCTGGCCGCCGCAGGCGCGGCGCTGATGATGCTTGGCGGCACCGCCTTCGCCCAGCCGCTCACCGTGGTCGAATTGTTCACCAGCCAGGGCTGTTCGTCTTGCCCGCCGGCCAATGCCAACCTGATCAAGGTCAAGGACGAGCCGGGCGTTCTGGCGCTGTCGTTCAACGTCACCTACTGGGACTATCTCGGCTGGAAGGACATTTTCGGCCGCGAGGAATTCACCCAGCGCCAGGTGCGCTATGAGCCGTCGCTCGGCCGCTCCGGCCCGTTCACGCCGCAGGTGGTGGTCAATGGCGGTGCCGATGCGGTGGGCGCGGCATCAGGCGAGATCGAGCAGCTGATTTCCGCAAGTGGCCGCACGAACGGGCCGACGCTGTCGCTCGACGGCGGCAAGATCAGCATCGGCGCCGGTTCCGCGCCGGCCGGCAGCGCCGATGTCTGGCTGGTCCGCTACAACAAGGGCGTCCTCGAAGTGCCGGTGGCGCGCGGCGAGAACACCGGCCGCACGCTGCCGCATGCCAATGTCGTGCACTCGCTGGAGAAACTCGGCAGCTGGAGCGGCGACGCCACCACGCTGCCGCTGCCAGCGGCGAACGGCGGGCTGAGCACCGCGGTGTTGGTGCAGGCGCAGGGCGGTGGGCCGATCCTGGCTGCAGCAGCCGACTGATTCTTTTTCTACCCAACGCCGCTAGCGCGGCATAACCGGGCTCGCATCCGCGCGCCCTCTTCAAGGAGGAAATACCATCATGAACAAGACCCTGACCGCGCTCGCCTTTGCGCTTTCGATGACCACCTTCGCCGCCGGCGCCCGTGCCGACGAAGCGGCCAACGCCATGAAGCCGGCGATGGCCACCGAGGCGATGAAGCCCGCGACCGATGCCATGGCGCCGGCGACCGGTGCCATGAAGCCCGCCGACCCAATGGCGACGAATGCGATGAAACCCGCCACCGACGCCATGAAGCCGGCCGATGCCATGAAACCCGCAACGGATGCGATGAAGCCGGCGGACGCCATGGCGCCCGCGCAATAAGGCTTGGTCCCATGGCCCGGCCGCACAATGGCCGGGCCGGCGCACGGCAATTTGAGAAACCAGGCGGGACGTTCTGTCGTATAGTCTTCGCCACCATCAAGGAGATCAGACATGACCGGGATTGCAAGGACGAGAACGCCGATCTTCAAGAGCGCGCTTGCCGCGCTCATCGTCGCCGCCGCGGCGGCTGCCTTCTGGCAGAGCCCGGCGCGTTCGGCCGAGGACGCGGTGGTGATCCCGCCGCCGGCAGTGGACGAGAAGGCCGCCAGCGGCAGCGAGAAGGCTATCTTCGCCGGCGGCTGCTTCTGGGGCGTGCAGGGCGTGTTCCAGCACGTCAAGGGCGTGACCAAGGCCGTCTCCGGCTACACCGGCGGCGCCAAGGATGACGCCGTCTACGAAACGGTCGGCAGCGGCCGCACCGGCCACGCCGAATCGGTCGAGATCACCTACGATCCGTCCAAGGTGACCTACGGCCAGCTGCTGCAGGTCTATTTCTCGGTCGCCCACAACCCGACGCAGCTGAACTATCAAGGGCCGGACTCGGGCACCCAGTACCGCTCGACCATCTTTGCCGAGAATGGCGAGCAGCAGAAGATCGCCCAGAGCTACATCGCCCAGCTCGACCAGGCCAAGGTGTTTTCAAAACCCATCGTCACCACGCTGGAGACGGGCAAAACCTTCTATCCGGCCGAGGAATATCACCAGGACTTTCTGACGCTGAACCCGACCTACCCCTACATCGTCTACAACGACCTGCCCAAGGTGGCGAATTTGAAGGCGCTGTTCCCGGGGTTGTATAGCGAGAAGCCGGTGCTCGTGCTGGCGGGGAAGAGCTGAGCACCTAATCTCCCCCCTCGAGGGGGAGATGTCGCCGGAGGCGACAGAGGGGGTCGGTCCGACCGGACGCGACCTCCTGCGGCAGAAGAAGGTTAGCGCTCCACGCGCGGCGACCCCCTCTGGCCTGCCGGCCATCTCCCCCTCAAGGGGGGAGATCAGCTCCCCTTCAATCATACGTCAGATCCGTCGCCTTGCCCCCAAACACCCGATACGCATAGAACGAATAGAAGATGATCACCGGCAGCACGACCACCGTGCCGGCGAGGATGATGGCCAGGCTTTCCGTCGCCGACGCCGCCTGCCAGATGGTCAGCCTCTCGGGCACCACGAAGGGGTAGAACGACCAGGCAAGCCCGGCAAAGCCGAGCGCGAAGATGGCGGCGAGCGTCAGGAACGGCCGCAGCGCATGGCGGTCGTCGGGCTTGGGCAGGTGGAAGGTCTGCCGCCACAGCCACAGGAACAGCAGCGCCGACAGGATCGGCAGCGGCGACAGAAAGAGCATTTCGGGCCAGACGAACCATTTGGCGAAGATGCGCGGGCTGGCGAATGGGGTCGCCAGCGACACCGCCGCCATGCCGAGCGCGGTCAGCACCAGGGCTGTCCGCAGCCAGGCCACCGCCTTCCTCTGCAATTCGCCCTCGGTCTTGTAGATGACCCAGGCAGCGCCCATCGCTGCATAGGCCGCCGACAGGCAGAGCGCCACCAGCGCCCCGAAAGCGATGCCGCCAAAGCCGACATCGAGGCCAAGCACATAGACGCCGAGCATATAGCCTTGCGCCAGCGAGGCGATGACGGAACCGAGGAAGAAAATGCGGTTCCAGCGATGCTTCTTGCCGGCGGGCACCTTGGCGCGGAAATCGAAGGCGACGCCGCGCAGGATGAGGCCGACCAAAAGCACGAAGACCGGAATGTAGAGCGCGGTGAGGATGACGCCATGCGCCAGCGGGAAGGCGACCAGGAGCAGGCCGACGGCCAGCACCAGCCAGGTCTCGTTGGCATCCCAGAACGGGCCTATTGCCGCGATCATGGTGTCCTGCTCGGCATCTTCGGCGACCGAGAACAGGATGCCGATGCCGAGATCGAAACCGTCGAGAATGACGTAGATCAGGATGGCGAGGCCCATCAGGCCGGCGAAGATCAGGGGCAGCGCGGTTGGCCAGTCGAAGCTCATCGGTCTGTCATCCCTCTCATCAACGGTTCTGCCCTTCGCTATGGCTCCGGGCGTTCGTCATTCGGAAAGCCAAATCGTTGGCTTTTCGTCCGCTACGCGGACCATTCCTCACTCCGCTGCGGCCGGTTGCGACATCGCCGTCTTCATGACGCCCGGCAGCGGCGAGGTATCGCCGTCCTTGGCGGCCTTCAGCGCCAGGTGCACCAGCACGCCAAGATAGGCGATCAGCAGCAGCACATAGAGGATGAGATAGATGGCGAGCGTCAGCGCGACATGGCTGCCGGCGACCGGGCCGATAGCGTCGGCGGTTTTCAGCACGCCGGTGACCAGCCAGGGCTGGCGGCCGATTTCGGTGGTGTACCAGCCGGCCAGCGTCGCCAGCCAGCCCGACAGCGCCATCGGCACCATCAGCATGGCCAGCGGCCTCGGCAGGCTGTGGCGGCGCTTGAGGAAGAAGGTCGCCGACCACGAGACGATGAGCATCAAAATGCCGGTGCCGACCATGATGCGGAAGCCCCAGAACACCGGGAAGACCGGCGGATGCAGGCCGGGATAGTCGTTGAGCCCCGGCACGATGCCGCTGGTGGAGTGACGCAGCACCAGGCTGGCGCCGTCGGGAATGGCGATCTCGAATTTGTTTTCCTTCGCCGCCTCGTCGGGCAGCGCAAACAGCACCAGCGGCACGTTGGGGCCGGTGTTCCAGTTGGCCTCCATGGCCGCGATCTTCTGCGGCTGGTGCTCCAGCGTATTCAGCCCGTGCTGGTCGCCGGCGAAGATCTGGATCGGGATCAGGATGGCGGCGGTGAAGACGCCGGTGCGCAGCGCCTTCCACATCGATTCCGACCGGTCGCCGGTGAGGTAGCGCAGCGCCGACAGGCCGGCGATCAGGAACGACACCGTCAGGCCGGAGGCAAGCAGCATATGCGTCAGACGGTAGGGCATGGACGGGTTGAAGACGATCGCCCACCAGTCGACGGGATGCGCCTTGCCATCGATCATCTCGAAGCCGGCCGGCGTCTGCATCCAGGAGTTCAGCGCAATGATCCAGAAGGCCGACAGCGTGGTGCCGCCGGCGACCAATACCGTCGCCAGCGTGTGGACGCGGTTGGAGACGCGGCGGAACCCGAACAGCATGATGCCCAGGAAGGCCGCTTCGAGGAAGAAGGCGGTGAGGATCTCGTAGGCAAGCAGCGGCCCGGCGATGTTGCCGACCTTTTCCATATAGCCCGGCCAGTTGGTGCCGAACTGGAAGCTCATGGTGACGCCGGAGACCACGCCCATGGCGAAGGACAGTGCGAACACTTTCACCCAGGTGAAATAGGCGCGCATCCAGGCGGAATCATTGGTGGTGTTGTAGCGGAGCTTGAAGAACAGCAGCACCCAGCCAAGCGCAATCGTGATGGTCGGAAACAGGATGTGGAACGAGATATTCGCCCCGAACTGCATTCGCGACAGGATGAGCGGGTCCATGCGGGCTCCGGCTGCTGTTTGTTGGCGCAGAATAGGCGGCGGATGCGGTCCGGTCAAAGCGGCTTGGCGTCACGCGGGGCGCGTTGTCGCAGCAGATGGGATCAATCCGTCAGTGCCCCGATACCCCCATGACGAAACGGCAAGAGGGGAACGTTTGTCCACAATTGTCAGCAGCGGCATTGACTTCCCGCCGTGCGCACCGACATTCAGCGCAATAATAATCCCCGCCTCTTTCAAACAGTCGTTTTCGGCCTCATGTCTTCCACTAATTTGCCTTCCATCATTTCGATTTCCGGGGTCACCAAGACCTACGCCACCGGCTTCAAGGCGCTGAAGGAAATCAACCTCGACATCGAACGCGGCGAGATTTTCGCGCTGCTGGGGCCGAACGGCGCCGGCAAGACGACGCTCATCTCGATCGTCTGCGGCATCGTCAACCGTTCGTCGGGAACGGTGACCGTCGACGGCCATGATATCAACCGAGACTACCGCGCGGCGCGCAGCCTGATCGGGCTGGTGCCGCAGGAGCTGACCATCGATGCGTTCGAGAGCGTCTGGGCAACCGTCACCTACAGCCGCGGCCTGTTTGGCAAGGCGCCCAATCCGGGCTTCGTCGAAAAGGTGCTGCGCGACCTGTCGTTGTGGGACAAGAAGGACGCCAAGGCGATCACGCTGTCGGGCGGCATGAAGCGGCGGCTGATGATTGCAAAGGCGCTGTCGCATGAGCCGCGCATCCTGTTCCTCGACGAACCGACGGCCGGCGTCGACGTCGAACTGCGCCAGGACATGTGGGCGATGGTGCGACGGTTGCGCGACGATGGCGTCACCATCATCCTCACCACGCACTATATCGAAGAGGCCGAGGCGATGGCCGACCGTGTCGGCGTCATCAACCGCGGCGAGATCATCCTGGTCGAGGGCAAGGCCGAACTGATGCGCAAGCTCGGCCGCAAGCGCCTGATCGTGGAATTGCGCAACCCGCTCCCCGCCATTCCCGATGCATTCTCGCACTACGCGTTGGAGCTGTCGGGCGATGGCACACAGCTGACCTACACCTATGACAATCAGAGCGAACGCCCCGGCGTCGCATCGCTGCTGCGCGAACTCGAGACGGCCGGCATCCAGTTCCGCGACATGGATACGCAAAACAGCTCGCTCGAGGAGATCTTCGTCAATCTGTTGAGGCAAGAGCCATGAATTGGCGAGCAGTATGGGCGATCTACCGGGTCGAGATGGCGCGTGCGTTCCGCACCGTGCTGCAGAGCATCGTCTCGCCGGTGATCTCGACATCGCTTTATTTCGTCGTCTTCGGCTCGGCCATCGGCTCGCGCATCACCGAGATCGACGGCATCAGCTACGGCGCCTTCATCGTGCCCGGCCTGATCATGCTGTCGCTGTTGACGCAGTCGATCTCCAACGCTTCCTTTGCCATCTATTTCCCGAAATTCGTCGGCTCCATCTACGAGCTCTTGTCGGCGCCGGTGTCGTATCTGGAGATCGTCATCGCCTATGTCGGCGGCGCCGCGACCAAGTCGATCATCCTCGGCTTGATCATCCTGGCGACGGCCTCGCTGTTCGTGCCGCTCACCATCCAGCATCCGTTCTGGATGCTGGCCTTCCTTGTCTTGACGGCGGTGACCTTCAGCCTGTTCGGCTTCATCATCGGCATATGGGCGAAAAGCTTCGAGCAATTGCAGCTGGTGCCGCTGTTGATCATCACGCCGCTGACCTTCCTCGGCGGCAGCTTCTATTCGATCAACATGCTGCCCGAGACCTGGCGCACGGTGACGCTGTTCAACCCGGTCGTCTACCTGATCAGCGGTTTCCGCTGGAGCTTTTACGGCAAGTCCGATGTCTCGGTCGCCGTCAGCCTGGGCATGACGATGGTGTTCCTCGCCATCTGCATCGCCATCGTCGCCTGGATCTTCCGCACCGGCTACCGGCTGCGCAACTGACCCTGCCGCTCTAAAGCGCGTCGCGTTTTCTTGCTAGATCGCCTTGATGAGGCGCAGCAACCCCAGCATCTCGATCAGCCTGCCTTGGCGGAAGGCGATGTAGGTGGGTTCCTCGACGCCGTGGAAGCGGCGCTTGAACGCCGCCTGGCCCTTGAGGTTGAACTTGCTGCGGTTGACCCAGGGCGACTCATAGGCCCGCTCGAAGGCGTTGCGCCAGAAGCTCGATTCGGCAAAGCCGTTGGCTCCGACGTCGAGCATCGGCGACAGGCCGAGCGTGACGACAGAAATGCCCTCATTGCGAAACCGGTCGACGGCGAATTTGGTCAGCCCGATTTCGGCATGCGGCGAGGCATCGATGTGCTTGCGCTTGAACGAGGTGGTGTAGCCGATCACCTTGCCGCCACTGAACATCGGATCGAAATCGAGCAGGGCGACGAGCTCGCCTTCCGGGCTGTAGAGCACGAAACGGCGCATATCGATGCCGAGATGATCGGCAAAGGGCCTGTTGAGGAACGCCATCTCCCAGCGCTTGACGATGCGGTCTGCCCGCCAGTTCTGCGACAGGCGCTGGACCTCGTCGAGATAGACCGCTCCTTCGCCAAAGGAAAACCCCTTCTTCAAGAGCCAGCGTTCGGAATAGCGCACGGTTTCGTTGCGCTTGCCGGAAAAATCGTGAGCCGGCAGTTCCAGCCGCGTGTCGACGCCGAGACGGTTGACCTGGTAGCCGAGCCCGGACAGCACGCGCGCCGTCGGTTCGCCGATCTGCACGAACCACGGGCTGTCGGCGGCTTCGACAAAGCGCCTGATATAGTCGGACCGATCGGCCGGATGGGCCACCGGGTCACCTAGCGCGAAATGGTGCTTCATCTTGGTGCCGAAGGCGATGTAGCCGTCGGCGTCGCCGAAATAGGACAGTTTTTGCTGCACGGCGGTCGAATAGGCCAGCGAGAAGTCGCCGTGCTGGCGGACAAGCGCCAGCCGCTCGACATGCGAAAAATCCTGGCGCGGCACCTTGGCTGCGGCGCCCTCCAGCAGTCTGTCGAGAAAGATGCGCAAGGAGGGCATGGTCGAGCTTCCGCGTGCCGATGATAAACAGAGGCTTGCCCCCAAGGCCTCGAATCAGTCGCATTGACGCGACCTCATTATCGATCATATCGCCCCTGTGCCATATGGGACGTGCCATATTGGACGGGTCCCCATGGCGCACCTGAAAGGAAATCTCGACCGAATGGCGGCTACGACAAGCGAAACGATGCCTATCGTCCCGGGGCCGAAAGGACTCGACTATACGGTTATCGTCATCGGCGCCGGAGCGGCGGGGCTGGCGGCCGCCGACGCGCTTGGCCGGCGCGGCGTGCGGGTCGTCGTGCTTGAAAAGGAGCCGCGGATCGCCGAACCGTGGCGAGGGCGGCACGAGAAGCTGACCCTCAACACGCATCGCGCGCTGTCGGCCCTGCCCGGCCTTGCCTATCCGCCACGCACCGCCGCCTTTCCGAACAAGGATGCCATCGTCGGTTATCTCGAGGATTTTGCCCGCGCGCGCGGCGTAAGGGTCGAATTCGGCACCGCCGCCGAGCGGATCGGACGCAGAGGCAATGGCTGGCTCGTCCATACGGGCCGGGAAACGCTGAGCGCCCGCAATGTCATCGTCGCCACCGGCCGCGACCGCTTGCCATGGACGCCGGACTGGCAAGGCAAGGCGACTTTCACCGGCAAACTTGTCCACGCCGCCGATTTCGGCACAGCGCAGGACTATGTGGGCAAAAGCGTGCTGGTGGTCGGGGCCGGAAATTCCGGCTTCGACGTGCTCAACCACCTCGCCCGTGCCGACACAAAGGCCATCTGCTTGTCAGCCAGGCAGGGTCCGTCGCTGATGCCGAAACGGATCGGCAAGGTCGCCGTGGCGCGCTTCGGCGGTTTCATGGCGATGCTGCCGACGTGGATTGCCGATGCCGCGATTGCCGCGACGCAGCGGCTGGTGTTCGGCGACCTCACCCGCTTCGGCCTGCCGCCGGCGCCGAAGGGCGGCGCCAGCCGGCTCGGCGTCGAGCAGATCGCTATTGCCATTGACGACGGCGCCGTCGCAGCGCTGAAGGCCGGACGGATTTCGGTGGTGGCGCCGGTGGCGGCTTTCGAAGGCGCCGGCGTGCGGCTGAACGACGGCACGGTGCTCGAGCCGGATGTAGTGATCGCGGCAACCGGCTATCGCACCGGCCTGGAGGCCATGCTGGGCGATCTCGGCGTGCTCGACGCCAAGGGCGTGCCGAAGGCCAATGGCGGCACCCCGAGCGGCCAGCCCGGCCTGTGGTTCATCGGCATGCGGCCAAGTCTGACCAGCTATTTTCACAGCGCCGGCCTGCAGGCCGAAGCGATTGCCCGTCAGATCGCCAAGGGGTTGTAGACGAGCGCTTCTGGACGGAGAAACACCGCGCACTTCGGGCTGCTGCTATGGCGCGGACTAGTGGTTCAACGCATCTGCAAGACGGATCGAATATCCTGGCGATTGGCTGAAACGCCGATCCCGTCGTCATCCACGGGCGAAGCAAGGAGCGTAGCGACGGCGCAGACCCGAGGATCCATGCCGTGACTTCTGAACTACGCTGCGTTGCAGGTTCTGCTCCGCTGCTTCCACGGCCAAGGCATGATCCCTGGGTCTCCGCGACGGAGCTTCGCTCCTGCTTCGCCCAAGGACGACGAAGTTGAGATGCTTGCGGCCAACCTCCAAAGCAGGCGCTTGAACTCGTTCATTGCATCATTATATAACATGTTATACTTATCCAGGAGACGGACCACCCATGGAAGACATCATTCGATCCCTTGGCTATCTCACCCTCGGCAGCAGGCTGAAGCGCATCGGCGAGCAGTTGCAGGCCGATACGCAGCGCATGCTCAATGGGCTGGAGGTGCCGGTGCAGTCCAGCCAGTATCCTCTGCTGGCCGCGCTCGACCGGCTTGGGCCGCTGCCTGTCGGCGAACTGGCGCAGTCAATGGGGATCACCCAGCCGGGGGTGACGCGCAGCGTGGCGCTGCTGGCCGAGTTGGGGCTGGTCGAGGCCGCGCCATCGAACGACGACCAGCGCCGCAGGATGATCTCGCTGACCGCGAACGGCCAGCGCCTGGTCGATGTGGCGAAGCGGGACGTTTGGCCGCGCATCGAGAACGCCGTTGCCGACTTGTGCAAAGACCTTGCAGGGCCGCTTCTCGAACAACTCTCGGCAATAGAGGACGGCCTGGCGGCGGCCCCACTCGACCGTCGTGTGAAACAGGATGTCGCGCCATGAGCCATGTCCTCGATCGTCCGGTCTGGAGCGCGCTCGACACGCGGCATCGGATCTTTGCGTATGGCGACAGGCTCGCCAGGCGCTATCCCTCCTCGATCGTCCCCTTCGCGGCTTCCGGGGCAGACGACGCTGAGAGCCTGCAGGCGCTCGCAAGCCTCATTCCTGCAGGTGAGAGCGTGTTCATGCTCCAGGCGGACCCCATTGCCCTGCCGCCGGAACTGACCGCGACCGTGACCGCCTTCGGCGTTCAGATGGTTGCCGAGGCGCCATTGCCTTCCGTGTCGGACGAGCGTGTGCAGCAGCTGACGCAGGACGACGCGGCCGAGATGCTTGCTTTGGCGTCACTGACCAAGCCCGGCCCGTTCACCCTCAAGGCGCTGAGCCTCGGCGAGTTCTGGGGCGTGAAGATCGACGGCCGGCTGGCGGCGATGGCCGGCGAGCGCATGAAGCAGCCCGGCTACAGCGAACTCAGCGGCGTCTGCTCGCATCCCGAATTTCGCGGCAGCGGCCTCGGCCGGCTGCTGTCGGTGTTCGTGGCCAACCGAATTTTTGCGCGCGGCGAAGTTCCCTACCTGCATGCCTATGCCAGCAATGCCGGCGCGGTCCGGTTGTACGAGTCCATCGGCTTCAGGCTGAGGGCAGAGATGAATGTGGCCGTCGTGCAGCGCGCCGGCTAAAGCGTTTCACCGTTTCACGGAAACGGCGAACCGCTCCTAGGCCTTTATTTTTACGCAATTCCGGACGGAAAACCGCTTCACACTTTTCCTGGAATTGCTCCAGGCCGCCTTGCGGTCCTCAGGCTGATTTCGGCTCCAACCGGCGGAAACCCACGGTTTCCATAAGCATATCTTCCTCGACCATGCCGGCATTGTGCAGCGCAAGCAGGTTCAGCGCGATCTCCCGCGCCTCCGCCGAATCGGGATGCACGTCGCGCCTGCGGCAGGCTTCGTCGAACACGCGTTGCAGCCTGGCGATGTCGTCGGGTTTCAGCAGGCCACGGTCATAGACGGACTTTGGCATGGCACTCTCCTCCAGAAGACGTAGGACGCCATGTTTAAAAGTCCATTCTTTTCCAATGCTTGAGCGCAGCTGCCTGGGTTTGCACGAATCCGACCGAGCGTGGCAGTCAGACCGCGATCGCGCTGCCATTCATTCAGCACCTCGGCCGTGGCCTGTTCCGCCGCAGTCTGCTTGACGTGCCGCCACGCTTGCGAAACAAGAGCTGCCACAAAGGACAGCGAGGCACAAAAGTGAGTTTCTGGGGACTGGCGCAGCTCGTCATTTCGACGGTGATCTTCCTGCTGGCGGCCATCGCGGCCAAGCAATGGGGGCTGGCGCCAAGCCTTGGCAAGATCGTGCTGACACTGGCGCTCTATACGGCGGGCAATCTGATGATGCTGCGGCTGGTTCGTGAGTTCGGCATGTCGGTGTCGTTCAGCCTGTCGGCGGTGATCCAGCTGGTGGCGGTCAATGTGGTGGCGCTGGTGTCTTCGGCGAACGCGTCAATGCCTTGCAGGCGACCGGCATCGTGCTGGCCATCGCGGCGGTGGTGCTGATCTCGCTCGGGCCTTACCTGCAGGGGCGACTGTAATCCGATGAACAACCCGCGTGCGTTCACCAACTGGCTTGAATTTCCGGTGCTGCTGGCCGGGCTGGTGATAGCCGCCGGGCTGTGGGGCTTCGAGGAACTGATGGAGGTGGCGCGGGCCACCACGCCGCACGCTTTCGATACTGAGATCCTGCTTGCTTTCCGAAAAGTGGGTCAGCCGGATGTTCCCGTCGGCCCGGCATGGCTGGAAGGCGCGATGCGCGACATCACCAGCCTCGGCAGCTCCAGCGTGCTGGTGCTGATCGTAACGGCGGTGATCGTCTACCTCCTGCTGATCCGTAGGCCGAGGACGGCGCTGCTGATCTTTGTCGCGGTGGCTGGCGGGCAGCTGCTGTCGACCTTGCTCAAGGCCGGCATCGACCGGCCGCGCCCCGATCTTGTCTCGCACCTGGCCAACGAGACGTCGCTGTCGTTTCCCAGCGGCCACGCCATGCTGTCGGCGGTGACCTATCTCACGCTGGGCTCGCTGGCAGCGCGCTTCCTGCCGGGACGAACGACGAAAATCTATGTCCTCAGCCTGGCGGTGCTGGTAACGCTGCTGGTCGGCGTCAGCCGCGTCTATCTCGGCGTCCACTGGCCTTCCGACGTGCTGGCGGGATGGTGCGCCGGCTTCACCTGGGCGACGCTGTGCTGGCTGGCGGCGCGAATGCTGCAGCGGAACAAGGCGGTGGCCGGTGGCAACGAGCCCGAAGACTGACGATCCGGAGCGACATTCAAATCAGCCGGTTGATCAGCCCGTGTCCGCAGCCTGCCAGCAGAAAAACCGCCGACAGCAAGGCTGCCGACGTCGTCAAGGTCCTGAAAATCTTCAACTGATATTTCCCCGCCAATAAGAGCCAAGGCGGTTAACGTAGCATGCTCATCCCGTATCCCGGCATCCGGCTTTGTGAGGAGATCATGTTTCATGTATGCTTTATCATGGTTGAAACATCACTATGATTGTATTACACGTCGTCTCCGCAGACTCAGACGGGGGTTCCGACCGATGATCACTGCCGCCCAGATGCGCGCCGCGAGGGCGCTGGCCGGCATCGATCAGAAGACACTCGCCGAGCGTGCCGGCGTTTCGCTTCCGACAATCCAGCGCATGGAAGCGAGTGACGGCGTGGTCAGGGGTGTGGTCGATACGCTGATGAAGGTTATCCAGGCTCTCGACGAGGCCGGGGTGGAGCTCATCGGCGAGAACCAGACCAGCGAGCGCGGCGGCCGGGGCGTGCGCCTCAAGCCGGTCGCGCCGCCGAACCCGCAAGGCTGAGCCGGCATATAGTCGCGACGGCGACCGCCGACAGTCCTGCCGACGATCCCGCCGCCTTCACGCAAGCGGAAGGCAGTCCATGGATCAGATCCGGCGGGCAGTGCATCAACCGGCCCAGAAGTCGGCAAAGCCGACATTTTCAGAGCTGTTCACGCCCAAGCTGGTGACGGTCTGGCGCGAAGGTTACCGCCTGCCGCAGTTCAAGGCCGACTTCATGGCCGGGCTGACCGTCGCTATTGTCGCGTTGCCGCTGTCGATGGCGATTGCGATTGCTTCGGGCGTGACGCCGGAGCGCGGCCTGTTCACCGCCATTGTCGGCGGCTTCATCGTCTCGGCGCTCGGCGGCAGCCGCTTCCAGATCGGCGGCCCGGCCGGCGCCTTCATCGTGCTGGTGGCGGCGACGGTGCAGCGCGAAGGCGTCGACGGACTGCTGCTGGCGACGATGATGGCCGGCATCTTCCTGCTCGCCATCGGCTATCTCCGGCTCGGAACCTATATCAAATTCATCCCTTACCCGGTGACGGTCGGCTTCACCGCCGGCATCTCGATCATCATCTTCTCCGGCCAGATCGTGGAACTGTTCGGGCTGAGGCTTGCCGGGCCGGAGCCCGGGCCGCTGCTGCCGAAGCTGATGGCGATCGGCCACGCGGCCGGCACGCTCAATATCTCGGCAACGCTGGTGGCGGCGCTGACCATCGCCACCATCGTCGGGGTGAAGCGCTGGCGGCCCGGCTGGCCGGGCATGCTGATCGCCGTCGGACTGGCCTCCCTTGTCGTGGCGCTGCTTTCGCTGCCGGCGGAAACGATCGGCACCCGCTATGGCGGCATTCCGCGCAGCCTGCCGTTGCCGGCACTGCCGGGACTCAACCTCGACAAGGCGATTGCGGTGCTGCCGGATGCGGTGGCTTTTGCGCTGCTCGGCGCCATCGAATCGCTGCTCTCGGCCGTGGTCGCCGATGGCATGACCGGGCGGCGTCACCGTTCCAATTGCGAACTGGTGGCGCAAGGCTTTGCCAACATCGCGTCTGCCCTGTTCGGCGGCATCTGCACCACCGGCACCATCGCCCGCACCGCCACCAATGTGCGGGCCGGCGCGCATGGGCCGGTTTCCGGCATGCTGCATTCGCTTTTTCTGCTGGTCTTCATGCTGGTGGCCGCACCGCTGGCCAGCTACATCCCGCTTGCCGCCCTTGCCGGGGTGCTGGCGGTTGTCTGCTGGAACATGTTCGAGAAGCAGGCCTTCGCCACGTTGCTGCGCGCTTCGCGCGGCGATGCCCTGGTGCTGATGGCAACCTTCCTGATCGTCGTCTTCCGCGACCTCACCGAAGGCATCGTCGTCGGCTTCGCGCTAGGCTCGATCCTGTTCATCGACCGCATGGCCAAGTCGATCGCCGTGGAGGCGGATTTGCCGCTGGTGCAGGACGATGTCGCCGACAGCAGCGGCCGCGCCTACGATGCAAGCGAGGCAAGCGACGCCGACACCGTCGTCTATCGCATCTCCGGCGCCTTCTTCTTCGGCGCCGCCTCTACTGTCGGCACGGTGCTCGACCGCATCGCCGACCAGCGCAAGAACTTCATCCTCGATTGTTCGGCGGTGCCCTTCTTCGATTCCACCGCGGCCAATGTCATCGAGGGCGCGGCGCACAAGGCGAAACGCGCCGGCGTGCGTTTCATCATCGCCGGCGCCTCGCCGCAGACACGGCGCATGCTGATCAACCACGGCGTCAAGCGGCCGCTGGTGACCTTTGCCGCTTCGATCAAGGATGCGCGGGCGCAACTCAAAGCCGTGCCCGTTGGCTGAGCCGGCAAATGTGCGCCGTCAGTCCAGGCTCAGCACCGCGATCTCGCCCTCGTTCATCAGCGGCACGAAAATCCGCGTGCCGTCTGTGCCGATATCGGCGCTGCCCGGCTTGAACTGCTCTACAGCCTCCGGCGCCTCGCCGACTTTGTACCGATAGAGCGTGCCGGTCATGAAGGCGGTGGCGTAGATGCTGTCGCCGATGGCGACGACGCCGTCGAGGTCGGCAAAGTTTTGTGCGCCAGGCAGCGGCGTCACGGCTTTCGTCGCGAGATCGACCGACAGCAGGCCCCCGGGCGCGGCAGTGCTGAAGTCCGGCTTGATGCCCTTGCCCCAGGACGCCACGATCAGCCGATCGCGATCGGCAAAGATGCCGTTGGGTGCGGCGAGCTTCGCATCCTTCACGAACAGTTCCGGCTTGTCGCCGTCAATGCGGTAGATCGCATCGGCCAGCATGTCGGTGACATAAACCTTGCCCGAACTGTCCGATGTCACGTCATTGAGGAAAACGGCGCCGGGCACATCGATCGTCGAGATGAGCTTGCCGCTGGCGAGATCGACGATGCGCACCTTGGTGATGTCGGCGACGTAGAGCTTGCCGCCAGAGATCGCCGAGCCCTTCGGTGCATCCATGCCGGCGGTCCAGTGCCGGCTAACGACCTTGCCGTCCAGCGACAGCACCGAGAGATAGCCGTTGCCGTCGGCCTCCCCGGGATTGCCGACGATGTTGGAGACGATAATGCGATTGTTGGCGGCATCGAACAGCGCCGATTCGGGTTGCTCGAAGCCCGAGGCGCGCCAGAGTTCGGCGGCCTCGGCCGCAGGCACGAGCGCGATACCGAAGGCGGCGAGACAAATAGAGGGGATGAGGGTTTTCATGGCCAGGTCTCCTGTGATGGATGGCGGAGAGGTAGGAGTTTCGATACTTTTCCGGAAGGAAGATTCGAGCTAGTATCGGAAACCGATACGAAATGGCGCAAAAGAGGTGCATTCCATGAACGGCTTGATTTTCGAGGCGCTGAAGCGGACGCTGAAGGCCAAGGGCGTCACCTATCGTGAGCTTGCCGGGCGGATGGGCGTTTCCGAGCCGACGGTGAAGCGCATCTTCCACGAGCGCAACTGCAAGCTCGACCGTCTCATCGGGATCTGCGCTGCCGCCGGCGTCGAGCTGGAAAACGTGCTGGGGTCGATGAACCGGGGGCCGGGACCGGTCAATCGCATCGCGCCAGAGGTCGAGCGCAAGCTTGCCGGCCGGCCGGCGTTGCTGTTCATCTTCGTCATGCTGTCGGAGAAATTTACGCCCGAGGGCGTCATGCGCTCGCAAGGCTTGAGCGAAGCGTCGATGTTCCTCTATCTGCGCGATCTCGAAGCGCTCGGCCTCATTGCGCTGGGCAGCGGGTTGTCGGCACGGCTGCTGGTCGACACACCGATCCAGTGGAATTTCGAAGGACCGCTCAGGCCGCTATTCGAGATGACAAACAAGAATTTCATCGGCTGGGCGATCACCCATCTGGAGCGGGAAGCGACCTTCGTCTCTTTCTCCAGGCGGATGCGGCCGGAGACGGCGGAGATGGTCAAGCGCGAGGCCGAGGAGTTGGCCGAGCGCGTCAAGCTGCTCGCCCATCACGACCAGCACACGACGCCGGAAGAGGGGTTGACCGGCTACAAATGGACGTTTGCTTTTGGCGCAACCCCGTTTCCGGCGATCATGCCGATCGGCCCGCACCCCAGGGATGCCGGGGCGTCCGACCGGCCCGCGGCTGCTGCAAAAGGGACGCCGTCCTTTGCCGGCCTGACTGGGCCATCATCCGAGCAGGATTGCATCTAGCGGCTGAGCTTGTCGCGCTCCAGTCCGGAGGTGCTTCAAAAATGAAGCCACATTCATGATAGAGTTCGCGCGCTGATTTGCCAGACTGTACGGGGCGGGTTTGCCGAATGCGTGACCGTCCCCGCAAAATCGAAGTGATCCTATGCCGACCGCGCCAACACTTGAACTTCGCCGCTATTCGCGCCTGAAAAATTTGCGGGAGCGCGCAGAGCGCCAGGGTGCTGCATTGCAGTTCTGGGCGCGCACGGCATCGCTCGCCGTGATCTCCTGCTTCTTTTCATTGATCAGCCGCTGGGATGCCTCGCTGCTCTTCGTGCTGGCGGGCCTCGCGCTGTTCCAACTCGTCGGCCTGATCCAGTTTCGCTTTGCGCGCCGTCGCAACGCGCCATGGTGGATCGGTTACCTCGTCGGTACGCTGGACATCATTCTGTTGACCGTTCTGCTGGTAACGCCCAACCCGTTTTCCCTCGAGGTCGCGCCGGCCGCGATGCAACTGCGCGAGGGCAGCTTCAAATTCCTGCTGATTTTCGTATGCCTTGGCGCGCTGACCCTTTCGACACGATTGGCGCTCTATCTCGGCGCGCTCGCGGCCTTGACGTGGACGATCGGGGTGGGATGGGTGGTTTTGCATGCGGGAACCGTCATTCCGGCAACGAACCTCTATTCGCTGCCGATGACAGAGCGACTGAATCTCTATCTCAACCCCAATTTCGTCGATACGTTCGCGCAGGCGACCAATGTGTTGGTTGTGCTGATTATCGGCGCGATCATGGCGCTGGTCGTCTCCCGTTCCCGGCATCTGTCGGAAGACTATGTCAAGGCAGAGCGCGCCCGCGCCAATCTCGCCCGGCATTTTTCGCCCAATGTCGTCGACCAGCTCGCCTCGGATGACGAGCCCTTCGGTCCGGTCCGCCGGCAGGATATCGCGGTGCTGTTCGCCGACATCGTCGGCTTCACACACTATTCCGAGGATCATCCGGCCGAAGCAGTGTTCGAACTACTGCGTCAGTTCCACCGTCGCATGGAGCAGGTCGTTTTCGACCACCATGGCACCGTCGACAACTATATCGGCGATTGCATCATGGCGACCTTCGGGGTTCCGCAAGCCAGCCATGACGACGCAACCCGGGCCATCCGGTGCGCTGAAGCGATGATCGCCGCTATCGAAGACTGGAATGTCCAGCGTGTGTCCAGGGGATATCCGCCGCTGGACGTTCGGATCGGTGCACAATATGGCGCCGTCGTCCTCGGCGCGGTCGGCAGCGAGCGCAACCTGTCCTTCGCGGTGGTGGGCGACACCGTCAACGTCGCCAGCCGTTTGCAGGCGCTCTGCCGGGAGCTTCAGGCGAATATTTGCTTTGGGTCACGACTGATCGAGGCCGCGAAGGCGGAATCGCTCGGGACACAGCTGAATGCGCGCGATCATGGACCGGTTAGCATCCGCGGCCGGGACGAACCGGTCCATGTCTGGGTCGAACACAGAGCCGAAAACCAGGGCGCTATTGCGGTTTCGGCGTGATGCAGGCCGCCATGTGAGACGCCTGCACCTCGGCAGGATGGACGCCAGAAACCTCGACAGGATCGCGCCCGCCAGCGTGCGCAAAGCTGGCCCGTTCGAGAGCGACTTTCGCTGCCGCATCGATGCGGTTTGGTCGAAATGGTTAGCCGTGCGTTTTCAAATGCAGCATCGGATGGTGTTCGTAGTGCCCGGCGCCATTCTTCACGATCGGGTCCTCCGAGGTGATCGCCTCTATGTCCAGATCATCGGCAATCCGATAGAGCGACACCCCATAACCGCCAGCCGGGTCCATCACGGGGCCGTGCGCGACGATAAGCCTCTTTTCAAGCAGGTCATCCAGGAATGCTCCGTGCTGCTTCATCCACTCTTCCTCATCGGTGGTCATCGTTGCCAGAAAGTCGGAACGCGGCGGAATATATTTGCACAAATAGGACTTCATTCGTCGCTCCTCGGCGAAAGGAGGCTCGCCTGCCGGACTGGCCTGGCGATGCCTTGATTTTAGATCAATCGGCCACGCCCATCTGCTTGCGGAAGCTCTTGTCGAACATGTTTTCGGGCACGAAGCGCCGCATGAAGCGAAGACGGCCTGCCGTTTTGCCAGGCGTATAGCGCATGCTCGGCGTCTTTTCGGTGGCTGCCTGTACCACTTTGTCGGCCACGGCTTCCACCGGATCGCCGCTCGCGATTCTGTTGCGCCAGGTCGAATTCATGGCTGAGCGCCCCTGTTCGTAGACGCCGGAAATCCGGTCAGGCTGTTCGGCGTTCTCTTCCAGTCCGGTGCGGGTGAAGGCGGGCTCGACAAGGGAAACCCTGATGCCGAACGTTCGAAGTTCGTGATCGAGCGACTCGGAATATCCTTCGACTGCGTGTTTGGTGGCGGTGTAGAGGGCGGTGAATGGCCCCGGCAGGAAACCGGACACCGAACTGATGTTGATGATCCGGCCCTCGCCCTGTCTGCGCATGATGGGCAGCACTTCATTGGTCATGCGAACAATGCCGAAGACATTTATGTCGAACAGGCTTTGGGCTTGAGCGACCGATGATTCCTCGGCGCCGCCGATCAGGCTGCGGCCCGCATTGTTTACCAGTACGTCGATCCGGCCGGCGAGGGCGACAACTTGCTTGATGGCGTCTCTGACGGACCCATCATCGGTGACGTCGCAAGGGACCATGTGAATGCCCTGACGCACTTCGTTGGGCGCAGCTCGGCGGCTGGTGCCGAACACGCGATACCCCGCCCGGATGAGCGCAAGTCCGGCCGCATGCCCGATGCCACCCGAAGCGCCGGTGATCAGCGCGATCTTCTCGGCGCGCGACTGAACTTGTGTCATCTCAACTTTCCTGCGTAATGATTATGATCGTAATCATTGGGTGATAATGACCGCCGCAATCATTGTCAAGCGCCTCCGCCACGTCTTATATGTCGATCATCATCAATAGGAGAGGATGCGGTCGTGAAGGTGAGCAAGGAGATGGTCGAGTTAAATCGAGAGCGGGTCATCGATACCGCCGCAAAGCTCTTCCGCGAACAAGGGATCGACGGGATCGGCATTGCCGATCTGATGAGCGCGGCCGGGCTTACCCACGGAGGCTTCTACCGACAATTCAAGTCGAAGGACGACCTCATCGTTCAGGCCATGCAGCGGGCCTTCAGTGACATGAGCGCCGATCTATCCGCCCGGCTCGCTTCGACCGATACTCCGTTTGAGACGCTCGTGCGCCACTACATCTCGGACCATCATCGCGACAATCCGGGGCACGGATGCAGCCTCACCGCACTGGCGGCCGATGCCGCCCGGCACGACGATCCAGCGCTTCGATCGTTCTTCGGAAGCATCGTCAGCAATTATGTCGCGTTGATCATTTCACTCCTGCCGGGAAGCGACCCGGCCGCGAAGCGGAGTGCCGCGATCGCATTCCTAGCGGAAATGGTCGGATCGGTGATCCTCTCCCGCGTCGTGCCCGATCCGACGCTTTCCGCTGAGATCATCGACACTGTCTCGAATGATCTCATAGGGCGCCACTCGCCATCGGCGCCGGTTTGAATGGTTGCTATTCGGCGGCCTTCGCCTCAGCGGCCCTATCTTCCCAGGTCACCGCCCGGTAGTCGAAACCAAATTCCAGCGTCGGTTTCACGATGCGGAAGAAGGGCGACAGGTCGAAGTCGCGCGGCGTGTAGAGCGAGTGGTGGCGGATGTGCAGGATTTCGCGGCGCGAATAGTTCGACTGCGCCGAGGCGCGGCCGGGCGCGCGGGTGATCTCGGGCAGGATCGGGTAGCGGATCTCACCATAGGCTTCGGCGATCAGCGTCGAGCAAATGGCGCGCGTCGGATCGCCGGAACCGAAAGCCAGCATGCGGCGGCGCCAGCGCACCGGCACCGGTGGCGTCGGCAGGAAAAAGCGCAGCATGTCGAAGATGTTCTTGAGATCGTATTTCAGGCCGAGCTTGCCGATCATGAAGGCGACGACATGGTCGCGGTCTTCCGGCGCCAGCCCGCTCGCCCGGCAGATACGGGTGTTGTAGGTGCGGTAGCGCGACAGCGGCACGGCGACACAGCCTTCGCCGAGCGTGACTTCGATCAGTCGACGCCGTTCCGATCCGTCCTCCGGTTCGGGCAACGCATCGCCGATATAGAAGGCCGCATGCGACCAGGTCGACTGGGTCAGGTATTTGATGGCCGCCGAGATCTTCTGGTTGCCTTCGATGAGCAGGATGTCGCCGGGCTCGAGCGTGCGCCGCAACGTCTCGGCATCGGACGGCGTGTAGGGCTCATAGCCCGAGGATTCGTCCTGCAGCCGGCCGGCAAGCCAGCGGCCAAGTCGGTCGAGAAGCGTGTCGCGCGGCGCGGTCATGGTAAAGTGTGACTAGCACGAGGTGACGCCCTCGGCCATGATCAACCGACCGGGACCTCTTTCGACAATACCGGGCCGGCGAGGTCGTCGCGCGCATTGCGCGCGAGTTTCTTTGTCGAGCGCTTGGGGCTGTCGCCGAACAGCTCGGCCGCTCCGGCGAGGCAGCTCTTCTTCAGGCTTTTTTCCGAGCGCTTCAAAAGCTTGCCAAGAAGCCTTGTGTCCTGCGCATCGCCGAGCGGCTCACCGTCGGCCTCGAGCAACACGCGCATGACGAAGACGTCGTGCAGTTCGCCGAGCCTTTCGCCCAGTTCGTCGACCGCCTTGCGCCGCACCTTGATCGGCGTCGGCCACAGCCGGCCGAGCAGCGACAAATGCATCGAGTGGGTCTTGGCAGCCTTGCGCAGATCGTGGAAATCCTCTGCTTCGCCGCGCGATCCCGCCCGGTCCAGCGCCTTCCTGGCACGGCGCAAGGTCTTGCGAGCGCCTTCCGCAAGCACATCGGCTGCATGCTCAGGCAGATCGGGGAGCAGCAGCCGCTCTATCCTGATGAGGCCTTCCTCGCAGGCGGCGGTGGCCGCGCCTATGGCGGCGTCGAGGCCGGCGCCGGCATGCATTTCATGCTGGCGGGCAATCAGCCGGTCGCGCACGCTGTCGAGGCCGCCGCCGGCAACCTGCTCGGGAAAGGCGGCTGCCAGCCGGTCGACGGTCTCGACCAGCGCGGTCGCCTCGCGCGGCCCGGCAAGCAGCGCCGCCACCTGACGGTAGCATTGGTTCTCAGTCCGACAGAATGTTTCATTTCCGGAACGGACCAGCCGCAGCAAGGCGCGCGCGCTCTTCAGCCGCTTGCGGCATTTGTGCAATGCCTGCTCCGGCTGGTCGCGCGCGACGGCCAGATGGGCAAGCGCCTTGCCGATCTCCTCGCCAAGGATACGCCTGACCTCGCCGGTCAGCGGCAGGCGCGGATCGATGCGAAAGCTCATGCGGCGATCTCCGGAATCCCCCTAGAGCATGATGCCGAAAAGTGTGAAGCGGTTTTCGGACGACATCATGCTCCATCTCTTTTGATTAGAGCCGGATTCCGATTTTAGGTCGACCCGACCTAAAATCATCCGGCTCTAGGGCGAGCGACGCGTTGTAAAATCTCTGCTCGCCGGTCACTTCGCGGCCGAGCCAATCGGGCAGCATTTCGTCAGGTACATCCTCCGGCGTCTCCAGTTCGGCCACCACAAGGCCGGCTAGGATCCCGCCGAAAACATCGACTTCGTAGAGATAGCCGCGATGCCTAACATGGTGGCGTGTCTTCTCGATGACATGTCCGATGGCGAAGGCCAGCATCTCCTCGGCATCAGTCAGAGGAATTTCATATTCGTATTCGTCGCGCTCGCGGATCTTGCTGCCGAATTTAAGCGTCAGCTTCGCCGAACTGCCGTCGCTGATGCGCACGCGCACGGTGCGGCCAGGTGCTGCGGCAAGATAGAACTGGCGAATGCGTATATTCGCCTCGGCCATTTCTAGCCATTCGGCGCTGGAGACCAGGAACTTGCGTTCGACTTCCTTGCCCATGGCCGCGCACTAAAGCGTCTGCGGCTCGACATGGCAAGCGGCCGTAGATAATCAATTTGACTTTAATCAATCGATTGATTAAACAGGCCGACATGATCAAATCCGCGCCCGACAAAATGCCCCGCCAGGAGACATCGCCCGCCGAGCAGACGCGCGCCGCACTGGTGCTGGCCGCGCTCAAACTGTTCGGGCGGCAGGGCTTCGACGGCACCTCGACGCGCGAGATCGCGGCGGAGGCGAAGGCCAACATCGGCTCCATCGCCTATCATTTCGGCGGCAAGGAAGGGCTCCGCGGGGCCGCCGCCGACCACATCGTCGAGACCATCCAGGCGGTTGCCGGCCAGGCGCTCGGCGGCATGCAGCTGCAAGGTCAAGCCAGTTCAGAGACGGCGCGGGCGCAGCTCTCGACCGCATTGGAGCGGATGGTAGGATTTATCGTCGCCCGGCCGGAAGCTGGCGATATCGTACAATTTGTACTTAGGGAATTGACGCATCCGACGGCCGCCCTCGACCGCATCTATGACGGGGTGTTCGAACCGACGCATCGCCGCCTCTGCCAGATCTGGGAACAGGCGACGGGCGAGCCGGCCGAAAGCGAGGCCACCAAGCTCGTGGTCTTCACGCTGATCGGCCAGGTCATCTATTTCCGCATCGGCCGCGAAGCAGTGATGCGTCGTATGGGCTGGCGCGAGATCGGTAACACCGAAGCCGCCAAGGTGGTGGCGGCGGTCACAAGCAATCTTGGCGCCATACTGGCGGCCCGAAATCCGGTCGCCCGCAAGGAGGGCAAGCGATGAGTTTTCTCTGTTCCCTGCCGCTCGCGGCCCAGCTGTTCGGCGCCTGCGCGCCGGCAGCGCCGCTTGCCGTCGGCTATGTCGAGGGCGACTATGTCTTGCTGGCGCCGATCGAAGTGGCGCAGGTCGAGACCGTCGCGGTCAAGCGCGGCGACCGTGTTGTATCAGGCACGCCGGTGGTGACTCTCGAAAGCGACGACGCAAAAATCGCCGTCGCCCAGGCAGGGGCCGCGCTCGCCCAGGCGCAGGCGCAGCTTGCCGACCTGCAGATCGGCAAGCGGCCGGAGGAGATCGCGGTGCTGAAGGCCGAGGTCGACATGGCCAAGGCCCAGGCCACGGATGCCAAGCGCAAATACGACCGCGCCGCCGACCTGTTCAAGCGTGGCGCCGGCACGCAGGCCGACTACGACACCGCCGCCGCGACGCTGGAGACCGCCAATGCGCAGGTCGGCCAGGCGCAGGCCAACCTTGCCGTCGGCGGTCTGCCTGCGCGTCCCGAAACGATCAAGGCGGCAGACAATCAGGTCAAACAGGCGCAGTCGGCGTTGAAGCAGTCTGAGTGGCGGCTGTCGAAGCGCGTGCTGGCGGCACCCTCGCCCGGCCGCATCAATGACGTCATCCGCAATCCCGGCGACACCGCCGGTCCGACCGCGCCTGTCATTTCGATGTTGCCGGACGGTGCGGTAAAGCTCAGCGTCTATGTCCCGGAAAGTGCGTTCTCGTCGATCAAGGTCGGCACGCTGCTTGTCGTCCATTGCGACGGCTGCGGGCCGGAGGTGAAGGCGCGCGTCAGCTATGTCTCGCCCGACCCGGAATTCACCCCGCCGGTGATCTACTCGCTCGAGAACCGGCAGAAGCTGGTCTACCTCGTCGAGGCGCGGCCTGAGGGCAAGGCGCAAGCGCTGCAGCCGGGACAGATCGTCGATGTCGAGCTGGCGGCCTCCGCAAAATGAACGCCATCGACGTTCATGGCCTGGTCAAGCGCTTCGGCGACAAGACTGTCGTCGACCATGTGACGATGACGGTGGCCGAGGGCGAGATCGTCGGCTTTCTCGGGCCCAACGGGTCCGGCAAGACGACGACCATCCGCATCATGTGCGGCCTGCTGACGCCCGACGAGGGCGAAGGTACGGTGCTGGGTTTCAACATCCGCACCGAGTCGCTCCGCATCAAGCGCGAAGTCGGCTACATGACGCAGAAATTCTCGTTCTACGAGGATTTGACGATCGGCGAGAATCTCGAATTCGTGGCGCGGCTCTACCGGCTGAAGCCGGTCGAGGAGCATGTGTCGAAAACGCTGGAAGAGCTTGGCCTGACGAGCCGCCGCAACCAGCTCGCCGGCACGCTGTCGGGCGGCTGGAAGCAGCGGCTGGCACTGGCCGCCTGCATCATGCACAAGCCGAAGCTGCTGCTGCTCGACGAGCCGACCGCCGGCGTCGATCCGAAGGCGCGGCGCGAATTCTGGGACGAGATCCACCGGCTGGCGAGCGGCGGTCTGACCGTGCTGGTGTCCACCCACTACATGGACGAAGCCGAGCGCTGCCACCGAATCAGCTACATCTCCTACGGCAAGATGCTGGCCACCGGCACGGTGGATGAGGTGGTGAAGAACGCCGGGTTGACCACTTTCGTGCTGCAGGGGCCGCACCTCGATCAGGTCGCCGATGCACTGAAGGGGCGGCCGGGCGTCGACCAGGTGGCGCCGTTCGGCGCCACGCTGCATGTCGTCGGCTCCGACAAGGCAAAGCTCGAAAAGGCGCTTGCCGATGTCGAGAAGGAGCACAAGGGCGTCAGCGTAAAACCCGGCGAGACCAGCCTCGAGGATGTGTTCATCCAGTTCATGTCCGGCTCGAAGGACAATATGGCATGAACAGCGTCTTCTCCTTCGCCAGGCTCGGTGCGCTGCTGATCAAGGAATTCATCCAGATGCGGCGCGACCGCATCACCTTCGCCATGATGCTGGGCGTGCCGCTTTTGCAGCTGGTGCTGTTCGGCTACGCCATCA
Organism: Mesorhizobium sp. M1004; assembly: GCF_040318795.1. Taxonomy (NCBI): domain Bacteria; kingdom Pseudomonadati; phylum Pseudomonadota; class Alphaproteobacteria; order Hyphomicrobiales; family Phyllobacteriaceae; genus Mesorhizobium; species Mesorhizobium sp. M1004. The sequence continues at coordinate 85,151 of NZ_JAMYNB010000010.1, forward strand.
ACAACGATCCCAAAAGCCTGCCTGCCGCACTGGTGGCGACCAGCAAGGACCCCTACACCCGCGCCATTGTCGCGGCCCTGCAGACGACCGGCTACTACCGCTTCGACCATGTTGCGCAAAGTGCCGAGGCTGCCGAATTCCTGATGGCGCGCGGCGATGTCGCCTTCGTCGTCACCATCCCGGCCGATTTCGGCCGCCGGGTGGAGCGCGGCGACAATCCGCAGATACTCATCGAGGCCGACGCCACCGACCCGGCCGCCGCCAGCGGCGCCATCTCGACGCTAAGCAAAGTGGCCAGCCAGGCGCTGCTTCGGGCGCAAGGCATGCAGGAGGCGGCGAGTGAGGCCGCCAGGGGCCAGCTCGATGTGGTGGTGCACCAGCGCTACAATCCGGAAGGCATCTCGCAATACAACATCGTGCCCGGCCTGCTCGGCGTCATCCTGCAGATGACCCTGGTGATGATGACCTCGATCGCGCTGACCCGCGAGACCGAGCGCGGCACGATGGAAAACCTGCTCGCCATGCCGTCCAGCCCGTTCGAGATCATGCTGGGCAAGGTGCTGCCCTATCTGGTGGTCGGCGGCGTCCAGGTGGTGGTGGTGCTGGCGGCGTCGAAGCTTCTGTTCGCCATTCCTTTCACCGGCTCGATGTCGCTGCTGCTTACCGCCGTGCTGGTGTTCGTGCTGGCGCTGGTGCTGCTTGGCTACACCATCTCGACCATCGCCCGCACGCAGATGCAGGCGCTGCAGCTGACCTTCTTCTTCTTCCTGCCGTCGATCCTTTTGTCGGGTTTCATGTTCCCCTATCGCGGCATGCCGGGCTGGGCGCAGACCTTCGGCGAGATTTTCCCGCTGACGCATTTTTTGCGCATTACCCGCGCGGTGATGCTGAAGGCCGCTGAACTGCCGGCGGTTGCGGGCGAGATCGCCTGGCTGGTCGGGTTCGTGGCCTTGTTTGCCGGCGTCGCATTGGTGCGGTTCAGGCGCACGCTCGACTGAGCGTTCAGGAATTGAGCGATCGCGGACCGCTGACGAACGGACTGCCCCTGACATAGAACCGCAGCGGGCGGTCCGCATCCTTCGTGATGCCGATGCGGATGCCTTGGCCGATGTCGCTGGCCTGATGCTCGTCGGCTGCCAGCCATAGCGGGCCTTGGCGGCACAGATCGAGGCCGTCCAGCGAACGGTCGATCCGCAATGCCTGTGCGAGCCGCCCCGGCCCGCGCGCCAGGTCGCGCAGGCGCTCCACGCCCCGGTTCAGCCGCATGATGGCGATGCCTTCGAGCGGCTCCAGCGCCCGGATCAGCACGCCGGTGCCGGTGCCCGGCCCCTCGCTCGAGACATTGAGCATCCAGGAGACCCCATAGGCGAGATAGACGTAGGCGTGTCCGGGCCCGAGGAACATCGAACGGTTGCGCGGCGTCATCCCGCGATAGCCGTGACCGGCGGCGTCGCCGGTGACATAGGCCTCGGTCTCGACGATACGGCCGCTGACGATGCCTTCCGGCAGCTCCCGCACCACGAGCTTGCCGATGAGATAGCGGGCGAGATCGGCCGTATCATCAGGCAGTTCGGCACGATCGAGCGGATGGTGGCCGGTCATGCTACCGCCGCCGTGTTTCAAGGTATCCGTTCGACCCATTGCGCGCGCGACTGCCCCGGCTCGAACGGATCGCCGAAATACTGGGTCTCGCGAACCACTTTGCCATCGACGAACTCCATGATGCTCACCGTATAGGACGGAATCCCGTCATAGGTCAGGACATATTCGGTGATCCAGAGGTCGCCTGACCCGGTGATCCGCCGCACGGCAAAGCGCTTCCGGTTGGGCTGCGTGGCGCGCGACGACTGGATGTTGTGCCGTCCGCTGATGCGCTCGCCTGATTGCGGATAATCGAGCACCGCGTCCTCGCGATAGATCTGATGCTCCGTCTCGAGATCATTGGCATCGGAGGCAGCCCAATGGCGATCGAGAGCCGCCCTTATCTCAGCGTCTGCCATATCGGTTCTCAGGCCGCGGCCATGATCTCGGCATAGGTGGTGAAATCGACATTGCCGCCTGACAGCACGACGGCGACGCATTTGCCCGACAGTTCGATCTCGCCTGACGAGAGCGCCGCCAGCGCCACGCAGCCGCCGGGTTCGACCACCAGCTTGAGATGGGCCATGGCGTCGCGCACCGCCTGTGCGGCCGCCTTGTCGGAGACGGCGATGGCGCCGGCGAGGTTCTTGCGGTTGATCTCGAAGGTGATGGCACCGGGCTCTGCGGTGAGGATGGCATCGCAGATCGAACTGTGGCCGGGCTCGTTGGAAACCCTTTTTCCTTCGATCAGCGAGCGGCGGGTGTCGTCGAAATGCTCGGGCTCAACGGCCCAGACTGCTGTGGCCGGCGAGGCATCCTTGACGGCGATCGAAATGCCGCTCGTCAGGCCGCCGCCGCCACAGGGAATGACGACCGCATCGAGGCTGACGCCGAGCGCTTTTGCCTGGCGCGTCAGTTCGAGACCGATCGTGCCCTGGCCGGCGATGATGGCCGGATCGTCGAAAGGAGGCACCAGCACCATGCCCTTGTCCATGTAGGGTCGCACCACCGTCATGCGGTCGTCGCGAAAGCGGTCGAACGGCACCACTTCGGCGCCCATCTTGCGGACATTGGCGATCTTCATCGCCGGCGCGTCGGCCGGCATGGCAATGACCGCCTTGACGCCGAACATGGCAGCCGCCGCGGCGACGCCCTGAGCATGGTTGCCTGAGGAGAAGGCGACGACGCCGCGGCTGCGCTCTTCTTCGCTCAGCGAAGACAGTTTGTTGTAGGCGCCGCGGAACTTGAACGAGCCGGTGCGCTGCAGCGTCTCCGGCTTGAACAGGATGCGGCCGCCGAAGCGTTTGTTGAGTTCCAGCGATTCGATCAAGGTCGTTTCGGCGATCAGGCCGGAGAGGCGCGCGGCGGCGGCATGGATGTCGGCGATGCCGGGGAGCGTGGTCATGGCGAAGTCCTGAAAGGGATGAGATCGGCGCATGGTGCACGCAAAGGCAGGCCACGCACCAATGAAAAAATGTGACCGTTACAAAGTTTGGCGGGCATGAGCGGCGACGAGGGTCAAACTGGCCCACCTCTCCCGCCTTTATCAGCCGGGCCGTATCGGCTAAGGGCGGGGGAGCAGAATCCCGGACCGCCAGACATGACCGCCAAGCCAAAACCCCTGTTTCTCGGTATCGACACCGGTGGCACCTATACCGATGCCGTGCTGTGGTCGGAACAAGGCGGGCCAAAAGGCAAGGTGCTGGCCAAGGCCAAGGCGCTGACCACGCGGCACGATCTTGCCGTCGGCATTTCCGGCGCGGTCGATGCGGTGCTGGGAAAATCGGCCACCGATCCGGCCGCGATCAAACTCGTGTCGATGTCGACGACGCTCGCCACCAATGCGCTGGTCGAGGGCCAGGGTGGGCGTGTGGCGCTCATCATGATCGGCTTTACCGGGGCCGACCTTGCGCGCGACGGGCTGAAGACGGCGCTCGGCACCGATCCGGTGGTGTTTTGTCCGGGCGGCCATGACGTGCACGGCAATGCGGCCAAGCTCGATCTGTCGGGGCTGGAAGCAGCACTCCCTGAACTCGGCGCCTCGGTGTCGGGCTTTGCCGTGTGCGCCTATTTCGCCACCCGCAACCCGGCGCATGAACTCGCCGCGCGCGACCTCATCCGCGAAAAGACCGGCCTGCCGGTGACCGCCAGCCATGAATTGTCGGCCAAGCTCGGCGGTCCGCGTCGCGCGCTCACCACCTTGCTCAACGCCAGGCTGATCTCGATGATCGACCGGCTGGTGGCGGCAACCGAAGGATTTTTGGAGGCCCGCAACATCGTAGCCCCCCTGATGGTGGTGCGCGGCGATGGCGCGCTGGTTTCGGCGGCGTTTGCCCGCCAGCGGCCGATCGAGACCATCCTGTCCGGCCCGGCCGCCAGCCTGGTCGGCGCCCGCCACATGACGGGCCTGGACAACGCCATGGTGTCCGACATTGGCGGCACCACCACCGATGTCGCCGTGCTCGACGGCGGCCGTCCTCGGCTCGATCCCGAAGGCGCCACTGTCGGCGGCTTCCGCACCATGGTCGAGGCGGTCGCCATGCGCACTTTCGGCCTCGGCGGCGATTCCGAGGTGGCACTGGAAGATGGCGCGCTCAACCCGAAAATCCTGCTCGGGCCGCGCCGCCTGGTGCCGCTGGCGCTGGCCGGCATGATGCATGGTGTTTCCGTGACATCGGAGCTCGAGCGCCAGCTCAGGGCGCCCAACCCCGGCCGCATGGACGGCCGCTTTGCGTTGCGCACCGGCGTGCCGGACAGGCTCGCCGCCGGCCTGACCGCGCCCGAGGCGAAACTGTATGAACTGATTGGTGCGGTGCCGCTCGCCATCGACAGGCTGCTCACCTCGAACGCCCAGAACGCCACGCTGAACCGGCTGGTCTCGCGCGGTCTTGTGCATATCTCGGGCTTCACCCCCTCGGACGCCGCCCATGTGCTCGGCAAGCAGGCCAACTGGGACCCGCTTGCGGCCCGGCTCGGCGCCGAACTGTTTGCCCGCAAGCGTGATGGGCGAGGCCAGTACATCGCGCCGTCTCCGGAGGTGATTTCCGAACGGGTGCTGCTGACGCTGACGCGCTGGTCGGCCGAATACATTCTGGAGACCGCCTTTGCCGAAGACGGGCTGGATGGCGCCGCCACCGTCGCGCATGCGCTGGTGCAGCGCGCCGTCGATTCCCATCCCGGCATCGCAAGGCTCAGCGTCGCGCTCGATCGTCCGGTCATTGGCCTCGGCGCCTCGGCGCCGCTGCACTATGCCGGCTTGGCCGAGCTGGTCGGTAATGAGTGCGTGGTGCCGGAGGATACCGACGTCGCCAACGCGCTCGGCGCCGTCGTCGGCCAGGTCCGCGTCTCGGCCGAAGCCCGCGTCAGCCAGCCCAAGGAAGGTTTGTTCCGGGTCGCGTCGGGGCAAACGGTGCGCGACTTCACGGACGAGGCCAAGGCGATCGCGGCAGCGGAGGCTGATGTGCGGGCGATCGTAGCCGAGCGGGCGAAGGATGCCGGCACGGATAATGCCGAGATCGACGTTTCGACCGAGTTCAAGGTGTCTACCGTTGAGGCCCAACGGATGTTTATCGAAGCGCATGTGGTGGCGGTTGCATCGGGTCGGCCGAGGATTGCGGTTTAGGTAATCTCCCCCCTTGGGGTCCCCTTGGGGGGAGATCAGCAGCTTCAAAATCCCCGCCTTCACCCTAAGCTGAATTGACCCTTCACCCCTGACATGCCAAAGGCCGCAAAGCCTTTCATCTGGAGAAGCCCTGATGACCGATCGCGTCGAGATCGCCGGATTGCGGATTGCCCGCGAACTGCATGACTTTGTCGGCGAAGCGCTGCCGGGTACCGGTATTGCCGCCGACGCCTTCTGGAACGGCTTTTCGTCCATCGTCCATGATCTCGCGCCGAAGAACCGGGCGCTGTTGGCCAAACGCGACGCCATGCAAGAACAGATCGACGCCTGGCACCGCGCCAATGGCGCGCCCATCGATATGGAGACCTACAAAAGCTTCTTGCGTGAGATCGGCTATCTCGTGCCCGAAGGGCCGGCCTTTTCCGTGTCGACCGACAATGTCGACCCCGAGATCGCCACCGTTGCCGGGCCGCAGCTGGTGGTGCCGGTGATGAATGCGCGTTATGCGATCAACGCCGCCAATGCCCGCTGGGGCTCGCTCTACGATGCGCTCTACGGCACCGACGCCATTGCCGAGACCGGTGGCGCCGAGAAGGGAAAAAGCTTCAACCCCGTGCGCGGCGCCAAGGTGGTTGCCTGGGCGAAGAGTTTTCTGGACGAGTCCGTGCCGCTCACCTCGGGCAAATGGGCCGGCGTGAACGGGCTGACGGTTTCGGGTGGCACCTTGCGGCTCGGCGCCGGCGCCGGCGGCACCACACTGGCCAACCCGAAACAATTTGCCGGCTACCGCGGCGACGGCGCCAACCCGGAAGCCATCCTGCTGGTCCAGAACGGCCTGCACATCGAGATCCTCATCGACCGCACCAACCAGATCGGCCGCACCGACCCGGCCGGCATTGCCGACGTGATCCTGGAATCGGCGCTGACCACCATTCAGGACTGCGAGGATTCGGTCGCGGCGGTGGATGCCGAGGACAAGGTCATCGTCTACCGCAACTGGCTCGGCCTGATGAAGGGCGATCTGGCGGAGGAAATCAGCAAGGGCGGCAAAACCTTCACGCGCAAGCTCAATCCGGACCGCGCCTGGACCGCGCCCAGTGGTGGCGCGCTGAGCTTGCCTGGCCGCTCGCTGATGCTGGTGCGAGACGTCGGTCACCTCATGACCAATCCGGCCATCCTCGACCGCGATGGCAACGAGGTGCCGGAAGGCATCTTGGATGCGGCGATGACGGCGCTGATCGCGCTGCACGATGTCGGCGCCAACGGGCGTCGGATGAATTCCCGCGCGGGCTCGATGTATGTGGTGAAGCCGAAGATGCATGGGCCGGAGGAAGTCGCCTTCGCAGTCGAGATTTTCGACCGCGTCGAAGCGCTGCTCGGTATGGCGGCAAACACCATCAAGATGGGCATCATGGACGAGGAGCGGCGCACCACCGTCAACCTCAAGGAGGCGATCCGCGCCGCCAAGGAACGCGTCGTGTTCATCAACACCGGCTTCCTCGACCGCACCGGCGACGAGATCCACACCTCGATGGAAGCCGGGCCGATGATCCGCAAGGGCGACATGAAGCAGGCCGCCTGGATCTCCGCCTATGAGGCGTGGAATGTCGATATCGGGCTCGAATGCGGGCTCGCCGGTCATGCCCAGATCGGCAAGGGCATGTGGGCGATGCCCGATCTGATGGCGGCGATGCTGGAACAGAAGATCGCGCATCCCAAGGCCGGCGCCAGCACCGCCTGGGTGCCGTCGCCGACGGCGGCGACGTTGCACGCCACGCACTATCACAAGGTCGATGTCCATGCCGTCCAGGCGGCGCTCAAGAGCCGGCCGAAGGCGAAGCTCGATGATATATTGTCGGTGCCGGTGGCGGTGCGGCCGAACTGGACCCCCGACGAGATCCAGCGCGAACTCGACAACAATGCGCAAGGTATTCTTGGCTATGTCGTGCGCTGGATCGACCAGGGCGTCGGCTGCTCGAAAGTGCCCGACATCAACGATGTCGGCCTGATGGAAGACCGCGCCACGCTGCGCATCTCCTCGCAGCACATCGCCAACTGGCTGCACCACAAGGTGTGCTCGCAGATCCAGGTGATGGATTCGCTGCGGCGCATGGCAGCGATCGTCGACCTCCAAAATGTCGGCGACCCGCTCTACCGCCCGATGGCCACCGATTTCGACAATTCCATCGCCTTCCACGCCGCCTGCGACCTGGTGTTTAGAGGCCGCGAACAGCCGAATGGCTATACGGAACCGGTGCTGCACGCACGGCGGCTGGAGCTGAAGGCGAAAGAGCGGGCGAATTAGCGCCTGCATTTCCCTCCCCCTTGAGGGGAGGGTGGCCCGAAGGGCCGGGTGGGGTCCTGCGTGAAGTGCGGCGACTCCCTTCGGACGACACTACAAGCAATGTCATTGCAGAGGCCCTTTCTCGGCTCGGCTCCAAAAAGATCGACCATTCTTCGGCGACCCCCACCCTGCCGCTTCGGGGCCACCTTCCCCTCAAGGAGGAGCGTTACGCCGCCTGCGCCACCCGCTCCGACATCATGCGGTAGGAAATCGCCTCGGCCAGGTGAATGCGGCCGACGGTTTCTCTCGCTTCGAGATCGGCCAGCGTGCGCGCCACTTTCAGCACCCGATGATAGGCGCGCGCGGAAAAGCCGAGCTTTTCGCTGGCGTCCTTCAACAGAGACAGGCCGGCGGCATCCGGCATCGCGATGTCCTCGATAACAGAAGGCGAGCAATGCGCGTTGGTGGTGGCGCTGGTAACGCCCAGCCGCTCGAACCGTTCGCGCTGGATGGTGCGGGCGCGCGCGACGCGCTGCGCAACGGCGGCACTTTTCTCCGCCCGATCCGGCCGGATCAGATCGGCGGCCGAAACCGCAGGCACCTCGATCCTGAGATCGATGCGGTCGAGCAGCGGGCCGGAAATGCGCGCCTGGTAGTCGGTGCGGCAGCGCTCACCGCGCAGGCAGCGATAGCCGGGCTCGCCGGCCATGCCGCAACGGCACGGGTTCATCGCCGCCACCAGCTGGATGCGCGCTGGATAGGTGACGCGGTGGTTGGCGCGCGCGATCATGCAGTCGCCGGTCTCCAGTGGCTGGCGCAGCGCATCCAAGGTCTGCGGCGTGAATTCGGGAAACTCGTCGAGGAACAGCACGCCGTTATGGGCAAGCGATACTTCGCCCGGCCGCGCCCTGATGCCGCCGCCGACCATTGCCGCCATCGAAGCCGAATGGTGCGGGGCGCGGAACGGCCGCCGGTCGGTGAGCTTGCCTTCACCGAGCTCGCCGGCCACCGAGGCGATCATCGAGACTTCAAGAAGTTCCTTGGGCGCCAGTGGCGGCAGAATTGAAGGCAGCCTCTGCGCCAGCATCGATTTTCCCGAGCCGGGAGGCCCGACCATCAACATGATATGGACAGAAGACCCTCACCCATGTAAGGCCCAGATCATGACGAAACACACCCCTACCAACCTGACAAAAGCGTACTCCTATGTTCGCTTCTCCACGCCAGAACAAGCCAAGGGCGACAGCTTCCGACGCCAGACTGAGGCGGCTGAGAAATACGCGGCACTGCACGGCTTGGACATGGACACCAAGTTCACCTTCCACGACCTCGGAAAGTCGGCCTTCCGGGGCGGCAACATGGCAGATGGCATGCTTGGTGAGTTTCTCTCGTACGTCAAATCCGGGGATGTAGAGCAGGGGTCGTATCTTCTTGTAGAGAACCTCGACCGCGTGTCTCGGGAGACGCCCCGCAAGGCGCTGCGGACGCTTGAAGACATCGTAGACGCCGGGGTCAATGTCGTAACGCTCTCCGACAACAGGACGTACACCAAGGAAACTCTCAACCAAGATACGATGATGCTGTTCGCCTCGATCATGTACTTCGCGCGGGCGAACGAGGAGAGCGCCACGAAGGCACGGCGACTGCGGGAAGCATGGGGGAACAAGCGCAAGAACGCGGCAGCGAAACCACTGTCGGCATTGTGCCCTGGCTGGCTACGCCTCAGGGACGACCGCACGGGGTTCGACGAGATTCCCGAGCGAGCCGCTGTGGTCAGCCGAGTGTTCGACATGACGTTGGCGGGGAAGGGGCAGCACACGATTGCCGAGACCCTGAACCGTGAAGGTGTTGCCCCGTTTGGGACCAAGCGGCGGACCCCGGCAGAACGAAAGGCCGGATTGAAGCCGAAGCCCGCCGACATGTGGCACCGCACCTACATCGCGAAGATGCTGGCAGACCCGTCCGTAGTTGGAACCTTTACACCACATCGCATCGAGGTGACGGGGGGAAAGAGGCGGCGTATTCCGACGGACACTGTCGAGGGGTATTTCCCAGCCGTCATCGACCGCGAGATGTTCGACAGGGTTGACGCCATGACCAACAGGCGGGCTGTGAGGGGAAGCAGCAAGGCGGGGATGGCAAACATCCTTGCGGGGCTCGCCAAGTGCCCGAAGTGTGGGGCGACGATGACCCGAGTTAACAAGGGCAGCGGACCCAAGGGAGGCCGGCCCTATCTGGTCTGCACCGTGGCGAAAGCGAAGGCGCGGCGTGCTGCTGGGACAGGTTGTGAGTATCGACAAGTCCGCCTTAACGATGTCGAGGAGGCCATAATGGAGAAGGCGGCGGTCCTGTACGAGCTTCTCCCCTCGACCGACGAGGCGCTACAGGGGGAATGGGATCGGGCGAACACTGCTGAGATGGCAGTGAGCGACGAGATCGAGAACGTGGTTAAGGCCATCGAGCGGGGTGGACACTCCTCGGCACTACTCGACCGACTCTGGCAGAACGAGGCAGCGCGGGAAGACATAAGGCGCAACAAGGCTGACCTTGAGCGGCGGATAGCGGACACGCTGACAAACCGCGTGCAAGCGACGATCAGTGAGCTTGTGGATGCCGCTGAGGGGGAGGGTTCGCGAGACGTTGCGGCGATAAATGCGACCCTGCGGCAGTTGTTCACCAAGGTCGAAGTGGACTGGTCGACAGGGTTCCTGTTGTTCCACTGGAAACACGCGCCCGGCGAAGTGTCGAGTATCATGTATGCGTGGCCGAAGGACGATCACTGAACCGACGACACTCTTCGTTGGCGACGACGTGCACGACATGGCTGACCTAGCGGCTCCGGCAAAGATGGCCTACAGCGTTGTTTCCCACGGAGTACAACGCCTTGACCGAAGAGCCCATGGCTGTCGCCCAGACTTCACCCAGCAAGCCCCTCGCGTTCGGCGGGGGTTTGGTCATCGGGGCGCTGGGCGGGCTCGTAGGTCTTGGTGGCGCTGAGTTCCGCCTGCCACTGCTGATTGGCCTGTTCAACTTCGGGGCATTGGAGGCCGTGATCCTCAACAGGCGATGAGCCTAATCGTGGTGGCGACGGCGTTGCCCTTCAGGGCTCAAACGGTGCCGTTCGGAGAATTGGCGTCGCATTGGCCCGTCATCGCTAACTTGCTCGCTGGTAGCTTGATAGGCGCGTGGCTTGGGGCTGGATGGGCGACCCGGCTTCGGTCTGAGACCCTGTACAAGATCATCGCAATCATGCTTCTCGTGAGTGCCGGGGTCTTGCTGCTCGGCCACAATGCCCACGCCGAGGGTGCCCTCTTGACAGGTGCAGCACAGGTCATCGCGGGGGTCGCTGCCGGGTTCGGTATAAGGCAGCCGTGGGGCTTAGTGACGGGCCGATGCTATTCCCCCGATACGGACGGGCGGGTGGCAACACAAGCGCGTCGGCGGCTCTAATGAAGCATGTGCGCATCGTGACTGATGACCGCAAGAAGGTGGTGCATTCGCTGCGGCATAACATGAAGGACACGCTGCGCCGGGGCGATGTCGACAGGGACAAGCAAAACCTCATTCTGGGTCACACGCTGGGTGGCGACGGGGAAACCTATGGGGGACCCGAGGGGAGGCTCGAGGAGGCAACGCGGGCGATGCGAATGGCGATCTTGAGGGAGGAAGCCTGAGGCAGACCCCGAGCTACTGCAATCGAAGCTGCAGGGCTCGGTGGCGGAAGATCATCCAGCCCAAACCGCCGGCCAGCGCGACGTTCAGCAGCGCCAAAATCAAGAGAACGGCAAGCGTTCCGTGGGCGCCTCCGCGTTCCAGCAGCAATGCCCCGATTGATGGAGCGGCTGCTTGGGCGATCAAGCTCGGCATGGCCAGACGCCCCATTAGCTTTGCGTAGCCGGTGGGGCCGAACAGGGCGAGGGGCAGCGTGCCTCGCGCAATGGTCTCAAGGCCGATGCCGCCTCCATAGAAGGCCAGTGCGACGGCAACAACCGGCATCCCGACCCAAAGCGCTGCAATGCCGACCGCGACGAAGGTCACCGATGCCAGTTTCGTCCAGATCGGATGATGGAAACGAGCGATCATCATCTCGACGGTGCGCGCTGACACCTGTGAGGGACCGACCATTGCCCCAAATCCGACCGCAGCCGCAAGCGTCAGACCACTGGCCTGCAGGATGGTCAGAAGATGAACCGACACTGTCGAGGAGATGACCGCTGCCAGCGTCAGTGTAGCAGCCAGGACGATCATGACCGGTGTTGACGGCGGTTGCAGGGGCATCGACCCCTGAGCGGCCGCAGGCTGACCTTGATGGCTCTCAAGCGGTATCCCACGCGGCAGCATGAAGATGTAGAGCGGCAGCGCGATCAGGAGCTGCACAGCGGCGTAGACCAAGCAGGTGCCCCGCCAACCAATCTCGCCCATCAGGAAGGCCGAAAGAGGCCAGCAGACCGTGCTGGCGAAGCCGCCGAACAACGAAAGTGTGGTGATGGCGGAGCGTGCGCTATGGCCATACAGCCGCCCAAGCGTCGCAAAGGCAGCGTCGTATAGCCCGGCTCCCATCCCAAGCCCGATCACCAGCCATGCCGCGATATACAGGGCAAGGTTCGGGGCGACGGCGAGGCCGATCTGTCCGAGGCCGATGCAAGCCGCGCTGAACGCCAGCACGTTACGGCCCCCATGCCGTTCGATGGAGGCGCCGACGTGCGGCGAAATCACCCCAGCAATGAGCAATCCGAGCGACAAGCCACCGACGACCCATGGCAGAGGCCAGCCGGTATCGGCGGCGACCGCAGGCGCAATGACCGCCGGCAGATAGTATGAGGACCCCCACGCCATGATTTGGGTCAGTCCAAGCACAGTGATTACGGTTCGGCGACCGCGCTCAGTCATGGTTGGCGACACGATCATGCGGCTACTTTGCAACCGCAACCGCCCTTGCCAGCGGCTTTCGCTACGGCGTCGGCGACGCAGCAGGCATCCACCGCGACAGCGGCTGGGCCACCACAACACCCCTTGGAGGCCGAGCCTGCCGCTGATGCCGGAACGGTACAGACGCCGGTCTCAGGCAGCACGAGTTGTACGGCGTCGGCTGCTGCGACGTCCCCGGCGAGCGCTGCTGCAACCGAGCGAACCTGTTCATAGCCGGTCAGCAGCAGGAAGGTCGGAGCGCGACCATAGCTCTTGATTCCGACCGTGTAGAAGTCTGGTTCCGGGTGGCTGAGTTCGCGATGCCCGTGGGGCGGGACGTCACCGCAAGAATGCTCGTTGGGATCGATTAGAGGCCCTAACGCCTTGACGCTCTCAAGCCATGGGTCGAGGTCCAGCCTAAGCTCGCGGGTCATTGAGAGATCGGGGCGTTGTCCTGTCGCTGCGATGATCCGGTCGACAGGACCGATCTCATGCAATCCATCTTTCGTGTGGCCCTCCACCGTCAGGATGCCATCAGAGGAGCGGATGGCTACCGCCGCGAAGCCCGGCACCAACCTTGCACGGCCACTTTCCACCAGCTCACGAACGTCAGCGCCTAGCTCGCCACGGGCGGGCAGTTGGTCAGCATCCCCGCCGCCGAAGATACGAACCAGATCAGTGCCGCGTGTCGTCCAGAGGAAAGTGGTTCCGGGCTCCACCGAAGCCAGCCTGTCGAGGTCGAGTAAGGCGTTGGCCGCCGAATGGCCTGAACCGGCAACAAGCGTGGTGCGGCCGGCATAGAGGCTGCGGTCGTGGCCGAGAATGTCGGGAATACCGTAGGCGATCCTGTCGGCAAACTCCGTCTCACCCTCCGCCGCGATCCCACCGGCCCCGAGTGGATTTGGCGTCTGCCAAGTACCTGACGCATCAATAACGGCCCGCGCTCTGTCACGCCTCACCCCGCCGGCTGTCTCAACCACCAGCATGAAGGGCCGCACCTGTCGATCCTTGCTTACGACCTTATCTGCACCCCAGCGGGAGACCCCAACCACCCTCGCGCCAGTTTCGATGGACGACGAGAGTTCAGGAAGCTTTGCGAGCGGCTCGAGGTAGAGCCCAACCAGTTCATCAGCGGTAGGGAATGCTTCCGGCTCCGGCATCGTCCAGCCAGCGCGCTCAAGAAGCCTTCGGGCCGTCTGGTCGACACAGTAGCGCCAAGGGGTGAACACCCGGACATGGCCCCAGTCCCTGAGATTGGTGGCGATGCCAGCGCCAGCCTCGTAGACCTTCACAGGGACCCCCCTTTGAATGAGCTGGACTGCAGCCGCCAAGCCGACCGGCCCTGCCCCGATAACGGCGACGGGGAGAGTGTTCGGATCATTCTTCGACATTGTTCTATCCTTCTGGGATCATCGAAATATGAGACAAAAAAGAAGCTATGCCGCCGCCTCTGTCTCGACACCGATGCAGGCGGCGTCGGCGCAGCACTCGTCAGCCAGGAAGCCGATCAGGTCCCTCATGATGGGATAGTTGGCCCGACAGATCAGTGTCGTTGCCTGCCTTTCCTGTGTCACGAGGCCAGTAAGAATGAGGCGATGGAGGTGATGGGACAGCGTCGAGGCCGCGATGCCAAGACTGTCCTGCAAGTGCCCAACTGGCCTGCCTGCTTCGCCGGCTCTGACCAGTGTCCGATAGAGCTTGAGCCGTGTCGGGTTGCCGATGGCTTCGAGTTGTTTTGCGGCTTGTTCGAGGTTCATGGAAATAGGGTGCACCCATTTTTCCCGCAGGTCAACACCTATTTCGACAATGATCGAAATATGGTCAAACGACCAGCTTGCCGCTCGCGTCAATCACCACCTCGCCATCCTCCTTGGTGAAGGGGCCGATGTCGGGATTGGGCAGGATCGGCAGTACTGCCTCGGAGGGTCGGGCCAATACCACGCCCAGCGGCGTCACTACGATTGGGCGGTTGATCAGGATCGGATGCATGAGCATGGCGTCGATCAGATCGTCGTCCGACCACTTCGGGTCAGCGAGCCCAAGCTCCCAATAGGGCGTTCCCTTCTCCCGAAGCAGGGCACGCGGAGTGATACCCATGGCTGCGATCAGTTCAACCAGCTTGGCACGCGAGGGGGGCGTCTTGAGGTATTCGATGATCTCGGGCTCTTCGCCGCTCTGCCTGATCATGGCCAGCGTATTCCGCGAGGTGCCGCACTCGGGGTTGTGATAGATCGTGATTGTCATTCGGCAGGTTCCACTTTCGTGAGGGCTTGGGGTTCCGCGAGTAGCCAGCCAGCGAGCGCGATAGCGACCAGAGCGCCGGCGAGCTGAGCTGCGATGAAGGCGGGGACGTCGAGCGGTCGAATGCCCGCGAAGGTATTTGAGAGGGCACGGGCCACGGCCACTGCTGGGTTCGCGAACGATGTCGAGGCCGTGAACCAGTAGGCGGCGACGATGTAGAGCCCAACCAGCCACGGGATGGCATCCGCTCGGAAGCGGAGGCCCGCGAGGATGGTGAAGACGAGCCCGAAGGTCGCGACGGCCTCGGCGATCCACAGGCCAGACCCCGAGCGCACCGTGGCCGAGAGGCTGAAGAGCGGCATGTCGAACATGGCATGAGCCACCAGCGTGCCGAGAATGCCTCCAGTGAGCTGGGCTGCCACGTAGGTAAGAGCGACGTCGCGGCTGATCTGGTGCCGCAAGCCGAACACGAGCGTGACCGCTGGGTTGAAGTGCGCCCCGGAAATCGGGCCGAGTGTGGTGATCAACACGACCAGTATCGAGCCGGTCGGCAGGGTGTTGCAGAGTAGGGCAAGCGCCACGTCATGGGTGAGCCGTTCAGCCATGATGCCGGACCCGATCACAGCCGCGACCAGCATGGCAGTTCCGAGTGCTTCGGCAGCGAGCCGTCGCGGAAGGTCAGCGGACATGGTGGCAAGGCTCCGGTGAGATTGAGGTCGTTAGCATTTGCATGTCGCCGCTTGGATGACTGGCTGGCAAAGCTCGGGGCAGTCTTCCATCAGGTAAGCCAGCAGATCGCGAAAGGCGTTCATGTCGACGAGATACCGGATGATCCGCCCGTCGCGTTCGGCACGAACCAACCCGGCGCGGTCGAGGACCTTCAGATGTGCTGACATGGTGTTCTGCACCGTCCCGAGTTGCGAAGCGATCTCGCCGGCTGGAACACCTTGGGGTCCTGCTTGCACGAGCAGCCGGAAGGCCTCTAACCGTGTATCTTGGCTAAGGGCCGCAAGCGCGAGCAGAGCTTCTGTTTTGTCCATCTATCCACCCATCCAGATTTGTGGATGCATAGGACCAGTGCGTGACAGTTGGATGACGGGACTCGTATGACCGACCAGAGGGCTACATCCCAGGACCACCCTGATTGAGCAGTGTTGCCAGCCCCGTAATGATCTGTGGCATTACGAACGGCTTGGTGATCATGATGCTGTTGGGCACCCCGAGCGAGGGCCAATCGTCCGCGCCATCGCCGCTCACGTAGATGATAGGTAGGTCGGGATTGACGCTCCGAGTGTGCCGGGCGACGTCCCAACCAGTAGGTCCCGCGCCCAGTCTTATGTCTGTGACTAGGGCCTCAATGCGCTCAGGGTCGTCGTTGAAGGCCCGTATTGCATCTGCCCCTTTCGTCGCTGAGACCACCTCGAAACCAGCGTCAGTCAGGGAGTGCTCAACATCTATGAGGATCATACTCTCATCCTCAACAAGCAGGACGACGATGGATGACATGGGCCGACCTGTTTGTCGAACACTGACGGCCAGCAATGCACAAGGCGGCGAATTGTTCCCGTTGACTTAACATTTGTTAATCGGGGAGTAGGACCCCCTCCTCCTTGGCAGCCAGCCAGAAGAGCCTTTGGACCTCTTGAGCTGACGCCCTATGCTTCCTGAAGGCCACGCAAACCTGGACCGCACGTCGCCAATGAGCGCCCCTCTTGGTGAACCTTAGGAGCTGCGCGCCGGCTGCCTCGACCGAGGAGACGTTGTAGCGGAGACCTAGGGGTTCCCTAATGGGGACTGCTGGGGTGAACCAATGAAGCGCCATAAACGTCATGCGGCGGACCGTCTTCCGACACAAGCGGCCACTGCATTAGCCACATCATCGTCCCCAGCAGGCTTCGACACCCACGTTCCCTTTTGAAAGATCGGGTCGCAGTAGCGAGGATCGAACGTGCTTCCCGAATGGACAACAAACGGGATGTTTCGCTCATGAAGGAGCCTAGCCACGGCCTCGCAGCTTCCATCATTCAGCTCGATATCAAGGACGGCTACATCGGGGGAGTTCGATTGCAGCCACCGAAGAGCCCCCGAGCAAGATGGCAGGACTGCCAAGACATTGAAGCCGGCACCACACAATGTGTCTTCAACGGCGAGCGCAACTAGCGGCTCGTCTTCCAGAACGACAACCGACAACACCGATTGGCTGCCCATCGTCATAACCCTCGTGAGGGGCAGGAGGTTGAAGACCCTTCCCACTCGCCAGCGCCTATACCCTCAGCCGGCGACGAATAGGTTAACAACGTCCACTTAGATGCATTGTCAAGAGCTTTTTTCGCTGAGAGCCAGCGATGATTTGAGGGCCCAGCGCGGCACCTGAGTGCTATCAGGCGAACCCTCCTGGGAACCTCCCGTGGGACAGCCTCTGCTTCAGGTCGTTGGCATTCAGGATGTCCGCCAGCTCCTTGGCGTACTCCGTATCAGGAAGGTCGACAGATGGGTGGCCCGCAACAACAGCCGGCTGCCCGGTGAACACGTCGAACACCGTCAAGGTCCCATCCTGTTCCCGCCTTACGTCGTACCGCAGAGTTGCCATGAGGGGATCATATAGGCCGACCATTAGGGGTTGGGAATATACGGTACAAAAATGCGAGCGGGGGGATTGGATAACTGGCTCGCGCGGAGTTCCCCCGTGCCCGGTCGCCGTCTATCCATGCGGCTGCCGCTTCGCGGGCTAAATCACCATTGCTTTGTTGTGCCGGTCGCCGCTCACCCCGGATCGGAAAGGCAAGCCTTAGAGTTAGCGCTGGGTAGTTCGCTCAGGTGTGCTGTAGCGATACCAGCTGTGCGGCCTCCGAAACAAGATAGTTGACCAACCAAACTGTACCTGTTAGACGAAACCAACCAAAGTGAACCAAGGAAAGTTTCGACCATGTTCATCCGCGCATATCTTCGGGCATCGACCAAGGAACAGGACGCGGAACGGGCACGGGCGGAGCTGGAGCGGTTTGCGACTGAGCGCGGGCTCGTCATTGCATCGTTCTATGTCGAGAACGAGAGCGGTGCGAAGCTGAAGCGGCCCGAACTGGAGCGGCTGGTCCGGGACTGCCATCCAAAGGACGTTATCCTTGTCGAGCAAGTGGACCGGCTCAGCCGCCTCAACGAAGAAGATTGGGCAAAGCTCCAGACGGACTTGAAGGCGAAGCAGGTGCGAGTGGTGGCGCTCGATCTTCCGACGTCGTGGCAGTTTGTCAGAGACGGGGACGAGTTCACGCGACGGATGGCTGATGCGATCAACGGAATGATGCTGGAGATGCTCGCTGCCATCTCTCGGAAGGACTACGAGGACCGCAGGAGACGACAGGCGCAAGGCGTCGCCAAGGGAAAGGCGCTGGGTCGGTTCAAGGGGCGTCCTGAGGATGAGAAGCGGAACAGGACAATCATGACCATGCTACGCGCTGGGCAGAGTTGGAACCAGATCGTTGACGACATGGATTGCTCCCGCGCCACTGTCGCCAAGCTCGCCAAGCGGGTCAAGGAGGCCGAACGGCAGCCGGTTGGGTGATCCGGGTGTGACGCTGCTGCCCGCGACGCGTCAGCCCTACCCCCAGTGGCGGGAAGTGGACCGCCATCCAGGGCGGAGCGGACGCTGGAGCGCGGGTTGATGAGCGGCTCGCGGAAGACTTCACAGGGCCGCGTTAAGCGCACCCGCTCTTTGCAGGTCGCCAACGCGCAGAACCGAGGTTACGCTGGATCGCCAGCTCAAGGGGGAACCTGATGCGTATCGCAATCGCAACCGCCGCGCTTATCATCGCCGCTCTTCCGGCACATGCAATGAGCGGGGCAGAACTGCTCCAGCAAACTCGCTCCTTTGGGGAAGGCTACGTCTTGGGCGTTGTCGAGGTTCGCACAGGGGTTCTCGACAAAGATGATCCAAAATTCATGCAGATCCGAACTTGCGTTCTGAACGCCCACGTGGCCTCGGACACACTCTACGAGGCCACGGTCGAATGGCTGAGGAGGAACCCGAAGGACTTGACGTTCCCTGCGTTCGGCGCGGTCTACAAGTTGCTTGACGAAATGTGCGGGGCATAGTTGCGGAGCGCCGGGCGCGCCGTCCGTTCATCCTGCCTTCGCCCCACCTGGGGCCTTACCATCGGGGAGGAACACTGGATGTGGGTTGCGTTATCGGCTTGAAGTCTGCATCCCACAGTGTGGTTGCGAGCCCGCTTTGCAATTCGGCAACTTTCCCTTCGCGCATCAGCTCGGGCTCAAACTGAGACATCGTGCCCTCCATGAGACTGCCGAGGAGTTCTCTATCGAGTTCCTGCACCACGGGCTCCGGGCGCTCCACTTGGATAGCCGCCTTTCCAGTTGCAATATCAATAGCCGTTCGGAAGAGAGGCTGAGATGAAATGTGCATACTTGCGGATGTCAAGCGCACCAACAGCTCTAACATCTGAATATCATTCATGCTTTGAGGAAGATTGTCCAGTTGATTTACCAGCATTGACTGCGCGATCCCGCAATCGTCAATGACGTTATACATGACAACATCCTTGACACGGATCATTATAGAACGACCAAGGTAATTATCCGCATAATTGAAGGTCGTTGGGCAGTGTAACCGGCTGGCTTGCGCCAAGATAAATGTCCCGAAGACGTGGGGGTCGATTTCAATTCCGAATAGCCGAGCGCGAGCAAGTGCGTGGACATGATGCAGCGCGTCTAAATCGTACATTTCTCCGATTGTTGTCCGATCCGACCTTGCGTCTTTGTTAATTATCATACTCCGGTCCTTAAGGTGGACCTTGAGGAAAATCAGCGCCATCCATAGTTGTAGAAGTTGCGGCCCTTCCGCATGAACATATTCGAGAACCCGGTCAAAGCCTCCCGCAATAATGTCTCGAACTGGCTCCTCGAACTCGACACCTAATCGAGAATTGCACTGTGTGCAGCATCGTATTCGATATGTGCTGTACCGTGTCTTAACTAAGTTTGGTAGCGTTATTTCTTGGTCATATAGACCGCAATGCCTGAGGAGCCAGTCAGGAAATACGTGCTCCCGGTTGAACCCGTTTTTTGGTGATTTGCCGCAAACGAAACAATGTCCTGAATGATAGATGTCCTTGGAGAAGCGATCGTAGTCAAAGAATATGACGCTTCCGTCGCGGCCAGTTATCGTGCCGCCCTTGCTAATTTTGTAACCCTGCATACCCCGCCCCCAGATACCCACGACTACGCCTCTACCATACATCACTGCCGTGCATCAGCAGCCTTGAGGCACGGGAGCGGACATCGGACCGACCGACCCTTCCTCCCTTCGTAGTTTAGGGTGTGCGCATTTGGCTCTGTCGCTCATCTCAGGCCGCTGATAGATGGTTGCCTCCCCCGGGATGCGGGGTGGCTACTTCGGGGAAGATGGGCATTTGACGAATTGGACGGCGAGGCGCGAACGCAAGGCGGAGGTGAAGGGCCGGGCTCAGGAGCCGAGCCATATGTTCAGTCGCTGTCGCGTGGTCGGATGCAGCAGGCCTGCGAGAGCGGGCACGGAGGACGGGTTAGACACACGGTTCTGTCGAGCCCACGCAGATCACTACGCCCGCCACGGGAGCCCCTACAGGCGCTCCTACAGGGCACGAGAGGTCGCCCCATACAGGGACGTTGCTCTGGCATGGCTGGAGGCTCGAGAGGGTGACACTTATGTCGGTAATGCGGTCGACCGTGTGGCCACCTTGCTGCAGACCTCAGGACCGCATGTGGAGGCGTTCAGGCTTCGCGGGCTGTCGCCCCATGATCGAGCAAAGGCTGCCTGGGCGAGGCTGCGGAAGGCTGCAGTGGACCCTCGCCGGGTGGTGGCGGCATGGCTCGCAATCGAGATGATCATTCGCGATGATCCGCAGGCCGAGCGCAAGGCCGAGTTCAAGCAGGTGCAGGCGGCGAAGCTGATCCACAAGATGGCCTCAGGGACGCATAAGAGGTGGGGCGAGGGGGCGAACGCCAAGGAACTCCACGTCTACCCAAGGTCCCGTGGCCGTGTCCTAAGGCACGTTGGTGAGGCGCTAGGGCAAGCCTGCGAGTTGCTGGTCGAACATCGGGGACACGATCTGCCAGAACAGCCAAGGTAAGAAGGCGCGACCCCTACCGGCCCAATATCTGGGCTTCAAGTTATCCGCCACTGAAGAAATCCCGAAAGGACACAGAGATGACAGCCGGAGGGCGGCCATTGCCGCAGACGGACCCCACGCACCGGATGATCGAGGAGCTGGAAACCGAGTGGAAGCAGCAGGAGGCTATCCTGCAGCGATGGCGTGATGATGGGGTCAAGTTTGACCTGGAGCGGCCCGAGACGCTGGACGTCAGTGCGATCACGCTCATGCCTGAGTTGTTCCAGCCCCGAGATGGCGTCAGCGAGAAGCATATCGGCGACCTGACTAAGGCCATCAAGAGCGTGGGGGACCTTGATCCGTTGACCGTGATCGTAGTCGGGAAGCGGACCATTCTTATCGACGGCCATCACCGCGTAGAAGCCTACGGGCGCCTTAGGCCAGACCGAGAGGTGCCGATAAGCTACTTTGAGGGGTCGCCTAGCGAGGCCGTTCTGGCAGCGAGCGCGGCCAACTCAGCAGCTAAGCTCCCTATGGACAGCCGAGAGCGTCAAAACCGGGCTTGGAAGCTCGTTCTCGTAGGGCTGTATACCAAGCCGCAGATCGCCAGAGCGGCGGGAGTATCGGAACGACAGGTCGCCAACATGCGGTCGGTCATGAAGCAGCTTGGTGATGAAGCCCTTGCCTACAGCAAGTCTTGGTTCGGTGCCAGTAAGGCGTCGAAGGGTGGGTATGATGTTATGGATGAGGATAGGGCCTCTGTGTGGCAGGAGGAATTAGCTCAACGATATGCTGATGGCATGGCGAAGATGTTCTCAACCAAGATGGCAGATAACCCCCAAGTCGCTGCCTTGGCCCTTGAGAAGTACTTTGGCAGGCGGCTTTCGGAAGTGTGGATGGAGCTGAGAGACTTTGTGGACGTCCACGAGCTTGAGCTTAAGGAAGCTGAGGAGACGTCAGCAGTGGAAGCTGAAGAAGCCCGCATCACCAATTTCATGGCCACAAAGGCAGCGACAGAAATCCCTACGAGCCCTCGTCCCGGCGACGCCAGCCACCTTGATGAGTTTTGACCATGATAGGGATGCAATCCTTATGGGATGCATTTTGCACCCCTCGCCTGTCAACTGAACGGTAAGCGAGACCACGGTCCGAAGTGGGGGTCTTTCGTCCACAACACGAACAGATTGTGGCCGCCGGCCGCCGCCACTTCCAGCGCCCGCTTGGCGCTTTCCTGGCCCTTGATGTCTGAAAGGTCGGGCAGGTCGCGGGCCGAGACATGGATGCCGGGCTCGGGCCGCGACAGCACCTGCGTGCCGCGAAAATGATTGGCGATGGCAATCAGGCTGCGCGGCGCCAATATGTCGAAATCCTTGCCCGCCCAGGCCGCTTCGGGCCCGCAGCCGAACGGGCAGATCAGGCCCTTTCCCTCGGCATTGGCGCCGATCGCCGCCGGCAGCGCGCCGGCGACCGTGGCAATGGTGCCGTCGAGCGACAATTCTCCGAGCACGACATAGGAGGCCAGCATGTCGCCCGGAATGGCGCCGAGTGCAGCCATCAGGCCGAGCGCGATCGGCAGGTCGTAATGGCTCCCTTCCTTGGGAAGATCGGCAGGCGCCAGGTTGACCGTCACCTTCTTCGACGGCATCGACAGCCCCGACGCATGCAGTGCCGCCTGCACGCGCTCGCGGCTTTCGGCCACCGCCTTGTCGGCCAGCCCGACGATCTGCATGCCGACCTTGCCCGGCGCGATCATCACCTGGACATCGACCGGTACGGCCTCGATGCCCTGGAAAGCAACCGTGCGAACCCGCGCCACCATCTTGCTCTGCCCCCGGATATCGGCTCGCCTCGGCCTTGTGGTTCAGACCGCGAGCGACGTCAGGACAAGACAACCATAGATTTCAGGCCAAGGCAAGAACATTACAGGAACATGCATTCGTGGTGGCTGCAGCGCGCTGTGCCGGTTGCAAAAAAGGAAGATGGTCAAGCAAAATGGAACGGCTGCTCCGCCTCCTCGACCGCGTTTAACAAGGGCGACTAGGCCCTTCGGCGATCTGAGGGTGTTGCTTCTAAGCGGTGATGAAGGCATCGACCGAACCTGAAAGCGATCGATCGATCGCGACCTGCGGTGGAAGCCACTCCATGACAGGATATCTGAAAGGCCAAGGCAGGGCGATCCGGCGCGAAGAGCCGCTCTCCAGAAAAATCTCGTTTACAAGGTCTATGAACCGCCCGCGGTCTCGTTCGATTCGTTTCAAAGTTTGCGAACGAATGTAATCCCGGGGAATTCGTCGCTCCTTCAGCGCTAAGACAGCCTCCGCGATGGATCGAGGATCGGGTGGAACTGTGAGCGAATAGTCGTCATCCAGATAAAGGTCTCGGCCGCCATGGTTCGGCGTCGTGACCACTGGAAGGCCCGCGAGAAGATATTCCGTGCTGGCGAACATTGGTCCTTCCAGGTGAGAGAGACAGATTCCCACGGCTGCACGATTTAGATGCGTGTTCACCTGAGCCGGTGCCAATCGGACAGGCTTGCCGGTGCCGTCAAACTCGTTGATAAAGACGTGATGCGGCGCGAGCTCCCTATGCCGATTTATTCGCGCTCTTTCCGACTCCGTCGTGGAGGATCCGCTTGAATCTCGATAGAAGACAAATGCGCAACGCTGGATGCCAAGCGACAAGTCATGGCGCTTCCACGGAGCCAGCTGCGCATTGTAGATTGCATCAAATTCTACAGGGACGTCATCGAGAGGCCTGAATATGTGTTCGGAGGTTGTTGACGTCTTGTTGTGCAGGACGGCGGCCTCGCCGGACTGATTCAACAGATCAGCCTCGGCCTGAGTGTTGGATAGGAAGATTAGCGAGTGACGGGGGTTCTTGAGTCTATGCAGAACGGCATAGGTCCGGATGGTTTTGACGCTAGCACTGTTTTCGATGGACCAGGTTGGCGAGATGAGAAACCAGGCGCGGTGGCCGCGTGGAAGGAAAGGCATATGACTTGCTAATCCGAGCGGCGTACCGGACATTCCCGAATAGGATATGAACGGATCGTCAGACAGCAAACTGGCCTGAAGAGCAGGTTGCGACTTCGCGGAAGGGTGCCCCTTTCTGACTTTGTGGCCATGACGCAGCATGGCTCTGACAATCTCGAATTTGGTAGGAGGGCGATACCCGTGCTGTAGGGTCAACATGCGGCAATTGCGATCTTGAGTGCGGGGCAAAACTCGCTTCGACAGAGAGAAATTTGGCAAAGAAACATCGCCAGTTGATCGACGGAATATCTCAGGCGATCAAATCTGGTGTACGGAGAAGCGCCTCTTGAAAGAAAACATCGTCCCAAGCGGGGCTGGTTCTCACATCGCGCTACCAACCGTATCCGTTTGCGTAGGCTGTTTCAATCAAGAGGCATTCATCGACACTGCGATCCGATCCGTAGCGGCGCAGACATACACTGCGTTCGAGTGCGTGGTGGTCGATGATTTTTCGACCGACGCTTCCCGCCGAAGGATTGAAGAGTGTCTGTCTCAGCTTGGCGACAGTCGTTTCCGCCTTCTGCCCCGACTGCAAAATGGCGGGCAGTTGGCAACAATGATGACCGGGCTTGACGCGACGGCCGGACCCCTGATCTCCTTTCTTGACGGTGACGATGCTTGGCACCCTGACTTCATAGAATGCCATGTGAGAGCGCATCTCAGCCACACCCGTATCGCGGCGATGTCGAGCTCCGATGAGGTGGTGATAGATACGGCCGGCAAACTGCTTGCGGGCGGTCATCCCGTATTCCACCTGAACGACCCGCGATCGATGCCGAAAATGAGCGGCTACCTGCATGTCGACACCGAAGCTGACCCGACATTATTATTTATTGATCGGGGCACCGTGGGTTGGTTTTGGTCAACCACATCGGGGATGATGTTTCGTCGAGCTCCGCTTGAAATCATGCGTCCATCCGATCCGGACGAAATAAAGATATGTGCCGATGGTTATATGGCTCGTGCCGCCCATATGATCGGCGGAACCGTGAGGATTGGGCGGGCTCTTGGCAGTTATCGGCTTCACGGCGGCAATGGCTGGGCGGACGGGCGCATCCTGGGTACCGGAGTCGGCCTCGGCAGGATGTCGCCTGATACTGAAATAGCGATACGGCGGGCACTGGCCAATCGTTGGTGCGAAGTGGCGCCGGGACTGGAGCATTTAATCTCCCGCCACTCAATGCGTAGGACCTTGGTCGACCTGATCGGACTGTCTGCGGCTTTTGCATTGCTGGAAAAGAACGCCGATGCGGGTTTTCTGCTGAAAGACTGGGCAACACCACAGCTAAAATTGCAGACCAGACTTATCGGTCTCCTTCCTCCGAAACTGAGGCCTCGGCGCTTCCGGGACATAGTTTGATCTGATGAGCCGCTTGCTCGGCAGTCTTACCCGATAAAGAGCATCTTTCGATGCTTCTCTGGACCCACCAAAGTCCTCCGTAGCAACGCACACTACGCGGTCGAATTCCGCCGCTTTTCCTCCACCGCGTCCCAGAACAGGCTGGCGATATCCGCGCCACCAAAGCGCTGCACTTCGCGCACGCCGGTTGGCGAGGTCACGTTGATCTCGGTCATGTAGTCGCCGATCACGTCGATGCCGACCAGGATGAAGCCGCGCTCTTTCAGCGATGGGCCGATGCGGGCGCAGATTTCGCGTTCGCGTTGCGTCAGCTCGGTCTTTTCGGCGCGGCCGCCGACATGCATGTTGGAGCGCGAATCGTGCTCGGACGGAATGCGGTTGATGGCGCCGGCGGCCTCGCCGTCGATCAGGATGATGCGCTTGTCGCCCTTGCGCACATCCTTCAGATAGCGCTGCACGATGTACGGCTCGCGCGACAGCTGGGCGAACATTTCGAGCAGCGAGGCGAGGTTGCGGTCGTCCTCCTTGAGATGGAAGATGCCGGCGCCGCCATTGCCGTAGAGCGGCTTGACGATGATGTCGCCGAATTCCTTGCGGAAGGCCGCGACCTCCTGGGGATCCTTGGTGATCAGCGTTTCGGGCATCAGATCGGGGAATTCGGTGACGAAGATCTTTTCCGGGCTGTTGCGCACCCAGGCCGGGTCGTTGACGACCAGTGTCTTGGGATGGATACGCTCGAGGATGTGTGTGGTGGTGATATAGTTCATGTCGAAGGGCGGGTCCTGGCGCAGCAGGATCACATCCATCTCCGACAGGTCGGTGCGCACTTTGTCGCCCAGCGTATAATGATTGCCCTTCTCGTCGCGGAGCTTCATCTCTTCGATGCGGGCAAACACCTTGCCGCCCAGCATCGACAGCCGGTCGGGCGTATAGTGGAACAGTTGGTGGCCGCGCCGCTGCGCCTCCAGCGACAGCGCAAACGACGTGTCGCCTGCGATCGAGACGGTGGAGACATGGTCCATCTGGACGGCGATCTTCAGGGGCATCTTCCGGTCTCCAGCAGGCTCTGTCGCCGATATACGGAACTTGGCGGCTTCTGCCAATCGCGCTTGCTTGGCCCAGACCTTTAACGGTCGAAGACCAGCCGGGAGTAACCGAGGAACGACAGCGCCATGGCGACCGGCGAGGCGACGGCAAGTGCGGCCAGCGGCGGCAGCGCCGGCAGCGCAAACAGGATGGCGCAGTAGACGAGATAGTTGACGATGCTGGTGGCGATGCCGACGCCGCCATAGCGCGCGCCCTCCTGCGCCAGGCCGCGGCTCGACGGCGAAAAGGTCAGGTGCCGGTTGATCTGCCAGGTGACGCACAGCGCAAAGCCGATCGACAGGACACGGGCGACGAAGGGACCGAGCGGCGTCACCGCCAAGAGCAGCCAGAGCGCCGCGGCATCGGCGACGAAACCAACGCCGCCTGCCAGGACGAAGCGGGCGAGCCGGCTCACGGCCTCAGGCGGCCCGGGGCGTCTTGCCCGGTTCGGCCTTCGGGATTTCATCAGTGCGTTCGCGCCGTTCGACCCGGCCTGACGGCACCGAGAGATAAAAAATGCGCTTCTGCTCGGCGCGTCCGCGCGATACCGAATCGAGGATCAATCCGGTCACCATCGCAAGCATCGAGAGCAGCAGCAGGCCGACCGACAGCACCCAGGTCGGCATGCGCGGCACGAGGCCGGTCTGGGCGAATTCGATCAGCACCGGCGTCATCAGGGCAAGGCTCGACGCCAGGAAGAAAATCGCGAAGGCGCCGAAGAAGCGCAGCGGCTGCGTTTCCTTCATCAGCATGGCGAACATCCACAGGATCCTGGCGCCGTCGCGATAGGTCGACAGCTTCGACGACGATCCCTCAGGCCGGCGGCCATAATCGAGCGCGATCTCGCTCACCGGCAGTTTGAGCTGCGAGGCATGCACCGACATTTCGGTCTCGATCTCGAAGCCGCCGGAAACCGCGGGAAAGCTCTTGACGAAACGCCTCGAGAAGACGCGGTAGCCGGAGAAGATGTCGGTGAAGTCGGCGCCGAACAGCCGCTTGTAGAGGCTATTGAAGATGCGGTTGCCGAAGGCATGGCCGGAACGGCCGGCATCGTCGGTGACGCCGCGCCTGGTGCCTACCACCATGTCGCAGCGCTCGGTCTGCAGGATGTTGATCAGCAGCGAGGCATCTTCCGGCGCATAGGTGCCGTCGCCATCGGCCATCAGATAGATGTCCGCATCGATGTCGGCGAACATGCGCCGCACGACATTGCCCTTGCCCTGGCGCGGCTCGCGGACGACGATGGCGCCCGCTGCGCGCGCCTTGAGCGCGGTCAAATCCCTGGAATTGTTGTCATAGACATAGATCTCGGCCGACGGCAGCGTCTCGCGAAAGCGCCGCACCACCTCGGCGATGGTCAGTTCCTCATTGTAACAAGGCAGGAGCACGGCAATGGCCGGCTCATGGCGGACTTCGTGCGGCATTTCCGTCTCCCGACGCCCGGCGGAGCCTCCGGCCGCGCTCATATGCGGCCTCGCTCAGGCGACTTTACTATTTATTGAAGCTGTTAAGGCTAGGTTTAAGGCCGCAGTCTTTCCGACGAAGGTCATGATGATGAACGCAGCCAAGGCGGGTGCTTCCTCCTGGAAGTCCGATATGACGCTGGCGCTGCTTGCCATGCTGGTGGTGCTGGCTGTCAATGCCGCCACGGGCTTTCGCGAATTGAGCAATGCCGGCGGCGACAATGACAGCCTGCTGCGGCTGGTCGAGGTTCGCGACATGCTGGCCGGCCAGGGCTGGTTCGACCTGCATCAGTACAGGATGGGGCCGGAAGGCGGTTTCGTCATGCACTGGTCGCGGCTGGTCGACGCACCGCTCGCCGCCATCATCCTCGCCGCCTCGGCGCTGACCGGCAGCATGGCCATGGCCGAAGCGATCGCGCAGGTGCTGTGGCCGGCGCTGCTGTTTTGCCTGGCGGTGTTCTTCCTCGCCCGTGCGGCGCGCAGCTTCGCCGGCGTCGGCGCGGTGCTGCCGGCGGTCGTTATCGGCGCGGCGGCGCTGCATTTCATCGGCATTTTCTTGCCGGGTGCGCTCGATCATCACAATGTCCAGCTGACGCTGACCATGGCCAGCCTCAGCCTGCTGCTCGAGGCGCCGGCGCGTCGCTGGGCGGCGCTGATTTCCGGGCTGTGTGCGGCCCTGACGCTGGCCGTCGGCATGGAAACCGCGCCCTATGTCGCCACCATCGGCGCCTGCATCGCTTTGCTGTTCGTCGTCGATCCCGGCGGCGAACGCCGGATCGCCAGGGATTTCGGTCTCGGCTTTGCCGGCGTTTCAGCCCTGGTCTTCGTCAGCACCATCCCGCCATCGGCCTGGGGCCAGGCGCAGTGCGATGCCTTCTCGGCCGTACAATTCGTCGTCGCGGCAATCGCCGGACTGGGCCTTGCCGCCGTGACGTCGCTCAAGGTGTCCAACGGCACGGCCGGACGCCGCCTGATTTCGCTCGGCCTGCTCGCGCTTGTGCTGGGCGCCGTTGTCGCGGCGCTGTTTCCGCAATGCCTTGCGGCTCCCTACGCAACTCTCGATCCGCGCCTCAAGGAATTGTGGCTCGATCACATCGACGAGGCGCAGTCGCTGTTCAGTATTGCCGCCAGCGAGCCGGCCTCGCTGGCGGCGCGCTATGTCACGCCGCTGGTGGCGATCGCGCTGATGGCGCTTCGCCTGCGCGGACCATGGCGCCGCCAGGACAGCCTCGTCGGCGCCTTGCTGGTCGGCGCCTTCATCGTCAGCGCCTGGCAGGTCCGCGGCTCGACATTCTCGATCGCCTTTGCCGTCATCCCGCTGTCGGCCTGGATCGCAAGCTGGCGCGAACGGGCGAGGATCAGCCCTGCGCGCAGCGTATCGCTGCGCATGGCGGCGGTCTGGGTGGTGTCGGTGAATGCCGTCTGGGCCGGCGCTGCCGCCGCGACGTCGAGCGTGTTCGAGGCCAACAAGGTCTCGGTCGAGGCACAGGACACCGACAGCGATCCGTCCTGCGAGCGCAAGGCCTCCTTCGCGGCGTTGGCCCGGCTGCCGGACACCACGGTGCTTGCCATTTCCAATCTCGGCTCGCCCATCCTGGCCTATTCCGGGCACCGCGTCTTTGCCGGCCCCTATCATCGCAACATCGCCGGCGACCTGCTTGCGCTCGATGCCTTCCT
This sequence comes from Mesorhizobium sp. M1004, assembly GCF_040318795.1. Lineage (NCBI taxonomy): Bacteria > Pseudomonadati > Pseudomonadota > Alphaproteobacteria > Hyphomicrobiales > Phyllobacteriaceae > Mesorhizobium > Mesorhizobium sp. M1004. Next base: position 114,506 of record NZ_JAMYNB010000010.1, read on the forward strand.
CGGATCGGCGGACCAGGCGAGGACGATCGCGGCGGCTCACCACGTCGGCCTGATGGCGCTCTGCCGCGGCAGCGCCGAAAGCAAGATGCTTGCCGCCAAGGCGCCGCAAGGCTTCCTGGCCAGGCTGATGCAGGGAAGCGTCCCCGATTGGCTCGAACCGGTGGCCGAAACGCGCGGAACCCCGGTCGAACTCTACCGCGTCCGCTAAAGCATCATTCGCCAGCGAAAAATCGATTTCGCGATACGCTTCCTAAACGCTTTGCTGCCAGTCTCAGCCTAAATTTCGGGCGTCACAAACAGGGATACCGATGCAAACGACGTTTGGCACCGGGCAGGCAAGCAGGGAAAACTCGGATCTGGCGTTCACCGATGCGCTGACCGGGCTTGGCAACCATCGCCGCTTCTTCGACAAGGTCGATCGCCTGATCAGCGACCGTGCAGACGATCCCGCGCCGTTCACGGTCGGCATTCTCGACCTCGACGGCTTCAAGCCGATCAACGATCTGTTCGGCCACAAGGCCGGCGACGACATATTGATCCAGGTGGCGATGCGGCTGCGCGCCTCGATGGACAGCCACTCTACTGTCTGCCGCATCGGCGCCGACGAATTCGCCTTCCTCTACCCGATGGTGTTCTCGGAGGAGGCGGCGGCCGAGAAGTCGCGCATGATGATCGAAATCCTGTCGGCGCCCTACGATGTCGGCGAACGCACCGCCAGGCTTTCGGCCTCGGTCGGCTGCTCGCTCTTTTATTCCGGCGACGAAACCACGGAAATCCTCGTCAACAAGGCCGAAACGGCGCTCTACCACGCCAAGCGTTCGGGCCGTGGCCGCGTCGTCGTCTACACCCGCGAAATGGAAGAGGCGGCCAAGCGCGTCACCCGCATCGAACAGGCGCTGCGCCGCGCCGTCTCGGCCGGTGAGGTCGAGCCGCATTTCCAGCCCATCGTCGATCTGACCACCCGCCGCACCATCGGCTTCGAGACGCTGGCGCGCTGGACCGATCGCGACCTCGGCGTCGTCCCGCCGACCGTGTTCATCCCGATCGCCGAAGAGCGCGGCATCATCGGCCCGCTGTCGCAGCTGGTGCTGCGCAAGGCGGCCGAAGCGGCGCGCAGCTGGCCGAAGGACCTGTTCCTGTCCTTCAACCTGTCGCCCTCGCAGCTCGTCGACCAGAACACCGGCCTGCACATATTGTCGATCCTCGACCGCACCGGCTTCGATCCGCGACGGCTGGAGATCGAGATCACCGAAACCGGCCTGATGAACGATCCGGCCTCGGCCGAGAAGATCGTCGAGGACCTGCGTCGCGTCGGCATCCGAGTCTCGCTCGACGATTTCGGCACCGGCCAGTCCTCGCTCGGCCGCTTGCGCGAATTCCATTTCGACAAGCTCAAGATCGACCGCGCCTTCGTCTCCTCGATCCTCGACGACCGACCGTCGGAACACATCATCCGCGCCATTCTGGCCATGTGCGAAGGGCTCGGCATGGATGTCGTCGCCGAAGGCATCGAGGAGGAGGCGCAGGCCGACCGCCTCGTTCAGTTCGGCTGCGCCGGCGGCCAGGGCTATCTCTTCGGCAAACCGGTCGATGCCGACGCCACGCTCGGCTACCTCCGCGATTCCTATCGCGGCGCCCTCTACGCCAAGGCAGTCTGACCGGCGGTCTGGCCTGCGTCGAGCAAGTCAGCGGCGCGAGCCAAGATCGACTGTGGCCGCCATCTTGCGGCCTTTTGTCTGACATAAGCCAATCAAATCGCCGTTTTCGCCCTTGCTCCCCGGACTTGGCTGGATAGGATGCGCGCCGACCGGACCGGGAGATGAAGATATGATGCCATCGGCGGATTTTGCCGACCTCAGGGGAGCCTCGGTGCTGATCACCGGCGGCGGTTCCGGAATTGGCGCGGCACTGACCGAGGGCTTCGTTCGCCAGGGCGCCCATGTCGCCTTCATCGACATCGCCGATGGCCCAAGCACGCTGCTTGCCGACCGCGTCGAAAAAGAACTTGGCCGGCGACCGCTCTACCTTAAGACCGATTTGCGCGACGTCGAAGCGTTGCGCACTTCGGCCGCAAAAGCGGCTGAGGCGCATGGCGACGTCACCGTGCTGGTCAACAATGCCGCCTGGGACGAACGCCACGATGTCGCCGACGTCACCGTCGAGTTCTGGGACAACAATCTCGCCGTCAATCTGCGCCCGCATTTCTTCACCGCACAGGCGGTGGCGCCGGGCATGAAGCGGGCCGGCGGCGGTTCGATCATCAACTTCACCTCAACCTCCTATCTCATCAACCACCCCGATATGCCGGCCTACACCGCCGCCAAGGCCGGCATACTCGGCCTCACCAAAGGTCTCGCGGGCAAGCTTGGAGTCGACGGCATCCGCGTCAATGCGATTGCGCCGGGCTGGGTGATCACCGACCGGCAAAGGGAACTCTGGGTCACCGAGGAGAGGCTCGCCGCCCATGTCGCCAAGCAATGCATCAAGCAGGTCATGCAGCCCGACGACATCGTCGGCACGGTGCTGTTCCTGGCCTCCGACGCCTCGCGTATGCTGACGGCGCAGATGTTGATCGTCGACGGGGGTTTCCTGTGAGCCCGGTGAATCAAAATCCGGCAAAAGGCACGCCAGCAGTCGCCGCCGTCGACTGGGGCACGACCCGCATGCGGGTCTGGCTGGTCGACGAGGCGGGCGGGGTGCTTGCCGAGCGTCGCGGCGATGATGGGTTGATCACCGCGCAGCAAAAAGGCTTTTCGACCATCCTCGAGGGCCATCTGGCGGCGCTCGGCGCACCTGACACACTGCCGGTCATCATCTGCGGCATGGCCGGCTCGCGCCAGGGTTGGCTGGAAGCGCCTTACGTCACCGTGCCGGCGCCGCTCAGTGCCATCCTCGCGGGGGCCGCCCGCATTCCCGGCCAGCGCCGCGACATCCGCATCGTGCCTGGCCTGGCGCAGCGCCTGGAAGATGCGCCGGACGTAATGCGCGGCGAGGAAACCCAGCTTGCCGGCGCCGGTTTGCCGGCAAAAGGTCGCCATCTCGTCTGCATGCCCGGCACCCATTCGAAATGGGTTCTGGTCGAAGACGGCGCGGTCGACGGCTTCTGCACCTGGCCGACCGGCGAGCTGTTTTCGGTGCTGGCCACTCACTCGATCCTGCGCCATTCGCTGGGCGAGAGCCCGAAGCCGGTCATTCCGGACAATCCGTTCTTCCAGGAATGGTGCCGCAAGGCTTTGGCCGAGGGCGGCGATGTCACCTCGCGGCTGTTCTCGATCCGCGCCGCCGGCCTGCTGCAGAACCTCAAGGCCGACGATGCCGCCGCTTGCCTGTCCGGCCTGCTGATCGGCGGCGAGATCGCCTCGGCGGGCCGCCGCTATGGCGAAAGCACCACCGCAATCGTGCTGGTCGCCTCGGGGTCGCTAGCAGCCCTCTACAGCCAGGCGCTCGACCTTGCAGGGCTTGCCGTCAGGACGGTCGACGCCGACGAGGCGGTGCGTGCCGGCCTTATCGAGGCAGCGCGGGAAAATGGCATGATCGCCAAATGACTCACCAGAGTGGAGTGACAGCGTGACCCAGACCGCCCCCTTCCCGAAGCTCAAGCGTGGTCTTATCGCCATTCTGCGCGGCCTCAAACCCAGCGAGGCGGTTGCCATCGGCCAGGCGCTGTTTGACGCCGGCATCGAAGCCATCGAGGTGCCGCTCAATTCGCCGGAGCCGTTTTCATCGATCGCCAGCATTGTCACCGCTTTGCCCAAGACGACGCTGGTCGGCGCCGGCACGGTGCTGACTTCAGCCGATGTCGACACCTTGGCCAAGGCCGGCGGGCGGCTGCTGGTCAGCCCCAACATCGATGCCGACGTCATGGCCCGCGCCATGCACCATGGCATGGTGACGATGCCAGGCGTGTTCACCCCCACCGAAGCTTTTCAGGCGATTAGGCTTGGGGCTTCGGCGCTCAAATTCTTCCCGGCAAGCGTGCTCGGGCCCAGCGGCATTTCGGCGATGCGGGCCGTGCTGCCGGCCGATACCGTGGTCGGCGCCGTCGGCGGCGTTTCCGAGAAAGACTTTGCCGGCTACAAAGCCGCTGGGGTGACCGCTTTCGGTCTTGGCTCCAGCCTGTTCAAACCCGGCATGAGCGTCGACGAGGTGGCCACGCGTGCCCGGGCGGCGGTAATGGCCTGGGATGCGGCCTTCGGCGGAGCGGCATGATGGACAACGTTTCGGTTTTCTCGGACCATGTCTGCGAACTCGGCGAGGGGCCGAGCTACGATCCCGCCACCGATACGCTGTTCTGGTTCGACATCGTCAACGGGCTTTTGCTGGAGCAGGGTGTCACGTCCGGCGCGCGGAAGGTCCATGAGCTCGCCCAGATGGCCAGCGCCATCGCCATTGTCGATGGCAATCGCCAGCTCATCGCCACCGAGACTGGCCTGCATGTCCGCGACGTCTCGACCGGCAAGCTGACGCTGCATACGGCCATCGAGGCCGACAATGCGCTGACCCGCTCCAACGATTCGCGCGTCCATCCGTGCGGCGCCTTCTGGGTCGGCACGATGGGCAAGGGTGAGGAGAAGGGCGCCGGCTCCATCTACTGGTTCTTCAAGGGCGAGCTGCGCACGCTTTACACCGGCATCACCGTGTCGAACTCGATCTGTTTCTCGCAGGATGGAACGATCGCCTACTACACCGATACCTCGACCGGCCTGTTGATGCGCGTCGCCTGCGATCCGGCGACGGGCCTGCCGATCGGCGAGTCGAAAGTGTTCGTCGACCATCGCTCGTCGCGGGGCTATGTCGACGGCTCGGTTGTCGACCGTGACGGCGTGCTGTGGAACGCGGTCTGGGGCGGCAAGGCAGTGAAGGCTTATGCGCCGGACGGCACATTGTTGCGCGAAATTGCCGTGCCGGCGGGGCAGTCCTCGTGCCCGGCCTTTGTCGGGGCCAAGGCCGATCGGCTGGCGGTGACCTCGGCCTGGAAAGGCAAGGACGACAAGCAGCGCAAGCTCGACCCACAGGCCGGCATGACCTTCCTGCTCGACATCCCCGTCAACGGCCGCTTCGAGCCGCGCGTGGTCATCGCCTGAGCGCTGTCGCGCAGGCGTCCGCCTCGGTCGGTTTCGCGCAAGTCTGAAGCAGGGGCCATGCCATGGTGGGACAACACCACCGAAGGTCCTGATCCATGCCGCGCCCGACCCTGATCCTCGTCCATGAGCCGGAAAAGGCCTGTCTCGACCGGCTGGTCGCCGACGGCTTTCCCGCCGAGCGTGCCTTGGAAATCTCGTCCTATCTGGCGCAATCGACCGATCTCGCGCCCGAATTCGATGAAATCACCGCCGCTTGCGGGCGGCGCGGCCTCGCCTTTATGCCGGTTGCACTCGACGATGCGGCAAGCGCGCTGGCGAAGGCCGATCCCGCAACCACGCTGGTCTGGACGCTGACCGACGGCATTGCCTATTTCCGCGGTGCTGCAGCGCCCGCACTTGCCAGGCTGAATGGGCTTAGAACCATCGGAGCCGACGATGCGCTGTTCGCGCTTTGCCAGGACAAGTTCCGCTCCGGCGCCGTGCTTTGCGCGCTCGGCCTGCCGGCGCCGCAGGCAGGCCTGGCCCGCGACGGCCGCTGGCTGGCCGCCCCGCCAGCTTCGGAAGCCGGCTGGTTCGTCAAGCCGAACCGGCTCGGCTCTAAGGTAGGCATCTGGCCGGATTCACGCTGCAACGACCTGGCCCATGCGCTGGAGCTTAGCCGGCGGGTCTATGCCGCTTATCGCGACGATGTCGTCGTCCAGCCCTATGTCGGCGGTCGCAATGTCCGCGCCAGCTTCCTTGGGCTGCAAACGGATGCCGGGGCGGAAGCGCTCGGCATTGCGTTCGTCGACTCCGGCGGCGATTTCCAGACCATGGCGGACTCGATGGCGCTTTACGGCGACACCGGCGAGGCCGCCAAGGCGGCTGGACTATACAGCGAGCCGGTGCTGGAGGCGGTTGCCGACACCCAGCCGGCAGCCGCGGCAACCATCCGCCGCATCGCCGAGCGGCTGGTCAGCGGACTTGGCCTGCGCGACGTGTTTTCCATCGATTTCAGGGTCGAGGCCACCGATCATGCCCACCTCATCGAGTTCGAAGTCTGTCCCGGCCTGCCCTGCTTCGATTTCCGCGCCTATTGCCGGCTGCAATGGAGCATGACGCTGGCCGATGCGGTTGCCGAGACGGCGGCGAACCGACTGAACCGACAGGCGATCTGAAAGGCCGCGGGGACCGGCACGACCTACCGCGCCTTGACGGCTTTTGCTCCACCTTTAGTGTCGCGGGACAGTCCTCAGGCAAGGCCGCGCGATGAGCACACCAGCAAGCTCCCTCCATCATCACATAAGGCGCATGGCCGGGCGCGATCCGCATGAGGCGCATCGCGTCGCCACGCCGCTCGAGCTGCTGTTCGATCTGACCTTCGTCACCGCCTTCAGCCTTGCCTCGTCGCAACTGGCGCATGCCTTGGCCGAGGGCCACTACGCGGCGGCGCTGATCGGCTTCGGCTTTGCCAGCTTCGCGATCTGCTGGGCGTGGATCAATTTCTCCTGGTTTTCCTCCGCCTATGACACCGACGATTGGATCTTCCGCCTCGTCACCATGGTGCAGATGATCGGCGTGCTGGTGCTGGCCATCGGCCTGCCGCGCATGTTCGCCTCGATCGAGCATGGCGAACACCTCAACAATTCGGTGATGGTGCTGGGCTACGTCATCATGCGCGTCGCCATGATCTTCCAATGGCTGCGCGCGGCGCGGCAGGACCCTGGGCGGCGGCGTGCCTGTCTCACCTATGCCATCGCCATCGCGATCGCCCAGATCGGCTGGGTGGTGCAGATCCTGGTCGATTTCTCGCTGGCGACGAGCCTGGCTTTCGGCGCGGTCCTGCTTCTCATCGAGCTGGCCGGACCGGTCATCGCCGAACGCCGGGATGGCGGCACGCCCTGGCACGCGCATCACGTCGCCGAGCGCTACAGCCTCTTCGCCATCATCGCGCTGGGCGAAGGGTGGTCGGCACGCTGGCGACGCTGTCGGCCGTGGTCGAGGAGCAGGGCTGGAACCTCGATGCCGCCTTGATTGGCATTGCCGGAATGGGTCTCACCTTCGGCATGTGGTGGGTCTATTACATGCTGCCCTCGGGGACGGTGCTGCACCAGCACCGCAATCGCTCTTTTGTCTGGGGCTATGGCCAGATGCTGATCGTGGCGGCCATCGTCGCCACCGGCGCCGGGCTGCATGTCGCGGCCTATTTAATCGAGCACAAGGCCCATATCGGCCCGGTAGCGACCCTGCTCTCGGTCGCCATTCCGCTAGGCGTGTTCCTGGGGGCGATCTACGCGCTGTATTATTATCTCGTCCAGCGCTTCGATCCCCTCCATGTCTGGCTGCTGGCGGGAACGGCTGCGGTCGTCGCACTTGCCATCATCGCCGCCCTTGCCGGCGTCGACATGGCGGTCTGCCTCATCTTACTCACGCTAGCGCCGGCCGTCACCGTTGTCGGCTATGAGCTGTCGGGGCACCGCCATCAACTGGAGGTGCTGGCGCAGGAGGAAGCGCCGCACTGAGCAGAGCAGCTTCGCGCGTCAGATACCCTCGACCAGCACGATCTCGCCATCGGCTACTTTCTGACGGATGGCGACGGCGCGCTGGTACTCCGGCGAGTGGTAGCAATCGTGCGCCGCGCTGAGCGATTCGAACTCGATAATGACATTGCGGGCGCGGCCAGGCCCCTCGGCCTTTTCATGCTCACCGCCACGGGCAAGGAACTTCACGTCGAAACGGTCGAAAGCGAGCTTGGCGGCAGCGACATAGTCCTTGTAGCCTTCGACGTCGCGCACATCGACGCGGGCTACCCAGTATCCCTTGGGCATTTTCTTCTCCTCGTTACGCGGCGCGCATCTCTTCCAGTATGGCTTCCGCCGCCGCGCGCCTGTCGCTTGCCGCCACGATTGGCCGGCCCACAACAAGATGGCTGGAGCCGTTGCGGATCGCCTGGCCGGGCGTCACCACGCGTTTCTGGTCGCCATGGTCGCTGCCCTTGGGCCGTATCCCCGGCGTCACCACCGCCAGGTCGGGTCCGACGATGCGGCGCACCGCTTCCGCCTCCTCGGCCGAGCAGACGACGCCGCCCATGCCTGCATGCAGCGCCTGTTCGGCGCGCCTCAGCACCAGCGTGTGCGGGTCGTATTCATAGCCGGCGTCGATCACGTCCTGCTCGTCCATCGAGGTCAGCACGCTGACCGCCAGCAGGCACAGGTCGCTGCCGCGCGACGCTTCCACAGCTGCCTTCATCGCCTTGGGATAGGCATGGATGGTCAGCATCGTCATGCCCATGCGCACGATGTTCTCGACACCCTTCGCCACGGTGTGGTCTATGTCGAGCAGCTTCATGTCGAGGAAGATCTTCGTGCCGCCGCTGGCCAACTCCCTGGCGAAGTCGAGCCCGCCGGCGAAGGCCAACTGATAGCCGATCTTGTAGAAGGAGACGACGCCGTCGAGTTCGCGCACCGCCTGTTCGGCCTCTTTCACCGTCGGCACGTCGAGGCCGACGATCAGCCTGTCTCTCATCGTATGGGCCTGCATGGCTGTGGAAATCATGCCCCGGTCCGGGTCGACAGCATGCGCGAGGTTTCGATCAGCGTGCGGCATAGGTGCTCCATCGATTTGGTCAGTCTATCATCCCTGAAATTGCCGTCGCCGTCGAAGGCATTGCCGCCATCGGATACCGAGCATTCCGGCGTCACCATCTCCAGCTGGCAGCGCACCAGCACGGCGCGCAGATGGTTGATGCAGCGGATCCCGGCGAAATGTCCGTTGGAAGACGAGCACAGGCCGGCGACCTTGCCGACAAGCGGCCTCACCGGCCGGCCGCCATCCAGGCGCACCCGGCTCACCCAGTCGATCGTGTTCTTGAGCAATGGCGGGATCGAGCCATTATATTCGGGCGTCGCGATCAGCAGCCCGTCATTGGCGGCGATCAGCCGGCCAAGCTTCACGGCGTTGTCGGGAACGCCTTTTTCCTTTTCGAGGTCCTCGTCGATGATCGGCAGCGGATAGTCGGCCAGCGAAATGCGCGTCACCTCGGCGCCTTGCATAGCCAGCTCCTTCTGCGCCACATCGGCGGTCCTGCCGCTGAAGGCGCCGCTGCGCACCGAGCCGGCAAAGACGAGGATTTTCGCGATCACAGCCATTGGCCACTCTTGTTCCCGGACAGGTACAGCCAGAGGCTGCGCAAATCAACGCACTGGCTCAAAAAACGGAAACGATCGGGGGGGCAAGCGCGCGAAGGTGTGCCGAGCAGCTGGGCTATTGCTAGTGGGTGACCGCAATTCTTGCACTCAGCGCGATGAGTGCAACTCCGAGCAAGGCATCTATCGGCCTGCGGACGCTGCCATATACCGACCGAACCCTTCTTGTGGAGAACATTAGCGCGACAAGCCCAAACCACGCCATCGCGACCAGCCCGATTATGGCCAGCGACACTGCCTGGACCCAGATCGGAGCCTGCATCGGCAATACCGATATGAACAGGCTCGCGAAGAACGCGGCCGTCTTCGGATTTGTAATTCCGACAACGAATCCGCTTCGCCAAGGAGCCGTAGTCTCTGCGCCACCGACGACCAGCGGTGGCCGCGCCTGCCAAGCCGACAAAAGGATCTTGCTGCCCAGGTAACCGAGATACACGGCACCGGCGATCCGGACGGCAAGGCGAGCCCATGCAATCTGCGTCAGTACGAGGCCCAGGCCACAAATCGCGAGAGCCGCCCACACCATGATCGCTGCGGCAATGCCAAGCGCCACATGGAACCCCGCGCGACGGCTGATCAGCGCATGGGAAGTCACGGCTACAAAATCGGGTCCTGGGCTCATGGCGCCGAGCAGGAAGACCGAAGCAAGGGTCAGGAATTGCGGAAGGTAGCTCATGCGATACTCCAGTTTCAGTCTCGTCGTACCGCACGCCTGCATGCCGGAGAGCCAGGAAAGCCGCTCGCCGATTTCGAGGGTCGTTTCCCTCACCTTCACAAAACCTACAGCGCTCGTTAATATGAGCGAAATGAAAGATATTTCGGCAGCCATGAACAATGCTAATATCAACATCACGATGCTGCGCGTCCTGACATCGCTCAGCGAGACGCGCAGCTTCACCAAAACCGCCGAGCGGCTCTGTCTTTCTCAATCGGCCATAAGCCATGCAATGAAGGCGCTGGAGGAGATCGTTGGCGCGCCCCTCGTCATACGTGATCGGCGCGGTGTCGCTTTCACCGCAACCGGCGAGGCGGCTTTGGACGCGGCGCGCGCCGCTTTGCATGCTTTAGGCCGTCTTGTCGGCCTACGGGAACACTCCATCAAAGGCAGAGTACGGCTCGCGCTGGTCAGCAGCGCCTCGGTAAAGATTGCTCCATATGCGTTGAACATTACTTCCGTCCGGCACCCGGAGCTTGCTGTCGAACTGCTCTTGGGCACGGATACCGAGGTGGCGGAGTGGGTCGATCGCGGTGCCGCCGATATTGGACTGTCCTACATCGCCGGCAATTGCCAAGCCGAGGAACTTGTCGACGACGAACTCTTTGTGGCGTCATCGCAAAAGAACTCAGTCCAAGGCGGGTCATTTCCGATCCGCGCTCTCGACGGCCAGCCATTCATCATGTCGAGCGGCGGCTGCGGACCAATGCTTGCCGAATTGTTCCAGGATTTTGGCGTTGCGCCAGTTGTCATCCTGTCGGCGAGCGATATGGCGGCGCTGCTTGCTCTGGTTGGGGCCGGGCGCGGTTTGTCGATTGCGCCAGGCCTGGCGTTTCCGGCCGATTGGCAGCGAACCGTCGCGAGGCGTCCTCTGGAGCCGCGTGCGCGTCGGCCTCTGCTGCTTCTGTTCTCCAGCAGCGCCGAAGCAACGGCCGTGCGGGCCATGTGCGCGGCGATCAGAGAGGTCGCCACGAGTTTGCGAGGCGGATAACAGTCAAGGATGTGGATCGACCCTCAATCGAGCTTCCTTCGGGAGACGTCGATCCTCTACAAGGCGCCAGAGACTTCTCCCGCCCCCAATACCAGCTAATGCGCTTCGCGCCGGTAGATCCACAGCTGCGTCGGCGGGATGTTGCGGAAGATGAAGTCGAAATGCTTGACCGTGTAATTGCCGCGGCCGGGCGGGATCGGCGACAACGGCCCATAGGTCAGCTGCACGATCGGCCGTCCAACCGGGATGCGGTCTAACAGGCTTTCAATATAGGCGATCCGCTGTGCGACCGGGAAATTTAGCAGCGGCACGCCGGAGACGACGGAATCGAAAACCATACCGCTCTTCTCGCCAAGCGTGGCGTTGAGATTGAAGGCATCGCCCTCGATGACGTTGACGCCGGGATAGAGCTGGCGCAGATGGCGCACGAAATCGGTGGAATATTCGACCGCGTAGAGGTTTTCGGGCTTAACGCCCTGGGCGAGGATTGCACGCGTGATGACGCCTGTGCCGGGGCCGACTTCAAGTACCGGCAGGCCAGACTTCGGATTGACGATGGAAGCCATCTTGCGGGCGGTGACGGAGCTTGTCGGCACGATCGAACCGACCGACTTCGGCTTGTCGATCCAGCCTTTGAAGAATTTGAGTTCGTCGTCGAACTTTTCCGCCAGCGCCTTCCGCAATCCCGGACCACGTGCCATGCAAGTTCTCCTCAACACTCCCCGAACGCTACTTAGCAGCTAACAGGTCCAAGGCAAGGCGCGATCTGGCATAAGATGTTGATGACGTTCGGGAAGCGTGGCGGCCTTGGTTTGGGTTCAGTGCTCGCCGAAGGATTCGAAAAAGTCCTTCATGCGGGCGAAAAAGCCGCTCGACTGGGGCGAATTGTCCTTCGACGACAGCTGCTCGAACTCTTCCAGCAGCTCGCGCTGGCGGCGCGACAGGTTTTGCGGCGTTTCGACCGCGGTCTGGATATAGAGGTCGCCGACATTGGGCTGGCGCAGCACCGGCATGCCCTTGCCCTTGAGGCGGAACTGGCGGCCGTTCTGCGTGCCTTCGGTCACTTTCACCTTGGTCTGACTGCCGTCCAGCGTCGTCACCTCGAACGAGCCGCCAAGGGCGGCCGTCGTCATCGATATCGGCACCTTGCAGTAGAGATCGGCGCCGTCGCGCTGGAAGAATTCATGCGGCTTCACGGCCAGGAAAATATAGAGGTCGCCCGATGGGCCGCCGCGCAGGCCCGCCTCGCCCTCATTGGCAAGCCGGATGCGGGTGCCGTCCTCGATGCCGGCCGGGATATTGACCGACAGCGAGCGTTCCTCGGTGACGCGGCCCTGGCCGGCGCATTTCGGGCACGGGTCCTTGATCGTCTGGCCGCGGCCTTGGCATTGCGGGCAGGTACGCTCGATCGAGAAGAAGCCTTGCGTCGCTCGTACCTTGCCGTGGCCATGGCACATCGAGCAGGTCACCGGCTGGGTGCCGGGCTTGGCGCCTGTCCCGGAGCATTCCGTGCATGAGATCGAGGCCGGCACGCGGATTTGCGCGGTCTTGCCGGCAAACGCTTCTTCCAGCGTGATTTCCATATTGTAGCGCAAATCGGCGCCGCGTTCGCGGCCGCCCGACGAGCGGCGCTGGCGCCCGCCCATCATGTCGCCGAAAATATCTTCGAAAATGTCGGCGAAGCCGCCGGCGCCAAAACCTTGCGCGCCGCCATTCATGCCGCCCTGCTCGAAGGCGGCGTGACCGAAACGGTCATAGGCCGCGCGCTTCTGCGGGTCCTTCAGCGTTTCGTAGGCTTCGTTGATTTCCTTGAACTTGTGCTCGCAGGAGTGATCGCCGGGATTGCGGTCGGGATGGAACTGCATGGCGAGCTTGCGGAAAGCGCTCTTGAGCTCCTTCTCGTCGGCGCCCTTTTGCACGCCCAGCGTCTCGTAGAAATCAGCTTTCATCTTTTCCCGCAGTCCGGATGCTCAACGTCTTGATGCATGTTGCGTCGTTTGCCGGCACGTTGTCTCGATTTAGGAGCGGTGATGCCCGGATGCTAGGGCCGGCGCGCTTGTGCCTGTGTTTTTCAGTGACTTTTTCGGCAAGGCCCGCACTTTTTCAGCGAGGGTTGCAAAAAAGCCCGGCTTTGCGCCGGGCTTTCCGCTTTATTTGCCGTCAACCGGTCAGGCCGACTTCTTCTTCTCGTCGTTTTCGTCGATTTCCTCGAAATCGGCGTCGACCACGTCGCTATCCTTGGCCGCGTCCGCCTTGGCGTCGGCTTCCGCCGCTTCCTTCTGCGAAGCTTCGTACATGGCCTGGCCGAGCTTCATGGATGCTTCGGCAAGCGTCTGCGACTTGGCCTCGATGTCGGCGGCATCGTCGCCTTCGGCAGCAGCCTTCAGCGCCGTGATAGCCTCCGATATCGCCGTGCGCTCGGTTTCCGAAACCTTGTCGCCATATTCCTTCAGCGACTTCTCGGAGGAGTGCACCAGCGCCTCGGCCTGGTTGCGGGCCTCGACCAAAGCACGCCGCTGCTTGTCGGTCTCGGCATTGGCTTCGGCGTCCTTGACCATCTTCTCGATGTCGGCGTCCGAAAGGCCACCAGAGGCCTGGATGCGGATCTGGTGCTCCTTGCCGGTGCCCTTGTCCTTGGCCGAAACGTTGACGATGCCGTTGGCGTCGATGTCGAAAGTGACCTCGATCTGCGGCACGCCGCGCGGCGCCGGCGGAATGCCGACCAGGTCGAACTGGCCGAGCGCCTTGTTGTCGGCAGCCATTTCACGCTCGCCCTGGAAGACGCGGATGGTCACGGCCGACTGACTGTCTTCAGCGGTCGAGAACACCTGGCTCTTCTTGGTCGGGATGGTCGTGTTGCGTTCGATCAGGCGGGTGAACACGCCACCCAGCGTCTCGATGCCGAGCGACAGCGGCGTCACGTCGAGCAGCAGCACGTCCTTCACGTCGCCCTGCAGCACGCCGGCCTGGATGGCGGCGCCCAAAGCGACGACTTCATCCGGGTTGACGCCCTTGTGCGGCTCCTTGCCGAAGAACTGCTTCACGATCTCCTGGATCTTGGGCATGCGGGTCATGCCGCCGACCAGGACCACTTCGTCGATCTCGCCAGCCTTCAGCCCGGCATCCTTGAGCGCCGCCTTGCAGGGCTCGATGGTGCGCTGGACGAGATCGTCGACCAGCTGCTCGAACTTGGCACGGGTCAGCTTCAGCGTCAGGTGCTTGGGGCCGGTCGCGTCGGCGGTGATGAAGGGCAGGTTGATTTCCGTCTGCGTCGTCGACGACAGCTCGATCTTGGCCTTTTCAGCCGCCTCCTTGAGGCGCTGCAGCGCAAGCTTGTCGTTCTTCAGGTCGATGCCCTGTTCCTTCTTAAACTCGGCCGCCAGGTATTCGACGAGACGCATGTCGAAATCCTCGCCGCCGAGGAAGGTGTCGCCATTGGTCGACTTCACTTCGAACACGCCGTCGCCGATTTCGAGCACCGAAATGTCGAACGTGCCGCCGCCAAGGTCATAGACGGCAATGGTCTTGCCATCCTTCTTGTCGAGGCCGTAGGCAAGTGCTGCAGCCGTCGGCTCGTTGATGATGCGCAGCACCTCAAGGCCGGCGATCTTGCCGGCGTCCTTGGTGGCCTGGCGCTGGGCGTCATTGAAATAGGCCGGAACGGTGATGACCGCCTTCTCGACCTTCTCGCCGAGATAGGCCTCCGCCGTTTCCTTCATCTTCTGCAGGATCATGGCCGAGATCTGGCTGGGCGACTGCTTCTTGCCGCCGGCCTCGACCCAGGCATCGCCATTGTCGCCCTTGACGATCTTGTAGGGGACAAGCTTCTTGTCCTTCTCCGTCACCGGGTCGTCATAGCGGCGGCCGATCAGGCGCTTGACCGCGAAGATGGTGTTTTCAGGATTGGTGACCGCCTGGCGCTTGGCCGGCTGGCCGACGAGACGTTCGCCGTCGCCCGAGATGGCGACGATGGAAGGCGTCGTGCGCGCGCCTTCCGCATTTTCAATGACCTTGGGCTCCTTGCCATCCATGATGGCGATGCAGGAGTTGGTGGTGCCGAGATCGATACCGATTACTTTTGCCATTTTTCTAGTCTCTCCGCTAAGCAGGCTCTCAGGACCCGTAAGGCGTTCCGACGAAAGCCCCTGTTCACAAGAAATTCCGCTCCGGCAACCGGCATTCCGGCACTGGGCGGCTTGGCGCGTATATAAGAACAGGCGGCATCGGGCGCAAGCATTCTGCGCATGGCATCCACCGCGCCGCACTTGGCGCCTTTGAACAGCCGCCCAGCGGCCCGGATGTGCTCCAACCGCGCTCAAAACCCCAGGATCTGCGCGATCCCCCGGCGAAGCGCCCAGTCAGGGCTTCGAAACCACAAGAAAACGTCACCTATGCGTGAGAGAGGCGGCTCCTGGCTGAGGAAGGCGCCTGCCCACAGCAGACACAGGCAAAAGCGTCACGCGGCCTGCGACAGCGATTTATGCGCCTCGGCCAGGATTTCGAACGAGCGCACGCGTGCCGCATGGTCGAAGATCTGCGCGGTCACCATCAGCTCGTCTGCGCCGGTGCGGCGCACGAACGCGTCTATGCCTTGCCGGACGGTTTCGGGAGAGCCGACGACGGCGCAGGACAGCGCCTGCGAAATCATGGTTTTTGCCATCGGCTCGAGCGTCTGGTCATAGCCCTCGACCGGCGGCGGCAGGCGGCCGGCCCGCCCGGTGCGCAGATTGACGAAGGCCTGCTGGAGCGAGGTGAACAGCAGTTTTGCCTCTCCATCGGTCGGTGCGGCGAAAACGTTGAGGCCGAGCATGACATAGGGCTTGTCCAGCTGTTCCGAAGGCTGGAAGCGCGAACGGTAGATCTCCAGCGCATGGTCCAGTTCGGCCGGCGCGAAATGCGAGGCGAAGGCATAGGGCAGGCCGAGCATGGCGGCGAGCTGCGCGCCATAGAGGCTGGAACCGAGGATCCAGACCGGCACCTTCTGGCCTTCGCCGGGCACGGCGTGGATACGCTGGCCTTCCGCGGCCGGCTGGAAATAGCCCATCAGCTCGACGACATCCTGGGGGAAATTGTCTGACGCCTCGAGATTGCGGCGCAGCGCGCGCGCTGTTCCCATATCGGTGCCGGGCGCGCGGCCGAGGCCGAGGTCGATGCGGCCGGGGTGCAGTGCCGCCAGCGTGCCGAACTGCTCGGCAATCACCAGCGGCGCATGGTTGGGCAGCATGATGCCACCGGCGCCGACGCGGATGGTCTTGGTGCCGCCGGCGACATGGGCGATGACGACGGCGGTCGCCGCGCTGGCGATGCCCGGCATGTTGTGGTGCTCGGCCAGCCAGTAGCGCCTGTAGCCGAGCCGCTCGGCATGGCGGGCCAGGTCGAGCGAATTTGCCAGCGATTGCGAGGCGTCGCTGCCTTCGACGATCGGCGACAGGTCGAGAACGGAAAGTGCGGTCATGGGCCTCAAGCCTTTACGATGTTCAACTGCCTGACCCTGGTTTCGAAGGCGCGGTCGGGAATGAGGATGTCGAGCTGGTGCCAAGCAGCGGGTCCAAATTCTCGAACGGGATCGCCTGCGGATGCTGGCGATGCGACGCGCTCAGCGTGCCGAGCGGAGCATCGATCGGGCCGCGATAGCCGATGCGGTCGAAATAGGAATCGAGGTCGAAGGAGGCATCGTTCATCGCAGGGTCCGGGTTGACCGGCTCGATATAGGCACTCCGCCTGAAGACAACAAATGCGAGATGACGGACAGGCGCGGCAAGCTTATGGCGCGGCCTTTCCGTTCTCTTCGGCCGCTTCCTCCTCCACCACGGCCGTCTGCTGTGCGGCGAGAAAATTGCCGACATGGCTGAGGCCATCGAAATGATCGCAGAACACTTTGACGACGACCAGCAGCGGCACCGCCATCAGCGCGCCGACAAAGCCCCAAAGCCAGGACCAGAAGGCGATGGCGATGAAGATCGCCACGGCGTTGATCTCGAGGCGTCGGCCGACAACCATCGGCGTAACGAACTGGCCTTCGACGATGTCGCACAAAAGCACGAAGCCCGGCGCCAAAAGGGCGTAGGTGATCGAGTCGAAGCTGATCATCGCAATGACGCTGACCAGCACGATGGTGATCAGCGCGCCGACATAGGGCAGGAAGTTGAGCAGCGCCGCCATCGTTCCCCAGACGAGCGGGTTGGGCATGCCGAGCGCCCACAGGCCAAGGCCGATAACCGCGCCGAGACCGGCATTGATGACGGTGACGGTGAGCAGATAATGCGAGATTTCGCGCTCGACGTCATAGACGACGCGCAAGGCCCGCTTCTTCTCACTGAGGCTGGCGAAGGACTGGATGATCTTCTCATAGAACATCGTGCCTGACGCCAGCAGGAACAGCGACAGCACGAAGATGATGGTCAGGCTTGTCCCCGCCGACAGGACGTTGCTGGCGGCGGCCGACAGGACGCCGGACTGCGCCATCGCCACCTTCTGGATGCCCGGCTCCTGCGAGGTCTCCGTCATCTGTTCGATCTGATGCGAGATCTGCATGATCCTCTCGAGCGGACGCCGCAATTGCGCCAGCCGTTCGGTAAGTTGTTGGCCGATCGACGAGGTGTTGTTGAGAAGGTCGATGACCGGGCCGCTGAGCAGATAGCCGGCAACGCCGAAGACGCAGATCGACAGCACGACCAACATTGTCGCCGAAACCACTTCCGGAATGCCGCGCTTGCGCAGGAAGCGCACGATTGGTGTCAGCGTCAGCGTCAGCAGGAAGGCGAGGATGACCGGCATGAAGAAAGCACGCGCGAAATACAGCGCGTAGATGGCCATGAACAGGAAGATCCCGATGAGCAGCGAACGCATCAGATGCGTGTCGGCACGCGCCACAACTCTCGCCTCTTCGGTCTCGGCAAGGCCAGCACCCAAAGCGGCGGGTTCGGCTTTCATGATTTTCCCTCAGCGGCGCACCGCAATTGGTGCTTTCCCCTGACGGAAACGCCTCTGCAAGCCCAAGGTTCCGTTAGCCGGCAAGGCCTCAATCCGGGCCGCCCGTCGCTCAGGCGGCTGGCGCTGCGACGGCGACGCCGGGCTTGGCGGTCTCCTTGCGTACGATCGGCGCCACCTTGGTGCCGTACAGTTCGATCGCCTTCATGATCTTGGCGTGCGGCATGGCGCCGATCGCCATCTGCAGCAGGAAGCGGTCATTGTTGAAGATCTTGTGCTGGGCGACGATCTTTTCCGCCACCTGCTCCGGATCGCCGACGAATAGCGCGCCGTTCGGACCACGCGACTGATCGAAATGCGCCCGCGAGGTCGGGCCCCAGCCGCGCTCGCGGCCGATGCGGTTCATCACTTCGGCCTGCGGGCCATAGAAATCGTCGGCCGCCTGTTCAGTGGTGCCGGCGATGAAGCCGTGCACATTGATGCTGGTGGCAAGGCCCGAGGGGTCGGTACCGGCCCGCCTTGCGGCATCGCGATAAATGTCGAACAGCGGTGCAAACCGCGCCGGCTCGCCGCCGATGATGGCCAGTGCCAGCGGCAAACCGAGCACGCCCGCGCGCGCCGCAGATTGCGGCGTTCCACCTATTGCGATCCAGATCGGCAATTTGTCCTGTAGCGGCCGCGGATAGACGCCGAGGTCGTTGATCGGCGCGCGCAGATTGCCGGACCAGGTAACTTTGACGCCGCCGCGTATGGCCAGCAGCAAATCGAGCTTTTCGGCGAACAGCTCGTCATAGTCCTCGAGATTGTAGCCGAACAGCGGGAAGGATTCGATGAACGAACCGCGCCCGGCCATGATCTCGGCCCGGCCGCCCGACAAAAGGTCGAGCGTTGCGAACTGCTGGAAGACGCGAACCGGATCGTCGGAGGACAGCACGGTGACCGCGCTGGTCAGCTTGATGCGCTTGGTGCGTTCGGCGGCAGCGGCCAGCGCCACCACCGGCGCGGACGCGGCATAGTCGGGGCGGTGATGTTCGCCCAGACCAAAGACGTCGAGGCCAACCTGGTCAGCCAGCTCGACCTCCTCGATCAGATTGCGCAGCCGCTGATGCGGGCCGATCGCGCCGGGGCCGGGCTCCGGGCTGACGTCGGCGAAAGTGTAGAGACCGAGTTCCATGGCATGTCATCCAAATGTTCTGATTTGCCGCTAGAGGTAGCGGCGAGCCGCCCCGGCCGCCAGAGGGGCGGATAGTGAACAGTGCATGTCGGTTTCGGCCGGCTTTGTTTCAGGGAAAACGCGTCTCCCGGCTGCAACAGTATAAACTTTCATGGCTGGCATACCGTTTTGGCGCTTGAACTCTCGGTTTTCGCGCGTATGTAAGCGTCGCGAATTGACTTCAGGGAAGTGGACTTGGCTATCTACAGGGAAAAAGACATTTTCGAGCGGCGCAATGCCGCGAACGAGGCAAAGAAGGCGCTTCTGGAGCGCTTCAAGTCAAAGCCGGCGGCTGATGATCCTGCGGTTCTGGCCAAACAGGCCGAACGCAAGGCGATTCTTGAGGCTCGCGAGATACGCGAGGCCGAAAAGGCCAGGCTGAAGCAGGAAAAGCTGGCACGCGAGGCGGTCGAGAAGGCCGAGCGCGAGGCAGCAGCCGAAGCGGCGCGTATTGCGGCCGAAGAGGCAGCGCAGGCTGAAGCGAAGATCAAGGAAGCCGAAGAAAACGAGCGCATTGCCCGTTTGCTGGCCGACGAAGCCGAACGCAAGGCCAAGCGCGACGCACGCTATGCGGCCCGCAAGCAGCGTACCGGCAGGACGCCTCCGGGCTTCTCCGCCCGCTAACGCTTCGATCGAAACGATCGGACATCAGGGTCGCCTTCCAGCGGCCCTGAATGTGTTTGTGCGTCGATTTCCTTGGTTGCTTTGCTCAGGCGGCGAGCTTCAGCCCCATAATGCCGCAGACGATGAGCGCAATGCAGGCGAGCCGGATGGCCGTCGCCGGCTCGCCCAGCAGCCAGATGCCAAGCAGCGCCGTGCCGACCGTGCCGATGCCGGTCCAC
Organism: Mesorhizobium sp. M1004; assembly: GCF_040318795.1. Classification (NCBI taxonomy): domain Bacteria; kingdom Pseudomonadati; phylum Pseudomonadota; class Alphaproteobacteria; order Hyphomicrobiales; family Phyllobacteriaceae; genus Mesorhizobium; species Mesorhizobium sp. M1004. The sequence goes on from NZ_JAMYNB010000010.1 coordinate 134,465, forward strand.
ACCGCATAGGCCGTCCCGACAGGCAGCGTCTTGAGCGCCAGGCCGAGCAACCCGAGGCTGATGATCATCGAGGCGACAGTGAGCACCGTCGGCAGCGGCTTCGAGAAGCCGTCGGTGTATTTGAGGCCGATCGCCCAGCCGATTTCGAACAGGCCGGCGAAAAACAGAAAAATCCACGACATCGGGATGCACTCCATTCCATGAGCATGGCGGGCCGTCCCGGCCGATTTATGGGAAGGCGCGAGGTCGTCCTCGCCGCTTCGACACAAGCGGCTGCGCCGGTGCGATCAACAAAAACACCGGCCGCATCGTTCATGCCGCCGGTGTCAAAATCTGCGCCGAAACGGTTTGTCCGGATTTCAACCGTCCAAGATCTTCCGAGGCGGGCTTACTTTTCCTTGAGCCTCATCGCCTTGACGGGCGGCGCCTTGAGTGCCGGAGCCGCTGCGGGCTTCTTGGCGTCTTTTTTCGGCTTCCGAGCTTCCTTGCCCGCCTTCATCGCACCTTTAGCCATGATTCGTTCCTCCAGTTGCTGGGAGGCCAACTGAAACAAGAGAAACGCCGGACTGCAAGAGGGCTGCGTCTGTCGCCGGCGCCGTCGGGCCGCTTTCAACCGGTTTCTAATTTGCTCGTAAACCATTCCGGTCCGTGCCATGGTTGCCTTCGCACTGCAGCATCGGCCATGCCTTCGCCCGGCGATGATCAGGCAGTGCGGTCAGGACGACAATGCGAATCCGCATCGGCAGCGAGATGAGTTTCGATTTTCCGCAGGAAACGCCGCTGATCGCGATGCTCAACGTCCACTACTCCAGGGCCTCCGATCTCGAGCGCCCGGATTTCCTGACCTCCAACCCGCCGGTGCCGATCCAGAGCTACCGCGACAGTTTCGGCAATTGGTGCAACCGTTTCGTCGCCCCGCCCGGTCGCTTCACCTTCGGCACCGATTCGGTAATCCGCGACCCCGGCACGTTCGAGATGGGCGACCTGATGGCCTGGCAGCACGAGGTGCGCGATCTGCCGTCGGACACATTGCTGTTCCTGTTGCCCAGCCGCTTTTGCGAGAGCGATCTGCTGGCCAGCGAAGCCTGGCGGCTGTTCGGGCATACGCCGCTCGGTATTGCCCGCGTCCAGGCGGTCTGTGACTTCGTCCACAACCATATCGTCTTCAGCTACGGCAATGCGCGGCCGACCCGCACCGCGGCGGAAGCCTATCGCGAGCAAAGCGGCGTCTGCCGTGACTTTGCCCACCTCGCCGTCACCTTTTGCCGTGCGCTAAACATCCCGACCCGCTACTGCACCGGCTACATCAGCGACATCGGCCTGCCCAAACCTTGGGCGAGCATGGATTTCGCAGCCTGGATGGAGGTCTATCTCGGTGGCCGCTGGCATGTCTTTGACCCGCGCAACAATTCGCCACGCATCGGCCGCATCCTGATCGCGTCGGGTCGCGACGCCGCCGACGTGCCGCTGACCCACATCTTCGGACCGGGCACGCTGGCTGGTTTCAAGGTGTGGACGGACGAGATCATCGAATAGGGGCGTCTTTCCGCAAGCTGGCCTTCAACCTGAACGACCAGGCGATTCGTGCGTTGTGATGCCTGTGGAGCTCGGCGGCAGGCCGTTACATTGGGCGCCTTGGAGGGACAGCATGGCAGCGCATGGCGGGTCGAAGACGGTCATCTACGCGGCGCTCGCCGGTAATTTAGCTATTGCTATGACCAAATTCGTCGCCGCCTTCTTCACCGGCAGCTCGGCGATGCTGTCGGAAGGCGTGCACTCGCTGGTGGATACCGGCAATGGCGGGCTGCTGCTCTACGGCATGCACCGCGCCGCCCGTCCGCCGGACCGCACGCACCCGCTCGGCCATGGCCGCGAGCTGTATTTCTGGAGCTTCATTGTCGCCCTGCTCGTCTTTGCGCTCGGCGCTGGCGTGTCCTTCTATGAAGGCGTCGTCCACATCATGGCGCCTCAGCCGGTCGCCAATCCCAAAATCAACTACATTGTGCTGGGCCTCTCAATGCTGTTCGAGGGCAGCTCCTGGTACGTGGCGCTGAAGGAGTTCCGCCAGCAGAAGGGCAACCAAGGCTGGCTGCAGGCCGTGCAATCGAGCAAGGATCCGAGCGTCTACACGATCCTGTTCGAGGACAGCGCCGCCCTGCTCGGTCTGTTCGTCGCCTTCGCCGGCATATTGGCGGCCGAACTCCTCGACATGCCCGAGCTCGACGGCGTCGCCTCGATCGGCATCGCGATGATCCTCGGCGCCACCGCCATCTTTCTGGCGCGCGAAAGCAAGGGATTGCTCATCGGTGAGCCGGCCTCGCCGGAAGTGCAGGCCAAGGTGCTGGCCATCGCCCAGCAGGATCCGGCAGTGCAGCGGGCCAACGGCGTTCTCACCGTCCATCTCGGCCCGCAACAGATCGTCGCTGGGCTGAGCATCGAATTCGAGGACCATCTGACGGCGCCTGAGATCGAAGCCTGTGTCGAGCGCATCGAGGCGCTCTTGAAAAAAGAAATGCCGGAGATCACCAGACTGTTCGTCAAGCCGCAGACGACCGGAACCTGGGAGCACCGGCGCAAGCAGGTCGAGGCGGCGTCGGACTAGTTCTGGACCAGCAGTCCACCGTTGGCGCCATCGCCTGGTCCCGCTAAGATCACCCGACGGATTTCGGAGAATCAACGATGAAAATCGATGGTGGGTGCCATTGCGGCGCCATAACTTATGAAGCAGACGTCGACCCGGAAAAGACCTCTATCTGTCATTGCACCGACTGCCAGCAACTGACCGGTACCGCCTTTCGTGTCACTGTTCCCGCGCCTGAGGATCATTATAGGATCACAAAGGGCACACCGAAGGTTTATATCAAGACGGGATCGAGCGGCGCCAAGCGTGCCCAGGCGTTCTGCGGCGACTGCGGTTCCCATCTTTACGCAACGTCGGTTGGCGACGGGCCGAAGGTCTATGGGATCAGGGCGGGGACCGCGCGGCAACGCGAGGATCTCGTTCCGACCCAACAGAAATGGCACCGATCGGCCCTGCACTGGCTTCCGGAATTCGAGGGCGTAAGCATCGTAGAGGCGCAGTAGCACCTGCCTCCCGGTTAAACGCGGCCCAAACCAGCCAATAATGTGCTAGGCTAGCCATCAAACGGATGGCGGGGGATAGCAATGTCGGAAACGGACAAAGTGTTTGCCGGCTCGATTCCGGAAAACTACGACCATTACATGGTGCCGCTGATCTTCGAGCCGTTCGCCGCGGATTTGGCACGACGGGCAGCGTCCTTGTCGCCCGGCGCCGTCCTGGAAGTCGCCGCCGGTACCGGCGTTGTCACCCGCGCATTGGCTCCAAAACTGTCTCCCGGCGCAAGCTATGTCGTGACCGACCTCAACCAGCCTATGCTCGACTACGCGGCCTCGCGACAAGCTCCCGACAGTCGCATACAATGGCGTCAGGCGGATGCTCTGGCGCTGCCGTTCGAAGATGCGGCTTTCGATCTCGTTTGCTGTCAGTTCGGCGCGATGTTCTTTCCCGACCGAGCCGCCGGCTATCGCGAAGCAAAGCGGGTCCTGAAGACCGGCGGCCATTTCCTGTTCAACGTGTGGGATCGCATCGAAGAGAATGTATTCGCCAATGATGTGACGAATGCTCTTGCGGAGATTTTTCCGAACGATCCGCCCCGCTTTCTCGCCCGCACGCCGCACGGCTACAATGACACTGCATTGATCCGCGGCGAGTTGGAAGCCGCAGGTTTCTCCCGTGTGGTGATCGAGACGAGGGCCGAACAAAGCCGTGCCTCCTCGCCGCGCCTTCCGGCGGTTGCCTATTGCCAGGGAACTCCGCTTCGCAACGAAATCGAGGCCAGAGGAAAACTGGAAGCCGCAACCGATCACGCCGCGTCCGTGATTGCAGCCAGGCACGGCAGCGGCGAGGTTGCGGCCAAGATCCAGGCGCACGTGATCGTGGCTACGGTCTAATGCATGTCGCCCAGAAGTGTGCCGCGGTTCCGGGACAACGACATGCATCAAAACAAAGACTTAAGCGCGTCGTATGAATCCGTTTCAGCGCGACGCGCTTTAATCGTCGCCTTCGACGACACGTAGCCTGAGCTGCCCCGTCTTGGAATCCGCCACCCGCACCCCGGCTTCGGCCTTGGCGGGTCCGCCACCGCGCACTTCGGCTTCGCTTTCGCCAAACTCCAGCGCTTCGATCTTTTGGCCGCGCTTGGTCACCTTCGACGTCGACACCAGTATCTCGTCGATATCCTTGGCCGACTGGCCAAAATGCGTCTGCAACCGGCGCACGCGTTCGTCGACGCGCGCGACGTCTTCCATCAGCCGGATCACCTCGCCTTGGATCAGATGCGCCTGTTCGCGCATGCGGGCGTCCTTGAGGATGGCCTGGATGACCTGGATCGACAGCATCAAAAGCGACGGCGAGACGATGATGACACGCGCCCGGTGCGCCTTCTGGACCACGGCGTCGAAATTCTCGTGGATTTCGGCGAACACCGATTCGGACGGCACGAACATGAAGGCGGTGTCCTGCGTCTCGCCCTGGATCAGGTATTTTTCCGAGATATCGCGGACGTGAATTTCGATGTCGCGGCGGAAAGCCTGGGCCGCGATCTTCTGTTGTTCGGCGCCATCGGCGGCGCGGATGGCGTTCCAGGCTTCCAGCGGAAACTTGGCGTCGATGGCAAGCTGCGGCGCACCGTTCGGCATCCTGACCAGGCAGTCGGGACGGCTGCCGTTTGACAGTGTTGCCTGGAACTCGTAGGCGCCCATCGGAAGGCCGTCGGCGACGATCGCCTCCATGCGCGACTGGCCGAAGGCGCCGCGCGTCTGCTTGTTGGACAGGATCGCCTGCAATTGCACGACCTGGCCGGCCAGCGACTGAATGTTGCCTTGCGCGGTGTCGATGACCGCCAGCCGTTCCTGCAGTTTGGCGAGGCTCTCATGCGTCGATTTGGTCTGTTCGGTCATGGTTTGACCGAGCCTGCCGGTCATGGCGTCGAGGCGCTGGCCGATCGACTGGTTGAGTTCGGCCTGCCTTGCGCCGAACACGTCGGCGATGGCGCCCATGCGGCCCTGCATCTCGGCCTGGCTTTGCAAAATGCCGGCCATCCGCGCCTCGGCGTCGCGGGCGTGGTCGGCGGCTTCCGCCGCGGCGATGGTGCGCGCCTTGGCCGATCGCCACAGCGCCACGACAAGCGCCAGGAACAGGCCGAGAAACACCAGCGCGCCGAGGGCCAGTGCATGGCCGAGCGTGATCGTCGTGGCGCCAAGCCGGGCAACGGGTTCGGAAAGGATGGTGCTCAGGTCGTTCATCCCGCCAGCATAGCCGATTCGCAGACCTGGCACAGATCAAAACGTGAACGAGACCGATTCGCACCGGTTGACGCTTCTCCTGCGACGTTTTAGGTGAGGCGCCATGTCGATCAAGCCGCTCATCATCCTTCCCGATCCCATCCTGCGCCAGGTTTCCAAACCAGTCGAACGCGTCGACGCGCCTTTGCGCAAACTGGCCGATGACATGCTGGCGACGATGTATGATGCGCCGGGCATCGGCTTGGCCGCAATCCAGATCGGCGAGCCGCTGCGCATGCTGGTCATCGACCTCGCCAAGGAAGACGAGCCGCCGGCGCCGCATGTCTTCATCAATCCCGAAATCCTCGAAAGCGCCGACGCCCGCTCGGTCTACGAGGAAGGCTGCCTGTCGATCCCGGACTATTACGCCGAGGTCGAGCGTCCCGCCTCGGTGCGCGTGAAATATCTCGACCGCGACGGCAAGCTGCAGGAGATCGAGGCCGAAGGCCTGATGGCGACTTGCCTGCAGCACGAGATCGACCATCTCAACGGTGTGCTGTTCATCGACCACATCTCGAAGCTGAAGCGCGACATGGTGGTCAAGAAGTTCAAGAAGCTCGCCAAGGACAAGGGGCCGGGCAAGCTGGTGGGATAGGCCCTGCTTTCGGCGACTCGCACAAAATCCCGTCTCGACCCGCCCCTATTGAGAGACGCTTCCTTGCGTGATATCATTGATATCAGACTGGAGACTCAGATGGGCGATATGTTGATCAGAGATATTCCCGAGCCGTTGAAGCGTGAAATCGAGCATGCGGCACGCAAGGGCGGCCAAAGCCTCTCGCTCAAGGCGATCGATTTATTGCGAAAAGGCATGGTTGCGGAAAAAGAAGGCAAGGCCGAGCCTGGACTCACGGCTTGGGATGCGATTCGCGCTGCCTTCGCCTCGGAAAATGCAATCAGCGACGAATTTGCGCAGATGATGGATGAGATCGAAGCGGAACGGAAACGCGACTTTGGCCGCACCATTGAGAATTTCGAGTGATAATCCTCGATACCAATGTCGTCTCGGAAGCGAGCCGGCCCGCGCCCGATCCAAACGTCGCTAAGTGGTTTCGCAGACAGGACCTGCTCGACCTCTATCTCTGCGGTCCTGTTGTCATGGAGCAGTCCTTTGGAGCCGAAAGGTTTCTGAACAAGACCGGCTCGGACCGCCACGTCCGTGCACTTGACCACCTGGTTTCGAAGCAGTTTTCGGGACGTGTCGTCGAATTTGCCGGTCCCATTCCCCGTCTGGCGGGCAAGCTCCGGGCAATGCGGGAAACTATCGGCCGGCCGATCAGCCTTTCCGATGCCATGATCGCTGCCATCTGCCTGTCGCACGACGCTATGCTGGCGACGCGCAATATTAAGGACTTCGAAGAGCTTGACCTCAAGATCGTAAACCCGTTTGAAGCAGACGCTTGAGCGGACTGCCGCGCGCAGAACAGGATACTGGACGAAAAATGCCGCTTCGCGTCATCTTCATGGGCACGCCGGAGTTTTCGGTGCCGGTGCTGCGCGCGATTGCCGAGGCCGGGCACGAGATAGCAGCCGTCTACACGCAGCCGCCGCGCGCCGCGGGCCGCCGCGGGCTGGAGCTGACACCGTCGCCGGTGCAGCGCGAGGCTGAGCGGCTGGGCATCGAAGTGCGCACGCCGCTGTCGCTGAAGGGCGAGGGCGAGCAAGCTGCTTTCCATGCGTTGCGTGCCGATGTCGCAGTCGTCGTCGCGTATGGTTTGCTGTTGCCGAAGGCTATTCTGGAGGCTCCGCGCCTCGGCTGCCTCAATGGCCACGCCTCGCTTTTGCCGCGTTGGCGTGGTGCAGCTCCCATCCAGCGAGCCATTATGGCCGGCGACGTCGAAACCGGCATGATGGTGATGCGCATGGAAGAGGGCCTGGACACCGGTCCGGTGGCACTGGTTGAAAAATGCGCCATAGAGCCCGACATGACGGCCGGCGATCTGCACGACCGCTTGATGAACATTGCTGCCACGCTGATGGTGGAAGCGCTGTCCCGATTGGAGACAAATACCCTGGCATCGACTTTGCAGGCGGCTGACGGGGTGACCTACGCCAGGAAAATCGATAAGTCGGAGACACGTGTGGACTGGACGCGCCCGGCTGCGGAGGTCCACAATCACATTCGCGGCCTGTCGCCATTTCCCGGCGCCTGGTGCGAGGCCGACATCGGCGGCCGCACGGAACGGCTGAAACTGCTTCGCTCGACGCTTTTGGAAGGCACGCTTTCTGAAAGCATGGGCGAGTCGGGAGGAATTCTCGATGACCGGCTGACGGTCGCCTGCGGGTCGGGCGCGGTCAGGCTGGTCGAAGTTCAACGGGCAGGCGGAAAGCCCGCTGCCGCGCAGGAGTTTCTGCGCGGGGCCAAGATCGAAAAAGGAATGAAGTTCTCATGAGCATGATGTCGATACGCGGCGCGACGCCGCGGGACCGCGAGGCCATACGCCTGGTCGAGGAACACGCATTCGGCCAGCAGGCGGAGGCCGGGCTGGTCGACGCTCTGGTCACCGGCGGCGACGCCGTTGTCGAACTGGTGGCGGAAGAAGACGGCCAGGTGGTCGGCCACATCCTGTTTTCCAGGCTGTTCGTCCAGAACGGCGGCAAGCAGTTCGCAGCCGTGGCGCTGGCGCCGTTGGCGGTGGAACCTTCGTTCCACGGCTCGGGCATTGGCGGTGCGCTGATCCGCGAGGCGCATATCCGCCTCAGGGATGGCGCCGAGACGCTCGCCGTTGTGTTGGGCGATCCGGCCTATTACGGCCGCTTCGGCTACAGCCATGCGCGCGCCGAAAAGTTCGAGAGCGAATATCAGGGCGAAGCGCTGCAGGCGCTGGCCTGGGGTGACGCACCCGAAAAAGGCAAACTGGTCTACGCCCAGGCCTTTACCGCACTCGCCGCCTGAACGAAGGGTGTATGCCGCGTTTTCGTCTCGATATCGAATATGACGGCAGCCTTTTCGCCGGCTGGCAACACCAGGCGGATCAGCCTTCGGTGCAGCAGGCGATAGAGCAGGCGATCGAGAAATTCTGCGGTGAGGCGGTGCGGATACGCGCCGCCGGCCGCACCGACGCCGGGGTGCATGCGACCGCCCAGGTGGCGCATGTCGACCTCGCCAAGGCATGGCCAAACGACAAGGTGCGCGACGCCGTCAACGCGCACCTGCAGGCGGCAGGCGCGCGCATCGCCATCCTGCAGGCGACGGTTGTCCCCAATGAGTTCGACGCCCGTTTCTCGGCCACCGGACGCCACTATCTCTATCGCATCCTCAACCGGCGCGCGCCTGCAGCGATGGAAAAGGGCAAGGTCTGGTGGGTGCCGAAGCGGCTCGATGCGGACGCCATGCACGAAGCGGCGAAAGTCCTGCTCGGCCGACATGACTTTACCACCTTCCGCTCGACGCAATGCCAGGCCAACAGTCCGGTGCGGACGCTGGAGCGGCTCGATGTAAGCCGCCAGGGCGACCTGATCGAAGTCAGGGCCTCGGCGCGCTCTTTCCTGCACAACCAAGTGCGCTCCATGGTCGGTTCGCTGAAACGCGTCGGCGACGGCGGCTGGACCGCCGCCGACCTCAAGGCAGCGCTCGCGGCGCAAGACCGCGCCGCCTGCGGCCAGGTGGCGCCGCCCGACGGGCTTTTTCTCGTCGGTGTAGACTATGCGGAAAAGTTCTAAGCCGGAGCGGCGGTCGGCACCGTGATGCCGAGCAGTGCCACTAGGCCGAACAAGACGGCCAGAGACACCACCAACATGCCTGCGAACACGGCGCTGCCGACAGCCGCGCCCTTGCCGATCGCGGCGTTGGTCATCCGCCAGGAGAGTACCAGCGACAGCACCACCAGAACCAGCCACACCAATTCGGCAACCGGGTTGCCGGACGGCAGGAAAAGCCTGATCAACGCTGATGGCAGCAGCATCCAGGCGGTGATCGCCGATGCCCAGTTGCTGGCGACGACATAGTGGACGAAGCGGTCGCCGATGCCGGCGCGCGATGCTACCAGGGCAAGCACAACGAGGGGCAGCAGCCACGAGCCGAGGTCGACGGTCGCCAGGCGAACCAACATGCCCAGCCGGCCGGCGAACGCATTGGGGTCGCCGATCTCGTTGGCCGTGCCGACCCAGCCGACGATCATCGCCGGCGCGGCGACGACGATGGCGAAGAAGGAATTCCAGAAGCCGTCCGCCGACAGGTCGAGCAGCCGCAAGCCGTCGGCCTTCCCGAGCATCAGCCGCCAGGCGCCGTTAAGCGATGAAGAGGTCTCGTCAACCGAAAGCATGATCAGCCCTGCTCGAACCAGTCATCGATGAAGCGCTGGTAGATTTGGGTCAGCGTCTCGAGGTCGGCCAGTGCGACGCGCTCGTCGACCATGTGCATGGTCTTGCCGACCAGGCCGAACTCGACCACCGCGCAATAGTCCTTGATGAAACGCGCATCCGAGGTTCCGCCCGAGGTGGACAGCGCCGGCTCCTTGCCGACTGTCGCCTTGATCGACCCGCGCAGCGTCTCGATCAGCTTGTCGTCGCGCGTCAGGAAGACATGGCTTGGCCGGTCGCGCCAGATCAGCTCGTAGTCGACCGGCGTCTTGCCGGTCCGGTATTTCTTGCGCTTCGCCGCCTGGTCGAGGCGGTTATGGATCTCGGCCTGCACCGTCTCGGCAGTCCATGTGTCGTTGAAGCGGATGTTGAAGGTGGCTGTCGCCTTGGCCGGAATGACATTGGTCGCCGGGTTGCCGACATCGATCGAGGTCACTTCCAGATTGGTCGGCTGAAAATCCTTCGTGCCCTTGTCGAAGACGGGCGACAGCAAGGCGTCGACCAGGCTGATCAGGCCGCGCACCGGATTGTCGGCGAGCAATGGATAGGCGACATGGCCCTGGCGGCCGATGACCGTGACACTGCCCGACATCGAGCCACGCCGGCCGATCTTGATCATGTCGCCGAGCGTGTCCGGATTGGTCGGCTCGCCGACGATCGCGGCGTCCCATTTCTCGCCCTTGGCCGCCGCCCAGTCGAGCAGTTTTGTCGTGCCGTTGATGGCCGGCCCCTCCTCGTCGCCGGTGATCAGCAGCGAAATCGAGCCTTTCGGACCACCCTTTTTCTCGACATGGCGCGCCACGGCAGCGATGAAACAGGCAATGCCGCCCTTCATGTCGACGGCGCCGCGGCCATACATTTCGCCCTTGGCGATCTCGGCGGCAAAGGGCGGATGCGTCCACGACGCCTCGTCGCCCGCCGGCACCACGTCGGTATGGCCGGCAAACATCAGATGCGGCCCATTGCCGGAGCGACGCGCGTAGAGGTTCTCGATGTCGGGGGTGCCGTCTTCGGAAAACACCGGGCGTTCGACGGAAAAGCCGAGCGGCTTCAGCATGCCTTCCAGGGCAGCCAGCGCGCCGCCCTCGGCGGGCGTTACGGAGGCGCAGCGTATGAGGGTCGCGAGGTTGGCGGCGGGATCGGTCGGCAGTTTCATGGGCAAAGCGATAGTCGAAAGCGAAAGGCCTGTCACGGCCAGAGATGATGACCGGTCCTGCCGCCGACATTATGGTTTTCATGTCGTATAGTGCAGGCCAACACGAGATAATCGCATGGCCAACGCCGAAAAGACCATCGTCATTGCCGGCGCCGGCAGCATCGGCTGCTATGTCGGCGGTTGCCTGGCGCTGGCCGGACGCAAGGTGGTGTTTTTGGCGCGGCCAGGCATCGCGACGGCCTTGCTGGACGGTGGCCTGCGCATCACCGATCTTGATGGTCGCGACCGATCCATGCGGCCGGAGTCCGTCACCACCGATCCCGCCGCTGCCCTCGCCAGTGCCGACGTGGTGCTGGTGGCGGTCAAGAACGGCGCTACCGAGGAGATGGCGTCGCTTGTTGCCGGACATGCGCGCGGCGATGTCGTGGTGGTCAGCCTGCAGAACGGCGTCGGCAATGCCGACCGGTTACGCGCCGGGCTCGGTGGACGGACTGTGCTCGCCGGCATGGTGCCGTTCAATGTCGTCCAGTCGGCCATAGGCAATTTGCCGCTTCACGTGCATCGCGCCAGCGACGGCAAGGTCATGATCGAAGATGGCGTGACCGGCCTTGCCGGCCTTCTCGATGTCGAAGGGCTTGGCGTGGAAACCCATCCCGACATGAAAGCCGTTCAGTGGGGCAAGCTGCTGATCAACCTCAACAACGCGCTGGTCGCCTTGTCCGGCCTGCCGCTGGCGAGCGAACTTGCCGACCGCCGCTGGCGGCGGATCCTGGCCGGTCAGATCGACGAGGCCCTGGCGGCGATGAAGGCGTTACATATCGCGCCGGCGCGGATCGGCGGCTTGCATCCCGTCCTGCTGCCGAAACTGCTCCGGCTGCCGGACTGGCTGTTCCGGCTGGTCGCCCGCCGCATGCTCGCCATCGACCCGCAGGCGCGTTCGTCGATGTGGGACGACCTCCAGCGTGGTCGGCCGACCGAGATCGGTGACCTGCAGGGGGCCGTCCTGAGCCTCGCCGAAAAGGCCGGCACGCCGGCGCCTGTGCTGAAGCGGGTCACCGCCCTGGTGCGGCAGGCCGAGCGGGAAAAGCGCGGCTCACCCGGGCTGACGCCGGAAGCCGTCACTGGATAGTCTACTCGCCGCGAGCGTCGGGCCAAGCCCGCATAGCCCGAAAACAGGCGCGTGCGCCCGCCGCGTCACAGCTTTGGTGCGCGCCTCGGAGCCGGCGCTTTGCTCGCCGGGCCTGGCGCCGGCAGGGGCTGCGCCGCCGGGTGGTTCTCGATCAGCGTGATCTTCTGCCAGATCTTGCGCGACAGGTTGGACGCCAGGTTCTCGACGTCGTTGACGCCGTCGATGACCACATCGTCATTGACCGACTGCGCAAACAGCGCCGCGATCTTGCCGGTGATCGACAGCATCTCCGAGCAATAGTCGAGGTAGCGCGCCAGGTCGGCGGCATTGGTGATGCGCGCCGGCGAATGCGCGGTCGGCCTGAAATTGGCGGACAATGCTGCCGGATCCTTGGTCAGCTGGTGCATGTCGATGACATGGATCAGCGATCTCAACCCATGCAGATGGCGAAACACCCGCTTGCGCTTGATGCGCTCCTCGGTGCGGATCAGCGCCAGCAGGCCGAGCACGGCAAGGATCATCATGTTGATCGTGGCTTCGATGCCTTGCACCGACTGCACCGCATCGTCGGCCTGCGAGATATGGATGAGCGGCAGGATGGTGCCGACGAACAGGAAGATCAGCGCGCCGGCGGCAACTGCGGCGACGATGGCGCCGCGCAGCCACCAGATCGGCGCTTCCAGCGCCTGCGCCGCCTTGGCCAGGTCGCGCGACAGCGACACCAGTTCGGCGGCGACGCCGCGCAGGCCGGCATCGGGAAAACGCTCGGCGACGCGCTCTTCCAGCCGCTCGGCGGTGTCGATGATCAGTTTCGGATCAAGCGTGCGGTAGCGCATGGCGAGATATCCGGTCGGCGCTCATGGTTCAGCCGGCGCGTTGCTGCGTTTGCCGTAGCGGTTCGGACCGGGGTCACCCCGGAAACACGCTAGAACGATGAGAAGAATGGGGCCGATGACAAGAGAGATCAACGCGTAATAAGTCGGCTTGCCGAAATCATGAAACCGCTTTGCGGTTACCGCAAAGCTCGACCATGTCGAGATGAGCAAAACGACCCAGAACACAAGTGCCCAGTTCTGGCTGGTTGCGGTGCCGGGTTCCAGTCTCGACAACTGGTAGAGCGGGAAAAACTGTGCAAGCACCAGCAGCAGCCCGGCGAACACGTAGGCACTTGGGCTGACGCGCCCTGAGAGGCTGAAGAAAAGCCAGGGAAGTGGTGGTGTGTTGGGCAATCTGGAGCGCTCTGGTTGCTCGGACAGGATCAATCACGCAGCAGTTCGTTGATCGAGGTTTTCGACCGGGTCTTGGCATCGACGCGCTTGACGATGACGGCGCAGTAGAGGCCAGGGCCCGGCTCGTTGTTCGGAAAGGCCTTGCCCGGCATCGAGCCGGCGACGACGACCGAATTCGGCGGCACCTCGCCATAAAACACTTCGCCGGTGGCGCGGTCGACGATCTTGGTCGACTGGCCGATGAACACACCCATTCCGAGCACCGAGCCTTCGCGCACGATGCAGCCCTCGACCACTTCGGAGCGCGCGCCGATGAAGCAATTGTCCTCGATGATGGTCGGGCCGGCCTGCATCGGCTCCAGCACCCCGCCGATGCCTACGCCGCCCGAGAGGTGCACATTCTTGCCGATCTGGGCGCAGGAGCCGACCGAGGCCCAGGTGTCGACCATGGTGCCGCTATCGACATAGGCGCCGACATTAACGAAGGACGGCATCAGCACCGCGCCCGGCGCGACATAGGCCGAGCGGCGCACGATCGAAGACGGCACGGCGCGGAAGCCTGCCTTCTCGAAATCGACCGCGCTCCAGCCGTCGAACTTCGACGCCACCTTGTCCCACCAGACCGCCTGGCCGGGGCCGCCCTTGATGATCTCCATCGGATAGAGCCGGAACGAGAGCAGCACCGCCTTCTTCAGCCATTGGTTGACATGCCATTTCCCGTCGGCCTTGCGCTCGGCGACGCGCACGGTGCCACGGTCGAGCAGGTCGAGTGAGGACTGGATGGCGTCGCGCGTTTCGCCCCGGGTCGCGGTCGAAATCGTGTCGCGCTCCTCGAAGGCCTTCTCGATCGTCTTTTCGAGGCTGGCCAGATCAGGCTTCGACATGAATTCGCTCCGTTACCACGCTGTTAAGGCCGTCGGCCTTAACCTTGTTTTGAAAGTCGCGCGGACCCTATGTTAAGGCGTATTGGGGGTCAATCGCGCGTGCGCCATGGGACGGCGCAAGTGAACTGTTGGGACGGGTAGAAAGCATATGACTCCTATGGAAAAGGCGGGATGGACGCCGCTGCCGCATTCGGACGAGGATCTGGAGCGCTCGAAAAGCGTTCCCGACACGCCGCAGACGCGCGCCGAAACCTACCGGCTGGCCTGGAACGATCCCGACTTCATGACGCGCCGGGAATTGCGCGCTGTGCGCTTGCAGCTTGAGCTCTTGAAGCCCGAAATGATCCTGGCCGAGCGCGGCATCCGCTCGACGGTCATCCTGTTCGGCGGCGCGCGTATTCCCGAGCCCGGCGGCGAGGCCTGGGCCGCCAAGAACGAGACGCAGAAGAAAAACCTCGAGGAAAACAGCAAATATTACGAGGAGGCGCGCAAATTCGCCCGCCTCTGCTCACAGCAATCGGCCACGTCCTACTACCGCGAATTCGTCGTCGTCACCGGTGGCGGCCCAGGCGTGATGGAGGCGGGAAATCGCGGCGCCGACGATGTCGGCGCGCCGTCGATCGGCCTCAACATCGTCCTGCCGCACGAGCAGGCGCCGAACGCCTATGTGACCCCGGAGCTGTGCTTCAACTTCCACTATTTCGCCATCCGCAAGATGCATTTCGTGATGCGCGCCAAGGCCGTCGCGGTGTTTCCGGGCGGCTTCGGCACCATGGACGAGTTCTTCGAGACGCTGACGCTGATCCAGACCGGCCGCATGGAACGCGTGCCGGTGATCCTGTTCGGCAAGGCGTTCTGGCAGCGCGCGATCGACCTCGATTTCCTGGCCGAACAAGGCACCATCACGCCCGGCGACCAGGATATCATCGACTTTGTCGACACCGCCGACGAGGCCTGGGGGATCATCAGCCGCTTCTACAAGTTGGGGGAGTAGGGGAACCGGGAATTGAAGAACTGAAGAATTGAGGAAAAGGAGGTCCGGATCGGTCTCCCTTTCACCAGTTCTTCAATTCTTCAGCTCCTCAATTCCTCTACCCCCTCCACTATCCCCGTCAGAAACGTCGCGAGATCGTCGGTGACGAAATCGACGTCGTCCTCATTGGCCGGATCGCGTTCCCAGATCTCGGCAAAGGTCGGCTCGAAATTGCGCGGCACCACCAGCACCGTGGTCATGCCCAGTGATTTCGGCACCTCCAGGTTGCGGGCGAGATCCTCGAACATCACCGCATTGTGTCCGGTGACGGCGTGCAGTTCGGCAAACTTCTCATAGGTCTGCCGCGACGGCTTCGGCGTCAGCCCGGCGGCGACGATATCGAAAATGTCGTCGAAATGGTCGAGTATGCCGAGCTGGCGCGCGGTGCGCTCGGCGTGCCTGCGGTCGCCATTGGTGAAGATGAACTTGCGGCCGGGCAGCTGGCGGATGGCGGTGCCCAGCACCGGATCCGGCACCAGCCACGAATAGTCGATGTCGTGCACCTTTTCGAGAAAATCGTCGGGGTCGATGCCGTGGCGCGTCATCAGCCCGTTCAGCGTCGTGCCATATTCGAGATAGAGTTCCTTCTGCAGCTTGCGCGCTTCCTCGCGCGGTAGCGTGAGCAGTTCTCCGACATAGGCCGTCATCTTGACGTCGATCTGCGAAAACAGATTCGAATGGTGCGGATAAAGCGTGTTGTCGAGGTCGAACACCCAGTCGGTGACATGGGCGAAGCGGGCGGGATCGGGCAGCGTGGTCATGGCGTCCTTATGGCATGAAATATCTGCCGTTCGAACCCCTTTCTGATGTAGAGCTTATCCACAACCTATGTGCATCTAGAGTTGTAAAAAATGGGCTCACCATTCAAATTTTAGCCATCACGGAAAGGTGGCCTTCAGGGCTTGCTGGCACAGAGACGGTTCAGTGGGAGCCAGCGATGAGTCGCATAGTCTTAAAGTCCGCCGCGGTCGCATTCGGCTCGGTAGCCATCTCGCTTTTGCTGACGCTGATCATCGTTCCCGCCATGGGTTTTCCGGTCGACCGCACTGTCTGGCTGACATCGACGGTGTGCCCGCTGGCGCTCGCCTGGATCGCCTGCGCCAGCACCTTCTGGCAGAGCGACCGACTGAAAAACGCGCATCGCGATCTCGCCCGCGCGCATGCCCAGCTCGCCGCCGCGCATCGGCGCCTGTCGGCGAAGGCGAGCCGCGACGACATGACCGGCATGCTCAACCGCGAGAGCTTCTTTGCCGCGTTGGACGGCTCGCGGCGCAAATCCGATCGCGGCGCGCTGCTGATCATCGACGCCGACCATTTCAAGGCGATCAACGACAGTTTCGGCCATCTGACCGGCGATGACGCACTGGTGTTGATCGCCAGCGCCATCGAGCGCGGCGTCCGCAGCGGCGACGTGCTCGGCCGCATTGGCGGTGAGGAGTTCGGCGCCTTCCTGGTCGGCGCTACGGAAGCCGAAGCCCGGCGCGTGGCCGAGCGCATCCGCCGTGAAGTCGAGCTGGTCCGCTTTCGTCCGGTCGACGAGCGCACGGTGCCGCTGACCGTCTCGATCGGCGGCATCACCTGTGCGCAAGATGCCGATGTCTCGGACCTGATGCGCGCCGCCGACCGCCGGCTCTACGAGGCCAAGCACCGCGGCCGCAATTTGTCGATCCTAGACCGGGATATTTCCGAAGCTGCCTGAGGTGTTGGTGGTGGGGCTGTTATCGGATCGCCGACATTGTTTCCACGCAACTGCGCCGTTTACCGGGTTGTAACTCGTTTACAGGCAAGGCTTGGCACGGGAATGGCATGTCTGGCCGGTACCTGTGCCGTTCAGGGAACGCTATGCGTGGATCGAAGCCCCCATCCAGAGACGTGTCATGAGTTTGTTCATCAGGAAAATATCGCGCCGCACCATCGTGCAGGCGCTGATTGCGATGCCGGCGCTACAGCTTTTTCGCAAGCTGCCTGACAGCGACCGCCCCCCGGCCGATCCCGACGAGATCGTCGTGGTCAATGGCTGGATCCTGAAGCGGAGCGACCTGGCATGATCTTCGACAGCTATGAGGCGTTTCGAGCCTCGGATTTCAAGCCCAAGGTCTGCATTCTCGGCTCCGGGCCGGCCGGCACCACCATTGCCAGAAAGCTCGGCGCCGCCGGCATTCCGGTCGTGGTGCTGGAGGCCGGCGCACGCGAATTCAGCGACGAGTCGCAGGATTTCTACCGCGGCTCCACGGTCGGCGATCAATATTTCGATCTCGACATCACCCGGCTGCGCTTCATGGGCGGGTCGTCGAACCACTGGGCCGGCTGGTGCCGCGTGCTAGACAAGCAGGACTTTGAGCCCAAGGCATGGGCGCCGGACACCGGCTGGCCAATCGCCCGGACCGACATCGAGCCCTATCTGTCCGAGGTGCACGACATACTCGAGCTTCCCGACTTCAAGCCCGATGTGCCGATTTCAGACGACATACGCTGGGTGCAGCTGATCAAGAGCCCGGCCGTGCGCTTTGGCGAGAAATTCTCCGACGAGCTCGACAAGAGCAAGAACATAGCGCTCGTGCTCAACACCTATGCCACCGAACTTGCCGGCGACGGCAAGCGAGTGACCGGCGCCAGGCTGTGGTCGAACGGCAAGGATGCCGGCGCTTTCAGCGCCGATTATTTCATCGTCTGCGCCGGCGGGCTGGAGAATTCGCGGCTGCTTCTATGGTCGAACCAGCGCTCGAATGGCGGCGTGGTGCCGAACGCCACGGCACTTGGCCGCTACTGGATGGAGCACCCGACCTTCGAGGGCGGCAATGCCATCCTGGCCGATTACAGCGAGTTCGAGGTCGATGCCGTCAACGAGGCGTTCTTCTCGCCGACGCTCGCCGCCATGGAGCGGCTGCAGATCATGAATTTCGGCATACGCCTGATCGAGACGCCCTATGCCGGCGTCAAGAGCCTGATTGCCGACCTTGCCTGCACCGCGCCCGAGGCCGCCGAATGGGTCGCCTACCAGCTCAGCCAGAACCTGCGCTGCGCCGCCCAGCTCTACGTCGCCTGGGAACAGGCGCCGCTGGCCTCGAACCATATCGAATTGTCGAAGACCGATGTCGACCGTGCCGGCGTGCCGCGCATCGAGCTGCACTGGAAGAAGTCGCCGTTGGAGCGCCGCACCATCCTCGAGGGGCTCAAGTTGTTCGGAACGACGCTGATCGAGAAGGACCTCGGCCGCGTCCGCATCATGGACTGGCTGACCAATGGCGAGGACTACCCGACGGATGAGGAACTGGCCGGCCACCACCACATGGGCGGCACGCGCATGGGCACCGATGTCGTCAAGAGCGTGGTCGACGCCAACTGCAAGGTGCACGGCATGGATAATCTCTATGTCGGTGGTTCCTCGGTATTCTGCACCTCTGGCGAATGCAATCCAACGACGACGATCACAGCGCTTGCCTGCCGGCTAGGCGACCATCTGACCAAAGTAATCACGGTGTGACGAAGTCATCCACGGTGTGACGAAGTCATTACCGTCTGATTGTCAAAAAAGCGAACGGCGCGACAGGATTGCTGCCGGCGCTACCCATGCCTTGGTGTCGAAACCCTCGGAAATCAGCGCCAACGAGATCTCCGTCCTCCTTTGTGGGGAGGGATTAAGGGTGGGGGTAGGTGCCGCGCAAACCCTTCAGGATTTGCTAAACCGTCGCTGGATCCAGCGCCGGCTGCCCCTTGCGGCGGGCGACGATCGCCTTGAAATCGGCGGTCCGGAACGCATCGCGCAACACGTCGAAGGACGGCAGCACGAAATAAGCGCGCTGGAACTTGTCGATCTCGTAGCCGGTGCGCATCACCGTTTCGAGGTCGAAGGGCACGTGGTGCGCGTCCGGGCTCGCGACGGCGAACTGCAATTCGGTGAACGACGACATCAGCCCGGCGCCGAAAGCTTTCCGCTTCTGGCCCTCCTCCTGTATCAGCCCGTATTCGGCGGTGTACCAGTAGAGCCGGGTGATCATCTCGTCACCGCCCAGTGCAATCACGCTCTCGGCCTTTTCGCCATACAACTGCATGAAGTCGGCAAACACCGGCTGTGTCAGGATGGGCACATGGCCGAAGAAGTCGTGGAACATGTCGGGTTCGACGATGTAGTCGAGCTCGTCCTTGGTGCGCAGCCAGTTGGTCACCGGAAAGCGCCGGTTGGCGAGATGGTCGAAGAAGGGCGCGGCCGGGATGAGGCCAGGCACTGCGACGATTTCCCAGCCGGTCAGCTTGCGCAGCTTGTCTGAGACCGCGCCGAAATCCGGGATCTTGTCGAGCAGGCCGAGTGCGGCGATCCCATCGAGATAGGAATGGTGCGCCAGCTTCTGCGTCAGCTTGGTCTGCCGGTCGCACAACGTGCGCCACACCGCCTGTTCGTCGGCGCTGTAGTTGTAGCCCTGCGCCACGGTGAAGTCGGAACGGCACACTGAATAGTCGCCACGCAGGCCTTGCGCCGCGCAATCACGGGCATATTCGGCAACGCTCATCGTCGTCATGGCTCTTCTCCCCTGATCGTGACACTTGAATCTGTCCGCAGAGTCTAGCGGCGGCCGGCGAGGCAATTCAGCTTTGATGATGGCTTGGGTCCATGATTTGAGGTAAAAATCACCAAGCAGAAGCTGAAAGAGAGTGAAAATGCCTCAGTTCGACGATTTCGAGATCAAGATGCTGGATGTTCTTCAGCGCGATGGACGCAAGCCCGTGTCCGAACTGGCGCAGGAGATCGGCCTGTCGACGACGCCTTGCGCCCGCCGCTTCGAGGCGCTGCAGGAGGCCGGCATCATCAAGGGCTTTGCCGCCGTGCTCAACCGCCGCGCCGTCGGCCTGATGGTCGAGGTGTTCATCCAGGTGCGCCTCACCAGCCACAGCGACGGTTCGCCCGAAACCTTCATCGCCGCCGTGCAACGCATGGACGAAGTGTCGTCATGCTGGACGATGACCGGCGACCACGATTTCCTGCTGCACGTCATGGTGCCGTCGGTCGACGAACTCAACGCCTTCGTCATGCACCGCCTGATGCGCCTTGCCGGCGTGCGCGACGTTCACACCCAGCTGGTGCTGCAGAACATCAAGGGCCCGGGCCACGTGCCGCTCGCCCACCTCAGGCGGTAGGACACGCATCGCCATTTCTGCGGAAAAGCTGCACGCAAACTGCTGAACGGAGCCCAAATGCGAAACTGAAACGCCGGCCACGCCATGCGGACCGTCGCTCAAAGGTCCGTCATGAACATCGTGCTGATCAATCCGCCGCACACCGCCATCGGCAGCCGCGTGCCCGATGACCATCTGCCACCGCTCGGCCTGCTGGCACTGGGCGGCCCGCTTATCGACGCCGGCCATAAAGTCCGGCTGGTCGATGCCGAATTCGGGCCGATGCCGTTGGAAACGCTGGTGCGCGATGCGCTCAGCGGCCAGCCCGATTGCATCCTGATCGGCCACTCCGGCTCGACCTCGACGCATCCCACCGCGCTCGCGATCGCCCGCATGGTCAAGGCGCTCGAGCCGGCGACGCTGGTGATCTATGGCGGCGTGTTCCCGACCTATCACTGGCGCGACGATGCGCTGGTACACGCAAATGGGCCGCCGCGTGGTTCCACGAGGTCTGGGGTTTTCTGGCCCGCGACCGCCGCCTCAAGGATGGTCCGACGCTGGCTGAGTTCTGGGGCGCTCCGCAGGATGCCGATGAGGAATCCATGCTCGTCATGCGCCCGTCGCGCAAGCCGGCCGAAGCGGCTGTCGCGATCTCGGCCGGCACCTGACCGGCTCGCTGCCATTCATAGATACGTACCGTATGCGTATTGACATACGCGGCGTATGTACCCACCTCATGCATACGGGACGTATGTGAGTGCCCCGGACAATGGAGTGAAAATGACCAAACGTGACGCGATCTTTCCTGCCGGCAGGCAGGCTCTCTACGAGATCAATCGCTATTCTGCTGCAATCCGATCGGGCGATCTTTTGTTTGTCTCGGGCCAGGTCGGCAGCCGCGAGGACGGGTCGCCCGAACCTGTCTTCGAAAAGCAGGTCCAGCTTGCCTTCGATAATCTCGCGGCAGTACTGAAAGCAGCGGGCGCCACGTTCGACGATATAGTCGACGTGACCACCTTCCACACCGATCCGGCAGCGCAATGGCCCGTGATCGATGCCGTTCGGCTGAAGGTGTTCGGTGAACCGCCCTACACCAATTGGACGGCGGTCGGCGTCAACTGGTTAGCCGGCTTCGACTTCGAGATAAAGGCCATCGCGCGCCTGCCCCAGCCTGCCTAACGGCTGGCCAGCCGATCGACTGGCCGCCAAGCAAGTTGCACCTCAGGGCACGATCAGCGTGCCGGCGCCGTGTTCGGTGAACAGTTCCAGAAGCACCGCATGCGGCGTCTTGCCGTTGAGGATGACGACGCCTTCGACGCCGCGCTCGATCGCCTCGATGCAGGTCTCGACTTTGGGGATCATGCCGCCCGACACCGTGCCGTCCTTGATCAGCGCCTTGGCCTCGGCCACCGTCAGCTCGTCGATCAGCTTCTTGTTCTTGTCGAGCACGCCGGGCACGTCGGTCAGGAACAAAAGGCGCGTCGCCTGGCAGGCGCCGGCGATGGCGCCGGCGAAGGTGTCGGCATTGATGTTGTAGGTATGGCCATCGCGGCCGGGCGCCACCGGCGCCAGCACCGGGATCATTTCGGAGCGCGCCAGCAGGTCGAGCAGGGTGCGGTCGACTTCGACCGGTTCGCCGACGAAACCGAGATCGAGCACACGCTCGATGTTGGAATCCGGGTCGATCATGGTCTTGCGCGCCTTTTCGGCGAACACCATGTTGCCGTCCTTGCCGCACAGGCCGATCGCCCATTCGCCCTCGGCGTTGATCAGCGCGACGATCTCCTTGTTGATCGAACCGGCCAGCACCATCTCGACGATTTCGACCGTCTTCTGATCCGTGACGCGCAGTCCGCCTTCGAACTTGGATTCGATGCCCATCTTGGCCAGCATGGCGCCGATCTGCGGCCCGCCGCCATGGACGACGATCGGGTTGACGCCGGACTGCTTCAGCAGCGCGATGTCACGGGCGAAAGCCTTGCCGAGCTCGATATCGCCCATGGCATGACCGCCATATTTCACCACCACCGTCTTGTGCTCGTAGCGCTGCATATAGGGCAGGGCCCGCGAGAGCAGGGCGGCCTGCATTTCGGCGGTGGCGGTGATCTCCGTCATCGGCATGGTTCCCTGGATGCGGGTAAGGACGGCGGCGTCTTAGCGGGAATTGGCCCAGGCCGCAAACAGCTTTGCTATCACGATGATGAGATCTGCCGGATCAGGCCGGCACCTTGAGCGGCGCCCGCCGCGTCAGCCACCCGGAAACCTTCTCCATCTGCGCGGCGAGCGACAAAAACGTCTGCTCGTCGCCGGGGCGGCCGACGCCCTGGATGCCGAGCGGCAGGCCTTCTGCATCGCCGGCCGGTGGGTGAACCACAGGCTCTTGTCCATCAATTGCCCAAACAAGGATCTGATCTCCAAGAGACGGGTCAAATGCAATTTGTCGAGCAGGTTTTCGATGAGCTCGTCGGCCCCCTTCGGGTCCATGGCGCCTCAGGCAAGCGGCGGATGCGCAATGATCGGGTTGCCTCGGCGCGCGCGATCGCAGCATCGACAAGGTCTGGCGGCGAGATCTCGCCTCTGTGCACAGCCTGCCAAGTCGGTTGCATCGTTCTCCCACAGCATCTGTTCGGCCGACATTGCTGTTCCCCTTTCTGCGGGAGGCTAACGACAGCCGATTTCCTTGGCACCGACCGGCGATTACTGGCGATCGGGCGCGGACATCGTTTGCGTGGACAACAAGATTTCTGCCTTTGCAAATAAATTGTGATCGCTTAGCTTGTCCGTATGACGCCGCAGGATATCTCCACCCTGATTGTCCGGACCTCGATGAAGGATCGGACTGCGTTCGATCTGCTTTACCGGCAAACCAGTGCGAAACTTTTCGGCGTGTGCCTTCGTGTATTGAAGGATCGCGGAGATGCGGAAGAAGCGCTGCAAGAGGTCTTCGTCAAAGTGTGGACGAAGGCGGATCGTTTCGCTGTTTCTGATCTCAGCCCAATCTCCTGGCTGGTGGCCATAGCACGCAATCATGCGATTGATCGCATCCGCTCGCGACGCAAGCCTGCTGCCGATATCGATGCCGCGCTCGACGTGGCTGACCCCGGTCCCGGGCCAGAGGCTATGGTTGTTGCGGGCGGTGAATCCGAGCGCATCTATCAGTGCCTTGAAGAGTTGGAACAAGACCGGGCGCAAGCCGTTCGGGGTGCGTATTTGAACGGCGAAAGTTACGCCGAGCTCGCGGAACGTCATAAGGTTCCGCTCAACACGATGCGGACATGGCTGCGCCGCAGCCTGTTGAAACTTAGAGAATGTCTGGAAAGATGACCCTGGCAGAAGAAAATGGACCGGAACGTGGAGGCGACGACCTGCTCGCAGCCGAATACGTTCTCGGCGTGCTGCCGGCGGATGAGCGCCAGATAGCCTCCGGACGCATCGACGCGGAGACCGGCTTTGCCCGTCTCGTCGATTCCTGGGAAGTGAACCTCTCGCCGATCGCTGCCGCTTATGCTGAGGTAGAGCCGCCGGCCACGGTCAAGCCGGCTATCGATCGCCGGCTGTTCTCCTCCACCGCGGCGTCGATGACGGCGCCGAGCGGCAGTCTCTGGTCCAGCCTTGCCTTCTGGCGCGGCCTCACCGCAGCGGCTCTCGCGGCCCTGGTACTCTATGTCGCCGTGCCCTACGTCAGGTCGCCGGTCGTCGTGCCACAGGAGCGCCTCGTCGCCTCGCTGGCCGCCGAAGGCAGCGATGTCAAATACCTCGTCGTCTACGACGCATCCCGCCGCGATGTCGGCCTGTCGCTGGTTTCGGGCGAACGCGCCCCCGGCAAGGACTTCGAACTGTGGATGATCGAAGGCAAGAATGCTCCGGTCTCGATGGGTGTCATTCCCGCCGGCCAGGTCACGCACATTCCGGTTACCCCGGCAGTGCAGCAGAAGCTGGCGCAAGGCGCCGTGCTTGCCGTCAGCGTCGAGCCGACGGGCGGTTCGACGACCGGACAGCCGACCGGACCGGTCGTTGCCGCGGGCGACCTGAAGGGCATCTGATAAATCGTAAGATCATGACGTGACAATGAAGGCAGCGGAAGTACATCTTCCGCTGTTTTCGTTTTGGATACGCTGCTGGAGATTAGAGATTCGATCTCCGGAGATAATTCGCCGACAAGATAAAGGATAAATTTTTCCCGGCGCGCGGAAACTCAGGCAGTTCTATTACGTATCTCCTCATGTTCCCGAAAGAGGAAACAACAACCCTGAGGAGTTCGAACACTATGCGTAGAATCGCCACCCTTTTGCTCGCCGGTACCATTGCCGTCTCCGCCCTCGCCACAATCGCCTATGCCGAGAATCCGATGGTTGGCGGCGCCGCCATGTACGCCAACAAGAACATCGTTGAGAACGCCGTCAATTCGAAGGATCACACGACACTGGTCGCCGCCGTCAAGGCTGCCGGCCTGGTCGAGACACTGCAGGGCGCCGGCCCGTTCACCGTGTTCGCGCCGACCAATGAGGCCTTCGCCGCGCTTCCGGCTGGCACGGTCGAGTCGCTGCTCAAGCCCGAGAACAAGGACAAGCTCACCAAGATCCTGACCTGCCATGTCATCGGCGCCAAGGCGATGGGCGCCGATGTCGCCTCGATGGCCAAGGCCGATGGCGGCACCCACAAGGTCAAGACGGTCGGCGGCTGCGAGCTGTCGCTCAAGGCCGATGGCGGCAAGGTCACCGTAGCCGACGAGAACGGCAATGTCGCCAATGTCACGATCGCCGATGTCGAGCAGTCGAACGGCGTCATCCACGTCATCGACAAGGTCCTGCTGCCGAAGATGTAACAAAGCCCCTGCCGCCGACGAACAGGCGGTAAGCTCCTGCAGATTGCGCGGCCCCGCCCCCGTGGGCCGAGCAACGACCGAGCGCTCCATCCCGTCCGCAACAAGCGCGGAGCCGGTGTGGAGCGTTCGTTTGCAGGACAACCGTCACCGGCTTTTGATTTTCCAGTGGCGGCCAAATCTGGCAAAACAACCCGCAGGAGGATTTCTGTCATGAACCGTCGAGATTTGCTTTTGAGCGGCGCCGCCATCGTTGCCGTGGCCGGCGCGGCGGCAACGTTGCGCATGGGCGGGCCCGCTAAGGCTGCCGAAACCTTCGAGGTCACCAAGACCGACGCCGAATGGCACGCCATCCTGTCCGACGAAGCCTTCAACGTGCTGCGCAAGGAAGGCACCGAGTATCCCGGCACCAGCCCGCTGCTGAACGAGCATCGCAAGGGCATTTTCGCCTGCGCCGGTTGCGACCTGCCGGTCTACCCCTCAGACACCAAGTTCGAGTCCGGCACCGGCTGGCCGAGCTTCTGGCAGGAGATTGCCAACGCCGTCGGCAAGACCGAGGACCGTTCGCTGGGCATGACCCGCACCGAGGTTCATTGCCGCCGCTGCGGCGGTCATCTCGGCCATGTCTTCGATGACGGTCCCGCACCCACCGGCCTGCGCCATTGCATCAACGGCGTGGCGCTCAGCTTCAAGCCGGCCACTGCCTGACCGTTCGGCGTCTTTTGGCGGGATTGGGGATTTGGCGCCGGCGTGACGACCGCCTCCTATCTCTTGAAATGGGGCGAAAACAGTCAACTTCAAGAATTGGCAGACGGCTTTTTATGCGTAGATTCCGCAGCCCTTAACGAGAGGGCCAGAACCTATGCAACTAACTGAAGCACGGGCTCGCGACGGCGAGCCCAAATCGACCTCCAAATCGACCGACGGTGTTGATGCGGACCGGCCGCGAATATCCCATTCCGTGGTGATCGCCGGCGGCGGCCCGACCGGGTTGATGCTGGCCGGCGAGCTTTCCCTGGCCGGCATCGATGTCGCCATCGTCGAGCGGCGCGAGAACCAAGACCTCGCGGGCGCGCGCTCGGGCGGCCTGCATTCGCGCACCATCGAGATCTTCGACCAGCGCGGCATTGCCGATCGGTTCCTGTCGCAAGGCCAGACCGCACAGGTCGCAGGCTTCGCCGGCGTTTCGCTTGATATCAGCGACTTCCCCACCCGCCACAATTACGGGCTGGCGCTGTGGCAAAAGCACATAGAGCGCATCCTTGCCTGCTGGGTCGAGGAGCTTGGCGTCACGTTCTACCGTGGCCGCGAGGTGACAGGCTTGGTGCAGGATGGCGGCGGCGTCGATGTCGCGCTGAGCGATGGCGGGTCGCTTCGTGCCGATTATCTCGTCGGCTGCGACGGCGGCAGAAGCCTCGTGCGCAAGGCGGCGGGCATCGAGTTCCCCGGTTCCGAGCCGACAACCAGCAATTTGATCGCCGAGATCGAGGTAACGGAAGAGCCGCAATGGGGTATCCACCGCGATGCCATCGGAATTCACGGCCTCAGCAGACTGGAAGACGGTACGGTGCGGGTGCTGGTGACCGAACGCGAGGTCGGGGCCGGCGGCGTGCCCACATTGCATGAGCTCAGCGAGGCGCTCATTGCCGTCTACGGCACCGATTACGGCGTCCACAATCCAACATCGCTGGCCCGCTTCACCGACATGACCCGGCAGGCAGCCTCATACCGCAAGGGGCGGGTGCTGCTCGCCGGCGACGCCGCGCATGTGCATCCACCGGACGGTGGACAGGGGCTGCAGACCGGCGTGCAGGACGCGGTCAATCTGGGCTGGAAGCTCGCCCAAGTGGTCAGGAAAACTGCGCCCGAAAGCCTGCTCGACAGCTACCAGGCAGAGCGCCACCCGATTGCCGCGCGTGTGATGAAAAACACCATGGCGTCGGTCGTGCTCCGTCGCGAAGACGAGCGCACCAAGGCGCTGCGCGATACAGTGTCGGAACTTCTCGGCATGGAAGAGCCGCGCAAGCGTTTTGCCGGCCTGTTGTCCGGCCTGGACATCCACTACGATATTGGCGAGGGGCATCCGCTGCTGGGGCGTCGCATGCCGGATCTCGACCTCGTCACCGCTGCCGGTCCGCTGCCGGTTTTCGCCCTGCTGCACGACGCTCGGCCGCTGCTGCTTAATCTTGGTGAGCCCGGCGCTTTTGGTATCGGCCAGTGGGTGGAGCGGATTCAGCTGGTCGACGCCAGCTACGATGGCGCGTGGGAGCTTCCGGTGCTGGGGGCAGTCGAAGCCCCACGCGCAGTGCTGGTCCGGCCTGACGGTTATGTGGCCTGGGTCGGCGGCCCTGAAGCAGCCGGGCTAACCGACTCGCTGACCAAATGGTTTGGGCCGCCTCGACCAAGGAGCTTGACAACGATCGATGCTTAAGCGTGACCCCGGAAATCGGGGGTGATTTCCGGGGTCACACATGAGGGCGCCAGGCGGGGGATCCGGCGCGCTCAATGGCCTCCGCCACCGCTGCCCGCGGGCGGCGCCGGCTTGGCGATGACCAGGGTGAAGACCGCCATGGTCGCGAACAGCACGGTCAGCATGGTGAACACGTCCATGAACGACAGCAGCGACGCCTGCTGCTGGACCATGCCCGACAGTTTGGAGATCGCCGCCTTGGTGGCGTCGAGGCCGGGAGTCTGCTGGAAGTCGAGCGTCATGTTCTGCAGCTTGGTCTGCGCCGCCGCACTGCCCCATTCCACATGCTCGGCCAGCCTGGCGTAGTGGAAGGCGCTGCGATCGATCAGCACGGTGTTGATGACGGCAAGGCCGACCGCACCGCCGAGGTTGCGGGTCAGGTTGAACAGGCCCGACGCGTTCTTCAGCCGGTCCGGCGGCAAGGTGCCGAGCGCAATGTTGTTGATCGGCACCATGCACAGCATCATCGAGCTGCCGCGCAGGATCTGCGGGATCAGCAATTCCCAGAAATCCCAGTCGGCGGTCAGATGCGTCATCCACCATGTGCCGGCAGCGAAACCGAACAGCCCGATCATCATCATGATGCGCAAATCCATCTTGCTCGACAGGATGCCGGAAATCGGCGCAGTGACGAACATCGCCAGGCCGCTGACGAACAGGGCTTCGCCGATCATCAAGGAATCGTAGCCGCGGATGCGTCCGAGGAACACCGGGTAGAGATAGGTCAGACCGTACAGGCCGATGCCGATGACGAAGGAGAACAGCGAACCGAAGGCGAAATTGACGTTGGTGAAGGCCCTGAGATCGACGATCGGCTCCTCGGCGGTGAAGGCACGCCAGAAGAACAGCGCCGCACCGACAACCATGATGATGGCGCACATGAACACGGCCTGTTCCTGCAGCCAGTCATGGTTCGGACCTTCCTCGAGCACATATTCCATGCAGCCGAGAAACGCCGCCATGCCGGCAAGGCCCCACCAGTCGAACTTGCTGAACAGGCCGAGATTGGGCTTGTCAAAATCGATCAGGGTCCAGGTCGTGACCGTCACCAGAATGCCTGGAATGACATTGATGAGGAACAGCCAGTGCCACGACATGGCATGGCTGATATAGCCGCCGACGGTCGGGCCGATGGTCGGCGCCAGCGTCGCCACCAGGCCGATCATCGGCGACACCATGGCGCGGCGCGACGGCGGGAAGATGGTGAAGGCGGCGGCGAAAACGCTCGGGATCATGCCGCCGCCGATAAAGCCCTGGATGGCGCGGTAGACGATCATCTGGTCGATGTTGGTGGCGGTCGCGGCCAGCGCGCTGGCCGCCGTGAAGCCGGCCGCGGCGCCTGCAAACAGCACGCGCGTCGACAGCATCCGGCTGAGGAAGCCCGACAGCGGGATCATCACCACTTCGGCGATCAGATAGGCGGTCTGCACCCATGGGATTTCGTCGGAACTGGCGCTGAGGCCGGCCTGGATCTCCGCCAGCGAGGCTGAGACGATCTGGATGTCGAGGATCGCCATGAACATGCCGAACACCATCGCCAGGAAGGCGATGAGGCGGCGCGTCGAGATGGTCGTCGGTACCGCCGGCATGGCAGGCGCCGGCCCCGCTCCTGCAGTTATGGTTGCGGTTGCCATGGCGTTGCTCCCGGCTTTCGCTCAGTTCGTCGTAGCCGGAGCCGTGCGGCTGTCGACGGCGACGACGACGCTCAGGCCGGCGCGCAGCCTGCCTGCCTTCAGCACATCGGCCGGCACGTCGATGCGAACCGGGATGCGCTGCACCACCTTGGTGAAGTTGCCGGTGGCATTTTCCGGCGGCAGCAGCGAGAACACCGCACCCGAAGCCGGCGCCAGCGACGACACCGTGCCTTCGAAATCATGGCCGTCCGTGGCGTCGACCGAGACCCGCACCTTCTCGCCGGGCACCAGCTTGGCCAGCTGCGTCTCCTTGAAGTTGGCAACGATGTAGAGCTTGTCCAGCGGCACCACGACGGCGAGCTTCTGGCCGGGGCTGACGAGGTCGCCCTGCTCGACCGAGCGGTTGCCGACGACGCCGTCATAAGGCGCCTTGAGCACGGTGAAGGACAGATCGCGCGCGGCCTTGTCGCGGTTCAGCCGCAGCGAAGCCAGCGTGCTGGCCGATTCGGCGCGCTGCGCTTCGAACACGCCGATATTGGCCTGTGCGGCTGCAATCTGCGCGTCGGCGCCGACGAGGGCTGCATTGGCCTGGTCGAGAGCGGTCTGGGCATCGTCCAGTTGCGCCTGTGTGCCGACATGCGTCTTGACCAGTTGCGCGGCGCGCTGCTGGGCGCGAGCGGCGTTGTCGGCTGCCGCCTGGTCGGCGACCTTCTGCGCCTGCGCCTGTTGCAGCGAAGCTTGCGCCGCCTTCGTCTGCGCGTCGATACGGTCGAGCGTCTTGGCCAGCGTGGCGATCTGCGCCTCCGCCTGGGCAACGGCTATTCTGTAGTCGCCGTCGTCGATCGTCAGCAGCGGATCGCCAGCCTTGACCTGCTGGTTCTCCGAGACCTTGACTTGATCGACATAGCCGGAAATCTTCGGCGAGACGAACGACATGTCGGCCTGGACATAGGCGTCGTCGGTCGAGATCAGGAACCGGCCGTCCGTCCAGTAATTATAGCCATACCAGGCGCCGGCGCTGAGCAGAGCGAGGCCGATGATCGGCAGCATGAACGAGCGAGCCTCCCGCTTCTTCTTGGCCGGCACCTCGGCCAAAACTTCGGCGGCAGGCTTGATGGGCGCTTCCGGCGCTTCGATAGCCGGCGAGACCTTGGCGTTGGGAAAGGGGCGGACTTCGGCGGTGGTTGGCGTGTTCGAGGACATGATATCTCGCTACCGTAGCTACATAAGGAAAATGTGTTATACTGAACCGTTCGGTTCGATGCGAACGTTGACATAGCGCTAAAGCAGGCCCATATCAAGAGCAATCGAACCGCTCGGTTCGAATTATTTCGCGAGGTGTGACTTTAATGGCCGACACGTTACCCGACGTCGAAAATGATCGGTGCGATGTGCTGGATAGTGCGCGTCGCGGCCGCCCGGCGGCGGGCCAGGATCCGGTCAAGCGCAGCCAGATCATTGAGGGCGCGCGGCGCGTGTTCATCGACAAGGGCTTCGAAGCGGCGTCGATGAACGACATTACCCGCGAGGCCGGCGTCTCCAAGGGCACGATCTATGTCTACTTCGCCAACAAGGAAGAGCTGTTCGAGGCGCTGATCGAGGAAGAGCGCGGCACCATCTTCAAGAACATGTACGACATGCTCGACCGCGCCGACGATCTGCGCCAGACGCTGGTGAAATTCGGCAAGGTGCTGTCGATGAAGATCACCTCGGCCAAGGTCATCCAGGCGCAACGCACCGTGATCGGCGCCTCCGACAGGATACCGGACATGGGCGCGCGGTTTTACGAACGTGGCCCCAAACGCGGCCACGACAAGGTGGTCAAGTTCCTCAATGCAGCCATCGAACGCGGCCTGCTCAAGATCGATGATGTCGATCTTGCCGCCTATCAATTCACCGAACTGTGCCTCGCCGGCCTGTTTCGCCAGTGCATCTTCGCCTACCGCACCACGGCGCCGAGCCAGGATGAAATCGACCACATCGTGCGGTCGGGCGTCAGCCTGTTCCTGAAGTCCTACGGCACCGAAAAGCTTGCCGAGGAAGAAAGCCATCAGATGATCGCGCTCGAGGCGAAGTCCAAGGCAAAGGCCTAGTTAGCCAAAGGTCTTTTTTCGCAACTCCGGACGGAAAACCGCTTCACACTTTTCCCGGAGTTGCTTTTAACCGCCATTGGCCGCCAGCACGATAGCCGCGCGCAGTTCGTCCAGACCCTCGCCCTTTTCCGACGACGTGGCGAGCACGAACGGAAACGCCGCCGGCCGCTTCTTGATCTTCAGTAATGTCTCTTCGATCAGCTGCGGCACGCCGGCGGCCTTGATCTTGTCGGTCTTGGTCAGCACGATCTGGTAGGACACCGCCGCCTTGTCGAGCAGCGACAGCACTTCGTCGTCCTTGGCTTTGATGCCATGGCGGGAATCGATCAGCACATAGACCCGCTTCAGCGTCACGCGGCCCTTGAGATAGTCGAAGACCAGCTTGGTCCAATCGTCCACCTTTTCCTTCGGCGCGCTGGCATAGCCGTAGCCCGGCATGTCGACCAGCGCCATTGGCGGCAGGTCGGTGCCTTCGCCGGAAAACCCGCCCGGCACGAAATAGTTGAGCTCCTGCGTGCGCCCCGGCGTGTTGGAGGTGCGCGCCAGCCCGTTATGGCCGACGAGCGCATTGATCAGCGACGACTTGCCGACATTGGAGCGGCCGGCAAAGGCGATCTCAGGCGGCCCCTCCGGCGGCAGGAACTTCATCGCCGGCACGCCGCGGATGAAGATCCACCCCTTGGTGAACAGGTCGGTGCCGATGACGGTGTTGCCCAGCGCGTTCAAATTGCTGCCTCCAGCCTGGAAATATCGGCGCCCCGGATGGCGTTGAGGTTGCGGCCGATCTTGTCCACCGGCCAATTCCACCACGCCACAGCCAGCAACCGCCGCACCGTCCTGTCGTCGAAACGCATCTTCACCACCTTTGCTGCATTGCCGGCGACGATCGCATAGGCCGGCACGTCATGCGTCACCACCGATTTCGCCGCCACGATGGCGCCATTGCCGACCGACACGCCGGGCATGATCACCGCATCCATGCCGATCCATACATCATTGCCGACCACCGTGTCGCCGCGCAGTTCCTGTGACCACGTCTTCGGGTCGAAGCCTTGCTCCCAGCCATGACCGAAAATGTTGAACGGATAGGTGGAAAAGCCGGACATGGCATGGTTGGCGCCGTTCATGATGAAGCGCGCGCCCTCCGCGATGGCGCAGAACTTGCCGATGATCAGCTTGTCGCCGATGAAGGGATAATGATGCAGCACGCATCGCTCGGCGAATTTGTCCGGTCCGTCAGGATCGTCATAGTAGGTGAACTCGCCGATCTCGATATTCGGTGCGGTGACCAGGGGCTTGAGGAAGCCGACGCGGGTGTGCATCGGGATCGGGTGTTTGATGTCTGGGTTGGGTCCGTCCATGGCGAGATCCGTCGAGAGTGGCGCAAATTAAAGCCGCCATTCTAGATGGCGTGATCCGCCCTATAGCACCAATCGCCCGATGAGCGAGCCCTGCTGGGCTTCGATGTTCAGTTCGTGCCGCGGCAGATCACGATCAGGTCGACCGCCGCCGTCGGCTAAGGCGCCCTGAAACCCAAAAAAACGGGGCCCTGCGAAGGACAAGCAGGACCCCGGTGGTGTCGAAGGCGGCTTCAAAAGAATGGCACCTCCTCGTGAGGTGGGGAAGGCAGACCGAGAAAGCCCATCGCAGCCCGCCGTCATTCCCGGTTGCGTAAAGCCGTTACTTCGGCAACAGCACCTTGTTGACGACGTGGATGACGCCGTTCGACTGGTTGACGTCGGCGACCGTCACCTTGGCGGCGCCGCCGGACTCGTCGACGATGTAGAGCGAGCCGCCCTTGACCTCGGCGATCAGCGTGTCGCCGCTGACGGTCTTCATTTCATACTTGCCACCCATCGCCTTGGCCTTGGTCATCATATCCTTGGCCGAGATCTTGCCGGCCACGACATGGGCGGTCAGGATCTTGGTCAGCTTGTCCTTGTTTTCGGGCTTCACCAGCGTGGCGACGGTGCCGGCCGGCAGTTTCTTGAAGGCGGAATCGGTCGGCGCAAACACCGTGAAAGGTCCCGCGCTTTCCAGCGTGTCGACCAGGCCGGCGGCCTTGACGGCGGCAACCAGCGTCTTGTGGATCGGCGAGTTGAGGGCGTTCTCGACGATGTTCTTGGAGGTCAGCATCGCAGCGCCGCCAACGGCGGGATTGGCGAGCGTATAGGCCGTCGTCGCTGCAAGGCCCGATAGAGCCAGGCCGGCGGAAAAGCATAATGCCTTGAGGATGGACTTTGCCATTGGAGAACCCTTCTGGTGCGACAATTGTTGATTCGATTGTCGGGAAGAGTTACGCGGCAATTGCGGGAAAGTTTCGGTGCAGAGTAAAAAATGATAATGATAACAAACTCTTAAAGGCGAATGCCCATTCCACGCGCCGCATCCCCGCGGTGGACATGACGGGGTCACGGATCAAAAACAGCGGTCTTCGGATTAGAGCTGATCGGTGTTGACCGGCCTTGGCGGTACAAGCAGCAGCCACGCCGGTTGCACGCCGCAAGTTTCGCGCCTCACGGGAACGTGATGCGCCCCTCGTGCAAAAAAACCCCGGACGAGCGGGGGCTTTGATTGCCGGAATAGCACCTTCTATTCAGCCGGCGAGGGTTTCTTTCGGAACAATGCCGTCAGATTGTCCCACAATTCGATCTTGGCGCCCTGGCGCTTCATGATCACGCCCTGCTGCAGGATCGACAGCGTGTTGTTCCAGGCCCAGTAGATGACGAGGCCGGCCGGGAAGCTGCCCATCATGAAGGTGAAGATCACCGGCATCCAGGTAAAGATCTGCGCCTGCGTCGGATCCGGCGGGGTCGGGTTCATGCGCATCTGCAGGAACATGGTGATGCCCATCACCACCGCCCAGGCGCCCATATGCGGCAGGAAGGCCGGTGGCGCGAAGGGCAGCAGGCCGAACAGGTTGAAGACCGAGGTCGGATCGGGCGCGGCCAGATCCTGGACCCAGCCGAAGAACGGCGCGTGCCGCATCTCGATGGTGATGTAGAGCACTTTGTAGAGCGAGAAGAACACCGGGATCTGCAGCGCCACCGGCCAGCAGCCGGCGAGCGGATTGATCTTCTCGGTCTTGTACAGCTCCATCATCGCCTGTTGCTGCTTCATCTTGTCGTCCGCGTATTTCTCGCGGATCTCGAGCATCTTGGGCTGCACCTTCTTCATGTTCGCCATCGACGCATAGGATTTGTTGGCGAGCGGGAAGAAGAGGGTTTTGACGACGACGGTGGTGGCAAGGATGGCCAGACCGAAATTGCCGAAGAATTTGTACAGCGTGTCGATCAGGTAGAACATCGGCTTGGTGATCCAGATGAACCATCCCCAATCGATCAGCCGGTCGAACAGCCTGATCTGGCGGTCCTGGGCGTAGGCGTTGATCTTGTTGACTTCCTTGGCGCCGGCGAAGATCTCGGTCTCGACCGTCGCCGACTGCCCGGCGGCAATGGTGATCGGGTCGGTGAGGAAGTCCGACTGGTAGCGCGGGCGGCCATTGTCGTAATAGGCATAGTGCGGCTGGAACGGCTGCTTCTCGGTCGGCACCAGGGTAACCGCCCAATATTTGTCGGTGATGCCAAGCCAGCCATCGGTCGATTTGCTCGGCGTATAGAGCTTGTTCTTCTCGATGTCGGCGTATTTGTGCTCCTGCAGGCCTTCGGTTCCCGTGACGCCGATCAGGCCTTCATGCAGCACATAGGAGCTGGCGACGGCCGGCTTGTCGAAACGGATGACGCGGCCGTAATTGGACAGCGTGACGGGGGTCGAGCCTGAATTCTGCACCGCATCGGAAACGGTGAACATGTAGTCGCCGTCGACGGAGATCGTGCGCTTGAAGGTCAGGCCCTTGTCGTTGGTGAAGGTCAGCGTCACTGGCGTCGCCGGCGTCAGCGTCGCATTGCCGTCGAC
Source organism: Mesorhizobium sp. M1004 (assembly GCF_040318795.1). Taxonomy (NCBI): domain Bacteria; kingdom Pseudomonadati; phylum Pseudomonadota; class Alphaproteobacteria; order Hyphomicrobiales; family Phyllobacteriaceae; genus Mesorhizobium; species Mesorhizobium sp. M1004. Next base: position 169,608 of record NZ_JAMYNB010000010.1, read on the forward strand.
GCTCCAGACCGTTTCCGGGCCCGGCACCGTGCCGGTCGTGTCGCTGCCGACAAAGCCGATCTCGGCATAATAGCCGGTGGGCAGCGCCTGCGGATTGAGCAGCTGGATCTGCGGCGATGTCTTGTCGACCGTCTCGGTGTAGTGCTTGAGCTTTAGGTCGTCGAGGCGGGCGCCGGTGAGGTTGATCGAGCCCGACAGACTCGGCGTGTCGATGTTGACGCGGGCCGTCTTGGCCACTTCCTGCGCGCGGCCTTCCGGCGTCGTGACATAGGTGCCGGGCGCGTTTGGAATGGCGCCGGGCGCTGCGGGCGCCGGCGTGCCGCCGGGGTTGGCGGCCTCGGCCGCCTTCTTCTGCTCCGCCGCCCGCTGCTCTTCGATGCGGGCCGCCTCGCGCTGCTGTTCGCTGCGCGGCAGCACATAGAAATATTGCCACAGCCCGAGGATCAGCACCGACAAGACGATGGTGATGTAGAAGTTCCGGTTGTTTTCCATCGAAAGCCCTTGGCCTATCGTGTTCCGCTGAGACGGCGGGAGAGTTCGGCCTTCAACTGGCCGAACGGAATGGTGAGCACGTCTTCACGCCCGACGATGACATAGTCATTGCCGGGCGCCATGTCACTTGCGGCATGGGTGCGCACGGCTTCTTTCAGCCGCCGCCTGACGCGGTTGCGGACAACCGCATTGCCGACCTTCTTGGTGACGGTGAAGCCGACGCGCGGCGGCAGGCCGTCATTGCGGTCGAGAACTTCGACGAGAAAAAGCCGCCCGCGCCGCTTTTCACCGCGGCGGACGGCCAGGAATTCCGCACGTTTCAGAAGCCGCTTGGGGTTTGGTCCCACTGGCTTGCCGGTTGCGGGCAACGATCTCGTCTTCCGTTCAGGCGCTGAGCCGCTTGCGGCCGCGGTTGCGGCGAGCTGCGACGACGCCGCGACCACCCTTGGTGGCCATGCGAGCACGGAAACCGTGCCGGCGTTTGCGGACGAGTTTGGACGGTTGGTAGGTACGCTTCATTTGTTTTAATACCGCGGGGTGCGGCCCTTCTTGATTCTGTCACTGTGTAACAGGAGCTTTGCCGGGCCGGCATTGGCGCGATCGAAACCGCGCCGGGACGAATGGCCCGAGCGTGAGCGGCTTATAGAAAGAAGGGTTTTGGGAGTCAATCCAGCGCGAACTATGAGTTCGTCGCAGCGCGAACGCCAGTTCGTCGCAGTGCGAACTGCCAGTTCGTCACGACGCGACACCCCGTTCGTCGCGGCGCGAACACCCAGTTCGAGGCTATCTTTATTGCTGGTACCATCGTCCAACGAAGGATGAAATTGGCAAAAAAGCCGCAATCGCCTAATCTCAACCGATCAAGCGTTTGTGAATACAGGCCTTAATGAGCGAAGTTGCATCAGCGGATGAAGGGAGCGGCCCGGCGACAGCCGATGCCAGCCCGGCGACCGTTCGCCCGGTTGCGAGCCGTTCGGTGCCCAATCGTTCAGTGCCCTTGGCGCGCGGCCTGTCGACCAAGCTGCTCTTGCTCACCATTGTCTTCGTGCTCCTGGCCGAAGTCCTCATTTTCCTGCCCTGGATCGCCAGCTACCGCCTGGCCTGGCTGAAGGAGCGGCTAAGCACCGCTGCCGCGGTGTCGATCGTGCTGGTGCAGGGCGAGCCCAATTCGCTCTCCCGCGCCGCCCAGAACGACGTGCTGATGGCAATCGGCGCCAAGGCGATCGCGGTGCGCGACGGCGGCGTATCGCGCCTGCTGGTGGTGGCCGAGATGCCGCCGCAGGTCGACGAGCATATCGACATCGCCAATGTCGGCATGATCAAGGGCATGACCGGGGCGCTGGATACGCTGTTCTTCGGCGGCAAGCGCATGCTGCGGGTGTTCGGCCCGGTCGGCGACAGCGACAAGGAATTCGAGCTGATCATGCCCGACTATTCCCTGCGCAACGCCATGCTGCGCTATTCGCGCAACGTCGCCTTCGTCTCGCTGCTGATCTCGCTGTTCACCGCAATGCTGGTCTATGCCGCGATCGACCTGATCATGATCGGCCCGATCCGCACCATGACGCGCTCGATGCTGTCCTTCTCCGAGGCGCCCGACGATCCAGGGCGCATCATCCACCCGGCCGCCCGCGCCGACGAGATCGGCGTTGCCGAGCGCGAACTGTCGCAGATGCAGGAACGGCTGCAAAAGATGCTGTCGGAGCAGAAGCACCTTGCCGACCTTGGCCTCGCCGTCTCCAAGATCAACCACGACATGCGCAACATCCTGGCCTCGGCGCAGCTGATGTCGGACCGCCTGCGCCTGGTCAAGGACCCGACCGTGCAGGCCTTCGCGCCAAAGCTGTTGCGCGCGCTCGACCGCGCCGTCTCCTATTCCGAAGGCGTGCTCCACTATGGCCGCACGCAGGAGCCGGCGCCCTCACGCCGCCGCTTGCGGCTGCGCCAGCTGGTCGACGACGTCCACGGCCTGCTCGACATCGAGGACGGCATCGAATTCGTCAATGCCGTCGAGCTCGCCTTCGAGGTCGATGCCGATTCCGACCAGCTGTTTCGCGTGCTCACCAATCTGTGTCGCAACGCGGTCCAGGCGATGGCGGCCGACGCCGAGAGCGCGCTGGTGCGCCGGCTCGCCGTATCGGCCGAGCGCATAGGCAGCGTAAGCCGCATCATTGTCACCGACACCGGTCCCGGCCTGCCGGCGAAGGCGCGAGAAAACCTGTTCGCGGCGTTTCGCGGCTCGGCCCGCAGCGGCGGCACCGGCCTTGGCCTGGCCATCGCGCATGAACTGATCCGCGCCCATGGCGGCACGGTGGAGCTGGTCGAATCGATCGGCGGACGCACCACCTTCGCCGTCACCATCCCCGACCAGCCGGTCCGCCTCGACCAGGCCCGCAGCGGCCTGCGCCGCCCGGCCTGAGCTGTATTTGATATTCAGCCGAAGTCGGACTTAGCTGAATCTCAGCACACCTTGATCGGCACCGTCGAAAGCAGCTGCGACAAAACTTTTGCCGGATTGGCTTGCTTTTCGGAAATTCAGTCGCTAGGGAACACGTCTTGTCGCGGCCGGTCGTCAGGATCGGTTAGCGGGGCTATGTAAAGCATGGCCTGTTGCGCGCCCGTAGCTCAGCTGGATAGAGCACCAGACTACGAATCTGGGGGTCAGGAGTTCGAATCTCTTCGGGCGCGCCATTTCTGCCGAATCTGCGATTTCCTGCGATCCGCTAGCCGGTCTTGGGCTCGCATATGAAGAGCAGGTCGCGGAACACGTTGCCGAGCACCGCCTCATCCGAGTGCTGGAGAACTGGACGCCGCCTATTCCGGGCTTCTTCATTTATTACCCCAGTCGTCAGCCTGACTGCGCTATAAACGCGCTGCGATGTTCTTGAAACGGGAGAGTACGCGGCGACCGTTATCTGGGCGCAGCGACGCTGAATGCTCATTCACGCCGCCGCGCAGCACGCTCACTTTTCTTCCGCCTTTCCCGGATCAGGGCCCAATAGGCCTCGCTCCAGCCAGATACCGCTCATTGTCAAACGGCTCGGCGTGGGTGCTGCCCGGGCTCCACATGTGGCGGTGGGTCTCGGTCAGATTGCCGAGATAGACATGCAGCGCGCCTGAGCGGGCGATGCCGGTGTTGGCCACCGCGTGCACAGTATCAGGGGTCATGTGCACCACCGCGGGCGCCGCGACGTCGTGGCGTTCCGGCGCATCGATCTCGCTGCCGTCGACGGGATAGATGAAGTTGGTCTCGCTGCCCTTGTAGATGCCGATCAGCGCATCCATCAGATGGTTGTGCGGCGGGTACTGCAGGCCGGGCGAAAGCGTGATGTGGTAGATGGTCAAGTCAGGGCTGGCATGCAGCAGCACCTCATCGTCGTCTTCCTCATGCGCGAGCACGCCTGATGCATGGAAGCGATCGGTGTGTTCGCGCAGCACCGCCTTGACCCGTTCGAAGGCATGAGCACCTTTGGCTGCGTTGACGATATCGGCGGTTACGGCGTAAAGAGGCGAGTTGGCGGCAAGAGGCATTTGTCGTCATCTCCATTGGGAAGCTCAACCAATACAACTGAGATGCTCAGGCTAGCGAATGCCGGCAGACCCGTCAACCGGATGGTCGAAACGGGCAAGCAGACTACGCGGGCAGACCACGCGGGCAGACCAAACGGGCAGGCAGATATGGCTCTTCCGAAATCAGTGTCACCGTCCGCCGTCAAGGCGCCGTCGACCGCCGACATATTGCGCAGCGAGGAAGCTTATGAGCAGCTGAAGAGCGACATCGTCGCCTGCGTCCTGCAACCCGGCGAAAGCCTGACCGAAAAGCAGATCGGCGACCGCTACCAGATCAGGAAGGCGACGATCCGCTCGGCTTTGGCCCGCCTGACGCAGGAAGGGCTGATCAAGAGCGAGCCGCGCCGCGGCTATGTCATCGCACCGCTTAGCCTGCGCGACGTCAACGAGATCTTCGACCTCCGCAGCCTGATCGAACCGGAAGTGTTCCGGGTGGCCGCGGCAAACCTCACCGAACGCGGGCTCGACGACATCAGGCTGGCGGCGCAGAAGGTGCTGAAGCCGGAGACGCTGCGCAGCCATGTCGCCTTTCTAGCGGCCGACCGCGCCTTTCGCCTGGCCCTGGCTGAACTCTCCGGCAATCTGCGGCTGGTTCGCCTGCTCGACCAAACGCTCGACCAGTCGGAGCGTGTCCTCCATCTCGGCTTCAAATCGCGCGACTTCACGCAAGCGATCATCGGCCAGCAGAAGGAGTTGGTGCTTGCCTGCGAGCTGGCCGAAGTCTCGGCCATCGCAAAGCTTGCCCGCTCGCAGTGCCTGTCGCTCAAGAAGCAGGTGCTCGAGGCCTTGCTCGCCGGCTCCAAGCTGCAGGACGCCAATTTGCAAAGCTTCGCCTGAGGCGCGAAGCCCGCGCTCTCTGGCCGATGCTTACTCGTCGATGAAGCGGATGTCCGCATCGGCAAGGCAATAGGGCGCGTAGCGGAAATCGCGGATATGGCTGACCTTTCCATCCTGCCAGTCGACCAGCATGAAGCCGCGCACGGCGTCATCTCCCGCTTGCGGGCTGCGGATCAGGATGGCCGGCCTGCCGTCGACGAAGCCGAGCGACAGCGCCCAATCCTGGACACGGTCGTAATTGCCGAAATAGTTGGAAACCTGCGCCTTGCCGCGCATGCGGGTGCGATTGACGACTTCAAGCTGGATGTCCTCGGTGATCAACGCGCGCACGGCGTCGAAGTCGCGCGCGTTGAACAGGTCGACATAGCGGCGCAGGCGCCGCTCGTCGTCGGCGTCGAGCTTTGGGGCAGGCGCCTGCTCGTCCTGTGACGCCAGCAGGCGCAGCTGCGACCGCCCGCGATGGAGCGCTGCCTTGGTCGCAGCCAGGGTCGCGCCGGACACTTCGCAGGTTTCGTGCAGGCTGAGGCCAAGCACGTCGACAAGGATCACGGCGCTGCGCTGCACTGTTGCCAGCTGCATGAAGCTTCGCAGGCTGGCGGCGGTGGCGAGCCTCGCATCGGCGCTGGCGGAGGGGTCTTCGATCGTCGTCATGTCGGTCTCGCTCATGCGCGCCTGCTCCCGCTGGCGCCGGCGCAGATGATCCTGCGCGGCATTGTGGGCTATGCGGAACAGCCATTGCTCCGGACGCTCGACCGCGGCGTCGCCGTCGATGGCCTGCAGTGCCTTGATCAGTGTCTCCTGGACGATGTCCTCGCCATCGATCACCGAGCCGGCCATGCGGGCGCAGTAGCGGTGCAGCTTCGGTCGCAAGGAGCCGAGCATCGCCTCCAGGGCAACGCGGTCGAGTTTTGCTGTGTTCATCCTGTCCGTTCCCAAAATGCCGGTCTTTGCATTCAAGCCGGCACGACCTCGCCGGCCAGCATACGATAATTGCCGACGATCTTTGCCGGCGATCTGGCAAGCGGCGTCGAGCGGCGTCCGGCATGATCGGCGCTGAAGGCCTTGAAGGCTGTGAGCCCCGTCAGGCCGTCGCCATCCTGGCTGACAAGATGGATGAACTCGCCATTCTCCAGTTCCAGGACGAGGTAGCGCACGGATTGCGGCTTCGTGTCGTCGAGTGCCTCGAACACCTGTGCAACCAGCATACGGTTCTCGGCGATGCTTTCGTCCTTCACGCCGTAGCGGATGAGATTGTAGCCCATTGTCGTCTCCTGTTTTTTCAACTCTGCACGGAGAAGACGTTTCGCGACCTCGAAAAGATTCGTCGCCCGGCGAATCTTTTCGATCATCCGGATCGTCTTTCCCGTGGACGGTTGCGCGGCAGCCATCGAGGAGCAGGAGAGATCCATCATGCACATCCAGTTTGCCGAATTGCCGGTGTTCGACCAGGACCGCGCCAAGGCCTTCTACACCGGCCATCTTGCTTGCCAGGTGGCGGAGGACCAGCTGATGGGCGACAGCGGCTGGCGCTGGATCGAGCTGACATTTCCCGGCGCCGTCACCAATTTGCATTTCGTCAAACGCCCCGATGACACGCCGGGCACTGAGCCCGTGTTGGTGCTCGTTGATGGCGATGTCGAGGCAACGGTCGCGGGCCTGAAGGCGCGCGGCGTCGAAATCATCACCGAGCCGCAGGAAGCGCCTTGGCAGCCGGGCCGCACGGTCGCCGAATTCCGCGACAGCGAGGGCAACCGCATGGTTGTCGCCGGCAAATGATCGGACCCGGCGCAAAGCCGAACTTTGACATGAGAACAACAGGAGAGATGGACATGACCCCCCAAACGTCGACGCTGAAAGTACCGGGCGCCAGCCTCTATTATGAGATGCGCGGTTCCGGCCCCGTACTGTTGATAATCCCCGGCGGACCGCAGGACGCCGGCGTCTTCGCCGATGTCGCGGGCTACCTCGCCGACCGCTACACGGTGGTCGCCTATGATCCGCGCGGCAATTCGCGCAGCACCTTCGACGGAGAGCCGCAAGAGCAGGACCTCGATGTCCATGGCGACGATGCCGCGCGATTGATCGAGGCGCTTGGCGCCGGACCGGCCTATGTGTTCGGCACCAGCGGCGGCGCCCAGATCGGGCTCAACCTCGCCGCCCGCCATCCCGGCCGGGTTCGTGCACTGGTGGCGCATGAGCCGCCCAGCATGATGCTGCTCGACGACCCGTCGCCGTCACTGGCCGGCATGCGCGACCTGCACGACACCTATCGCAGCCAGGGTGTCGAGGCGGCGATGCAGAAATTCTTCAGCGAGAACAGCCTGTCGGAAGGGCCGGGTCAGGATGAAGCCGGGCCGCAGGACGGACCGCCTTCGTTCGAACCGTCGCCCGAGGAGGCCGAGACCTTTGCCAGGGTCAGCGGCAATTTCGAATACTGGCTGGCGCATGGCGTCATGCCGCTGTCGCTCTACCGTCCTGATATCGAGGCGCTGCGCGGCCGCCCGGTCGTGGTCGGCATCGGCGAAGAGTCCATCGGCCAGCCGATCGACGGCATGGGCAAGGCGCTGGCCGACAGGCTCGGCAGCAAGCGCGCCGCCTTCCCCGGCGACCATATGGGCTTTGCGCCCTATCCCGATCGCTTCGCCGAGACCTTGCACCTGACGCTCAGAGGCGCGTGAGATCGTCAGTCCAATAGGAAAGGAGCGTCCGCATGCACAATGCGGACGCCCTTCTCCCATGAAATTACCGGCTAAGATTGGTGTATCAGACGGCCTCCCAGCCTTCCTTGGCACCGGCGCGGAAGATGGCGTCGATGACCTTCTGGTTGAGTACGGACTCCTCCAGCGTGAAGATACGCTCCTTGCCGCCCTGTGCCGCCCTGGCAAACGTCTCGACCTCGCGCCGGTACTGTTGCGTGCCGGGAAAGCGGAACACCTGCGCCTCGGTGTGGTTCTGGTTGTGCAATTCGATGCGGTGATGGTCGTAGAGCCCGGCATTGAACGGCGAGAACACCTCGATGAAACCCTTCTCGCCGTGGAACACCATCACCTGCCGCGCCGCCATCTGCGTCGACAGATAGAAGGACAGTTCGAAATCGCCGAAATCGGCGCGGATCGAGGAATAGATGTCGGTGCCGAATTTCTTGTCGCGCTCGATCGTCGCCTGCACGCGCAGCGGCTCCTTGCCGCTCGAAAACCGCGTCGACACCGTCGGATAGACGCCGATATCAGGCAGCGCGCCGCCGCCGAGATCGAGCTGGTTGCGCATGTTGGTGGGATCGACATTGTAATAGGAGAAGGCGCCCTGCACATGGCGCAGCCGGCCGATGGCGCCATCGGCGATGAGATCGCGCACCTTGATCCATTGCGGGTGGTAGATGACCATGAAGGCCTCGCAGACCAGCACCTTCTTGCTGTCGCGCAGCTTGATCAGCGGCGCGATGTCCTTGGCGTCGAGCGCCAGCGGCTTCTCCACCAGCACATGTTTTCCCGCTTCGATGGCCTTGGCCGTCCATTCGACATGCTGCGAGGTCGGCAGCGGGATGTAGACGCCGTCGACGTCTTTCGAAGCGAGCAGCTCCTCATACGAACCAAAGGCATGCCTGGCGCCGAACCGCTCGCCCAGGGCCTCGGCCTTCGACAGGTCGCGGCTGGCGATCGCGGACAAAACGCCATTCTCGGCCTCGACGATTGCCGGCAACAATTGCTCGCGGCCGATCTTGGCCGTCGACAAAACACCCCATCGGAACATCAGGCTTCTCCTATCGATTTACAGGCGAAGAGGTTTGCCCGAAATTGCGGGAAAAGCCAATGCGGATCGCTGGTCCTGCTAGCCTCGCTTGCCCGTCAGCGTCATGTCGAAATTGACGATATTCGAATAGATCGGCGTGCCGACATCCATGCCGTACCGGGAGCGCAGCACCTTGCCGGTGACGTGGAATTTAATGACGCCGCCCTTCAGCCCGCCGAGCTCGGCAGTGAACTTTTCCGCAAACGTCTTGCCGCGCGCCGTCAGCCGGCCGCTGACCAGCGCCATGGTGTCGCTGGTTCGGGTTACGCTGGTCGAGCGGAACTGGATTTCGGGGCTGTTGGCCACGTCGAACACCGCATCGGAGCGCAGGAAGGCGTCGATGCGGCCCTGGCCGGTGCCGACGCTTTCGGGATAGATGGTGAAGTTGACCGCGGAACGGCCGACATCGCTGTTGTCGATGCGGATAGAGCCCTTGAAGCGGCCAAAGGCGCCGTCGAGGCCGCCGCCACCGACCTTGCCGATGGAGAAGCGAATGCTGGAGCTGGCCGGGTTGACCGTGTAGCTGCCGGCAGCGTCGCCGAGGTCCACAGCGGCGGAGACAGGCATGGCAAGGCAAGCGGCAACAGCCGCCAATCCGAAGATGCGCGCATACATGGGTTTTGTCCTTCTGGGGCAGGCGAAGTGTTGCGCCCTCACTCCAATGAACGAATGCGCGGCGCGCGCTATTCCATGTCCTGATCTGACGAAGGCGTGATCATGCGCGTGAGCACGCCGTCGCGCAGCCAGAAATGATGCCGCAGCGCCGCCAGCGCATGCAGCGCAACCAAGGCAATGCCGGCATAGGCGAGATACCAGTGTGCTACCGCCCAGAAGTTTTCCGCCGCATCGGACACGCCGAGCGGCAGGTTCGGCATCACGAAAAGGTTGAACGGCATGCTGGGGATCTCCAGCATCGACACCGAAACCAGTGCCCAGCCGGACAGCGGCAGCGCGAGCTGGAAGCCATAAAGTGCCAGATGCGCCAGCGGCGCCGTCCGACGCTCCAGGCCTCCGACCGAGGCCGGCAAGGCCGGGGCCGCATTGCCGAGCCGCCAGGCAATGCGCAGGATGAGGAGGCCGAGCAGCAGGAAGCCGAAGGATTTGTGCAGCTGGATCAGCTCGAAGGCGGTGCGCTGGCTGGTCAACCGCACCATGATGAAGCCGAGCATGAACTGGCCGATGAACAGGATGCCGATCAGCCAGTGGAGGACGATCGCCGCCCAGCCGTAGCGGGTTGAGTTGTTGGTGATGAATGCCGGCATGGCTGGTGAACGAATGGCAGCTGGGCTTTCTTCCACCCTCCCCCTTGTGGGGAGGGTCGGCGCGAAGCGACGGGGTGGGGGGGTAGCGCCCTACGAAGACTCCCACCCCGATCCGCTACGCGGATCGACCCTCCCCACCAGGGGGAGGTGGCTAAGCACCGACCTTGAAGAAATCCACAAACGCCCGCAGCGCCGGGCGCATCTGGCGGCGGCTGGGGTAGTAGACGAAGAAACCGTCGAAGGGCGGACACCAGTCTTCCAGCACGCGGATCAAGCGACCGTCGGCGAGCGGCGCGCGCACATAATCGTCGAAGACGAAGGCGAGCCCTGCGCCGTCGACCGCTGCCTGGGCGATCAGATGGTCTTCGTCGAGGATCAGCGGCCCTTGCGCCGCGATCTCGATCTCTTCGCCATCCTTCTCGAATTCCCAGCGGTAAAGAATGCCGCTGGAAAAACGGAAGCGGATGCAGCGGTGGTCGGCAAGATCGCGCGGATGACGGGGTCTTGGCATGGTCGCGAAATAGGATGGCGCGCCGACCACGGCGCCGCGAAGGTCCGGTCCGATGCGCACCGCGATCATGTCGCGCTGCAGGCTCTCACCGAGCCGCACGCCGGCATCGAAGCCGCCTTCGACGACGTCGGTGAAGCGATCCTCGATGACGATTTCCAGCACGATGTCAGGATAGGCCCCGGCAAAGCCGCCGAGCCTGGGCGTCAATGCCAGGTGGGCCGCGGTGCGCGGCACGGTCAGCCGCAGGTTGCCGGCCGGCCGGTCGCGCGCCTCAATCGCCGTTTCCAGCGCCAGATCGATCTCGGACAGCGCCGGCCGCAGCCGTTCGAGCAACTGCGCGCCCTCTTCCGTTGGCGCTACGCTGCGGGTGCTGCGCGCCAAAAGCCGCACGCCGAGCCGCGCCTCCAGGCTGGACACGGCATGGCTCACTGCCGAGGGCGCGATGGCCAGTTCGCGCGCCGCGCCACGAAAACTGCCGCATTGGGCGACTGTTGCCAGTACAGCCAGTTGAGAAAGATGCGCTCGGTTCATTGCTCTATTTTATAGAACAGCCCGTGCGAATGACAGCCGATTATCGAACGTAAAGCCAGGCGCTATCTCCCTTTCATCGCAACAAGGAGACGCGCCATGAAAACCCGCAAACTTGGTACTGAACTCGAAGTCTTCCCCGTCGGCCTCGGCTGCATGGGCATGAGCTTCGCCTATGGCGGTCAGGCAGAGGTTGACGCAATCGCCACGCTGCGCCGCGCTGTCGAGATCGGCGTGACGTTTTTCGATACCGCCGAAGTCTATGGTCCCTTTGAGAACGAGATCCTTCTCGGCAAGGCGTTGAAGCCGGTGCGCGACAAGGTGACGATCGCCACCAAATTCGGCTTCAAGATCTCCGAGGAAGGCTCAGGCCTCGAACGCATGGTCGGCGTCGACAGCCGCCCGGAGCACGTCAAGGCGGTGGCGGAAGCCTCGCTGAAACGGCTCGATACCGATGTCATCGACCTCTACTACCAGCACCGCGTCGATCCCGGCGTGCCGATCGAGGACACGGTCGGCGCCATGGCGGAACTGGTGCGCGACGGCAAGGTGCGGGCGCTGGGCCTGTCGGAGGTCAGTGCCACCACCATCCGCCGGGCGCACGCCGTGCATCCGATCGCTGCCGTGCAGAGTGAGTACTCGCTTTGGAGCCGCGACCCCGAAGACGAAGTGTTCGATGTCTGCCGCGAACTCGGCATCGGCTTCGTCCCCTACAGCCCGCTCGGTCGCGGCCTGCTCACCGGCACCATCGCCAAGCCCGAGGCCCTCAGCGACGACGATTGGCGCCGCACCTTGCCGCGTTTCCAGGCCGACGCCATGGCGGCAAACGCCAAGGTCGTTGCGACGCTGGAAAAGCTGGCGGTGGAAAAAGGCGTCACCTCGGCCCAGCTGGCGCTGGCCTGGGTGCTGCACCAGGGCGACTTCATCGTGCCGATCCCCGGCGCAAGAAAGATACGCCATCTCGAGCAGAACACGGCGGCGGTCGGGATCGAGCTGAGCGCGGCTGAGGTCGCGGCGATCGGCGATGCGCTGTCGCCGGACAAGGTGGTTGGCAAGCGTTATACGGAGGAGCTGTTGGCGCTGGTGAATGGGTGAGTGCCTTTACCCTCCCCCTTGTGGGGAGGGTCGATCCGCGAAGCGGATCGGGGTGGGGGTCCTCGTGAGGCGCGGCCCCCCCCCCCCCGCGCGGGGGGGCCGCCCGCCGACCCCCCGGGGCGGGGGGGGGGGGTCCTCGTGAGGCGCACCCCCACCCCGTCTCTCTGTCTCCGCCTCGCTGCGACAGCGAGCCGACCCTCCCCACAACGGGGAGGGTAAGTCTCACCACGGCACCACCGTAATCTCCGGCCAGCACGCCTTCGCCCTCGCCCCCTTGGCCTCATGCGTGCGCCTGTTATCCATCAGCCGGTTGGGCGTGATGCGAAACGCGAAGAGGTCATCCAGCCCGAACGGCGCCACGACCTCAAGCTGCCCATCGGCATCGTATCGCACCCCGACCGCATGCGTCTTCGAAGCAAAATAGCTCACCGACTCGCTGGAACTCGTATAGCGCGGGCAGGGCTGGCCGAATTTCTGCGGATACCACAGATGCACCCGTGCCTGGTTGCGCACCTCGGCCGGCAGAGCCAGCCCCTCGAAATGCTGCGCGGCTCGACGGATGACCGCGTCCTCGGCCTCGTAGGACAGGTCGCTGTCATCGAAGTAGAAGAGATCGACATCCTTGATGCCGTAGCCCGGCGCCTTGCCGGTCAGGTGGTTCCAGACGCTGTTGTAGAGCGCGCCAACACCACCAGCCAGTCCGGCAACGCCAGCGTGCGGGCCCGCTCCAGCGCGTCGCTGACGAGCGCATCCGCCAACACCATGGCGAGAAACGCTTCGCGCTGGGCTTCGAACGGCAGACCGGAATAGCGCAGATGGTCCATCGCCCTTTGGAGAGCGATTCGCAACTGCCGGCAATCCTCAGAAGCAATTCCAGGAAAAGTGTGTAGCGGTTTTACTGGGAAAGCGCGCCGCGCTTTCCCTAAGACGCGCTTTCCCTAAGAATTGCGTGAAGTCGAAATACGTAGGGCGGCGTTAGCCGCTCTACGTTCTCAGCATGCCGCCCGTTTGCTTGCCAACATTGTCGACGATGCGCTTGGCCAGCGCCTCGAAATCCTCGTCGGTGAGCGTCTTTTCAACCGGCTGGATAGATACTTCGATGGCAATCGACTTCTTGGCGGTCCCGAGAGATGCCCCCTCGAACACATCGAACACCGAAACGCCGGTGACCAGCTTCTTGTCGGCGGCGAGCGCCGCGCGCACCAGCGCGCCGGCCTCCACCGTCTTGTCGACGACGAAAGCAAAGTCGCGCTTCACCGCCTGGAAGGCGGACAGCTCCAGCTTTGGCTTGGTTTTCGTCGGCTTGGCCTTCGGCTCGGGCACGGCGTCGATATAGACCTCGAAACCGCAGATCGGTCCGGAAACGTCCAACCCCTCCAGCGTCTTCGGGTGGAACTCGCCGAAGGTGCCGAGCACTGTCTTCGGGCCGAGCTTGATCGTGCCGGAGCGGCCGGGATGATACCAGGCCGGACCGCCTGGCTCGATCTGCAGCCTGTCGACCGGCGCGCCGCAGGCTTCCAGCGCTGCAATCGCGTCGGCTTTGGCGTCGAACACGCCGACCGGACCGGAATTGCCGGCCCAACTGCGGCCGGAACCGTCGAGCTTGGCGGTGCCGCGGCGCACACCGGCGGCAACGCGCCGCTGCTGGTCGGGGCCGTCGCCCTCATAGGTACCGGAGACCTCGAACAGCGCGACATCGCCGATGCCCTTGTCGGCATTGCGCTGCGCGGCGACGATCAGGCCGGGCAACAACGAGGGCCGCATATCGGACATGTCGGCTGCAATCGGATTAGCGAGCTTCAGCGCCGTCTGGCCGCCGCCGAACAGTTCGGCGTGTTTGGCCGGGATGAACGACCAGGTGAGAACCTCCAGCATGCCCCGCACGGCGAGCGAGCGCTTGGCAGTGCGGGTGCGAACCTGCAGCGTCGTCAGTATCTTGGAGTTGACCGCGTCATGCGCGCCGAGCGGCTGCGGCGCGATGTTGTCGACGCCGTGGATGCGCATCACTTCCTCGACCAGGTCGGCCTTGCCGTCGATGTCAGGACGCCAGGACGGCACAGCGACATCGACGACGTCGCCCGAGCCTGACGGCTTGAAGCCGAGGCGGGTCAGGATGTCGAGGCTTTCCGCCTTCGGCACCTCGATGCCGGTCAGCCGCTTCACTTCCGAGATCGGGAAGGAAACGATCTTCGGCTTGTAGCCGGCATAGCCGACCACCTCCGTCTCGGTCGGCTCTCCGCCGCAGAACTCCAGCACCAGCTTTGTCGCCAGCTCGACGCCGGGCACAATGAATTCCGGGTCGACGCCACGCTCGAAACGGTAACGGGCATCGGTGATGATGCCGAGCGTACGGCCGGTGCGGGCCGTGGTGATCGGATCCCAAAGAGCGGATTCGATCAGCACGTCCGTGGTGTTCTCGTCGCAGCCGGAATGCTCGCCGCCCATGACACCGGCGATCGATTCGACGCCATTGTCGCCGGCGATCACGCACATCTGCGGCGTCAGCGTGTATTCGCGCCCGTCAAGCGCCAGCACCTTCTCGCCGTCGCGTGCGCGGCGCACGACGAGATTGCCGGCGACCTTCTTGGCATCGAACACATGCAGCGGCCGGCCACGGTCGAAGGTGACGTAGTTGGTGATGTCGACCAGCGCGCTGATCGGGCGCAAGCCGATGGCGATCAGCCTTTGCTGCAGCCATTTCGGCGACGGCCCGTTCTTCACGCCTTTCACCAGGCGCAGCGCGAAACCGGGGCAGAGCTCCGGCGCCTCGATGGTCACCTTGACCGGCGTTTCACCTTTGCCAAGGACCGCTTCGACCGGCGCGGTCTTGAGCCGGCCAAGCCCGCTTGCCGCCAGGTCCCGGGCGACGCCGTAAATGCTGGTCGCATCCGGCCGGTTCGGCGTCAGATTGATCTCGATCACCGGATCGTCGAGATGCGCGTAAGCCGCGAAGCTGGTGCCGACAGGCGCATCGGCCGGCAGGTCGATAATGCCATTGTGCTCATCCGACAGCTCCAGCTCGCGCTCGGAACACATCATGCCATGGCTCTCGACGCCCCGGATCTTGCCGACGGTCAGCGTCACGTCGATACCGGGCACATAGGCGCCGGGCGCGGCGAAGGCGCCGATCAAGCCGGCGCGGGCATTCGGCGCACCGCACACCACCTGGACAGGGGCTGCGCCATTGCCGGTGTCGACGGTCAGCACCCGCAGCCGGTCGGCGTCGGGATGCTGCACCGCCGTCAGCACCTTGGCGATGACGAACGGCTTCAGGCCGGCCTTGTCGTCGACATGCTCGACTTCGAGGCCGATCGAGGTCAGCCTCTCGACGATCTCGTCGAGCGTGGCGTCGGTGTCGAGATGATCCTTGAGCCAGGAAAGGGTGAGTTTCATCACTATGTTCCGTTTTGTCTGTACCCGCCCGGACCTTGTCCATCGGGTCTGGGTACGCTTGTCTTCAAATGGCGCGGCAAGTCGTCGGGCATATGCACGAAGGGCAGCTGCTCGCGCACATAGGCATGGTGCGTCGGCCGGAAATAGGCCGGCATGTCCATGGCGCCCAGCATGAAATAGATGTGGTCTTCCAGCCGCTCGTCGACATAGGCGATAGGCGAGCCGCAAATGCCGCAGAACGAGCGCGTCACCGGCCCGTTCTCGTACATCTTCAGCGCCTTGCCGGTGAAAGCCACCTGCTCGGTCAGGAAGCCGACAAAGGCCGACACCGGCGCGCCGCTGGCGCGCCGGCAATCGCCGCAATGGCAATAGCTGATATGGTGCGGTTCGACTGATGCCTCGAACCGTACCGCGCCGCAGCGGCAGCCACCCGTGTGCGGCGCCGTCATGCGGAAAGACCTCCGAACAGCGTCGGCATGTCGAGCGGCCTGAAACCGTAATGCGACAGCCAGCGCACATCGGCGTCAAAGAAGGCGCGCAGGTCCGGCATGCCGTATTTCAGCATGGCGATGCGGTCGATGCCCATGCCCCAGGCAAAGCCCTGATATTCGTCGGGATCGAGCCCGCCGGCGCGCAGCACATTGGGGTGGACCATGCCGCAGCCGAGGATCTCCATCCAGTCGGAGCCTTCGCCGAATCGCACTTCGCCGGGCCGCGAGCGGTCGCACTGGATGTCGACCTCGAGGCTGGGCTCGGTGAACGGGAAAAAGGACGGCCGGAAGCGCATCTTGACCTGCGGCACCTCGAAGAAAGCCTTGCAGAATTCTTCCAGCACCCACTTCATGTTGGCGACATTGGCCGATTTGTCGATCACCAGCCCCTCGACCTGATGGAACATCGGCGAGTGGGTAGCGTCGGAATCCTGCCGGTAGGTCTTGCCGGGAATGACGATGCGGATCGGCGGCTTCTGCTTCTCCATGGTGCGGATCTGTACCGGCGAGGTGTGCGTGCGCAACAGCTTGCGCTCGCCCTTTTCGTCCGGCTGGAAAAAGAAGGTATCGTGCATCTCGCGCGCCGGATGCCCTTCGGGGAAATTCAGCGCGGTGAAATTGTAATAGTCGCTCTCGACATCGGGACCTTCTGCGATGGCAAAGCCGAGATCGCCGAAGATCGCCGCGATCTCGTCGATGACCTGGCTGATCGGATGGATGCGGCCGCGCTCGGCCGGCGATTGCCGCACCGGCAGCGTCACGTCGACCGTCTCGGCGGCAAGGCGCGCCGTGACCGCCACATCCTTCAGCTCGACCTTGCGTGTCGTCAGCGCTTCGGTGACGCGGTTCTTCAGGCCGTTGATCGCGGGGCCCTTGACCTGGCGCTCCTCGGCGCTCATCGCGCCCAGTGTCTTCAGCAATTCCGAGATCGACCCCTTTTTGCCGAGAGCCGCGACGCGCACGGCTTCGATAGCAGCCTCATCGGCGGCCGACGCGACGTCGGCCATCAGGGAGTTTTCGAGAGTATCCAAGCCGGTAGCTATGTCGTTCACGGTCAAACTCGCTGTGTTGGGAGTCAACTTTGAGGTGAAAGTCACTTTCAAGTTGAAAGTTCAGCCATAAGAAAAACCCGCGCCAGCCGTGCCAGCGCGGGTTCCCCAATCAGAATTGCGAATGCTGGGAAGCGCTGGTCTTAGGCGACAGCGCTTTCAAAAGCATTCGGGGTGGTGTTCTTCAGATATTCGAGCGCGACCTTGGCCTTGGCCACGAGTGCGGCGAACGCCTGCGGTTCATGGATGGCCATGTCGGACAGGATCTTGCGATCGATCTCGATACCGGACTTGTTGAGGCCGTCGATGAAGCGGCCATAGGTCAGGCCATGCTCGTGCGTCGCGGCGTTGATGCGCTGGATCCACAGCGCGCGGAACGAGCGCTTGCGGTTCTTGCGGTCGCGATACGCATACTGCATCGACTTTTCGACCGCCTGCTTGGCGATGCGAATGGTGTTCTTGCGGCGGCCGTAGAAGCCTTTCGCGGCTTTCAGGACCTTCTTGTGCTTGGCGTGCGAGGTGACGCCTCTTTTTACGCGTGCCATGTCATGATCTCCTTAAACGCTGTTCCTGAAACCGAATGCTCAGAGGCCGTTCGGCAGAAAATTCTTGATGACCTTCTTGCCATCCGGTTCAGCCAGAACCATCGTGCCGCGGGCATTTCGAATGAACTTGTTGGAACGCTTGATCATGCCGTGACGCTTGCCGGCCGCAGCCGACAGGACTTTACCCGTACCTGTGATCTTGAACCGCTTCTTGGCGGCCGATTTGGTCTTCATCTTGGGCATTTTGCTACTCCGTATTGGTGGCGCACAATCGCGCTTCTTGTTCGCTTCGGGCGGACCAAAGCCCGAAAAGCAAATGAAACCGCCACGGCATGCCCTGCCGGGCGGTTTTCTTGGAACGGCGGTCCTATACGTCAAAGCGGGCTGGCGCGCAACACCCGAGCGGCTGCGACGCTCTCTCCGCGATCAGGGCAGCCTAAACAGCACCGGCAGAATGCCCGATTGCTGGGCGCCATCGATGGTCTCGAACACCGGCAACGCCACCAGAAACACCAGCCCGTCGAGCAAGGTGGTCAGCAAGAGGCGCGGCTTGAAGCTGCCGGTGTCGCCTTCCTGGTAGAGCGACAGCTGGGGGAAGAAACGCGGCACCCGCGCCAGATAGGCTGTATAGGGCGCGCCGAGAACCTCCTTGAGATACCGTTCCTCGCGCAGGATGACGATGTGGAAGGCGCCGGCGCACAAAAGCGCAAACAGGACGATGCCGGAGAACGAGCCGATCTGCGCCCCGACGCCGGCGGCGGCAACGGTCGAGAACACGTAGAGCGGATTGCGGGTGATCGAATAGGGGCCGCCGGTGACCACTTCGGAGGATTTGCGCCCGCCGATATAGAGTGTCGACCACAAGCGGCCGACGACGCCAAGGAAGATCAGCAGCACGCCGACCATCTCGATCGTTTCATGCACCGGGGTATCGGGCGGGAAGGTCGACTGGCCGAACAGCAGTGCCGCAAACAGCACCACCACCAGCACCGCAAGCACCATCCGGCGCATGTGCTGGTAGCCGCCCAGCTCCTTGATGGGCGCAGGGTTGATTTCATTGGCCATGTCGGGAATCCGATCGTCGAGAAGCTTTGCCGGCGATCGCGGCGTCTGGACAGGAGAATCGGCGTCCCGCCGATCGCCGGGACGCCATGAGACAGGATTCAGGCGGATTTAGAGCGCAACGCCCGAACTGATCTAGCGCGGGGCCAGCACCATCATCATCTGGCGGCCTTCCAGCTTCGGCTCGGCTTCGACCTTGGCGATGGTAGCCGTCTCCTCGCGCACCTTGTTCAGGAGCTGCATGCCGAGTTCCATATGCGCCATCTCGCGGCCGCGGAAGCGCAGCGTCAGCTTGACCTTGTCACCTTCCTCGAAGAAGCGCCGCACGGCCTTCATCTTGGTTTCGTAGTCATGGCTGTCGATGTTCGGGCGCATCTTGATCTCCTTGATCTCGATGACCTTCTGGTTCTTGCGCGCCTCGGCCGCCTTCTTCTGGTTGGCGTATTTCAATTTGCCGAGATCGAGAATTTTGACGACAGGCGGCACCGCATTGGGCGAGATCTCGACCAGATCGAGCCCTGCCTCTTCGGCGAGCAGCAATGCGTCGTTGATGGAAATATCGCCGCGGTTCTGGCCATCGGCGTCGATCAGCTGGACCCGGGGAACCCGGATATCACGGTTGGAGCGCGGGCCATCTTTGGTGGGCGCCGCTGCTTTGAAAGGTCTGCGAATGGTCGTGGTCTCCTTGGCCGTTTCGTTCAGGGTTTCAATCTAGAAATGTTCAGGACGCGCCAATGTGGTGAGCGCGCGGGCGGAGTCAATAGCACAGCGCTGACAGAAAATCACCCTGATCGCAGGCCTGCACCAAACAAAGGATGTCGCGAGCACTTTCCGCCTCGCCTGTGCCTGTGTCAAAAGACCGGCGAGTAAAAATCAGGCTCCCACAATCAGGCCCCCAGAACCAGGATTGATCCACAGCCATGACCGCGACCGCCCTAACCCTGCTGGATGTCGACGGCATCGATATCGCGGTTCGCCATTCCTCGGGCGCAACGCCCGGCGTCGTCTGGCTCGGCGGCTACAAATCCGACATGCTGGGCACGAAGGCGCAGACGCTGTCGGATTGGGCGGCCAGGGAAGGCCGCGCATATCTGCGCCACGACTATTCCGGCCATGGCGAATCCGGCGGCGCCTTTGCCGACGGTACCATTTCGAAATGGCTTGGCGAGAGCCTCGCCGCCTTCCGGCATTTCACCGAGGGCAAGCAAATCCTGGTCGGCTCGTCGATGGGCGCCTGGATCGCGCTGCGCATGGTGCAGGAGCTGCGTAAGACGGGCGACAGCAATGTGGTTGGCCTGGTGCTGCTCGCGCCGGCGCCGGATTTCACCGCCGAGCTGGTCGAGCCGGCTCTGACGGAGGAACAGAGGCGCGACCTCCGGGAGAAAGGCTTTTTCGAAGAACCTTCGGACTATTCCGCCGAGCCTTACATCTACACAAGCGCGCTGATCGAGGACGGCAGGGCGAACCGGGTCATGACCGGGCCGATCGATACCCATTGCCCCGTCCACATCCTGCAGGGTCTGGCCGACGCCGACGTGCCGGCAAGCCATGCGCTGAAGCTGGTCTCGCTGCTGCCGGCCGACGACGTCACCTTGTCGCTCATTCCCGACGGCGACCACCGCCTGTCGCGGCCGCAGGATCTCGACATGCTGCTGAGGGCGGTGGGCGACATGGTTCAGCGGGCGGGGTAGGCGAGAATGCGCATTTCCATCCCGATATCCGCCTTTGTCGCGGCAATCGTCGGCTTCGGCGGCACGCTGGCCGTCGTCATTGCCGCCGCCAAGGCGGTTGGCGCCACGCAAGCCGAGACCGCGAGCTGGGTGACGGCAGTGTGCGTGGCGATGGCGATCGAATGCTTGTGGCTGTCCTGGCGCACGAAAATACCCATCATCACCGCCTGGTCGACACCGGGCCTGGCGCTGATGGCGGCATCGAGCGGGTTTACCATGGCTGATGCGGTCGGCGCCTTCATCGTCACCAGCTTGATGTTGATCGCCACCGGCCTGTTCAAGCCGCTGACCCAGCTGATATCAAGGATACCGGCGTCAGTCGCGTCCGGCATGCTGGCGGGCATCGTCGTCACCTTCGCGCTCAATGCCGTCAAGACCATTCCGGTCGACCCCTGGCTGATCCTGCCGCTGATCGCGGCCTTCTTCGTCATTCGCCTGTTCAACCCGGCGCTGTCGGTGCTGGCGGTGCTGATCGGCGGCGGCATCGCCGCATTCCTGACAGGCCGCGTCGGCGGACTGCCGGCGCCGGAACTGTCGACGCTGACGCTGATTGCCCCGCATTTCAGCGCCGCAGCTGTCATCGGCCTGGCGCTGCCGCTCTACCTCGTCACCATGGCGTCGCAGAACCTGTCGGGTCTCGCCGTCTTGCGCGCCGCCGGCTATCACCCCGAACCCGGCCCGCTGATCGGCGTCACCGGCCTGTTCTCGCTGCTGTCGGCGCCGTTTGGCGGCTCGACCACCAATCTGGCCGCGATCTCTGCGGCGATCTGCACCGGGCCGGACGTCCATCCCGACCCGGCCGAGCGCTGGAAGACCGGACCCTTCTATGCACTTGCCTATCTGATCTTCGCGGTTTTCGGCGCCTCGCTGGTGGCGATCTTCGCCGTCCTGCCGCAGAGCCTGATCGTTCTGGTAGCCGGCCTGGCGCTGATGGGATCGCTCGCCAACGCGCTGTCGATCGCCCTCAAGGACGAGGACCAGCGCATGGCCGCCACGGTCACCTTCGTTGTCACCGCGTCGGGGCTGACTTTGTTCGGCGTTGGCGCCGCCTTCTGGGGCCTGGTCGCCGGCCTGGTCGTGCTTTTCCTCGAAGCGCTCAAAAAGCAATAATCATTTCAGGCTGTTGTCCGGTTTTGGCGGGCGTTGTCTTGAATCGCCGTTTTTCTCATCCCATTTCGAATCCACGCAGCCGCTCTTGGCTGTCTCCAACCGAAGGAATGGGAGAAAATGAACACATCCGCATTGATCCGCCCGGCCTGGACGCCGGCGACCATCGCGCTGATGGTGATCGGCTTCATGGTGTTCTGGCCGCTTGGCTTCGCCATGCTCGCCTACATCATCTGGGGCGACCGGCTTGACGGCTTCAAGCGCGACGTCAACCGCGCCACGGACGGCATCTTCGCCGGCTGCCGCCGCGGTTCCGACAAGGCCGCGCGCTGGGGCCACGGTTCGGCTCGCACCGGCAATGTCGCTTTCGACGACTGGCGCGAGAAGGAACTCGAACGCCTCGCCGAAGAGCGTCGCAAGCTCGACGAGATGCTGAGCGAGTTCGATGAGTACGCCCGCGAATTGCGCCGCGCCAAGGACCAGGACGAGTTCGACCGCTTCATGGCCAACCGCAACAAGTCGACAGCGCCTGCGAAGACAGGCTCGGCCGAAACGGCCAAGCCCGCGACGCCCAAGCGCAAGGGCCCGAACCTGCTTGACGACTGAGGCTGCGCGCATGACCCCGAAAATCGAAACCGATTTTCGGAAAGGTTCATGCGCCGAATTAGAGTGCTACAGCGTCCTTTGCGCGTCAGAGACGCGCGGCGCTCTAAGACAGGCCTTGGCATGATGGACGGCGTCGCGCGAGCGGCGCCGTTTCTTTTTTGTTCTGGTCGTTTTCCTCGAATCGCGTATCGTTCAGCCATGTCCTTCGGCTTTTTCCGCAACCTGACCAAACCAAAACCCTCGCCTGTCGAAGAGCGAGAGCACGTCGTTGCCGGCCGCACACTGCCGCTCAGGATCGTCGAGAGCGCCCGCGCACGGCGGCTGACGCTGCGCATCGATTCGGGCGGCCAGGGGCTGCGCATCACCGTGCCGCCGGGCCTGCGCCGCGGCGAGGTGGAGAAATTCCTTCACCGCCACCAGGGCTGGCTGGAGCAGCGTCTGGCCAAGGTACCGACACGGCCGCAAGTGCGCCCCGGCATCAAGATCCCGATACGCGGCGTCGCGCATCGCATCGTCCACGAACCGTCGAAACGCGGCACCGTCACCGTGTCGCGCGACGAGCGCGGTCCGCTGCTGATCGTCCATGGCGAGCGCATACATTTGCCGCGCCGCATCGCCGATTTCCTCAGGCGCGAGGCCAAGAAGGACATCGAGAAGCTGGTGGTCAAGCATACCGAGGCCATCGGCAAGCGCGCCAAGGCTATCCGCTTCAAGGACACGTCGAGCCGCTGGGGCTCCTGCACTTCCGACGGCAATTTGTCCTTCTCATGGCGCATCATGATGGCGCCGACGCCGGTGATAAACTACTTGGTCGCGCATGAGGTGGCGCATCTCAAGGAGATGAACCACGGCCCGAAATTCTGGAAACTGTGCGAGCAGCTCTGCCCCGACACCGACCGCTGCAAGGACTGGCTGAAGCGGAATGGTGGGGCATTGCAGGCGATTGTGTTCGATTAGCCTTCGCCGGCGGCGCGCTCAATCATCATTGGCCGCATTAAGCTCTTCAGGCCGCAGCCCTTCGTCGCCATGGCGCGGCCATGGCAGGAAATTCTGCTCGAACGCATCGCTGCCGAAATAATCCAGGACCCGGTGCGCTTCCGCCCCGTCGAAGGCGGCCTTTTGCATCAGATGGGCGATGACGTCGCGCGCTTGCGCGATCTTCTGCCTGAGTTCGGCTATGCTCTGGTCGGCCATTCGTCTGCTCCGCCTTGCTTCTCCCATCAATAGGTAGCGCCTTTGGCGTTGCCGGCAAACAGCATGCTTTTTCTCGACTCTTGGCCGGTTTCGTGCCAAGCCCCGCGCCATGGCGCTCGATATCAAGATCTGTGGATTGAAGACCGATGAGGCAATGGCCGCGGCCCTGGCCGGCGGCGCCAGCCATGTCGGCTTCATCTTCTTTGCTAAAAGCCCGCGCTATGTCGAGCCTGCGGCAGCCGGCCGCCTGCGCGAGGCGGCAATCGGCAAGGCCAGGGCGGTCGCCGTGACGGTCGATGCCGATGACGCGTTCCTGGATGAGATCGTCGCAAAGATGCGCCCCGACATGCTGCAGTTGCACGGCACGGAGACGCCCGAGCGGGTGGCCGAGGTGAAAGCTCGCTACGGCCTGCCTGTCATGAAGGTGTTCTCCGTCAGTGAGGTAGCCGATCTCGAGCGGCTAAAGCCGTTCATCGGCGTTGCCGATCGCTTCATGTTCGATGCCAAGCCACCAAAGGGCTCGCAACTTCCGGGCGGCAATGGCGTCGCCTTTGACTGGCGCATCCTGGCCGGCCTTGACGCCGGGCTCGATTACATGCTTTCCGGTGGGCTCAACGCCGCCAATATCGGCGACGCCCTGATATCAGCCAATCCGCCCGCGATAGACATTTCGTCGGGGGTGGAAAGCGGCCCGGGCGTCAAGGATCCGGCGCTGATCGAGCAGTTCTTCCGGGCCGTCAGGGCCGCGCGCGACGACCGCGCTGCCTGAGGCACTTCTTTCGAACCCGAGCATGTTCCGGAGAAGTGGGAACCGGTTTTCCGATAAGACATGCTCAGAACCAAGACCAGGAGATCGGCGATGAACAAGCCGGCGACACCCAATTCCTTCCGCACGGGACCCGACGAACAGGGCATGTTCGGCATCTTCGGGGGCCGCTTCGTGGCCGAGACGCTGATGCCGCTGATCCTCGACCTCGAACGGCACTGGAACGAGGTCAAGAACGATCCGGACTTCAAGGCCGAACTGACCGACCTGTCGACCCATTATGCCGGTCGGCCATCAAAGCTGTATTTCGCCGAAGGGCTCACAAAACACCTTCGTGAGGTTTCCTCGGCGAAGGGCCTCGGGGGCGGCGCCAAAGTCTACTTCAAGCGCGAGGATTTGAACCACACCGGTTCGCACAAGATCAACAACTGCCTCGGCCAGATCCTGCTGGCCAAGCGCATGGGCAAGAAGCGCATCATCGCCGAGACGGGCGCTGGTCAGCACGGCGTTGCCGCGGCCACGGTCGCGGCGCGCTTCGGCTTTCCCTGCGTCGTTTATATGGGCGCCACCGATGTCGCCCGCCAAAGCCCCAACGTCTTCCGCATGAAGCTGCTCGGCGCCGAAGTGCGGCCGGTGACCGCCGGTCACGGCACGCTGAAGGACGCCATGAACGAAGCGTTGCGCGACTGGGTCACCAATGTCGAGGACACTTATTACCTGATCGGCACTGCCGCCGGCCCGCATCCCTATCCGGAGCTGGTGCGCGACTTCCAGTCGGTGATCGGCATCGAGGCGCGCGCCCAGATCCTCGAACAGGAAGGCCGGCTACCCGACACCATCATCGCGGCTGTCGGCGGCGGCTCGAACGCCATCGGCCTGTTCCATCCGTTCCTGGATGACAAAGAAGTCCGCATCATCGGCATCGAAGCCGGCGGCCGCGGCCTTGACGGCATCGAGCATTGCGCCTCGATGAATGCCGGCGCGCCCGGCGTGCTGCACGGCAACCGCACCTATCTCTTGCAGAACGCCGACGGCCAGATCCTCGACGGCCATTCGATCTCAGCCGGCCTCGACTATCCCGGCGTCGGCCCCGAACATTCCTGGCTGCGCGATTCCGGCCGCGTCGAATATGTGCCGATCCTCGACGACGAGGCGCTGGAAGCCTTCAAGCTGACGACGCGCGTCGAAGGCATCATCCCGGCGCTGGAATCCGCCCACGCCATCGCGCATGCGGTGAAGATCGTGCCTGATATGGACAAGGACCAGATCGTCATCGTCAACCTGTCGGGACGCGGCGACAAGGATGTGCACACAGTGGCCTCGATGCTGGGCATGGAGATCTGATCATGGTGACCCGCATCGACCGCCGCATGGCAAAACTGAAAGCCGAGGGCCGCCCGGCGCTCGTCACCTATTTCATGAGCGGCGACCCCGACTATGACACCGCTTTGTCGATCATGAAGGCGCTGCCCAAGGCCGGCGCCGACATCATTGAAATGGGCATGCCGTTTTCCGATCCGATGGCCGATGGACCGGCGATCCAGGCCGCTGGCCTGCGGGCGCTGAAAGGTGGCCAGACCCTGGTCAAGACGCTGAAGACGGCGGCTGATTTCCGCGCCACCGACAATGAAACGCCGATCGTGCTGATGGGCTACTACAACCCGATCTACATCTACGGTGTCGATCGCTTCCTCAAGGACGCCATCGCCAGCGGCATTGACGGGCTGATCGTCGTCGACCTGCCACCGGAGATGGACGAAGAACTCTGCATTCCGGCGCTGAAGGCCGGCATCAACTTCATCCGCTTGGCAACGCCGACCACCGACGACAAGCGCCTGCCCAAGGTGCTGCAGAATACGTCGGGCTTCGTCTATTACGTGTCGATGACCGGCATCACCGGCTCGGCTTTGGCCGACACCGGCAAGGTTGCCGCCGCGGTCAAGCGCATCAAGGGCCACACCAATCTGCCGGTCTGCGTCGGCTTCGGCGTCAAGACCGCCGAGCAGGCGCGCATTATCGGCGCCAATGCCGATGGCGTCGTCGTCGGCACCGCGATCGTCAACGCGGTCGCCAATGTGTTGGGACCGAAGGGCGAGAAGACCGCCGACCCGGCCGAGGCCGTCGCCACCCTGGTCAGCGGACTGTCTCAGGGCGTGCGTTCGGCCCGCCTTGCTGCTGCCGAATAGTTTCCCTACTTAGGCCTTGTGCAAGTCGTTATCCCAAAACCGGTTCCCACTTTTGGGCGACATGCACGAGCCAACTCTTCGTCAGGACAGGAGCCGAAGCGATGAACTGGATCACCAATTACGTTCGCCCGAGGATCAATTCGATGCTCGGTCGGCGCACCGACATGCCCGAGAATCTCTGGATCAAGGATCCCGAGACCGGCGAGATGGTGTTTCACAAGGACCTGGAATCCAACCAGTTCGTCATCCCGTCATCGGGCCATCACATGAAGATTTCGGCCAAGGAACGGCTGAAATTCTTCCTCGACGACGGCAAATACGAGCAGCTTGAGAACCCCAAGGTCATGCAGGACCCGCTCAAGTTCCGCGACGAGAAGCGCTACACGGACCGGCTGAAGGACGCCAAGGCCAAGACCGGCCTGGAAGACGCCATCATCAACGCGCTGGGCACGGTCAAAGGCCTGCCGGTTGTGGTGACGGTGCAGGATTTCGCCTTCATGGGCGGCTCGCTCGGCATGGCCGCGGGTGACGCCATTGTGCACGGTTTCGAGGTCGCCTTGCAGCGCAAGCGGCCGCTGATCCTGTTTGCCGCCTCCGGTGGCGCGCGCATGCAGGAAGGCATTCTGTCCCTGATGCAGTTACCGCGCACCACGATCGGCGTCGACCGGCTGAAGGAAGCCGGCCTGCCATACATCGTCGTCTTGACCAACCCGACCACCGGCGGCGTTACCGCCTCCTACGCCATGCTGGGAGACGTCCACATTGCCGAGCCCGGCGCGCTGATCGGCTTTGCCGGCCCGCGCGTCATCGAGCAGACCATCCGGGAGAAACTGCCGGACGGTTTCCAGCGCTCCGAATATCTGATGGAGCACGGCATGGTCGATATGGTGGTGTCGCGGCTGGAACTGCGCGAGACGATTTCACGGCTGTTGAAAATCCTGCTCAAACTGCCGCAGGAGCAAAAGCCGCTGGAGCCGGAAATCCTGCCGCCGTCGGTCATCCCGACGGAAGCCCGCCCGCAAGCCTGACGCGACATTTCTGGCCGCAAACCGCGATTGCGTGCACCTGCGCGCATGCGTAGGATTCGCTCATGACAACGCTTGCCGCAGATCGTGAAATCGAAGCCCTGATGGCGCTGCATCCGAAAGGCTTCGACCTTTCGCTCGACCGCATCACAAGGCTGCTCGAACGCCTCGGCAATCCGCAGGAGCGGCTGCCGCCGGTCATCCATATCGCCGGCACCAACGGTAAGGGCTCGTGCGCGGCCTTTTCGCGCGCGCTGCTCGAAGCCGGCGGCCACCTTGTCCATGTCCACACTTCGCCGCATCTGGTGAACTGGGCCGAGCGCTACCGGCTGGCGGCCGAGGGCGGCGGCCGGCTGGTCGACGACGAGACCTTCGCCGAGGCCATCGCCCGCGTCGCCCGGGCCAATGCCGGCCAGAAGATCACCGTCTTCGAAATCCTAACCGCCGTCACCTTCATCCTGTTTTCCGAGCATCCGGCTGCCGCCGCCATCATCGAGGTCGGCCTTGGCGGCCGCTTCGACGCCACCAATGTCGTTGCCCGGCCGGCGGTGTCGGTGATCATGCCGGTGTCGATGGATCACGAAGCCTATCTCGGCGACCGGGTCGAACTGATCGCCGCCGAAAAGGCCGGCATCATGAAGCGCGGCTGCCCGGTGGTCATCGGCGCGCAGGAGAGCGAGACGGCGCTGCAAGTGCTGATCGAAACCGCCGAGCGGCTGGATTGCCCGACCTTCGTCTACGGCCAGGATTTTCTCGCCTTCGAGGAAAACGGCCGCATGGTCTATCAGGATGAGGACGGGCTGATGGACCTGCCGCCACCGCGCCTGCCCGGGCGCCACCAGTTCGCCAATGCGGCGGCAGCGATTGCCGCCGTCAAGGCCACCGGTTTCGAAATCAGTCATCGCGCCACTGAGAAGGCGATGGCGAGCGTCGCATGGCCGGGCCGCATGCAGAAACTGGTACAGGGCCGGCTGATGGAGCTGGCGCCCAAGGGCGCCGACATCTGGCTCGACGGCGGCCACAATCCGGGCGCCGGCATGGTCATTGCCGAGGCGCTGGCCGAGCAGGAGGAAAAGAACCCGCGGCCGCTGTTTCTGATCTCCGGCATGATCAACACCAAGGACCAGAGCGGCTACTTCCACGCCTTCAAGGGCCTGGCTCGGCACGTCTACACCGTGCCGGTGAGCATGAGCGATGCCGGCGTGCCGAATGACGAGCTGGCGGTGCGGGCGACCGAAGCCGGCCTCACGGCCGAACCGGTCAGTTCCGTCGCCAGTGCGCTGATGCTGCTGCGCGACACCTGGGACGGGCCGGCGCCACGCATCCTGATCGGGGGGTCGTTATATCTCGCCGGCGCGGTGCTGGCCGAAAACGGCACGCCGCCAACCTGAAGCCATTTCACTGCGAGGAGCCCATCATGATCAAGGTCAAGCAACTCGCCCATGTCTGCATCTTCGCGCATGATCTGGAGGCGACGCGAAGCTTCTACCGCGACGTGCTTGGCCTCGACACGCAGTTCAATTTCCTGCGCGACGACAAGGTCTTCGGCTTCTACCTCAATTGCGGCGGCCGCAGCCATGTCGAGGTGTTCCAGAAGGACGGCACTGCATACAGCGAGCAGAACCAGATCAACCATTTCTGCCTGGAAGTCGAAGATCTCGACGCGGCGATCGCCCATATCAAATCGAAGGGCATCGACGTCACCGCCAAGAAGCACGCCTGCGACGACACTTTTCAGGCCTGGATCCGCGACCCCAACGGCGTGAAGATCGAGCTGTTCGAATACACCGCAAAAAGCGCGCAATTTACCGGAGGCGACCGCATCGCCGACTGGTAGTATTTTGGCCCGGGGAATCTATCGGGCGGTTGCCCCTCGGGCAGAAGCCCCGATATGCTTGGCCAAGCATGGAGGCAAGCTCGAATGGTTGTGAAGTGTCTTGTTACCGTCGACAACGACCCGCCGGAGGAGCTGATATTTGAATATGCTCCGCGGGTCGGCGATCATGTGATGTTACCGGGAGCCATCGAGCCACCGCACCCAATTGTTCGAGTGGCCCACAGACCGACGCGCCCCAATGATGCATCCGGCCAGCCCAGTGTCGCGTATTTCGTAAGCCGAGAGACGTTTCTCTATCGTGTGTATACGGGCGCTATAGAGGGATATGGGCAGGTCCTGAAGCCCGCGACCGGACGGAAGCCCGGCAAGCCTAGGCAGGCCAAAAAAACCGTGGCTCAAACTAAATAGACATCGGCGGCCGCGGCACCAGTCTGAGGCCTATTTCAGCTCGATCTCGATGAAGGCGTATTCGCCGTCATTGGCGCTGATGACGTCGTGCTCGACGCCTTCCTTGCGGAAGTAGGGCGCGCCCTTCTTCATTTCAGCAAAACTCTCGCCGTCCTTGGTCACCAGCTTCACCTTGCCGTCCATCAGCGGCACCACGACGTAGTCATGGCGATGCCGGTGCCAGCCGGTGTTGTCGCCGGGCTGGAAGCGGTATTCGGTGACGATGACGCGCTCATTGTCGATGAAGACGGTGGCCTTGGCGGATCCGGTCATTCTGTTTCTCCCTGTCCTGCCTCAAGCAGATGACATGGAGTGCGCCGATGCGAGGGCCAGAGGCGGCCGGGCGATGACGCCAAAGAAAAAGCCCGGCGCGAGGGCCGGGCTTCGATCTCGGGAACTAATGCAGGTCGCCCAAAAGTGGTCCCGGTTTTGGGAGGACGACATGCATCAAAACAAAGCCAGATCAGGCGAGGCTGCCATTGATCCAGTGCGACAGCGCGGTCTTCGGCGCGGCGCCGACCTTCATGTCGGCGACTTCGCCGCCCTTGAAGATCATCAGCGTCGGGATCGAGCGCACGCCGAATTGGGCGGCAAGCTCGGGGTTCTCGTCGATGTTCAGCTTGGCGATCTTGATCTTGTCGCCGAGTTCGTTGGCGATCTCTTCCAGCGACGGACCGATCATCTTGCAGGGGCCGCACCATTCGGCCCAGAAATCCACGACGACGGGCTGCGAGGCGTTGAGCACATCGGCCTGGAAATTGCTCTTGTCGACCTTGACGGTGGCCATACGAAAATCCTTTCGAAATTTATCTCGCACCAAATGTGGTGGTTCAGCAGCCCTTCTTCAAGCAGAACTTGTGTCACGCTCCCGTGAGTCGGGCAAGGGCGTCATCCATCGCTTGCACCGGCAGTTCGATAAGCCTCGGTGCCTCGGTGAACAGCAGTGCTGCCGTCACCGCGCGGCCGGGGTAAAGCGGCTGGAGCAGCGCGCGGTAGAGCGCCAGCTGCAAGATATAGGCCGGCGGCACCTGGGCCAGGCCTGCGGGCGCCGGCCGGTTGGTCTTGTAGTCGACGATCGATACGCGCCCGGGCGTCACCGCCAGCCGGTCGATCTTGCCGGAGATCGAGCGCAGCCTGCCCTTGACCTCAAGGCTGCCCATCACAGCAACTTCGGCGCGGGACGACGGCGAAAACAGCCCGGCAAAACGCGAATCTCTGAGGATCGCCATCACCGAAGCCAGCGCCTTGTTGCGCTCGGCCTCCGGCCAGTCGGCGCCGGCTCGAATGAGATACTGCGCCGCCGCGCCTTGCCGTTCGTCTTCGGCAAAACCGGGCAGCATCTGCAGCAGCTTGTGCAGCGCCAGCCCGCGCATCACCGCAAAGCCCGGCTCCGCCTCGCTGTCCAGCACCGGCGAGCGGGTATCGACAACAGCTTCCTTGGCCTCGTCGATCAGCGCCGACGCGCCGGAAGGCGACAGCGGGCGCGGCAGCTCCTCATAAGGCGGCAAGGGCCGGAACAAGCCCACCGGCAGCGGCGGCACCTGTTGCGGCAGCCGCGACTCGTCGGCTGCCGCTTGCGCCACCGGCGGAAGCTTGGTCATGACGAAACGGTGCACCGGCTCGCTGCTGGCGGGGTGGCGGCGCTCCGTGCTTTCCGGCGCGGCAAGCAGCGCGCGGCTGACAATCGAATGCCAGGTGCCGGTGCTGGGCTGACGCTTGCCGTGATAGCCGCAGACGATCAGCCGGTCCTCGGCGCGCGTCATGCCGACATAGAGCAGCCGCCGGTATTCGTCGTCGGCAAGCTCCCGCGCCCTGGCCGAGGCCGCCTTGGAGAAGCCGTTGGCGACATCGGCGGCCGAGCGCCAGAGATAGCCCTTGCCGTCGAAATTGCGGCCCGAAGCGTCGAACGGCATGAGCCGCGGCAGATGCTGGTCGCTGAACGGCGCCGAACCGCCATCGACCAGGAAGACAACAGGCGCTTCCAGGCCCTTGGCGGCATGCACGGTCATGACGCGGACCTCGTCGCGCAACTGGTCCATCTCGCGCTTGATCTCCGGACCGGTGTTCTCCAGCGTCGCCAGAAAGGCTTCCAGCCCCGGCAGTCCGGTGCGTTCCTCGGCCAGGCAGAAACTCAGGAACTCGTCGAGAATATCGCCGGCTTCCGGTCCAAGCCGGGCGATCATCTTCTTGCGCAGGCCGTCGCGCGCCAGCACCCCGGCGTAGAATTCGAACACCGGCCGGAACGCCGCCTCGTTGGCCCAGCCGTCGAGCCGGGCAACGACATCGGTCAGCGCGGTATTGTCGCCAGCATGCTGGCGTAATGAGGCGATCAGCGATGTTCCGGCTGGCCGTCCGGCGCCAAGCGTAAAAAGCGTCTCCTCCGACACGTCGAAAACCGGGCTGCGCAGCACGGCGGCGAGCGACAGGTCATCCTGCGGCTGGATGAGGAAATGGCCGAGTGCGATCAGGTCCTTGACCGCGATGTGGCCGGGCAGGCTCAGCCGGTCGGCGCCGGCGACGGGAATATCGCGGTCCTTCAGCGCGCGCGACAGCGCATGGACGAAGCGGTCGCGCTTGCGCACCAGCACAAGAATGTCGCCGGCCCTCAGCCTGCGTCCCTTGCCCTCGATGATCTCGCGGTCCTTGAGCCAGGCCTCGATGGTCGCAGCCACATGCTCGGCCACCCGCACAGCCGGCGCGCTGGCATGGTTGACCGGCAACGTCCAGTCGTCGGGCTCCTCGACGGCGTCAGCGCCGAGCGACGGCCAGACCTCGACATAGCCAGGCGCGTCGTTGCGGATCGCCTTATGGTCGAGCGGATCGGGGTCATGGCTGATGCCGCGCCGCACGCCCGGATCGGCAAAGACGCGGTCGACGGCGGCAAGCACGTCGTCGGTCGACCGGAACGACCAGGTCAGTTTCAGGTCGGCAAACGAAGCATTGGCGGCGTTCACGCGTCCGGAAAACAAGAGCCGGCTGTCGGCGAAGGAATCCGGCGCGGCACCCTGAAAGGAATAGATCGACTGCTTTTCGTCGCCGACGGCGAACACCGTGCGATTGGTCGTGCCGCGCTGGCCGTGGCCGGCAAAGAACTCCTCCGCCAGCCGCTTCACCACCTCCCATTGGTCGGGGCTGGTGTCCTGCGCCTCGTCCAGCAGGATGTGGTCGATACCCTGGTCGAGCTTGTACTGCACCCAGGGTCCGGCATCCGGCCGCGCCAGAAGGTTGACGGTGCGGGTGATGAGGTCGTTGAAGTCGAGAAAGCCGCGGCTGCGCTTCAGGCGCTCGTACCGCACGATCAGCCAGTCGGCTATGGTCAACGCCGCGACCGTGCCTTCCAGCATCCGGAACAGCGCCAGCCGGTCGGAGACCTCTGTTATCGCCTTGACGGCCGCCAGATAGCGCTCGGGAAGGTCGGGCAGCCGGCCGAGCAGCGCCTTCTTGAACAACTTTGAGGGATCATAGGGGTCGCCATCGGCCTTGAGAAAGGCTTTGCCGAGCATCTGCAGCCGGCGGGTCGGGTCCGTCTCGGCAAAGGCCAAGCGGGCATAGGGCAAGAGATTGTTGAGCACGGTGCGGGCGTCGGCGGCCTCGGCGGCACTGGCGAACACTGCAAAGAAGTCCAGCAGGAAACCCGGCAGCGGCCATACCGATGCCGCTATGTCTTCGGCGTTCTGCCCGGGGCGAAAATGGAATTCGTCGAACAGGGCACGAAAGCCGGCGCCGTCGCGCCGGACCGCATCGATGAAGCCGCGTAAGCCGTCGCGCTTGCGCACGATTTCGGCGAGCAGCGCGTCGAGCCCGTGTTCGCCGCCGCGCTCCAGCACGGTGGCAAAGGCCTCGGCCAGTCCGGTGTCTCCGGCTGACGTGCCCGAAATCATGTCGCGTCGCGCCGCGGCGAACAGCGAGGCCTCCATCTGCGGATCGAGCATTTCGAAATGCGCCGGGATGTTGGCCTCCAGCGGGAACTGGTGCAACACCGATTCGCAAAAGGCGTGGATGGTCTGGATTTTCAGCCCGCCCGGCGTTTCCAGCGCTTCGGCAAACAGCCGGCGCGCCCGCCGCATCGTGTC
Source organism: Mesorhizobium sp. M1004 (assembly GCF_040318795.1). NCBI lineage: Bacteria > Pseudomonadati > Pseudomonadota > Alphaproteobacteria > Hyphomicrobiales > Phyllobacteriaceae > Mesorhizobium > Mesorhizobium sp. M1004. Next base: position 203,203 of record NZ_JAMYNB010000010.1, read on the forward strand.
GCGGTCGGGCCGGCGGCCGTCCACCGCCTCAATCTTTGTGGCAAGCTCGGCATCGCCGAGTGCTGTCCATTCCGACAGGGTCGAGAACACGCGGTTCGACATGTTGGCGGCGGCCGCCCGCGTATAGGTCAGGCACAGGATCTTCGACGGATCGGTGCCGTTGAGCAGCAGCCGGACGACGCGCTGGGCCAGCACATGCGTCTTGCCCGAGCCGGCATTGGCTGACACCCAGGCCGAGTTCTTCGGGTCGGAAGCGCGCGCCTGGTTGGCGGCGGTTTCGCTCGGGACGGGATAGGCTTTTTTCATGCCTCCCCCGCCTCGTCATCGCTGTCGCCACCGGCCGACCATTCGAGCACGCGCGCCAGATGGTCGTAATCGCCATCGCTCTCGCCCTCGCGAAAAGGCAGCGCCCGCGACAGATAGCCGGTCGTCGGATCGGCATAGTGGACCAGCAGCTTTTCCAACCGCGCCCAAGCCTCCTCGGCGAGGTCTTCGGCGGTCCGGGGCTGGCGGTTGTAGTCGAGGATGGATTCCTCGAAGACTTCGCCATTCGGCTTCAGCCGCACGAATGCGAGCTGGGAGGGCTCGCGCGCGCCAAGCCCCTTGAAGGCGCCGCGCCGGAGCAGCGCCCCTTCGAGCGCCAGCTGTGGTGCCAGCAGCGTGTGGGCCTGCGCCTTGGACGGGGACGAGCCGGTCTTGTAGTCGAGAATGTCGGCCATGCCACCGGCCAAAAGGTCGACGCGGTCGGCATAGCCGGACAGCGTCACGCCGGTGCGGCCGACAGCGGTCTTTTCGGCGCGCTCCTCGGCATGCCGCCGGGCGACGGCGGGAGCGCGGCCGCGCTCCCATTCGATGATGTTGGCGGCAAGCTTTTCGAAGCGCGGCCACCACACAGCCTCGACGTCGGCGGGCAGGGCGATCTCGGCAAAGCAGGTCCGGCCGGCAGCGATGAGGCGTTCCAGAGCTTCGGGCGCGCGGGGATCCGCCACCTCTGTCGAGAACAGATGCAGGATGTCATGAAACAGCGTGCCGCGCTCGGCCGCGCCGGGGTCGCGGATCACCGGCTCGAGCGGCAGAAGGCTCAGAATACGCTTGGCATAGACCGCATAGGGGTCGCGGCGCAGCGTCTCGATCTCGGTCACCGAGAAGTGGGTGGGCCGCATGCTCAGCGGCGGTTTCGGCTGCGGTCGGGGCGCGAAATGCTGCCGCTCGCCGGCATCGAGCGCGCGCGCCCAGGCAAGCAATTCGTCGCCGCGTCCGCGCAGTGCGGCTGCAGGATCCTTGCCGATGAAGGTGAGGATGCGCTGCAACCAGCGCGACGGCACCGCCGGTGCGTCGCTGGCGCGGGCGGAGCGCGTCAGCACCACCTTTTTCGCCCCCATCGCCATCTGGAAGTCGTGGGCGGCAAGGCCGATGCGCCGCTCCGGCGGCTCGAGATCGATGCCGGTCTTCATCAACCGCGACATGAAGCGATCGCTTTCCGGCTTGCGTGGCCACACGCCTTCGTTCAGCCCGCCAATGACAAGCGTGTCGACGCTCTGCAGCCGTGCCTCCAGCGCGCCCCATATCGCGATGTTGCGGTCTGTGCCTTGCCCCGGCTTGACCGTTTCCGGTGCTACCAGCGCGTCCATCACATCAGGCCATTCGTCGGCCGGGAAGTCGAACGATGCAGACGCGGCGACCACACCGCGCAGCAGCTCGGCGAGTTTCTCGCCGGCGTCGCCGGCATAAAATTCAGCCAGGCTGCCCTCCGCCGTGCGGCCGAGATTTTCCAGCGCGGCGACGCTCGCTCTGGTCAACGCGACGAGATCGGCATTCTCTTCACCGCGAAAGGCGGTCAGCGGCGCCAGCGCCGCCACAAGCCGGCTCAGCATATCGCGGGCATCGTCGATGCCGCGCACGCTCAGGCGCGAAAACCAGAAGGGCTGGCGCTTGTCCCCGCTCAGCCCGGCGAGACGCTCCTCGAACAGTGCTGGCAAGGCGGCGATGTCGGGGCGTCCGGTGCCGCCGCGCAGCGCCACGAGTTCGATGAGCTCGGCGGCATGGCGCACGCCGGTGCGCTCAAGTCCGAGCCCGAGCAGCGGATGCTTGAGCAGCGACAAAAGGCCGACGGGATCGCCGGGCCGGAATACCGCTTGAAGTGTGAGCCGCAGCAGGCTGGCGGCAGGCGTGTTGGCGAGCGGCGTGCCGCCGGAATCGTCGGCGATCACGCCGAAGCGCAACAGCTCGGCCGAGACGCGCCGCGCCAGCCCGCGGTCGCCGGTAACGAGCGCTGCCCTTAGTCCCGGCTGTTCCACGGCGGTTTTCAGCGCGATGGCGATCGCCGCCGCCTCGTCGCGTTCGCTGGCGGCTTCGACCAGCGTCACGTCGGCGAAGGCCTCGGCGATGTCTACGGCGTTGAAGCGTATGCGGGTCTCGGCCCATAATTCCGTGGTCTCGGCCGGCCGCAGCGCCTCGCCGACAAGGGCCGCGCGGAGCGCCAGTGCGGGCTCGGCGGAGACCACTTCCTCGACGTCGCCACGCAGCACGCCAATCTTGCCGATCAGCTTGGCCATGCCGTATTGCGGGTGGCCAAGCAGTGCCGGCCGCGCACCGGGCGCCCCAATCGCGGCAAAAGACGGTTCGTCCAGCATCCCATCGAGCCCGGGCAGCACCACGGCGCCGTTGGGCAGGCTGGCGACCGTGGCAAGCAGTTCGGCCGTGGCGGGAATAGAGCCCGTCGAGCCGGCGGCGATCACCGGGCCTTTGGGCGGGTTGCGTTCCAGCCGCTTCGCCTCGCGCCGGATCAGCGCATTGCGGTGCGCGGCCGGGTTGGAGCGGTCGCGCTCCTCCAGCAATTTCGGCCAGGCCTCGGTGACGATACGGAGGAAATCGAGCGTCACAAGCCACCATCCGGCAAGATTGCCGGTGACCAGATCGGCAAGCCTGGTCCAGTCCGTGCCTTCGGTTTCGATCTCGTCCATCAGCCGGGCGAGGTCACGCGCTAGCCAGATCGCATCGGCGGCGGAGGCCGGCACGACGATCTCTTCGTTGAACATATCAAGGACATGCGCCGGCAAGGTGCGCTTCCAGGCCCGCACCAGCGGCGCCAGTAGCAGCAGGCGTTCGATGGCTGCGATCGGCGGCGCCATTTCAAGCTCGGTCGGCGTGCCGGCGTCGAAGGCGGCTTCGTCCTCGTCGAACTCTCCGAGCGGGCGGATGACCGGCAGGATCGCCGAACGGCGGCTCCCCCCCGGTCCCGAAAGCGCGTCGACAAAAGCGCCGCGCAGCGCACGGGCCGCGCGCCGTGTCGGCACATAGATGGTGACATCAGCCAGCGCCAGCGGATCGCCGTCGAACCGGAAGCCGGGCACCAGCCGTCCGGCCAGCAAGGCCTCGGCCAGAGTCGGCAGGAATGGCGCTCCGGGCGGGATCGAAAGAACGCGGCGCGCGCCGCTCATACCACCTTCGCGAGAGCGTCGGCGGCGGCCGCTTCCGCCTGCGGAATGGCGTCGGGAGTGCCGACGGTGATCCAGCTTCCGCGCATCTGCATGCCGAACAGACGGCCAGAGGCGATTGCCTTGTCGAAATGGGTGTTGAGCGAATGCGCCCCGGCCGGCGCATCCCTGAAGATGGCGGGATTGACGATTGCCGCTCCGGCATAGATCAACCCGGCCGGATCGCCTTTCGAGCGCCGCAGGCCGCCATCCGGCGCCATCAGGAAATCCGTGCCGACACCGTGTCCGGTGGCCGAGTCGAGATCGGTAAGCATCAGCAGAATATCCATTTTCGCGCCGTCCCATGCAAGGGCAAGGCGCTCGAGGCTGGGCTGGCCGCTGTCGATCCAGAACGTATCGGCGTTGATGATGTAGAAGGGGTCGCTGCCCAGCAGCGGCAATGCCTTGACGATGCCACCCGCCGAATTCAGCAGTGCGTCGCGCTCGTCGGAAATGACGATCTTTGGCGCCCGCCTGTGGGCGATATGGGCGACGATCTGGTCCGGCAGATAGTGCACGTTGACGATGGCTTTCTCGACGCCGGCCGCTTCGAGACTGTCCAGCCCCCAGTCGAGCAAGGTCCTGCCGGCGATCCGCACCAGCGGCTTCGGCATGGTGTCGGTGATCGGCCGCATGCGCTTGCCAAGACCAGCCGCCAGCACCATCGCTGTGGTCAAGGTCACGGGAGCCGTTCCTCCAGCAGGCCATGTGCCATGTAGAACTCCTTCAGCTGAGCCAGCGCCGGGTGCGCCAGCGCCCGCCTGAGATAATCGTGGATGCGCGGCAGGTGTCGGAGATAATAGGGCTTGCCGTCGCGCTTTTCGAGCCGCACGAAAATGCCGAGGATCTTTGAATTGCGCTGCGCCGCCATGATCGCATAGGCCTCACGGAAAGCGAACTCGTCGAAGCCGCTGGCGACCTGGCGCGCAGCGACATAGGCGTCGACGGTCCGCTGCTCGATATCGGGCGAAACGGTGACGCGGGCATCCATGGCCAGCGACGCAACGTCATAGGCCGCAGGACCCATCAGCGCGTCCTGGACGTCGACGATGCCGAGGCGGTCGTGGCCTTTGCGGTCACCGCGCCAGATGATGTTGGGCGAATGGAAGTCGCGCAGCATCAGCGTGTATTCCTGTGTGTCCAGCCGATCGAGAACCGCGTTCCATTCCCTGTGATAGCCGGCGCGTAAAGCCTCGCTTGCCGGGCTGCCGGTCACCATCGGCACATACCAATCGACCAAGAGATCGGCTTCGATCAGCATGGCGTCGCGATCGAAGGGCGGCACCTCGTGGAAGACGCCTGGGACGGCTTCCATGCGCTGCAGCCAGGTCTTGCCATGCATCATGGCCAGCAATTCGGCTGCTGCCGTGTAGCGCTCGGCCGCCGGCTCACCATTGCCGTCGAGAAAACCTTCCGAGCCCAGATGCTCCAGCAGCAGAAACCCTTGCTCGAGATCCTCGGCATGGATTTTTGGGACACTGACACCTTGCGCCAGCAGCGCCTTGTCGATGGCGACGAAGGCGGTGACCGACTGCGCGGTGTGGGCGATTACGGCATAGGGCTTGCCGTCGCGCACCGGCGGCCCCAGCACCAGCCGCGGCGAATTCATCAGCACGCGCGGCGCAAGGCCGGCGCGCGAGACGATCTCATAGGAGCGCGCCGAGGCGTCGCCGACGAAATGGCGCCGCGCGGCGTCGCCCCAACCGGCCGTTTTGAGGAAATCGCGCATCGCCAGCGATCGCGCCACGCGTTCGAAGGCAACGCCTTGGCCCGATAGTTTCGCCAGGCGGCCTTCGCCCTGATGGACGAGTTCGATCCAGATCGACGTCCTGGGCAGAGCGGCCTCCGCCCGTTCCGGCCACTCGACAAGGGCAGCGCCCTGCAGCAGCGCCTCGTCGAAACCCAGCTCGTCCATCTCGCCGGCCGAGGACAGGCGATAGAGATCGAAATGGTGCACGGGGATGCGCGTGTCGTAGCTTTGCACCAAGGTGAAGGTAGGGCTCGGCACATCGAGGCCGGCATCGTCGGCCAGCGCCCTGATCAGGGCCCGCGCCAGCGTCGACTTGCCGGCGCCGAGATCGCCCTTGAGCGCCAGCACGTCGCCCGGCCGCAGCGCCATGGCCAGGTCCTCGCCGAGCCTTGCGGTCGCAGCCTCGTCGGCGAGAAAACGCTCCAGCACAACAACGGTCATCGAGCGCGCTACTCGGCCGCGGCGCGGATGCCCGACGGTGCATCGGGGAAGGTGCAGATGACGGTGGTGCCCTTGTCCTTGCCGGTCTCGATGCGCACGCTGCCGCCGTGCAGCTCGACAAAGCTCTTGACGATCGACAGGCCTAAGCCCGCACCGCGCCGGCGCCCGCCATTGGTGCGCGGCTCGAAGCGGCGGAACACCGAATCGAGCAGGTCCGGCGGCATGCCGGGGCCGTTGTCATGGACGGAGAATTCCACACCTTGCTCCAAATGCCGGCAGGCAAGCGTGATAGTGCTCGCCTCCGGCGCGTAATTGGCGGCGTTGCTGAGCAGATTGTAGAGGATCTGGCGAACCCGGGTCTCGTCGCCGTGAAAACTCTTCGGCGCCGCAGCGGCGTCGATCCGGAGCTTGATCGAATGCTCTTGCAGCCGGTCGGCGACCAGTTCGGCCGCGGCCTCGATGGTGCGCTCGACGCTTACTTCCGAAATGTCGAGCTGCATGATGCCGGCGTCGACGGTGGCGAGGTCGAGTATGTCGTTGACGATGGTGAGCAGCACCGAGGATGACGAGCCGACATGCTCGACATATTCGCGCTGCTTTGGGCTGAGCGGCCCGGTCGCCGGCAGCGACAGAAGCTCGGTGAAGCCGATGATGTTGGTCAGCGGCGAGCGCAGCTCGTAGGAGACATGCTGCACGAACTCGTTCTTCAGCTGGTCGGATTTCTGCAGCGCTTCGTTCTTGTCCTTCAGCGCGCGCTCGACATTGACGCTGTCGGTGACGTCCACAAAGGTCATCATCACCTGGCCGTTGGGCAGCGGGATGACGGCGTAGCTGAGCACTGTGCCGTTCTTCAGTTCGGTCTGGCCATGGCGGTCGCGGCGCTCGTCGTCGAAACCGGTGATGGCGGCGACGAACCCGCCCCACGGGCTGTCGACGGCGCGCTGGTCGCTGAGATCGCGGATCGCCGAGACATGGACGTTGGGCTTGATCACATCCTGGCTCAGTCCCCACAGCGCGACAAAGGCCGGGTTCGACAGGCGCAGCCGCCCATCGGGACCGAACACCGCGACGCCTTCGGCCAGATTGTCGAGCGTTTCGCCCTGGACCCGCACCGCCGTCTGGTAGCGGCTTTCCAGGTCCATCTTCTCGGTCAGGTTCTCGAACACCCAGGTCACGCCGCCCTTCGGCTGCGGGTTGGCCACCACGCGGATGGTCTTGCCGTCGGGCAGATGCCACCAATGCTCTTGCGATTCCACCGCGCGGTAGGCGCCAAGCAGGCCTTCTTTCCAACGCCGCCATTCCGGCTGCTCGGCGATCTTGCCTTCGCTGCGCAGCCGGTCGAGCAGCAGCGCATTGTCGGGCGCGCTGTGCAGGAAGCCCGGGTCCAGCCCCCACAGTTTCTGGAACGCCTGGTTGAAGAAGCGCAACTTCTCGTTGGCATCGAAGATCGCCACCGCCGTGTTGAGCTGGTCGAGCGTGTCGGCATGGCTGCGCACCGTGCGCTCATATTCGCCGCGAATGGTTTCGGTGGCGCTGGTGTCGCAGGCAAGGCCGGCCGAGCCGTCCGCACCGGCGAAGTCGGTGACGGCGAACACGCGGCGGTCGCCCTCGATCACTGTCGACAGCGTTTGTTCGAAGATTGGGCGCGATTTGTGCTGCGCGGCGATCTGTTCGCGCGCTTGGGCGCCGAGGAATTCCTTGGCTTCGCGCACGGCGGTCTCGGCGTTCGGTGCCTCGACCGCTCCGGCATAGGCACGGTTGACCCATTTCAGCCGCCCGTCGGTGGCGCGCAGCCAGGCCGGCATCGGCAAGGCGTCGAGCAGGCCGATCATGGTCTCGTAGTCGGCGGCCAGACGCTGGTTCTCGATCTTCAGCCTGGCTTGGCTCCTCTGAGTTTCCGACAGCGAGACGAAGCGCACCAGCACATGCGCGGCGCTCTTGCGGCCATGCACTTCAAGCGGCGCCCCGGCCTGCGATTCGATCACGAGATCAAAGGGTTTCGCTTTCTCGCGCAGACCAGCGACGGCATTTTCGAGCGCCGCCGCCGAGCGCGGCATCAGCCAGCGGCCGAAGGCGAGGAAGGCTGCACGGTCGTCCGGCGCACCGCTTTCCAGCGGCAGCGTGCCGATCAGCTCCGGCTTCTTGTTCTCGGACGCCCAGACGATGACGCGCTGGTCACGCAGATTGAGCAGCGCCTCGGAGCGCTGCAGCGCCGCATTGATGTCGGCAATGCGGGCTCTGAGTTCGACATTCTGCGCCGAGGTGCGGGCTCTTTCGCGGATCAGGAAGATGGCCGAGACCAGTGCCGCGCCCATGACGCCGACGAACATGGCGAGCTGGATGACTTCGACCGCGCTGACCGACAGTCCGGCCTTCTGCGCAATGGCCGGCTCGGCATGGGCTGCAAACGAGGTGAGCGGGCCGGCAAGAGCTGAGGTGGCAAGAAAGCCGGCGGTGCGGGCGCCAACGCGCCTCTTCAGGCCACCGCCTGTCGTGACGGAGCCATTGCTATCGGAATCGTCATGGCCGCCGGAAACGGCCGATCCCGCGCGAGGCGGGTTTTCCCCCGGCATGCCTTGGTCCTCTTCGCCGCCTGAATGCAAGACCGCCTAGATCAGGATCACGTTTGATGGAAACGCCCTTCTGACCTAACTCTTTTCTAAAGGGCATGATCTTTTCCGAAAACCGCTTCCCACTTTTCGCTGACGCGGTCCTTCGGTTCGAATCATGCTCTCGATGCGTACGCCGGCCTCGTCCCCGGCCCACGAATCAGCACAATAGCGCGTGCTGGAATCGGCGTGAAGAATCATCCGCGCAAAAAAGAAGCCGGGCGAAAAGTCAATCGCCCGGCTTCAATATCTAGTGGTAAACGCCGCTTTGGCTAATAGCGGTAGTGTTCCGGCTTGAACGGACCCTGCGGGGTCACGCCGATATAGGCGGCCTGTTCGCCGGAAAGTTCGGTCAAGCGGGCTCCAAGCTTGTCGAGATGCAGACGCGCCACCTTCTCGTCGAGGTGCTTGGGCAGCACATAGACCTGGTTCTGGTACTGGCCGGGCTTGGTGTAGAGCTCGATCTGCGCCAGCACCTGATTGGTGAACGAAGCCGACATCACGAAGCTCGGATGACCGGTCGCGTTGCCGAGGTTGAGCAGGCGCCCCTCGGACAGCAGGATCATCCGCTTGCCGTCCGGGAAGGTTATCATGTCGACCTGCGGCTTGACGTTGGTCCATTGCAGGTTGCGCAGCGACGCGACCTGGATCTCATTGTCGAAGTGGCCGATATTGCCGACGATCACCATGTCCTTCATCGAGCGCATGTGGTCGAGGGTGACGACATCCTTGTTGCCGGTGGTGGTGATGACGATGTCGGCGGTCGGTGCGGCATCTTCCAGCGTGACGACTTCAAAGCCGTCCATCGCCGCTTGCAGCGCGCAGATCGGATCGACTTCGGTGACCTTGACGCGGGCGCCGGCGCCCTTGAGCGAAGCCGACGAGCCCTTGCCGACGTCGCCATAGCCGCAGACGACCGCAACCTTGCCGGCCATCATGGTGTCGGTGCCGCGGCGGATGCCGTCGACCAGCGATTCCTTGCAGCCATATTTGTTGTCGAACTTCGACTTGGTGACCGAGTCGTTGACGTTGATCGCCGGGAAGGGCAGCAGACCCTTCTTCTGCAGCTGGTAGAGCCGGTTGACGCCCGTCGTCGTCTCTTCGGTGACTCCGCGAATGGCTTCCTTCTGCTTGGTGAAGAAGCCGGGTGAGGCCTTCAGGCGCTTCTTGACCTGGGCGTAGAAGTATTCCTCTTCCTCGCTCTGCGGGTTGGACAGCACGTCCTCGCCGGCCTCGGCGCGGGCGCCGATCAGTATGTACATGGTGGCGTCGCCGCCATCGTCGAGGATCATGTTGGAGAGGCCCCCATCGGCCCACTGGAAGATCCTGTCGGTATAGTCCCAATACTCCTCGAGCGACTCGCCCTTGACGGCGAACACCGGGATGCCGGCCTCGGCGATGGCTGCGGCCGCATGGTCCTGGGTCGAGAAGATGTTGCACGAGGCCCAGCGGATATCGGCGCCAAGCGCCTTCAGCGTCTCGATCAGCACCGCAGTCTGGATGGTCATGTGCAGCGAGCCGGTGATGCGCGCACCTTTCAACGGCTTCTTGTCGCCGAATTCCTCGCGGCAGGCCATCAGGCCCGGCATTTCGGTTTCGGCGATATCGAGTTCCTTGCGGCCCCAGCCGGCAAGCGAGATGTCGGCGACCACATAGTCATTGCTACCTGTCATGGCAGTGCTCCGGTGTGATTTGTCTTCAGAATGCGCCTGCGCCACACGGCGCGTCGAAGGGCGCGGAATGCCGGCCTGACTAGCAGATCGCCGCCAAGACGACAATGGGATATAAAGAAATCTTTATGCGCGTATGTGTTTTACGGGGATGCATGCCGCCCAAAAGTATCCCGCGGTTTTGGGACAACGGCGTTCAAAGCAAAAACTTCAGCACTCTTCGCCGAAGCGCGAGGCGACCAGCTGCTCCAGCGCGTCCATCGCCGCTGCGGCTTCAGCGCCGCTGGCGGTGACGCGGATCGAATAACCGGGGCTCGCCGCCAGCATCATCAGCCCCATGATCGAGGTGCCGCCGACCTTGAGACCATCCTTCTCGACATGGACGGTGGCGTCGAAGCCGCTGGCGACCTGGACGAACTTCGCCGAGGCGCGCGCATGCAGGCCGCGCTGGTTGACGATCGGGAACTCGCGCACGATCTCACCGGGCGACAGCGCGTTCATTTGCTGCTCAGCAGCTGACTTGCGACGTTGATGTATTTGCGCCCCGCGGCCTGCGCCTCGTCGAGCGCGGTCGCCATGTTGTCGCCCTTGCGGATCGACGACAGCTTGATCAGCATCGGCAGGTTCATGCCGGCGATGACCTCGGTGCGACCGGATTCCATCACCGAAATGGCGAGGTTGGAAGGCGTGCCTCCGAACATATCGGTCAGAACGATGACGCCGGTCCCGGTGTCGACGCGGCCGACGGCGTCGACGATATCGCGCCGACGCTGCTCCATATCGTCATCGGCGCCGATTGCCACGGTTTCGAAATTGTCTTGTGGCCCCACGACATGTTCCACGGCATGGCGGAACTCGGCGGCCAGTTGACCGTGCGTTACAAGCACGAGTCCGATCATTCTATGGTGGCTCCCGTCATCGCCGCTTCACAGGCGCTTTTTATGCTCGCCGGCCATCCCAGGCGGCGGGAGCGCTATCTTGTCGACGCGCGGCGCGTTGACAAGCCCAAAATTGCGTCGGCCATGGCCAATTTGACGCATTGCAGCAAAAAACCGGCGGCGGATCATACGAAAGGCGCAATCGCCAGCCGCGCCATTACCGCCGGCAAAGCCGCAGTGACGTTGCGCTGAACGAGGTCGATGCGCGGCACCACACAGCCGGCAATGGTCGCGCTCGACTCTTCCTGGAAACGCTCCACAGCGTTTGCGGCAACCAGCTGGATCGTAAGGTCGATGACCCCCACAGGTTGGAACAAAAGCGGCTTCGGACCAAGCCCGGGCACCTCTGCGAGGCCGGCAATGCTGGCGGGCGCATGGCAGACCAGCCGCCCGAAACGCGCCGCGACAAACAGCTGGTCGTCGCCGATCAGCCGCGCAAACAGCCCGAGCCGGCTGAAATGGTCGATGAGCGCCAGCGCCAGCGTTGTCTTGCCCGAGCCGGACGGCCCGGTGATCAGGACGCCCCGCTCGCCAATCAGGACTGCGGTGGCATGGATGTTCTCGGGTTCCGCGGTGGGATCGGGCATGCGCAGCCGCGATCAGCCTTCTGCCGGCAGCGTAACGACGAAGCGCGCGCCCTTGATGTCGCCGGGCTTGGTGCCGGGGATGTTCTCGGCGGTCAGCGTGCCGCCATGGGCTTCGACGATCTGCCTGGATATCGACAGGCCAAGCCCCGAATTCTGGCCGAACGCCTCGCCGGCCGGGCGGTCGGTGTAGAAGCGCTCGAAGATGCGGTCGATGGCGTCGGCGCGGATTCCGGGGCCGTTGTCGTCGACGGTGACGATGTTGACCTTGCCCGAGCGTGCCAGGGAAATGGCGATATGGCCGTGGTCCTCCGGCACGAAGGAGCGGGCATTCTCGATCAGATTGGTGATGACCTGGCCGATCCTGAGATCATGGCCGGTGACGAAATAGCCTTTGACGCCTTGCGGCAGCTTGGCGGCCTTGAATTCGATCTCGACAGCCTTTTTGTTGCGCGTCGCTTCGCGCGACACGGCGACGAGATCGGTGATGAATTTCTTCAAATCGACCGTGGCGGCATCCTCACGCGCCAGTTCGGCGTCTAGGCGCGAGGCATCGGAAATGTCGGTGATCAGCCGGTCGAGACGCCGGACATCGTGCTGGATGATCTCCATCAGCCTGCCGCGTGAATTGTCGTTCTTGGCCAGCGGCAAGGTCTCCACCGCGCTGCGCAGCGACGTCAGCGGGTTCTTCAGCTCGTGCGAGACATCGGCGGCGAAGCTTTCGATCGCCTCGATGCGGGCATAGAGCGCATTGGTCATATCGCGCACCGCGACCGACAAATTGCCGATCTCGTCCTGGCGGTCGGAAAAGTCGGGGATCTCCTCGCGGCTCTTGACGCCGCGCCGCACCCGCACTGCCGCCGCCGATAGCCGGCGCAGCGGATTGGCGATGGTGGATGCGAGCAGCATCGACAGGATGGCGGTGACAAGGGCGGCGATGCCGAACACGCGCAAAATAGCCTTGCGTTCGGCGGCGACGATCTTGTCGATGTCGCCGCCTTCCGTCGACAGCATCAGCACGCCGAGAACGGCACGGAAGCGCTGGATCGGCACCGCCACCGAAACGATCTGCTCGCCCTGTTCGCTCACCCGCACGATCGTCGATGGACTGCCGGTCAGCGCCTTGACCACTTCCGGGAAGGCCGCACCGTTGCCGCCCGGCTGCTCATGGTAGACGGGCAGGTCCTTGTTGCGGAAGAAGTCGAAGACGAATTTCTGCACGCGCTCCAGCATATCCGGCTGCTCGTCCTCGACCGGCGGCAGGTCGTAGCGCAGGATTTGGCCGCGCGAATAGAGATGGCGCGAATCGAGCAGCAGATTGGCGTCGCGGTCATAGATGCGGGCCCGGGTGCGCGTCGGCGAAATCAGCCGCCGCAGCACCGGCGCGACGCGCTCGGGATTGATCGGGAAATCCAGATTGTCGAGCTGGTCGGAGCCCGGCCCCAGGCTTTCACCGGCCTGCAGTTCGAGCAGTTTTTCCGGATCGATGCTGATCGAATCGGTCTCGACCGTCGCCGACGCGGCAATGGCGCCGGCGATGATCTCGCCCTGCGTCATCAGGCTTTCGACGCGGGCGTCGATCAGCCCGTCGCGGAAGGTGTTGAGATAGAGGATGCCAGTGACCAGCACGGCGAGGCCGGCCAGGTTGAGGAACAGGATGCGCCGGGTCAGGCTGGAAAAGATGTGGTGGCCGAGGAAGCGGCGCATCGGCACCGTCAACCTCGACAGGAATGCGGGCAGAATCCGCGACCGCCTGACAGCGCTCGTCCGTCTGCTCCGCTGTACATCCACTACCATCGAATAGCAGCTCCCGCCTAGTCTTTGGTTTTATGCATGTCGTCGTCCCAAAAACCGCGACCACTTTTGGGCGACATGCATCAACTCAAGCTTCGCGGAACCGGTATCCGACTCCGTAAAGGGTTTCGATCATTTCGAAGTCGTCATCGACGGCCTTGAACTTCTTGCGCAGCCGCTTGATGTGGCTATCGATGGTGCGGTCGTCGACATAGACCTGCTCATCATAGGCGGAATCCATCAGCGCATCACGGCTTTTTACCACGCCTGGGCGCTGCGCCAACGAGTGCAGGATGAGAAATTCGGTGACCGTCAGCGTCACCGGCTCGCCCTTCCAGGTGCAGGTATGGCGTTCCTGGTCCATGACGAGCTGGCCGCGTTCCAGCGAACGGGCCTGCTGGCTGGGCGCCTTTGCCGCAGCTTCGCGGGCGCTGGCGCGGCGCAGCACGGCGCGCACCCGCTCGACCAGCAGGCGCTGCGAGAACGGTTTGCGGATGAAATCGTCGGCGCCCATCTTGAGGCCGAAAAGCTCATCGATCTCATCGTCCTTCGAGGTCAGGAAGATCACCGGCAGGTCGGACTTCTGCCGCATCCGGCGCAACAGCTCCATGCCGTCCATGCGCGGCATCTTGATGTCGAGGATGGCGAGATTCGGCGGCCGCGCCGCCAGGCCTTCCAGCGCCGACGCACCATCCGTGTAGGTCTCGACGCGATACCCCTCGGACTCGAGGGCGATCGACACCGATGTCAGAATGTTGCGGTCGTCATCGACAAGCGCGATTGTTGCCATTTCAAGCGGCTCCCTCATGAGCTGTCCCTTCTGTCTTAGAGAAGGGGCTTTTGCAGGACAAATTAGGTACAAAATGTGGCACAGGCTCCGTCCGCTGTCACGGAAGGGTTGCCGGTGACCCATCCCGCACCTCTATGCAGATTGGACGCCTGACCCTGGCCAATCCTTTGGGTAACCACTGTAATTTTTTGCATATATAAACGATTTAAACAACTTTCAATTTTTTTAAATCGATTAATGATTTGATATCATTTGGGTTTTCTGGTTCTGACCATCTTAGCCCACTTCGCGGGCCTGCCGGAAATACGACGGCAAAGTGCGGCGATTCCAGAAGAAGGGACCCTTGATGTCGGAAGTCGGCAAACGCAATTCTGCTTGCGCGATCGATCGTATCGGCCTGAAAACCACCGGCACGGTGCATTATAATTTTGGTGCGGCCGCCCTTTATGAGGCAGCGATCCGCCGTGGCGAGGCCCGGTTGACCGCCGGCGGCGCGCTGCTTGCCGAGACCGGCCAGCACACCGGCCGCTCGCCCAAGGACAAGTTTGTCGTCCGCGATGGCGCCACCGAGCCCCATGTCTGGTGGGACAACAACAAGGCGATTTCGGCGGGCCAGTTCGAAATGCTGCTCGCCGATTTCCTTGTCCACGCCGCGAATAGGGATCTCTATGTGCAGGACCTCGTCGGCGGCGCCGATGCCGAGCTGAAGCTGCCGACGCGGGTCATCACCGAATTCGCCTGGCACTCGCTGTTCATCCGCAATCTTTTGATCCGCCCGCAGGCCGCCGAACTCGAGGATTTCGTGCCGGAGATGACGATCATCGACCTGCCGTCCTTCCGCGCCGATCCGGCCCGCCACGGCAGCCGCACCGAAACGGTGATTGCGGTCGATCTCACCCGCAAGATCGTTCTGATCGGCGGCACCTCCTATGCCGGCGAGATGAAGAAGTCGGTGTTCACCATGCTGAACTATCTGCTGCCGGAAAAGGGCGTCATGCCCATGCACTGCTCGGCCAATGAGGGCCCGGCCGGCGACGCGGCGATCTTCTTCGGGCTTTCCGGGACGGGCAAGACGACGCTGTCGGCCGATCCGTCACGTACGCTCATCGGCGACGACGAGCACGGCTGGGGACCGCACGGCATCTTCAACTTCGAAGGCGGCTGCTACGCCAAGACGATCCGGCTGTCGGCCGAGGCCGAGCCGGAGATTTTCGCCACCACGCAGCGCTTCGGCACGGTGCTGGAAAATGTCGTGCTCGACGCCGACCGCGTGCCGGACTTCAACGACGGCCGGCTCACCGAAAACACGCGCTGCGCCTATCCGCTGGATTTCATCCCCAATGCCTCGAAGAGCGGACGGGCCAGCCACCCGAAAAACATCATCATGCTGACCGCCGATGCCTTCGGCATCATGCCGCCGATCGCACGGCTGACCCCGGCGCAGGCGATGTATCACTTCCTCTCCGGCTACACCGCCAAGGTGGCCGGCACCGAGAAGGGCGTTACCGAGCCGGAAGCGACCTTCTCGACCTGCTTCGGCGCCCCGTTCATGCCGCGCCACCCCAAGGAATACGGCAATCTGCTGCGTGAGCTGATCGCCCGCCACGGCGCCGATTGCTGGCTGGTCAACACCGGCTGGACCGGCGGCGCCTACGGCACCGGCAAGCGCATGCCGATCAAGGCGACGCGCGCCTTGCTGGCCGCAGCGCTTGACGGTTCGCTGAAGGCGTCCGGTTTCCGCACCGACGCCAATTTCGGCTTCGAGGTGCCGGTAGCTGTGCCTGGCGTCGAGAGCGCCATTCTCGACCCGCGTTCGACCTGGGCCGACAAGGCAGCCTATGACCGGCAGGCAGCGCGATTGGTCGGCATGTTCGCCGTCAACTTCGAGAAATTCGAGAGCCATGTCGATGCCGTCGTGCTCGGCGCAGCACCCCGCCTGCAGGAAGCTGCGGAATAGTCCAGGCATCTTCACCGAAGCATCCTTGAAAGGCGCGGTCTCGATCGGGCCTTTTCTTTTTTGGTCCGCCGCGCCATGACTGCGGCATGCCTATCGACGACATCATCATATCAGACGAAGCCGTAATCCATCCGGGCGACCTGCACGAGGATTTCATCCGCTCGTCGGGTCCCGGCGGCCAGAACGTCAACAAGGTGGCGACCGCCGTCCAATTGCGCTTCGACGCCGCCAATGCAGCTGGCCTGTCCGAACGCGTGCGCGCGCGCACGATCAAGCTCGCCGGCCAGCGCGCCACCAAGGACGGCGTCATCGTCATCGAGGCCGGCCGCTTCCGCACCCAGGAGCAGAACCGGGCCGATGCCCGGGCAAGGCTGACGGCGCTGGTCGCCAAGGCCGCGGAACCGCCGCCGCCGCCGCGCAAGAAGACCAGGCCGTCGAAAGGCTCGGTGGAGCGGCGGCTGCAAAGCAAGGCAGGGCGCGGCACGATCAAAAAGCTGCGCGGCCGGGTAGAGAACGACTAAGGACCGCGCCGACTGCGCATAAAGCGGCCTCCCCTGCCGCAGCCGCAAGGTTTCGCCATTGCCACAGAAAGGGAGGCCGACAACGGTGGCTTTCGGGTCGCCGTTTCTGATTGGCGGTGGCATGGTTTCAGTATCAACCGGAGGCGAAGTCATGCTCGTTCTGCCCAAAGGCGTCCGCCACTTGCCTGGTTATCTGTCCCGCGCGGCGCAGGAAGCGCTGGTGGAAGAGGTGAGGACCATTGTACAGCGGGCGCCGCTGTACGTGCCGGCGATGCCGCGGACCGGCAAGGAGATGAGCGTGCGCATGACCAATTGCGGCACGCTCGGCTGGGTCACCGACAAGGAGCTGGGCTATCGCTACCAGCCAACGCACCCACTCACCGGAGAGCCATGGCCGCCGATCCCAAACGCGCTGATGCAATTGTGGCAGGAGGTCGCCGCCTATCCGAATCCGCCGGAGGCCTGCCTGGTCAATTTCTATACGCAGGACGCCAAAATGGGTCTGCACCAGGATCGCGACGAAGCCGATTTCTCGGCCCCAGTGGTCTCGGTGTCACTTGGCGACGATTGCCTGTTCCGGGTCGGCCAAGTGACGGGCAGGGGGGCCACACGCGACGGCGGCACCAAATCGTTCCGCCTGAAAAGCGGCGACGTCGTCGTGCTCGGCGGCGAAGGCCGGCTCTGCTTCCACGGCGTCGACCGCATCTATCCGTCGACCTCGGCGCTGCTGAGGAATGGCGGCCGCATCAATCTGACGCTGCGGCGGGTCAATCCTTGACCTGGCGTGCCTCGGGGGTGGCCGTCTCAGTCGCTCGCGGCGACTTTTCCCGAGCCGTTGCGAAGGTAGACGCGGACGGTCCCGTCCTCAGCCTGAAGCCGATAGTTGCTCATGAAGCTGGCGAAATCGTTACGCGCCATCACGTGCGAGACCCATGATACATCCGCCTTCTGGACGATCATCAGCTCGGGCCTGGCGGTATTGAGCTCGCGGATCTTGGCGTCGAGGAAGTTGCGCTCCAGCGCGTCCAGCCGCGCCGCCTCGGCTATATCGCCTGCTTCGCGTTCCTGCTGCGCAAAGGCGGCGGCGAAGCCGCCAAGCCAGTCGCTGCAATAGGCCGATATCCACCGGCCCCCGGCCATTCGAGCGAGCGGGTGACCACTTTCGATGCCCGAGCCGATCAAGCCAACGCCGGGATGATCAGTAACGGCGCGAATGCCGGCGACGAAGTCCGCCTCCGGCTTCTGGGTGGATTGGAACGGCAGCCAGTTCCCCGCAACCACGGCGGCAAGCAGGGTTTTCTGGACCATTTCCGACCGCGCGGCATTGGGTGCCAAAGAGCGTTCGGCGAGACGGCACACGATCGCCGCCAGGATCAGAACCACCGCCGGATAGGCATGGTAGGCCCAGCCTTTGCCCTGGTAGACCAGCGGAACGAAGCCGGCGACCGATGCGATCGCCAGCACCACGACCAGCGGCGACAGCGCCCGGCCGCGACACAACAGCAGGAACAGGCAGATCGAGACCAGGTAGGTGCGGCCATAGCTGGCCAGCACCAGCGTGTATTGCTTGTAGCGCATATAAGTGTCGGCTAGGACCGGGTAGATGTCGCGCATGAACTCGGGATAGAGCCGGAGCACCGCTGCCAGATAGACGACGCAAGCGATGCCGATAACCCAGTATTCGATGGCAAACAGCGGCCGGATGCTGCGCCGGCGCCAGGCGACGTAAAGCGCCGGCGCGAGAATCATCACCGCATAATAGGGTTTCACCAGCACCATGACGCTGCCCGACAGGCCGGCCAGCGCGGCCAGCCACCATTGCGGTTCCGAAGGCCGGTCGCCGCCGGCGCGCCAGGCCATCAGCGCCAGCAGCGGCAGCAGCAGCGCGATCCCCTGGTTCTCCCGTTCGCTGAAACTGTTGCCGGGAAACACCACCAGCAGTGCCAGAAACGCCGGCACCAGCCTGTATAGGGCCGGATTTTCGACGAACCGGGCGCGATGCGCAATGAACCCGGCAAACCACAGGCCAAAAACGCACAATCCATAGCTGTAGGCATGGACGACGTATTCCGGCGCAACCCCGATCCGGTTGGCGACATACACCGCCGGCATATACAGCCAGACGCTGAACGGCGGATTGGTCTCGATCAGGTCGACATAGAGGCGATCGCCGGCCAGCATCCGTTCGCACAGCGTAATCAGCCAGCTGGTATCGGGAATGACCCCCCAGCGCATCTGCCAGAATGGCGCCGCTGCCACGACTGCCAGGCTCGCAATTAGAACCCACGTGGCCTGACGGTGTTGCCTGGCAACAGGCTGGCTGCTCGGCGCGTCGAGATCAGACAGGACGGTCATTGGTAACTGCCGCTCGCCTGGCGACCAACCGGACAGTCATGACTGCCTACGGTGCAACGCAGATAGACGGTGATCAGCGGCTCGGTATACAGCACACGATAGTCCCTCAAAGCGGCCGCAATCCTCTTGTCCTGCAGCATCAGGGCGTTCCAGGACGGACCGGCTTCCGGGCCCGACAGCACGACGTCGGGCTTCTTCGACGCTATCTCGATGGCATGTTCACCAATGAGCTGATCGCGGATGCCTTCCAGTTTCTCTCTTTGATCGGGATTGCCCGCGTCGCGAGCGAGCACGTCCGCATTCCACACCGCCCAGGCGGAAGACTGGCGCGCTATGAAACTGCCGCCAACGACCCTGGTGAGCGGATGCGCAACTTGCATCTGGCCGGCAATCGACACGATCGTTGGATTTTCGATCGTACCGCGAATCGCGGCGGCTGCCCGCACGATCGGTTCGCTGTCGGTGGTCAGCGCCGCATACTGCGCCCTGATCGTCACTTGCAGCACAAGCACGCAGCCGAACACCAGCGCTGCTTTGCGAATGCTGGCCGCACTCTGAAAGCCACCGAACCGCAAAAGCAGGACGCCAAATGCAATCGTGGCGACTACGACCATCGGAAGCGCATGGTTTGGCCAACCCTTGCCCATGATCAGAAAGGCTGGGACAAAGCCCAGCGCGCTCGCCAGCAAGATCTTCAAATCCCAGTGGATGGTTCGCATTCCGCCTGTCGCGATGACGGTTGCGACAGCCAGTAGCAGCACGATCTTCGGCCAATTCGCCAGATTGTCGATGAGCGTGGCATGCACAGGCAAATAGATTTCCCGTACGAAAGGCAGCACTTCGCTGAAATAGGCGCGATCGAACATCGCAACCGAAGCGACGTAGGTAATGACGATCGCAGCGCCGAGGAGATTTTCCGGGACGAAGAGCGGTTTCAGCGACCGTCTTTGAAAGGCAAGACACAGAGACGGCAGTATCAATGCCAGCGCAAAATACGGCGGCTTGACCATAACCACCACGCCCGCACCCAGCCCGGCCACGATGCGCTCCGTAAGCGAGCCGGCGATGAAGTCCGGCATGCGTTGTCGTGCGCACTGCAGCGCCAGCCAGGGAAGAAGGGCGATCAGCGCGAACTGCTCCCGCTGGCCGAATTGATCCGGCAGGAAACACAAGATCATGAACAGCGCGACCGCTACCGCCCAAAGTGCACGGGGCTGCCGGTAAATCGGGTCGGCACGGGCAAGGATTCGAGCGGACACGAACAGGCTGGCCGGACCCAGGACGGTGACACCAAGCGTCAGCCAGAGTTCCGCGCGCCCGCCGACAAGCTTCTCCAGAAGTATGAACGGCATGTAGAGCCAGACCGAGAATGGTGGATTGGTCTCCAGCATATCCGTGTTGAGCCGCTCGCCTCCGAGCAGGCGGTCACAGACGACCAGCAGCCATGAAACGTCGACATTGGTCGGTATAGCCACTGTCGAAAGCCAGACGGCGTACACGACGATCAGACCCATCAGCAGCAATGGACCCGCGCCGAGCCTTGCCAACCGTGAGGACAGGCTTTCGCCGGTCAGCGGCGAGATGACGAATTGCGAACTAGACATCGCGGAACACCCAGCGACCCAGGACGATATAGTTGACCACCGGCACCGCGACGCAGGTGAGCAGGATCGGGATCGAGACCGGGATTCCCAGCATCTGCGTGAGCAGTCCGGGTAAAACAATCGCGACGATGAGCCCGGATGCGGTGAGCAGGAGAAAGCGGGGCAGTTCCATGGCATGATTGCCGCCGGACATGAAGGTGAAATACTTGTGCCCGGTATAGGAGAACAGCGCGGCGATGGCGTAGGCGGCAACCGAGGCCAGCGCCGCCGGCAGAGGCCCGGCTCCCTGGCCTCGCGACAGAAAGAACGCGCAGACCGCATAGATCAGCGTCGAGCCTATGCCGATAAGCGCAAAGCGCGACATGCGGTGATAGGCTGGACACCTCGGCATGCTCTGTTCAAGCCGCCAATCGGCTTGAGACCGGAGCCGTATTCTCGTCGCCCTGTTTGCGAAACACAGCCAGCAGCGAGACGCCGAACGGCAAGGCAGCGCTGGGCACGATGCAGCGCTCGGCCGAAAACATTGCCCGCATCACCGCGTTGATCGGCCCGGGCGGCGTCGCATGGCCGGACGGTCGCGCCGGTTTGCGCATCCGGTCCGCCAGCCGCGCCAGCGCCGCGACCGGAAACAGCGCTGCATTGGTGTAGGTCAGCCGGTCTATCCGGTAACCTGCGGCCTCGATGCGGCCGCGCAGCAGGCGGCGCGAATAACGCCGCATGTGATGCAGGCCGACGTCATGCGTGCTCCACAGCCACTGATGCGCCGGAACCGTCAGCACCACCCGGCCGCCCGGTTTCAGCATGTGGCGGATCGCCTCCAGGGAGGCCTCGTCCTCGGCGACATGCTCCAGCACGTCGAACAGGCAGATGAGATCGAAGCTTGCCGGTGCGACCGGGATGTTGTCGGGCAGGTGACCGGGAAGAAAGTCGTGGCCGGTCTTCTCACGCGCGATCTGCCGCGCGAGATCGCTCATTTCGACTGCGCAGACCTTACCGAACTGTTCCAGCATGGCGATGTTGCCGCCGGTGCCGGCGCCGATCTCAAGTATTTTCGCGACCTGCGGCAGGTCAAGACCACGAATGACGGCTTCGGCAATGGCCCGGCGGCCGCAGAACCACCAGTGCTTGTCTTCGGTCGCTGCCATGTTGCGATAGGCGTCGAGTTCCATCAGTCGGTGCCCCCGAATGTGCGTCGCACGATGTAGATCGGGCGCTGTTTGATCTCGGCATAGACCCTGCCGAGATACTGCCCGACAATGCCGATGCCGAGCAGCTGGATGCCGCCGAGGAACAGCACGCTGACCAGCAGCGAAGCATAGCCGGGCACGTCGATACCGAAGATCATCGTCTTGGCGACGATCACCAAGCCGTACAGGAACGACAGCGCCGAGATGACAGCGCCGACATAGGTCCAGATCTCAAGCGGCGCGGTGGAGAAGCTGGTGATGCCCTCAAGCGCGAAGTTCCACAGCTTCCAGCCGGAGAATTTCGACTGCCCGGCGATGCGCTGGTCGCGGACATACTCGACCGTTGCGGTGCGGAACCCGACCCAGGCAAACAGGCCTTTCATGAAGCGGCGACGCTCCGGCAGCGAACGCAGCGCCTCGATCACCTGGCGGTCGATCAGCCGGAAGTCGCCGACATCGTGCGGAATCTTCTGCTGCGCGATCCAGTTGTGGACGCGGTAGAACATCGAGGCAGAGCGCTGCTTGACGAAACTGTCGCTCGACCTGTCGGTGCGCTTGGCCAGGACCACCTCGAAGCCTTCGCGCCATGTTTCGATCAGCAGCGGAATGACATGCGGCGGATCCTGCAGGTCGACGTCGATCGGGATGGCGGCATCGGCGTCGCAGCAATCGAGCCCGGCGGTCATCGCGGCTTCCTTGCCGAAATTGCGCGACAGGTCGATCACCTGGATGCGCGGATCGGCGCGCTGCGCCTCGATCAGCCGCTCCAGCGTGGCGTCCGTGCTGCCGTCATTGACGAAGATGAGCTCGAACGTTTCCTTCAGCGGGTCGATGCTTGCGCAGACCGCCTTGAGAAACGGAGCGATCGCGGCTTCCTCGTTGTGCACCGGCACGATCAGCGCAACGGTCGCCGTCCCGTCTTGCGGACGCGCGGGGGGGCCTGCTGCTGGCCGATAGATATGAAGGAATGGCGCGTTCATTGCCTGCCCAAGCCCGCGGATCACGCGCAACAATAGGCAAGTCTGGGTTAAGATGACTTTAAGTTATAGCCTTTGATTTCAACCAATAGGGCAGGATTTCACAGTTTCCTGAGCGCCACTTCCTCGACCAGATGATTGGCGCCCTTGCGCAGGATGAGGTCGGCCCGCGCTCGTGTCGGCACGATGTTCTCGCGCAGGTTTTTCAGGTTGATGTTGGCCCACAAGCCTTCCGCAATGGCGCGCGCGGCGTCTTCCGAAAGCTGCGAATAGCGGTGGAAGAAGGAGTCCGGATTGCGGAAGGCCGTCTCGCGCAGCCGCATGAAGCGGGCGATGTACCATTGGTGGATCAGCTTTTCGTCGGCGTCGATATAAATGGCGAAATCGAAGAAATCCGACAGGAACGGCACGATCTTGCCGTCCTTCGGCAATTTGCCGGGCTGCAGAACGTTGATGCCTTCGAAGATCAGAATGTCGGGCCGGTCGATGGTGACGAACTCGCCGGGAATGACGTCATAGGTCAAATGCGAATAGACGGGCGCGCGGACATTGCGCTGCGCCGACTTGATGCCCGAGAGGAAACGCAGCAGCGCACCGACATCGTAGCTGTCGGGAAAGCCCTTGCGCTCCATCAGATTGTCGCGTCGCAACACCTTGTTGGGCAACAGGAACCCGTCGGTAGTGATGAGATCGACCTTGGGGCTCGACGGCCAGCGCGCCAGAAGCTCCTTCAGCACGCGCGCCGTGGTCGATTTGCCGACCGCAACCGAACCGGCAATGCCGATGATGAACGGTGTCTTGACCACATCCAGCGCGTTGAAGAAGGCCTGGCGCTGGCGAAACAGCAACTGGCTGGCCTCGACATGCGCCGAAAGCAGCCGCGAGAGCGACAGATAGATGCGCTTGACTTCTTCCAGGTCGACCGGATCGTTCAGTGAGCGCAGACGGTTGATCTCGTCTTCGCCCAGCGTCATCGGCGTGTCGGCGCGGAAGTTCGACCATTGCTCGGCCGAGAAGAAACGATAGGGGGAATATTTCTCGGTCGGAGCGAGCTGGTCCATCGAGTTTCCTGCCCTCTAGAGCATGATGCCGAAAAGTGTGAAGCGGTTTTCGGGCGGCATCATGCTCCCTCTATCAATTTAGAGACGGATTCAGATATAAGGCCTCGGCCCGAAATCATCCGGCTCTAGCGGTCAGCCTTTCGGCCGGGATGCCTTTTCAGTGACGCCCGAACGGCCGGTGCGGCCCTCAAGCTCCTTCAGCACCTCGCCCAGCGAAACGCCGGCCATGCCAAGCACAACGAGCCAATGATATATGAGATCGGCACTTTCGGAAACGAGGGCTTTCTCGTCGCCCTTGACGGCGGCAATGACGGTCTCGACTGCCTCTTCACCAAGCTTCTGCGCCGCCTTGTCGATGCCTTTGGCGAACAGTTTTGCCGTCCACGAGTCCGGGTCGCCGGAACGGGCGCGTTCGCCAATGATCGTTTCCAGATCGGACAGCGAAAATTCAGCCATGACGCAGTCTACAGCCTTTGTGGAGTGGATTGAACCGGATAGTCCAGCCGCATCGGCAGCCCGGCCTCGGCCATATGCGCCTTGGCTTCCGTAATCGTGTAAGTGCCGAAATGGAAGATCGAGGCGGCGAGCACGGCGCCGGCATGGCCGTCGCGAATGCCCTCGACCAGATGATCGAGCGTGCCGACGCCGCCCGACGCGATCACCGGCGCGCGCACCGCATCCGCTATCGCGCGGGTCAGCGCAATGTCGTAACCGGCCTTGGTGCCGTCACGGTCCATCGAGGTCAAAAGAATCTCGCCGGCGCCGCGATCGACCATTTTTCGCGCAAACTCGACCGCATCGATGCCGGTCTTTTCACGGCCGCCATGGGTGAAGATCTCCCAGCGGCCGGGCTCTTTCGGCGCCGACACCCTCTTGGCGTCGATGGCGACGACAATACACTGGTTGCCGAACTTGTCGGCGGCTTCGGCGACGAAATCGGGATTCTTCACCGCCGCAGTGTTGATCGACACCTTGTCGGCGCCGGCCAGCAACAGTTTGCGAATATCGGCCACCTGGCGCACGCCGCCGCCGACGGTCAGCGGCATGAAGCATTGTTCGGCGGTGCGGGCGACGACGTCGAAGATGGTTTCACGGTTGTCGGACGACGCGGTGATATCGAGAAAGCAAAGCTCGTCTGCGCCGGCCGCGTCATAGGCTTTGGCCGCCTCGACCGGATCACCGGCATCGATGAGGTCGACGAAATTGACCCCCTTGACGACGCGGCCGTTCTTGACGTCGAGGCAAGGGATGACTCGGGCCTTCAGCATCAGCCCTTCTCCATCGTCGCCAGCAACTCGCTGAGCAGTTCGCCGACCAGCGGCGGAACCTCGGCCTGCGCATCGAACGCCGGATCGTAGGCGGAAATGGTGATGCCGGAAATCGGCAGCAGGCCGGCCATGCCGCAGACAGCCTGGCGCAGCTGTTTCGGCTCCGGGCCGCCGGGCGTGGTGTAGCGGTTGGCCTGCAGCGCCCCGGGGTCGTGCACGTCGAGATCGAGATGCAGGTGCACCCGCTTCGCGTCCGGCGCCTTCAGCCTGGTGCTCGCCGTCGCCCAGTCCGGGCATTCGGTGCGGATGACCGGCAAAGTCTTCAACAGCTCTGTTTCGGCCGGATCGAGATCGCGCGCGTTGACCAGCACGCAGCGCGCCGGATCGATCGGCTTGAAGCCGGGGATGGCCGAGGCCATCGGCTTCCAGCACAGGCCGAGAACCGTGGCCAGCGCCATGCCGTCGAGAAAGCCGAAGATGGACGTCTCCGGCGTGTTGAGATCGCCATGCTGGTCGGCCCAGATGATCGCATCGGCATCCTCGCCGGCAACCGCACCGGCCGATGTCAGACAATTGCCGGCCAGCACGATGGGAAGCCGGCCGCGGTCTATGGCGATGCGGACCTCGCCGGAGACGGCGCCGCACACGGCAAAGCCGGTGGCGATCTCGCGCTGCTGTTCGTCGCCAACCCTGCCGATATCGGTGACGACGACGTCATGCCCGGAGAGCGTCAGCGCGTCGACCAGCCCGCCGGCGACGAGTGCATCCGGGCCTCGGCCCATGCCGCCGTGATAGTGGCCGCTGTCATAGGAGGCCAGGATGATGGAGATCTTCAAGATCGGGCCTCCATCGCCTTGCCCTGCAGCACCGCAAGCGCCTCGGCCGGATCGATGCGCCCGTCATAGAGCGCGCGGCCGGAGATGGCGCCTTCGAGTTTCTTCGCGTCGGGCATGGTCATGCGCACGATGTCGGCGATCGAAGCCAGCCCGCCCGAGGCGATGACCGGGATCGACACCGCGTCGGCGAGATCGATCGTGGCATCCCAGTTGATGCCGGTCAGAACGCCGTCGCGGTCGATATCGGTGTAGATGATGGCGGCAACGCCGGCGCCTTCGAATTTCCGCGCCAGTTCGATGACGCCGAGGCTGGAGGCCTCGGCCCAGCCTTCGACCGCCACCTTACCGCCCTTAGCATCGATGCCCACGGCGATCTTTCCAGGAAATTCCTTGCAGGCTTCCCGGACCAGGTCGGGATCGCGCACCGCCACCGTGCCGAGGATGACGCGGGCCAGCCCGCGGTCGAGCCAGTCCTCGATCTGCGCCAGCGTGCGGATGCCGCCGCCGAGCTGCACCGGGTTTTTCGTCGCCTTGAGGATGGCGCCGACCGCCGCGCTGTTGACGCTCTGGCCCTTGAAGGCGCCGTTGAGGTCGACGACATGCAGCCATTCAAACCCTTGCTCTTCGAAGGCCTTGGCCTGGGCCGCAGGGTCGTCATTGTAGATGGTCGCGGTCGCCATATCGCCGTGCTTCAGCCGCACGCACTTGCCGTCCTTGAGGTCGATGGCCGGAAACAGGATCACCGTTCAGACCCCTTCCACAATGGCGAAATGCGAGGTCGAATAAGCGCGCCGGAATTTCAGCGCTGCCTGGTATTCGGGGGAATGGAAGCAAGCCAGCGCGACCTCGTAGCTTTCGAACTCGACGATCACATGGCGATTGCCGGATGGCCCTTCCGGGCTTGACGACTGACCGCCTCGCGTCAGGAATTTCGCGCCGTATTTGTCGAACGCCGCTTTGTTGGCGGCGATGTATTTCGGATAGTTTTCCGGATCGGTCACATCGACCATCGCCATCCAGTAGCCCTTCTTGCTCATCTCAAGGCCTCCAGCGCAGGAAGTTGGTGATCAGTGCCAAGCCGAGCGCCTGGCTCTTTTCCGGATGGAATTGCGTGCCGGCAAGGTTACCGCGCGCGACCGCCGCCGTTACCGGGCCGCCATAATCGGCGACGGCCAGCACTTCGTTCGGCCTTGTCGCGTCGAGATGGTAGGAATGAACGAAATAGGCGTGCAGACCCTTGGGTCCGGTCGCAATACCCGAAAACAGCGGGTGCTTGCGCTCCAGATCGATGGTGTTCCAGCCGATTTGCGGGATCTTCAGTGCCGGATCGGCGGGCGTGATCTCCTTGACGTCGCCGGCAATCCAGCCGAAGCCCTTGGTCACGGTCTTTTCCAGGCCGCGCTCCGACATCAGCTGCATGCCGACGCAGATGCCGAGGAACGGCCGCGCCTTGGCGATCGCTACCTCTTCCACCGCTTCCCACATGCCGGCGACGCCGCGCAGGCCCGCCGCGCAATCGGCATAGGCGCCGACGCCGGGCAAAACGATGCGGTCGGCGCTGCGCACACGCTCGGCATCGGCGGTCAGCTCGAT
This sequence comes from Mesorhizobium sp. M1004, assembly GCF_040318795.1. NCBI lineage: Bacteria > Pseudomonadati > Pseudomonadota > Alphaproteobacteria > Hyphomicrobiales > Phyllobacteriaceae > Mesorhizobium > Mesorhizobium sp. M1004. The sequence continues at coordinate 230,614 of NZ_JAMYNB010000010.1, forward strand.
GGCAGCCGCAATGCCGGCTTCATGCGCGGCGCGCTCGAAGGCCTTGGTGGCCGAGCGCAGATTGCCCGACCCGTAATCGATGATCGCGACCCGCATCTCAGGCTTTTCCCGGCGTATGGCTCAGGCCCAGCGTCAGCCCGGTCTGCGCCGGCCGGGCCAGGCTGGCGTCCGGCACGATGCGCGGCAGCGGCGCCGGCTCATCGGCAAGCGCCTCGGCGTCCAGTGACTGGCGGATGTCGGCATCGTCAGGATTGTCGGCTTCGACGACGCCCCATTCATGCCAGCCGCGGCGGCGCAGCGCTGCGAGCCGCAACCCTTGGCCTTCCAGCCCGATATAGAGCGAGACCAGTAAAGACAGTGCGGAGCCGGCCCAGTCCAGTCCCAGCCATTGGCCGAGCACCGAGATGAGCCCCATGGCGACGAAGGCGAGCGCGGCCTCGATCCAAAGCCGGTGCCAGGCGAGCCACAGCGGCGCCACCAGGAAAGCCAGCCAGGAAAAACCGTCGCGGACAAAAATGGTTGCGTCGGCCGCCTCGGTGCGGCCTGGCGGTTCCATCACGACATAGATGGCCATCAGCCTACCCTTTCAGAGATCCCTTGGTGGAGGGAACCGCTTCCGGCTGGCGCGGGTCGCGCTCCAGTGCGAAACGCAGCGCGCGCGCCACCGCCTTGAAGCAGGTCTCGGCAATATGGTGATTGTTGGCGCCATAATGGTTGGTGACATGCAGCGTGATGCCGGCATTCTGCGCCAGCGCCTGGAAGAATTCACGCACCAGTTCGGTGTCGAACGTGCCGATCTTGGGCGACGAGAAGGCGACATTCCAGACCAGGAACGGACGGCCCGACACGTCGATCGCGGCCCGCGTCAGCGTCTCGTCCATGGCAAGGTCGACAGAGGCGTAGCGCATGATGCCGCGCCGCTCGCCCAGCGCCTTGGCCAGCGCCTGGCCGATCGCAATGCCGGTGTCCTCGACCGTGTGGTGGTCGTCAATGTGCAGGTCGCCCTTGGCCTTCACCGTGATGTCGATCAGCGAGTGGCGCGACAGCTGGTCCAGCATGTGGTCGAAGAAGCCGACGCCGCTCGACATGTCGGATTTTCCGGTGCCGTCGACATGGACCGAGACGCTGATCTCAGTCTCCTTGGTCTTGCGGCTGACTTCGGCGGAACGGGACGCCATGACCTTGTCCTTGGCTGAGGGGTTCGAAACTCAAGACGGGGTTCCAAGCTGTCATTTGCTTGAAAACGAAAGCCTTCTAGCAGCATGATCCGGCGATTGCCAGTTGCGATGCGGACAGCCACCGGCCATGGCGTACGCCGTTTGCAATCACCCGCCCCATGCATACATATGGCCGATCGAAATCACTCGTACCGCGCGCCAATCGCCTTATCGGGATCGCGCGAATCGGAGCTAAAAATGTCGAATGAACTGAGCATGCACGCCACGACCATCGTGACGGTGCGCAAGGGCAACAAGGTGGTGATCGCCGGCGACGGCCAGGTCAGCCTTGGCCAGACCATCATGAAAGGCAACGCCAAAAAGGTGCGCCGCATCGGCAAAGGCGGCAATGTCATTGCCGGTTTCGCAGGCGCCACGGCGGACGCCTTCACCCTTTTGGAGCGGCTGGAAGCCAAGCTCGAACAATATCCCGACCAGTTGACGCGCGCCTGCGTCGAGCTCGCCAAGGACTGGCGCACCGACCGTTATCTGCGCCGGCTGGAAGCGATGATGCTGGTGGCCGACAAGTCGGTTTCGCTGGCGCTCACCGGCACCGGCGACGTGCTGGAGCCCGAATTCGGCGTCATGGCCATCGGTTCCGGCGGCAATTATGCGCTGGCCGCTGCCCGCGCGCTGATGGACAGCGACAAGGATGCCGAGGAGATCGCCCGCAAGGCGATGCAGATCGCCTCCGACATTTGCGTCTACACCAACAACAACTTCGTTGTCGAAACGCTCGATGCCGGCTAACCCGCCGGTGCTCTATGATTTTCGACCGGTTACCGAAAAAGACCTGCCGATGATCGCCGGCTGGCTGGCCGAGCCGCATGTCGCCGAATGGTGGGACGATCCGGAGACGGAAATCGCCGAAATCCGGGAGCACATTGACTCTATTTCTGTAGAGCCGCTGATCGTCGAGCTCGACGGCAGGCCGATCGCCTATCTGCAGAGCTACGATCCGCATCTGGAAGAGGACCATCCCTATGCCGACCAGCCGTTCGGCACGCTCGGCATCGACCTGTCGATCGGCGTGCCTGACCTGGTTGGCAAAGGTCATGGCTCGGCGATCGTCAGGCAATTCGTCGAGCAACTGTTCGAGGAAGGCGCGCCGCACGTCATAATCGATCCGCATCCCGGCAATGGCCGTGCCATCCGCGCCTATGAAAAGGCCGGATTCCGCGTCATTGATCGCAGGCACTCTAGATATGGCGACGCGGTGCTGATGGCTGTCGATGGCAAAGAGAGCGACGTGGAAGAAGGGGAATGAGTTGATGGCGACACCGGGCACTGCCAAAAATTACTCGGCCTACGAAGACAGCTGGCGGATGGGGCTTCTGCTCGTGCTCGCTCTGCTCATCTTCCAGGCCGGCGCGCTTTACGGCATTGGCCGCACGCCGATCTGCACCTGCGGTTACGTCAAACTCTGGCACGGTGTGGTGAACAGTTCGGAGAATTCCCAGCATATTTCCGACTGGTACACCTTCTCGCACATCATCCACGGCTTCCTGTTCTACGCCTTGGCCTGGTTCCTGTTCCCGCGCTCGCCAATCGGTCTGCGCCTGGCTTTCGCCGTCGTCATCGAGGGCGGCTGGGAACTCCTGGAAAACAGCCCGTTCATCATCGAACGCTACCGCGCCGGCACCATTTCGCTGGATTACTATGGCGATAGCATCATCAATTCGGTGTCCGACACGCTGGCCATGGTGCTGGGGTTTGTGATGGCCAGAAAGCTACCTATATGGAGCATCGTCGGCCTCGCCCTCATCTTCGAACTGGGTGTCGGCTACCTCATCCGGGACAATCTGACGCTCAACGTGATCATGCTGCTGCATCCGTTCGAGTCCATCAAGCAGTGGCAAAGTGGAATTCAGTGATATGACCACCTTCTCTCCCCGTGAAATCGTTTCGGAACTCGACCGCTTCATCATCGGCCAGAAGGACGCCAAGCGCGCCGTGGCCATTGCCTTGCGCAACCGCTGGCGCCGCCAGCAGCTGGAAGGCCAGATGCGCGAAGAGGTGATGCCGAAGAACATCCTGATGATCGGCCCGACCGGCGTCGGCAAGACCGAGATCTCGCGCCGCCTGGCGCGACTCGCCGGTGCGCCTTTCGTCAAGGTCGAGGCCACCAAGTTCACCGAAGTCGGCTATGTCGGCCGCGATGTCGAGCAGATCATCCGCGACCTGGTCGAGATCGCCATCGGCCTGGTGCGCGAGAAGATGCGCGAGGACGTGAAGGCGCGCGCGCACCTCAATGCCGAGGAGCGCGTGCTGGAAGCCCTGGTCGGCAAGACGGCGAGCCCGGCGACCCGCGATTCCTTCCGCAAGAAGCTGCGCGACGGCGAGCTCGACGACAAGGAGATCGAGATCGAGGTTGCCGACACCGGCACCGGCGGCATGCCCGGCTTCGAGATCCCCGGCATGCCGGGCGCTAATATCGGCGTGCTCAACATCAACGACATGCTGTCGAAGGCGATGGGTGGCAAGAAGACCAAGGCGCGCAAGACGACGGTCAAGGAATCCTACGCGCTGCTGGTCAACGACGAGTCCGACAAGCTGCTCGACCAGGACGAGGTGGTGCGCCGGGCGCTCGACGCGACCGAAAATGACGGCATCGTCTTCCTCGACGAGATCGACAAGATCGCCTCGCGCGAAGGCGGCATGGGCGCCGGCGTCTCGCGCGAAGGCGTGCAGCGCGACCTGCTGCCGCTGATCGAAGGCACGACGGTGGCGACCAAATACGGACCGTTGAAGACCGACCACATACTGTTCATCGCCTCGGGCGCCTTCCATGTCTCGAAGCCCTCCGACCTGTTGCCTGAATTGCAGGGCCGCCTGCCGATCCGTGTCGAGTTGCGGGCGCTGGAGAAGGACGATTTCATTCGCATCCTCACCGAGACCGAGGCCAGCCTCATCAAGCAGTATATCGCGCTGATGAAGACCGAAGGCGTCGACCTCACCTTCACCGACGATGCCATCGATTCGCTGGCCGGCATCGCTGTCGACCTCAACGCCAGTGTCGAAAACATCGGAGCGAGACGCCTGCAGACGGTGATGGAGCGCGTGCTGGACGAGATCTCCTACGACGCGCCCGACCGCAACGGCACCAGCGTCGCCATCGATGCCGCCTATGTGGAAAAGCATGTCGGCGACCTCTCGCGAAACACAGATTTGTCGCGATTCATCCTTTAAACGAGGGCGCCGGTTCATCCGGCGCCGGTATTAGAGCGCCGCGCGTCCTTTGGACGCGCAAAGGTCGCTCTAACAGTATTGAATCGACGCATCGGACTTTCCAAAAATCGGTTTCGATTTTTGGGCCGATGCTTAGGCAACAGTTTCCGGCAAACATCATCGTGTGTGGCCGGATGGTATCATGCGGCCACCTTTCGTCTTGCTGGCTGCAAGGGCGCTCTCGACTCGACCGGGAGCTTTACCTAATTTGCGCGGCAATTCTCTAGGCGGCGGCGCATGAAAAAACTGATCCTGCTCATTCTCGGCTTGACGCTGGCGGCGACGCTGTTCGCGGCTGACGCGGCGACATTGGTGCCGGCGGGCAACCGCAATGTCGTGCAGCCTGACATACCGGGCGCCTCCAGCCGCCGCACCCAGGCCACCAACACCACCTTCCAGGCCAAATACCGCAAGGTCTACGCTCTGTTGCAGAACGACGCCGAATTGCGCGCCAAGATCAGGAAGGCGGCTGCCGCTTACGGCATCAACCCCTTGCACATCGTCGGCGCCATCGTCGGCGAGCACACCTACAATGTCGATGCCTACGACCGGCTGCAGACCTACTACGTCAAGGCGATCTCCTACCTCTCCAGCAAGCTGTCCTTCGCCTATGACGGCGAGGACATCACCGATTTCGTGCAGCGGCCGGAATTCAAGAAGTGCACAATGTCGGACAGCTACGACCTGTGGGAATGCCGCGAGCAGGTGTGGAACCGCTCCTTCCGCGGCAAGACCGTCGGCGGCACCAGCTTTCCCAACGACCGCTTCGGCGCCACCTTCTTCCAGCCCTATTATGCCGGCCAGACCTTTGGCCTCGGCCAGCTCAACCCGCTGACCGCGCTGCAGATGAGCGATCTCGTGCACAAGGTGTCGGGGCTGCCCGAACTCGATGTCGGCGATCCCAATGGGGTCTACAAGACCATCATGGATCCGGATCTGACATTGCCCTACGTCGCAGCGACGATCAGGAAGTCGATCGACGCCTACAAAAACATTGCCGGCTTCGACATCTCAGGCAATCCGGGGCTGACCGCCACGCTCTACAATGTCGGCAATCCCGAGCAGCGCGCCTATGCGCTGAAGGCTGAGAACGACAAGCGCCGCGCCGCGGGTGAGACGGTCAAGCTGCCGGAAGAGAATTATTACGGCTGGCTGGTCAACGACAAGCTGGACGAGCTGAAGGCGCTGTTTTAGTCCCTTTACCTTCCCCTTGTGGGGAGGTCGGACCGCAGGTCCGGGTGGGGGTCTGCGCCGCACCCCACCCCGCTGCTTCGCAGCGACTTGCCGGGGAGAGTCACGGGTCTCGCCCGTCCTTCGGACCCCCACAAGGGGGAGGGTAAACTCAAGCCGCCAGCAACGACTTCAACTTCACATCCTGCGACCCCAGCGCCTCCGGCGCCGGCTTTGCCCGTTTGGCGATCAGCATCTCGGCCAGCCTGATGTCGCGGGCCACCGCATTGCCGGGGCCGATGCCGCTCGCCGCCACCAGCCTGCCATCCTCGGCCAGGTGAAACAGAATGAAGGCGCCGCTTTCGAAGTCGCGGCGCACCGTGCTTTTGCCCTCGTCGGAAAGTCCGGCGATCTGCAGGCTGAGCCCATACTGATCCGACCAGAACCACGGCACCGCCGTATGTGCCTCGCCGGTGCCCAGCATATTCCTTGCCGCCAGCGCGCCCTGCTCCTGGGCATTGCGCCACGCCTCCAGCCGCACCCGCCGGCCGCCATAGACGGCGAGGGGAAATGAGCAGCAGTCGCCAGCGGCGAAAATATCGGGGTCGTTGGTGCGCAGCATGGCGTCGACGGCAATTCCGTTGTCGACGGTCAGACCCGCCTCGGCGGCAAGTCCGGTGACCGGCACGGCGCCGATGCCTATGACGGCGAGATCGGCGTCGATTGACCGTCCATCGGCGAGCATGATGCGGACCTCCGTCCCATCGTCGGCGATGGCTGCGATGCCTTGGCCAGTGAAGATACTCACCCCTTCGCTTTCATGCGCCTGATGGACGACTTCAGCGATCTCCGCCGGCACGCCACGCATCAGGATGCGTGGCTGCGCTTCGATGACGGTGACGGTGGCGCCGAGTTTGCGTGCTGCAGCCGCCAGTTCAAGGCCGATGAAACCGCCGCCGATGATGGCGATACGGTTTGCCGGGCTGAGGTGACTGCGAATGGCGAGTGCGTCGCCAAAGGTGCGGAGGTAGACGGTACGGGTGCCCAATCCGGGCATGGACAGCCTGCGCGGTGTCGAGCCGGTCGCCAGCAGCAGTTTGTCGTAGGGCAGGACCGAATCGTCCGACAGCCGCACCGCGTGTGCCGCACGGTCGATCGCCACGGCCTGGATGGAATGGATATGCCGGATGGATTTCTCGGCCAGCACTGCGTCGCTGGCGATCGCCTTGATTTCAGGCGCATCGCTGACCATCGCGTCTTTCGACAAAGGCGGCCGCTCATAGGGCAGATGCGGTTCGTCGCCGACCAGCGTCACCGGCCCGTCATAGCCGAGGTCGCGCAGCGCAAGCGCTGCTCGCCCGCCGCATTCGCCGGCGCCGATGATGACCATCCCCGCTTGCATCGCCATCAACCGATCCGGATCAGCACTTTGCCGGCCTCGACCTTCACCGGATAGGTCGCGAGGTTGACGCAGACCGGTGCGCCGCGTGCGGCGCCCGTCTTGTAATTGAAGCGGCCATTGTGCTTGGGGCATTCGATGATGTCGTCCATCACCAGCCCGTCGGCCAGATGCACCTTCTCGTGCGTGCAAAGCCCATCGGTGGCGAAATAGTCATCATCCGGGCTGCGATAGATGGCGAAGGTGCGGCCGCCATGATCGAAGCGCATCACATCCTCTTCATCGATGTCGCCGGCGGCGCAGGCCTCGACCCAGTCGCTCATTTGTTCCTCCTCAAAAGCAATTCCAGGAAAAGTGCGTTGCGGTTTTCCCGGGAAAAGCGCTTAGCGCTTTCCCGAGGGAATTGCGTTAAAACAAAGATTGTCATTCCGCCGCCGCGGCGGCGACGGCATCGCTATGGAATTCCTCACGGTACGGCCGCGCCGTTGGCGGCAGTTCGCGCTTGAGGAAATAGTCCTCGTTGCGCAGCTGGCGCAAAAAGGCCGGGATCATCTCGCGGTAGCCGGCCAGGATCGACGGCGTCGGCGCCGGCAGATCGTGCTTGATCAGCGCATGCAGTTTAGGCAGTGCATGATAGGGCACCATCGGGAACATGTGGTGTTCGACGTGATAGTTCATGTTCCAGTAGATGAAGCGGCTGACCGGGTTCATGTAGACGGTGCGGCTGTTCAGCCGGTGGTCGATGACATTTTCCGCCAGCCCGCCATGCTGCAGCAGGCCAACCATGACATGATGCCAGGCGCCGTAGAGCCGGGGCAGCCCGACCAGCATCAGCGGCAGCCATGAACCGAAATACAGTGCGATCACGATGGTGACGGCATAGATCGCCGTCCAGATGCGGGCGATGCGAATGGCCTTAGGCTGCTCCTGTTCGGGGATAAAAGTCTTTTCCGCCGCGCTGATATTGCCGGCGGCATTGCGCAGCATGTCCGACATCGCATGCCAGGCATCCAGCACGCCGATAAAGCCAAGCGCGACCCGGAACAGATCCGGCGGCCGCATGACGGAGATTTCCGGGTCGCGGCCGACGATGATGGTGTCGGTGTGGTGGCGGGTGTGGCTCCAGCGCCAGGTCACCGGATTGCGCATGATCATGAAGCAGGCGATCTGGTAAACCGCGTCGTTCATCCACTGGGTGCGGAAGGCGGTGCCGTGGCCGCATTCGTGCCAGCGTGAGTCGGTGGAGGAGCCGTAGAGCACGCCATAGACGAAGAAGAACGGCACGCACCACCAGCTGCCCCAGAACCAGGCGCCGCCGGCGGCACTCAGGATCAGCGCGGCCAGCCAGATCGCGGTGTCGCGGATCGCCGGCCCGTCGGAGCGCTGCATCAGCTCCTTCATCTGCTTGCGCGGAATATCGGTGTGATACCACTCGGCCGCCGCCAGCCCGGTCTCGACGGCGAGCTTGGAATCGCGGCCCATCAGGCTGTAGTCGCGCCGAAACGGTAGTGTGGATAGTGTCGCTTCCATAGGGGCTGCCTCCGTCGGCCACAGCATCCGTCAGGACGGATATGTCCATTACAGGCGCTTGTGTCCGAGCGCAAAATAGCGCCATGCGGTGATAGTCTCAATATCACAAAGATAGTTTCTATCATTTTCCATCAGAACGATGTAAGCAGTTGCAGGCACTCATGCGGGACAGTCATGGCAAAACGGCCAACCATCACCGATCTGGCGCGCATCTCCGGCGTTAGCGTCGCCACTGTCGACAGGGTGCTGAACAACCGGCTGCCGGTGCGCGAGGAAACCGCGCGCCGCGTCTATGAGGCGGCGACCGGCATCGGCTACCACGCCGCCGGGCTGATCAAGCGGCGCATGCGCCAGGAATTGCCGGAATACCGCCTCGGCTTTCTGCTGCTGCGGGGCAATGATGTTTTTTACGGCGATTTCGCGAGGGAGCTAGAAATGGCGGTCTCGCAATCGCAGCGCTTCCGCGGCGTCGCCACCATCGATTTCGCCAGCTCGCTAGCCGCCGACGAGATCGCCGCCCAGATGCGCAAGCTGGCAGCGAAATCCAGAGCAATCGCCGTTGTCGGTCCGGACCATCCGACGCTGACGGCGGTCGTGGAGTCGCTGAAAGCGAGGGGGCAACCTGTCTTCTCGCTGCTGTCCGACTTTGCCGCTGGCATCCGTGAGGGATATGTCGGCCTCGACAATCGCAAGGTCGGTCGCACCGCGGCCTGGATGATCGCCAGGGCGGCAAAGAACCCCGGCAAGGTCGCCCTTTTCGTCGGCAGTCATCGCTTCCACGGCCATGAACTGCGCGAGATCGGATTTCGCTCCTTCTTCCGCGAACATGCGCCGGACTTCACGGTGATGGAAACGCTGGTCAATCTGGAAGCCAACCAGGTCACCCACGATGCGATGATCGATCTCCTGGTGCGGTATCCGGATCTTGCCGGCTGCTATGTCGCCGGCGGCGGCATGGAAGGCGCGGTCTCGGCGCTGCGGGCTGCGAAGCCCGCAAGCATGCCGGTGGTCGTCTGCAACGAGATCAACGCCGAATCGCGCGCGGCACTCGCCGACAACATCCTGACCATGGTGATCTCGACGCCGCTCGCCGCCTTGTGCCGCGAGCTTGTCGACCTGATGGCGCATTCCATCGAGGCCGGCGCCGCCAACGCGCCGGGCCAGACCTTTCTGCCCTTCGACATATATCTGCCGGAAAATATCTAACGCGTTGCCGCGCCGACCCGTTCGGCGCGGGCTCTCCGGCGATGATAGAATCTATCAGAGTCTGCCTTCAGACACGGCCTGTGCCGCTGCCGGCCTTGATTCGACGTGAAATTGCGGCGAGGCGACCGAAAATCCGCTTTCCGACTTAGGAATCGCTCTTGACGTCTCGCGAAAAAATGGAATAAATATTTCATCAGATTGGTATTTTGGTTCTTTCGTTCCGGAACATCTGTTTCAAACTGGGAGCCTGGCGTTCCATCGCTTGGACAAAACGCCATACGGAACAGGAAGGCATCAGGGAGAGATTCCTCGGGCTATCGGGGATTCCGGGTAGATCGGTGCAGCCGGACACCAATGTGGAGGAGAAACACAATGAAGAAACTGATTTTGGGCGTCGCCTTTGCGGCGCTGATGAGTTCGTCCGCTTTTGCCGCCAAGGTCGGCGTGTCGATGGCCAAGTTCGACGACAACTTCCTCACCGTGCTGCGCAACGGCATGATCGAGCAGGCCAAGGGCATGAGCGGCGTGGAACTGCAGGTCGAGGACGCGCAGAACGACGTCGCCAAGCAGCTCGACCAGATCAAGAACTTCGCCGCCTCGGGCGTCGACGCCATCATCGTCAACCCGGTCGACACCTCGGCCACGCAGGCGATGTCGGACGCCGCAGCCGCCGCCAAGATCCCGTTGGTCTATGTCAACCGCCAGCCGGTCAATGTCGACACGCTGCCGGACAACCAGGCCTTCGTCGCGTCGAACGAGGCCGATTCCGGCACGCTCGAGACCAAGGAAGTCTGCCGCCTGTTCACCGAGGCCGGCAAGAAGGAAGCCAATGTCTATGTCATCATGGGCGAGCTTTCCAACCAGGCCGCCGTGCAGCGCACCAAGGACATCGAAGAGGTGATCGCCACGCCGGAGTGCAGCTTCATCAAGATCATCGACAAGCAGACTTCGAACTGGAACCGCGACGAAGCGCAGAACCTGATGACCAACTGGCTGTCGACCGGCAAGCCGTTCGACGGCGTCATCGCCAACAATGACGAAAGCGCCATCGGCGCCATCCAGGCGATGAAGGCCGCCAACATCGACATGAAGACGGTGGTCGTCGGCGGTGTCGACGCCACGCAGGACGCGCTTGCCGCCATGCAGGCCGGCGACCTCGATGCCACCGTGTTCCAGGATGCGGCCGGCCAGGGCGCCGGCGCGCTCGACGCGGCACTGAAGCTCGCCAAGGGCGAGAAGGTCGAGCACAAGGTCTACGTGCCCTTCCAGCTGGTTACGCCGGCCAACATCGACAAGTTCCTGAAGAAGAACTGAGCCGGCAACTCACGCGTAAGCAATTCCAGGAAAAAGTGTGAAGCGGTTTTCCGTCCGGAATTGCGACAAACAAACAAGAGAGCGGCGCAACCGCGCCGCTCCCGTTTCCCCCACCGCCCTGAGGGGCGGAAGGGCAAATGCGGCCTCACGGAGGACAAGGCATGTCACAGACATCTCATGGCGTCGGCGGGGTCAGCTATGACGCGAAGAGGCGGACATGGCCGGCCGAATTCAACGTCTTCCTGGCGCTGGTCATTCTGGTCGTCATCTTCGAAATGATCGGCCGCATCTTTCTTGGCGACAGCTTCCTGTTCAACACGCGCGACAACGTCGCCGGGATCTTCAATGAGGCCCGCCTGCAGATCATCATCCTGCAGGTGTCGATCGTCGGCATCATCGCCATCGGCGTCACGCAGGTGATCATTTGCGGCGGCATCGACTTGTCCTCGGGCTCGATCGTCGGCGCCACCGCCATGATCGCCATGAGTTTTGCCCAGGTGGCGACGGTCAACGGTAACCCCAACCCCAAGGCGATGTTCCTGGCGCAAGGCTGGACCGACCTGCCGGTCATCGTGCCGGTGCTGGTCGCCATCGGCTGCGGTCTGCTCGCCGGTCTCGTCAACGGCTCCTTGATTGCATACACGCGCATTCCGCCGTTCATCGCCACGCTCGGCATGATGGTGACCGCGCGCGGCATTGCCAAATGGTGGTCCAAGGGTCAGCCGATCTCGTTTCCGACCGAAAGTTTCGCTGGTATCGGCAAGGGCCTGATGCCGGTCATCATCTTCCTGTCGCTGGCGGTGCTGTTCCAGCTGATCATGACCTACACACGCTACGGCAAGCACTGCTACGCCATCGGCTCCAACGAAGATGCCGCGCGCATGTCGGGCATCAAGATCGCCAACCACAAGATCCTCGTCTATGTCATTGCCGGCATCCTCGCCGCGCTGGCCGCCGTCGTGCTATCCTCCAAGAACCTGACGGCACAGTCCGGCATGGGCGTCATGTACGAGCTCGACGCCATCGCCATGGCGGTCATCGGCGGCGTCTCTTTGTCGGGCGGCCGCGGCTCGATCGTCGGCACCGTGATCGGCTCACTGATCTTCGGCGTCATCATTTCCGGCTTCACCTTCCTGCGCCTCGACGCCTACTATCAGGAGATGGTCAAGGGCGTGATCATCGTCGGCGCGGTCGTTCTCGACCAATGGCGCCAGCGCATGCGGGCATTGAGGGCTTGACCATGCCAGATATCTCCACGACAGACATCGTCCTGAAGACCGAAAACCTGACCAAACGCTATGGCGGCGTCCATGCGCTGGAAGGCGCGAATTTCGAGCTGCGCAAGGGCGAGCATGTCGCCATCATGGGCGACAATGGCGCCGGCAAATCCACCTTCGTGCGCCAGATCACCGCCGTCGAGCAGCGCACCAGCGGCCAGATCTGGTTCGACGGCAGGGAAGTGAATTTCGCCGGGCCGATCGAAGCGCGCACGGCGGGCATCGAGACCGTGTTCCAGAATCTGGCGCTGGCCGACGATCTCGACGTGCCGTCGAACCTGTTCCTCGGCCGCGAAAAGGTGCTTTTCAATCTCGGGCCGTTCTCGATCCTCGACCGCAAATACATGCGCAAGGCGACCGAGGCGGCGCTGATCCGCACGGCAGTGAAAATCCCCAATTTGTCCAACACCATTCGCCACATGTCGGGCGGCCAGCGCCAGTGCGTTGCGATCGCCCGGACCGCGACCTTCGCCTCCAAGCTGATCATCATGGACGAGCCGACGGCAGCCCTTGGCGTGCAGGAGACCGCGCAGGTCGAAAACATCATCCGCACGCTGAAGGACAATGGCGAACCGCTGATCCTGATCAGCCACAACATGCGCCAGGTGTTCGACCTGTGCGACCGTATCGTCGTCTTCCGGCGCGGCCGCATCGTCGCCAACCTGCGCAAGGAAAACACCGACGGCAACGACATCGTCTCCTACATCACCGGCGCCAAGACCGGGGAGGCGGAACTCGCGGCCTGAACAGGATGGTCATCCTGTTTTCTGGCGTGCTCCAAAAATTATCTTGCCACCTTTCTCAAAAGGAAGGTGGAGACACAACTCTCTCGAACCCATCCCCCTAGAGGAAATACCCCATGACTGTTCGTTTCGCCCTCCTCGGTGCCGGCCGCATCGGCAAGGTCCATGCCCGCGCCGTCGGCTCCAACCCGCAGGCCAGACTGGTGGCCGTTGCCGACGCTTTTGAAAAGGCTGCGACCGAGTTGGCAACCGCCTATGGCGCCGAAGTGCGCACCATCGACGCGATCGAGAAGGCCAAGGACGTCGACGCCGTGGTCATCTGCACGCCGACCGACACCCATGCCGATCTGATCGAGCGTTTCGCCAAGGCCGGCAAGGCGATCTTCTGCGAGAAGCCGATCGACCTCGACGTCAAGCGTGTCGAGAAATGCCTTGCCGTGGTCGACAAGGCCAAGGCGACGCTGATGGTCGGTTTCAACCGCCGCTTCGATCCGCATTTCGCCGCCGTGCGCAAGGCGATCGACGACGGCGCAATCGGCAAGGTCGAGATGGTCACCATCACTTCGCGCGATCCAGGTGCGCCGCCGGTCGACTACATCAAGCGCTCGGGCGGCATCTTTCGCGACATGACCATCCACGATTTCGACATGGCGCGCTTCCTGCTCGGCGAAGAGGTGGTCGCGGTCAGCGCCCATGCCTCGGTTCTGGTCGACAAGAAGATCGGTGAGGCTGGCGATTTCGATTCGGTCAGCGTCATCCTCGAAACCGCGTCCGGCAAGCAGGCCGTCATCTCCAATTCGCGCCGCGCCACCTATGGCTACGACCAGCGCATCGAGGTGCATGGCTCCAAGGGCATGGTCGCCGCCGAGAACCAGCGGCCGGTGTCGATCGAGGTCGCCAATGAGAAGGGCTATACGCGCCCGCCGCTGCACGACTTCTTCATGACCCGCTATCTCGACGCCTACGCCATCGAGATTGCCGCTTTCATCACTGCTGCAACCTCGGGCAAGAAGGCATCGCCGAGCGGCGCCGACGGCCTCGTGGCGCTGAAGCTGGCCGATGCCGCGCTGAAGTCGGCGAGATCAGGCAAGACCGTCCGTCTCGACAAGTAAGAACCGGAACCAAGGCACAGGAGCAGAGCGATGAGCACATCCGCCGATCGCAATTCGAAGACGCGCGCCATCGTCACCGGCGGCGCGCAAGGCATCGGCTTTGCCGTCGCCGAAGCGCTGGCCGACGAGGGCTGCAAAGCGCTGGCGCTCATCGGCCGCTCGCAGGAGAAGGGCGACAAGGCGGTCGCCCACTTCAAGAAGGCCGGCGTCGATGCGATCTTCATCAGCGCCGACGTCTCGAAAGTGGCGGACTGCAAGCGCGCGGTGGCAACCGCGATCTCGCATTTCGACACCATCAACGCGCTGGTCAACGCCGCCGCCACGTCCGCGCGTGGTTCACTTGTCGAAACTTCGGAAGAGGTGTTCGACCAGATTTTCCACACCAATGTGCGTGGTCCCTTCTTCCTGATGCAGGGCGTGGTGGCGCATCTGCTGGACAAGAAGGCGCCGGGCTCGATCGTCAACGTGCTCTCTATGTCGGCGCATTGCGGCCAGTCCTTCCTGGCGCCCTATTCATCGAGCAAGGGTGCACTGGCGACACTGACCAAGAACGTCGCCAACGCCTATCGCTCCAACCGCATCCGCTGCAACGCCGTTCTGCCGGGCTGGATGGACACCGAGGGCGAGGACATCGTGCAGAAGAAATGGCACGGTGCCTCCGACGACTGGCTGGCAAAGGCAGAGGCCGGCCAGCCCATGGGCCAACTGGTGAAGCCCGACCAACTGGCGCGGCTGATCAGCTACATGGCCAGCCCGCAATCCGGTGTCATGACCGGCTCGCTGGTCGACTATGACCAGAACGTCGCGGGGACCTCGCCGGAGTAGCTTCAAACCCTGTTGCAGCAACATCGCCATTCCCAGATAGTCATGATAGTCATGATAGTCACGAGGGATGCGATGCTAACGTCATCCAAAGGCACCAACTGGACGGTTGCCGGGGCAAAAGCCCGGCTCTCCGAGGTCATCGAGCGCGCGCAGTCCTCGCCGCAGACGATCACCAAGAACGGCAAACCAAGCGTGGTTGTCGTCTCGGCCGAGGAATGGCAGCGCAAGATCGCACGCAAGGGTACGCTTGCCGAGTTCCTGCTGGACTCGCCGCTGCGCGGCGCCGATCTCGACCTTGAACGTCAGCGCGACGAACCGCGTGACCTGCCGCGGTGAGACTGCTGCTCGACACGAATGTCCTGTCCGAGGTGACGAGGCCAGCGCCTGTCGCACGTGTCCTGGGCTGGCTGGACGAGCTTGATGAGGACCGCTCCTTCATCAGCGTAGTGTCGATCGCCGAGATCCGGCGCGGCGTCTCTCTGATGGATGAGGGCCGCAAACGCGAGGCGCTGGCCGAATGGCTCGCCCGGGACCTGCCCCAGCGCTTCGAACAGCGGGTTTTGCCGGTGGACGATGCGGTTGCCTTGCCTGGGGCGACCTGATGGGTCTTGCGAAGCGCCGCGGTCGTGGTCTGTCGTCGATGGACGGCCTGATCGCAGCCACTGCGATTGCGCACGAGCTCACCTTGGCAACGTGCAATACGAAAGATTTCGAAGGCTTTGGGCTTGAACTCTTCGATCCCTGGACCGCATGAGCCGCTCCGCGTTATACGTGTTGGCGATTGGCGAACCGCCGGCACTTCGTCATCCACGGGCGGAGCAAGGAGCGTGGCGACGCAGCGCAGACCCGAGGATCCACGCCGCGACTTCAGAGCGCTGCTACGGTCCAGAATTCTGCTCCGCCGCACTCCACGGCCCAGGTCACGGAATGGATCCCAGGGTCTCCGCGACGGAGCTTCGCTCCTGCTCCGCCCAGGGATGACGAAATCGCGAGGATTCGGCCCATCCCGAATTGTCTCCGCATACCCCACGTGACAAACACCCCCGCATCGACTATATGAGCCTCATGATCAACCTGACCGCCACCTATTGGTACTTTACGAGCTCGCTGGCGGCGGGAGGATTGCGCTCGATCTGAAGATTGCAGCAACAAGTCCGAACAGCCGCCAGACCTGGCGGCTTTTTTGTATCAGCCGGCAGGTCTCCTAAAAACAGGAGCAGAAAGCCGTGTTGACCACCACAGACGATCTTCGGGTCAAGGAAATCCGAGAATTGAGTACGCCGGACGAGGTGATGCGGGAGATCCCGCGCACGCTGACGGCAACGCGCACCGTGAGCGCATCACGCAACGCCACCCATGCCATCTTGAACGGCACCGACGACCGGCTGCTTGTCATCGTCGGCCCGTGTTCGATCCACGACCCGGTCGCGGCCGTTGACTATGCCAGCCGGCTAGTGGCGCTGCGCGAGACCCTGTCCGACCGGTTGGAGATCGTCATGCGGGTCTATTTCGAAAAGCCGCGCACGACTGTCGGCTGGAAGGGCCTTATCAACGACCCCGATCTCGACGGCAGCTTCAACATCGACAAGGGGCTGCGGATGGCGCGCAACGTGCTGTCGGCGGTCAACAATCTCGGCCTGCCCTCGGCCACCGAATTTCTCGACATGACGACGCCGCAATACATTGCCGACCTCGTCGCCTGGGGCGCCATCGGCGCGCGCACCACCGAGAGCCAGATCCACCGCGAACTGGCTTCCGGCCTGTCCTGCCCGGTCGGCTTCAAGAACGGTACCGACGGCAATCTCAGGATCGCCGCCGAGGCGGTGAAATCCGCCGCCCAGCCGCATCATTTCATGGCGGTGACCAAGGGCGGACGCAGCGGCATTGCGACTACTACCGGCAATGAGGACTGCCACGTCATCCTGCGCGGCGGCGTTCAGCCGAATTACGATGCGGCGAGCGTCGAGGCGGCCTCGGTCGAACTTGCCCGCATCGGCGTCGCCCCCCGTCTGATGATCGATGTCAGCCACGCGAACTCGAGCAAGAAGCCGGAGAACCAGCCGAAGGTGGCGGCCGATGTCGCCGGCCAGGTGGCAGCAGGGGACGAGCGTATCATCGGCGTCATGATCGAGAGCAATCTCGTCGCCGGCCGGCAGGACGTGGTATCAGGCAAGCCGCTCGTCTATGGCCAGAGCATCACAGATGGCTGCATAGACTGGGCGACCACAGAGACGGTGCTGCACGGCCTCGCCGGCGCCGTAGAATGGCGCCGCTCAGCCCGCCGCGCCATGATGGAGAACCGGCCGGGCGCCGCCTGATACGAGGCGATGCGCGGGAAGGACGCTGCGGCTCCCTTGCACCCCGGCAACCGGTCTGCTAGATACTGAACCATATGGTTCAGTATACCGACTTGGATTCCTCGTTCGCCGCGCTCTCGGACGCCACCCGGCGTGGCGTTCTGGAGCAGCTCGGACGCGCAGACGCTTCGATCACCGAGCTTGCCGGAAAGTTCCACATGACCCTCACGGGCATGAAGAAGCACGTCGGCGTCCTGGAGCAGGCGGGGCTCGTCACCACGCAGAAGGTTGGCCGCGTGCGGACCTGCAAGCTCGGCCTGCGCGGACTGGAGGAAGAGGCGGCCTGGATCGAGCGGCACCGCCTGCTCTGGGACGCACGCTTCAACGAGTTGGACAAGGTTGTCGAGGAATTGAAACGGAAGGAGAAAGCCGATGCGCCAAAGAACCGAGAGTGAGCCCACGAACAGCCGCACCACGGTCGAACGGAAGTCCGAGCGCGAGCTGGTCGTCACGCGAACAGTCAACGGTCCGGCGCGCATCGTGTTCGAGGCGTGGACCAAGCCCGAGCTGTTCAAGCAGTGGTGGGTGCCGAAGTCGATGGGCATGTTCCTGCGTTCCTGCGAGATGGATGCTCGTACCGGAGGCACGTACCGCCTGGTGTTCGGCCACGACGCCTCGGACCTTCACGAATTCTTCGGCAGGTATATCGAAGTGACACCCCACTCACGCCTCGTCTGGACCAATGACGAAGGTGGTGACGGTGGACCCGTCACCACGCTGACCTTCGAGGAAAAGGGTGGCAAGACGCTGCTGGTCATGCACGAACTCTATCCCTCGAAGGAGGCTCTCGACGCGGCCGGTACCGGGGCGGCGGATGCGATGGGCGAGACGTTCGAGCAATTGGACGAGCTTCTCGTCGTCTTGGGCGAGGGCGTGAGGCGGTCATGACGTCATCGGTCTCGCGGACGGGGTAGCTGCCGCCCTCGACGACGAAAAGACCGGGACAGTGATCCGCAAGCGCCGCGCCGAGGCGAAGAAACGCGGCGTCATCGCTTGATCGGGATCACGCTGCCCTCAACCCTTCCCATGCCGTAAACACCGAGACCGCAAACAGCAGCAGTCCGGCCGCCCGGCCCGCAAAAGCGGTCGCCCGCGGATTGGCCACCAGCAGATTGCGGCTGCGGCCGGCGGTGATGGCGAGCCCGCCATAGATGGCGGCCTGCGTCAGCATCGTCAGCAAGCCCATGACCGTCGCCTGCATCCAGATCGGGCCGTAATCCGGCTTCAGGAACTGCGGATAGACGGCAAATATGAAGAGATAGGCCTTCGGGTTGATCAGGCAGGTCACCAGTCCCTGGCGAAAGGCCTTCCAGGCCGTACGGCTGCCGGCGGGCCCGTCATGGCCGACGGTGATGGAACTGCGCATCAGCGAGATGCCGATGAAGGCCATGTAGGCGGCGCCGGCTATCAGCAGCGGCTTGTACAGGATTGGTACGAAATGCATCAGCAGGCCGACGCCGATGGCGCCGTTCAGCGTGTGCACGATGCCGCCGACCATGATGCCGCCCGTGGCGGCGAGGCCCCGGTCGCGGCCGCCGGTGAGCGCATTGGCCAGCACGAACAGCATGTCCATGCCGGGCACGATGATGATGCCGGACAGCAGGATAAAGAACAGCCAGAGATTTTCCGCGTAACTCATGTCAGTTACTTGTCGCTTCCTGCTGGGGTGCCGTTAAGGAATTTGTTGATTTTCAAGCTGATAGGCAGTCCAATAAATCACCCCAACTGACGGGGATGTGTCAGTAGCGTTTCATCAGGGAGAGGAAATGCGCAAGGCGTCGCGCCTGTTCGAGATCATCCAGATCCTGCGGCTGGCGCGGCAGCCGGTGACGGCGGCGATGATCGCCGGGCAGCTGGAAGTCACGGTGCGTTCGATCTATCGCGACATCGCCGCACTGCAGGCGATGCGCGTGCCGATCGAAGGCGGGCGTGGCATCGGCTATATATTGCGGCCCGGCTTCGACCTGCCACCGCTGATGTTCTCAATCGAGGAGATGGAGGCGATCGTCCTGTCGCTGGCGCTGCTGGAGCGCACGGGAGACAGCGAACTCAAGCAGGCGGCCAAGCGCGTCAGCGCCAAGATCGCCGGCGCCGTGCCGCCGCCACTACGCCAGGCGTTCGACGCCAACGCACTGCATGTCTGGGGGTTCGCTGCACCGGCAATCGGCACCATCGATCTGGCGCTTGTGCGCCGCGCCATCCGCGACGAGGAAAAGCTCGACCTGTCCTATCGCGACGAAATCGGCCGCGCCTCCGAGCGGCTGATCCGTCCAATCGCGCTGATCTACTATTCAGAAACCGCCAACATCGTCGCCTGGTGTGAACTGCGCCAGGCCATCCGCAATTTCCGCAGCGACCGCATCGAGGCTTGCCAGCCGACCGGCCTGCGCTTCAAGGGCGAAGGCGATCGCCTGCGGCAGGTCTGGGTCAATGGCTGGGAGGCGAACGCTGTCGCTGGCGGCTGAAGCGAGCGGATCTTACCGCACATCCACCCAGCGCTTCTCCTCGAACGACCTCGCCATCGCGTGAACGGTGCGCTCGATCTCCAGCCCTTCGGCAAATTCGATGACCCGTGCCGGCTTGCCGGCAAGCCGCGTCAGCAATTCGTGGCACTCGATGATCTTGAGGTCGTTGAAACCGAGCCCATGGCCCGGCGCCGGGAGGAAGGCGTCGTAAGGCTTGTGGTGCGGCGCCACCAATATGGTGCGGTAGCCCTGTTCGGTCGGGCGATCGGCGGTGACGTAGAGCTGGATTTCGTTCATCCGCTCCTGGTCGAACAGGATCGATCCTTTGGAGCCGAAAATCTGTATGGCGATGCGGCCCTTGCGGCCCCAGGCCGAGCGGTTGACCAGCAGCGTGCCGGCAATGCCGTTTTCCAGATGCATCAAAACGCTGGCGATGTCGTAGGTCTCCACCGCACGGCGGCCGCCGCCGGCCAGCTTGCGGTCGGCATAGGGCTTGGCCATGTCGCAGATGACTTTTGCGACGCGGCCGAACAGTGTCGAGACCAGCGACAGCGGATGCACGGCGAAATCGTCGAGCGCGCCATAGCCGGAAGCAGCCTCGTGCTTCCAGAAGAACAGCGCTTCCGGGTCGGCCATGAAGTCCTCGTCCATCTCGATGCGCAGATGGTTGACCTCGCCGATGATCTTTTCCTCGAGCAGCGCACCGATGTGGCGAATGGCCGGGCTCTGTATGTAGTTGTAGCCAAGGGCTGCGACCTTGCCGGATTTCCTGGCAGCGGCCGCCATCGCCGCTGCTTCGGCAAAGCTCGGCGCCATCGGCTTCTCGCACCACAGATGCTTGCCGGCTTCGAGGACGGCGATGGCCATCTCCGGATGGAACTGATTGGGCGTGGTCAGCGAGACGATATCGACCTCGGGGTCGTTGACGACGGCACGCCAGTCGCCCGACGCCTTGGCGAAGCCGAACTCGCCGGCCTTACGCTTGGCCAGCTCCTCGTTGACCTCGCCGAGATGGACCAGCTTCGGCTTGGCGACATCGGGAAAGACGGCGCCGACGGCGCTCCACGCAATGGCGTGGCATTTGCCCATGAAACCCGTGCCGATAAGACCAACGCCGACCATTTCTTTCTCCCAATACCTGAAGCGATCGATGGATGAATTAGTCCATTTATTCTCCGAATGGAATGTCTGCCTCATTTTTTATGGCCTTCTTGCGCAGGCTCGCTATGATGGGGCAGAGAGGACGTCACTTGAGTTAAAGAGAGCATGATGTCGTCCGAAACCGATGCACTCTTTTCGGCATCATGCTCTAATGCATGTCGCCCAGAAGTGTGCCGCGGTTCTGGGACAACGGCATGCATCAAAACAAAGACTTAAAGCGCATCGCACGAATCCGTTCACCGCGACGCGCTTTAGGTGAGCTTGGACGGGGCGACGATGGACGAACGGGTACCTCGCGACTTCGAGACGCTGCGCGCCACGATCCTCGATCGCCGTGAAACCTTGCCCAAGCGCATCGCCCAGATCGCCGCCTATGCGCTCGACAATCCCGATGACATCGCCTTCGGCACCGCCGCCAGCATCGCCGCTTCGGCGGGCGTGCAGCCGTCCACCTTGATCCGCTTTGCCCAGCAACTAGGCTTTGACGGCTTCACCAGCCTGCAGCAGGTGTTTCGCGAGCGGCTGCGCGAGCGCAATTCCTCTTATGACGAACGCCTGCAGGCGCTGCGCGCCAAGGCCGATGCGGGTGCTGGACACCGAGCCATCTTCGACGGCTTCGTCGCCGCCGCCAGCACTTCGCTCAACGACATCTCACGCTCGCTGGACGAGGCGCATCTGGAAGACGCGATCTCGCTGCTGGCCAAGGCCGAGACCATCTATGTCCTGGCCAAGCGCCGCTCCTACCCGGTGGCGAGCTACATTGCCTATGCCTTGGGCAAGCTGAAGATCCGCAACCAGCTGATCGAATCCGCCGCCGGCCTCAATGCCGAGATGGTCGCCTTCGCCACCCCGGCGGACGCCGTCATCGCCATCAGCTTCTCGCCCTACGCACCGGCCACCATCGAGGAAGCCCGCACCATTTCCGAACAGGGCGTGCCGATCGTCGCCATCACCGACAGTTCGTTTTCGCCACTCGCCCAGTTCGCCAAGGTCTGGTTCGAGGTCGCCGAGGCCGATTTCGCCGGCTTCCGCTCGCTGTCGGCCACCATGGCGCTGGCCATGGCGCTCACCGTCGGCGTCGGCGAGAAGCGGCGCAGCACGGGCAAGAAGCGCAAAGCCTAGGCCGGCGCCCGGCGCTCGAATTCGCGGAAGGAATGCTCATTCCATATTGACTATAGATTGGAATTATTATTTCATATTCCCGGCGCCACGCTGCCGCTCGCGCGTGTCCCCCAACTACGTTGCTCAAGACAACAAGACCGACGGGAGGTTCCAATGAGCGAAGCCGTGGACGCCAAACAGGCGACGCTCGATGTCATCACCATCGGTCGCGCTTCCGTCGACCTTTACGGCCAGCAGATCGGCTCGCGGCTGGAGGACATCACCTCCTTTGCCAAATCGGTCGGCGGCTGCCCGGCCAACATCTCGGTTGGCACGGCGAGACTAGGCCTGCGCTCGGCGCTGCTCACCCGCGTCGGCGACGAGCAGATGGGCCGCTTCATCCGCGAGCAGCTGCGGCGCGAAGGCGTCAATGTCGACGGGCTGAAGACCGACAAGGAACGGCTGACGGCTCTGGTGCTGCTTTCGGTCGAGAGCGAAGGCGTCTCGCCGATGATCTTTTATCGCAGCGACTGCGCCGACATGGCGCTCGCCGAAGAAGACATCGATGAAGCCTTCATCGCCTCGGCCCGTTCCATCGTCGTTACCGGCACGCATTTTTCCCGACCCAACAGCGACGCCGCCCAGCGCAAGGCGATCCGCATCATCAAGGCCAGGGGCGGCAAGGTGGTGTTCGACATCGACTACCGCCCCAACCTCTGGGGCCTCGCCGGCCATGCCGAAGGTTTTGAGCGCTATGTCAAATCCGACCGCGTCTCGGCCCAGCTGAAGACGGTGCTGCCCGATTGCGACCTCATCGTCGGCACCGAGGAAGAGATCATGATCGCCTCGGGCGCCGACGATTGCCTGAGTGCGTTGAAGACCATCCGCGCTCTGTCCTCGGCGACCATCGTCTTGAAGCGCGGCGCCATGGGTTGCATCGTCTATGACGGGCCGATCAGCGACGATCTGGAAGACGGTATCGTCGGCAAGGGCTTTCCGATCGAGATCTACAATGTGCTGGGCGCGGGTGATGCCTTCATGTCCGGTTTTCTACGCGGCTGGCTCGGTGGCGAAAACCTGGCAACGGCGGCGACCTGGGCCAATGCCTGCGGCGCCTTCGCCGTGTCGCGGCTGCTCTGCGCGCCGGAATATCCGACCTTCGAGGAATTGCAGTTCTTCCTCAAGAACGGCAGCAAGCACTTAGCGTTGCGCAAGGACGAGGCGATCAACCACATCCATTGGGCGACGACCCGCCGCCGCGATATCCCCTCGATGATGGCGCTCGCCTGCGACCACCGTGTGCAGCTTGAGGACGTCGCGGCAAAGACCGGCGCCGATCCGGCGCGCATCCGCGATTTCAAGGTGCTGGCGGTCAAGGCTGCGGCGAAAGTCGCCGCCGGCCGCGACGGCTATGGCATGCTGATCGACGAGAAGCATGGCCGCGAAGCGATGTTCGAATTCGCCCGCCACCCCTTTGCCTGGCTCGGCCGTCCCGTCGAACTGCCGGGCTCGCGGCCGCTGCGCTTCGAGTTCTCGCAGGACATCGGCTCGCAACTGGTGGAATGGCCGGTCGACCACTGCATCAAATGCCTGTGCTTCTATCACCCCGACGATCCGGCAGCGCTCAAGGAAGAGCAGCAGCAGAAGCTGCGCTCGCTGTTCGAAGCCGCGCGGAAGGTCGGCCGGGAGCTTCTGGTCGAGATCATCGCCGGCAAGCACGGCAAGCTCGACGAAACGACCATCCCGCGCGCCCTGGAAGAACTCTATGCGCTTGGCATCAAGCCGGACTGGTGGAAGCTCGAACCGCAGGCGTCGGCCGGCGCCTGGGCCAAGATCGAAGCGGTGATCCTGAAGCATGATCCGTGGTGCCGCGGCGTCGTGCTGCTGGGTCTCGAAGCGCCGCAGGACGAACTGGAAGCGGCCTTTGCCGCCACCGCCAAGGCGCCGATCGTCAAGGGCTTTGCCGTCGGCCGCACCATCTTCGTCCACGCCGCGGAACAATGGCTGGCCGGCAAGATGACGGATGACGAGGCTATCGCCGACATGGCCGCGCGCTTCGAACAGTTGACCGAAGCGTGGCTTGCCGCGCGTGGCCGTAAAGCAGCATAAAGGCGCGGCAAGAGGACTGCGGAGGAAAACACCATGAGCAAGACAATCCGCCTGACGATGGCGCAGGCGCTGACCCGCTTTCTGAGCAAGCAGATGACCGAGATCGACGGCAGAAGAGTGCCCATCTTCGGCGGTGTGTGGGCGATCTTCGGTCACGGCAATGTCGCCGGCATCGGCGAGGCGCTGTACCAGCTGCGCGACGAATTGCCGACCTTCCGCGCCCACAATGAGCAGGCGATGGCGCATGCGGCGATCGCCTATGGCAAGGCCAATTTCCGCCGCCGCTTCATGGCCGCGACCTCTTCGATCGGCCCCGGTGCGCTCAACATGGTGACGGCGGCGGCGCTCGCCCACGTAAACAGGTTGCCCGTCCTGTTTTTGCCGGGCGATGTCTTCGCCAACCGCATCCCCGATCCGGTGCTGCAGCAGGCCGAGGACTTTTCCGACGGCACCGCGACGGTCAATGACTGCTTCCGTCCGGTGTCGCGCTATTTCGACCGCATCACCCGTCCCGAGCAGATCATCCCGGCATTGGCGCGGACCATGCAGGTGCTGACCGATCCCGCGGAATGCGGCCCGGTGACGCTGTCGCTCTGCCAGGACGTGCAGGCCGAGGCCTATGACTATCCCGAGAGCTTTTTCGCCGAGCGCGTCTGGCACCAGCGCCGGCCGCGTCCGGACCGGAACGAGCTTGCCGCTGCGGTTGCGGCGCTGAAGGGCGCGAAGAAGCCGCTGATCATCGCCGGCGGCGGCGTGCTGTATTCGCAGGCTTCGGATGAACTGGCGAAATTCGCCGAGAGCGCCGGCATTCCGGTCTGCGAGACGCAGGGCGGCAAGTCCTCGCTGCCCGACACGCATCCGCTCAACATGGCGGCGGTCGGCGTTACCGGCACCTCGGCCGCCAACCGGCTGGCCGAGGAAGCCGATGTCGTGCTCGCCATAGGCACGCGCCTGCAGGATTTCACCACCGGCTCGTGGGCGCTGTTCAAGAATTCCGGCAAGACCATTATCGGGCTCAACGTCCAGCCTTTCGACGCCGGCAAGCACCGCGCGCTGCCGCTGGTCGCCGATGCGGCCGAAGGGCTTGTCGAACTGGGTGCGGCGCTGGGGAGCTGGAAAGCACCGGCGACTTGGACGGACAATTCGGCTGCCGGCAAGAAGGCCTGGCAGGTTGACGCCGGCAAGGTGACGGCGTCGACCAACGCCGCCTTCCCTTCGGACGCGCAGGTGATCGGCGCCGTGCAGCGCGCCCTGGGCTCAGGCGTGACGCTGCTGAATGCGTCGGGCGGTTTGCCGGGCGAGTTGCACAAGCTCTGGCAGGCAGGCGCGCCCGGCTCGTACCATGGCGAATATGGCTTCTCGACCATGGGCTACGAGATTGCCGGCGGGCTCGGCGCCAAGATGGCCAAGCCCGACCAGGAGATAGTCGTCATGGTCGGGGACGGCTCTTACCTCATGATGAATTCCGAAATCGCCACGTCGGTGATGCTTGGCCTGAAGCTGACCATCGTGGTGCTCGACAACAGGGGTTATGGCTGCATCAACCGGCTGCAGATGGCCACCGGCGGCGCCAACTTCAACAACCTCTTGAAGGACGCGCGCCACGAGATCCTGCCCGACATCGACTTCGCCGCGCATGCGGCCAGCATGGGCGCTATTGCCGAGAAGGTGCCGTCGATCACCGGCCTGGAGACCGCGCTGCAAAAGTCGAAAACCAACGACCGCACCACCGTGCTGGTCATCGACACCGACCCGCTGATTTCCACCGATGCCGGCGGCCATTGGTGGGATGTCGCGGTGCCGGAAGTCTCCGCACGGCCGCAGGTCAACGCAGCCCGCAAGGCCTATGACGAAAAGCGGCAGATGCAGACTATTGGCGATTGATGCTAAGTCAGCGCTGCCCCCTACCTCCCCCTTGTGGGGAGGTCGGACCGAAGGTCCGGGTGGGGGTCTGGCGCCGCACCCACCCCGCTGCTTCGCAGCGACCCTCCCCACAACGGGAGGGTGAACAAGAAACCGGAGCTAAAACTTGAAAGCCAAACTGGGCATGTCCCCCATTGCGTGGTGGAACGATGATCTTGCCGAACTCAGCGACGACGTCTCGCTGGAAGAGTGCCTGCGCCAGTCGCGCTCTGCCGGCTTCACCGGCATGGAAATGGGCCGGCGTTTCCCAAACGACCCCGAAATCATGCTGCCGATCCTGAAAAAGGCCGACGTGACGCTGTGCGGCGGCTGGTTCTCCGGCACGCTGGTCGATGAGGATATGGGCAAGAACAGGGATCGCATCCAGCCGATGATCGACCTGTTCAGGGCGGTGAATGCGCCTTGCATCGTCTATGGCGAGGTCGGCCGCTCGATCCAGGGTGATCGCTCCAAGCCTCTCGCCACCAAGCCGAAATTGTCGAACGACGAAATGAAGGCCTATGCCAGGCGCCTCACCGAGTTCGGCGAATGGTGCGCAGAGCAAGGCATGCCGCTGTCCTATCACCATCACATGGCGGCGGTGGTCGAGACCGAGCCGGAGCTCGATGCCTTCATGCGCCATTCCGGCGAAGGCATTCCGTTGCTGCTCGATGCAGGGCATCTCGCCTTTGCCGGTGGCGATGTGCTGCGCGCCATCGACAACCACCACAAGCGCATCAGCCATGTCCATGTGAAGGATGTGCGCATGGGCGTGATCGACGGGCTCGACCGCACGAAGCAGTCCTTTCTCGACGCCGTGGCGCTCGGTGCCTTCACGGTGCCTGGCGACGGTTCGCTCGATTTCGGCGCCATCGTGCAGCGCTTCGCCGACCATGGCTATGAAGGCTGGTTCGTCGTCGAGGCCGAGCAGGACCCGAAGAAGAACCCGCCGCTGAAGATGGCCCAAGTGGGTTACAAGGAGCTGATGCGGGTGATGACGGCGGCCGGCTACACGGTGGAAACGCAAGGCTTTCCCAATGCCTGAGGCGATCCGATGAAGGATTACGAGCACCCGTTCTTCCGGCCGCTGTGGCGGCGCGTTGCCGTCGTCGCCGTCTGCGTGATCTGGGCGGGAATAGAAGTCGCCTCCGGCACGCCGTTCTGGGGTGTCATCGCGCTCGGCTTTGCTGCCTACGCGGTGTGGCAGTTCTTCTATCTTTACAAGCCGGTGGAGGAGAGCAAGGCTGCGCCTGATCGACCGAAGACCGGCGAAGCGAAGGCGGACGCCGAACCGAAGGAATGAAGCGGCCGCGGCTCGGAAGAGCTTGCGGGTCGGACACTCGACACCTGGCATATCGCCTACTTCGCGACGGAGCTTCGCTCCTGGTTCGCCCTAGGATGACGAAGTTGAGAGGCCGACCTCGAAGACTTGCGATAGGAGACAAAACATGTCGAAACTGCTCGTCAAAGCCGACAAGGGCCATGGCCGCGTCGCGCATGTCACGCCCAACAGCGCCGGATGGACCTATGTCGGCTTCGACCTGCACCGGCTGAAGCCGGGCGAGACCGCATCCGGCAAGACGCAGGATCGCGAAGTCTGCCTGGTGTTCGTCACCGGCAAGGGCATGGCAAAGGCCGGCGGCCGGGAACTCGGCCTGCTCGGCGAGCGCATGTCGCCCTTCGAGGGCAAGCCGTGGTCAGTCTATATCCCGGAGGGTTCGGACTGGTCGGTCACCGCCGACACCGATCTCGAACTCGCGGTCTGCTCGGCGCCGGGCCTGGGCGGCGGCTTGCCCGTTCGCGTCATCGCACCCGACGACCTCGGCCAGGAGACTCGGGGCAAAGGCACCAACACGCGCTACGTCACCAACATATTGCCCGAGGGCAAGCCCGCCGACTCGCTGCTGGTGGTCGAGGTCATCACGCCCGGCGGCCACACATCGAGCTACCCGCCGCACAAGCACGACCAGGACAATCTGCCTGCCGAATCCTATCTTGAGGAAACCTATTACCACCGCCTCAACCCGCCGCAGGGCTTTGCCTTCCAGCGGGTCTACACCGACGCCGACAAGTCGGGCGCCCGCGAACTGGACGAGGCGATGGCGATCGAGGACGGCGATGTTGTGCTGGTGCCCAAGGGCTATCACCCCTGCGCCGCCTGCCACGGCTACGACCTCTATTACCTCAACGTCATGGCCGGGCCGAAGCGGACGTGGAAGTTCCACAACGCGCCCGAGCACGAATGGCTGATGAAGGCCTGATCGGCCTTCACTTGCGGCGGAAGCTGTTGGTCAAGCAGGAAAAAATCGTCGGCTAACGATCCATGGGGTCGATTTGCCTTCGAAAACCCGCATAAGCTTCGTCAATCCGTCATGGAAATCACCTATGGCAGCGGGCTGACGAGGATTTTCGATGCGCTACGCCATTTATTTCACCCCGAGGCAGGACGAACCGCTGGCGCGGATCGCCGCCAACTGGCTGGGCCGCGACCCCTTTGGCGCCGCCACCAGGCCGGTCGAGGCGGTGGGCGAGCTGTCGGCGGCCGAAGTCGCCTTTCACACCGCATCGGCGCGGCGCTACGGTTTTCATGCGACGCTGAAAGCGCCCTTCCGGTTGGCCGCCAACGAAACCGAAAGCTCGTTGCGCGCGGCGCTGGACGCCTTTGCCGAAGCAACGCCGACGGTCACCATCCCGCGCCTGGTCGTCAGCCAGATCGATGGTTTCTTCGCTTTGCTGCCGGAAGGCCCGCTGCCGCCGCTCAACCGTTTCGCCGATGATGTCGTGCTTAGCTTCGACCGTTTTCGCGCGCCGCTCACCGAGGCCGAGATCGAGCGGCGCAGCCCGGATTCGCTGAAGCCGGCCGAGTTCCGCAATCTCTGCCAGTGGGGCTATCCCTATGTGTTTGAGACCTTTCGCTTCCACATGACACTGTCCGGCCGGGCCGGGCCGCAGGAAAGCCAACGTCTGCGCGCGGCAATTGACAGCCTGTTCGCCGATGTGCTGCAGCAGCCGGTGCTGGTGGATGCGCTGACGCTGTTCGTCGAAACCGAACCGGGCGCTCCGTTCATGGTGCTTTCGCATCATGCGCTCGGCCGCCGCGCTGCCCGAAAAACCGCCTGACCGCAATTCGTCCGAGTAAGCAAGGACTGCCTGAATGACCGCCGAAACTGTTCTCCACAACGCCCGCATCGTGCTTGCCGACGAGATCGTCGAAGGGTCGCTCGTGCTGCGCGACGGTTTTATCTCCGGCGTCGACGCCGGCACCGGCCACACCGGCGGGAGCATGGGCGGCGAGGACATGGGCGGCGACTACATCATTCCCGGCCTGGTCGAGCTGCACACTGACCATCTCGAAGGCCACTATGCGCCGCGCCCGAAAGTGCGCTGGAACCCGATCGCCGCCGTCCTTGCCCATGACGCGCAGGTGGCCACCGCCGGCATCACCACCGTCCTCGACGCGTTGCGTGTCGGCATGGACGAGGACGCGAATATTACCTCCGACGACATCCGCAAGCTCGCCGGCGCGATCGAGGACAGCGTCGCGAAAGACCGGTTGCGGGCCGACCATTTCCTGCACCTGCGCTGCGAGGTCTCGGCGCCGGATTGCTTGCGGGCTTTCGCCAATTTCGATGGCGACGAGCGGGTCAAGCTGGCCTCGCTGATGGACCATGCGCCGGGACAGCGTCAGTTCGTCAATCTCGAGACCTACGCCCATTACTATCAGCGCAAGCTGAAATTGACCGATCGCGACTTCCAATTGTTCTGCGAAAAGCGGATGTCGGAATCGGCGAAGAATTCGGGACCGAACCGGGTGGCGATATCAGCCGCCTGCAACGAGCGGGGCATTGTGCTGGCGAGCCATGACGACGCCACATCAGGCCATGTCGACGAGGCGATCGAGCAGGGCGTGCGCGTCGCGGAATTCCCGACCACGCTGGAAGCCGCCAAGGCCTCGAAGGATGCCGGGCTCGGCGTACTGATGGGCGCGCCCAACGTCATGCGCGGCTCCTCGCATTCGGGCAATGTCTCGGCCCGCACGCTGGCCGGCGACGGCCTGCTCGACATATTGTCGTCCGACTACATTCCCTTCAGCCTGATCCAGTCGGCCTTCTTCCTCGGCGACGTCGTCGAGGGCATTTCCCTGCCGCAGGCGGTTGCGATGGTGTCGAAGAATCCGGCCGAGGCGATCGGCCTCGACGACCGCGGCGTCATCGAACAGGGCCGCCGCGCCGATCTGGTGCGTGTGCGCGTCGACGACCATGTGCCGGTCGTGCGCACCGTCTGGCGCCAAGGGCGCCGGGTCGCCTGATGGTCTCGGCGTCGATCGAGCGCGAACTCAGCAGCGAGGCCTTTCCGCTCCGCAACGGCGTGTTTGTCGCCGTCGTCGGCCCGAGCGGCGCCGGCAAGGATACGGTAATCGGCTATGCCCGCACCTTGTTTGCCGACGAGACGAGGCTGGAGTTCGTCCGCCGGGTCATCACCAGGCCGAGCGACGCCGCAAGCGAGGATCACGACACGCTGGCCGACGCCGCCTTTGCCGAGGCCCAGGCCGACGGCGCTTTCGCCATTTCCTGGGAGGCGCACGGCCTGCGCTATGGCATCCCGGCCGATGTCGACTGGTCGATAGCCAATGGCCATGTCGCCGTGGCCAATGTCTCGCGCGCAGTCATCCCGGTGCTGCGGGAGCGCTATGCCAATCTGGCTGTCGTCGAGATCACCGCTTCGCCGGAAATCCTCGCCGAGCGTCTCGCCCAGCGCGGCCGCGAATCGCGCGGCGAAGTGCTGGCTCGGCTCGCCCGCAGCGCCAATGTCGCTTTGTCCGGACCCGGTGTCACCTCCATCGACAACGGCGGCCAGCGCGAAGCCGCCGGAGAACGCTTCGCCGAGGTGCTGCGCAAGGCGATGGCCTTCTCGGATATCTCCGGCGTGATGTAGCGCTACTCGGCCGCGACAGTCTTGCGGCTGGCATCGAGCATCAGCCGCCTTGCGCGGAACACGCCCCATTGCTGGTCGACCAGCACGCCGATCAGGATCACGCCGCCCATCACCGCGAAGTTGAGCGAGGACGGGATGCCGAGCAGATTGACCAGGTTCTGCAACTCCTGCAGCAGCACGGTGCCCAGGATGACGCCAACCAGCGAGCCTTCGCCGCCGCGCAGCGAGAAGCCGCCGAGCACGGCGGCGGCAATGGCGTAGAGTTCGTAGAACTGGCCGTGGCTGGCCGGCGAGATCGAGCGCGTGTACATCGCGAAATAGATCGCCGACAGCGCCGTCAGAACGCCGCAGATGACATAGGCGGCCATCACGACGCGGCCGGTGCGGATGCCCGAATATTTAGCCGCCTCTTCGTTCTTGCCGATGGCATAGAGGTAGCGTCCGAACACCGAGCGGTGCAGCACCACCCACATGACGATCGAAATGACGATCAGTGCGATGAAACTGTTGGGCACGCCATAGCTGCGGCCCGCGGTGAGGAATTCGAGCTCGGGAAAATTCTGGCCGAAGGCGAAGCCGGCGGTGCCGTCGGCGGTATAGAAACGGGCGACCCCGCGATAGATCAAAAGGCCGCACAGCGTCACCACGAAGGGCTGCAATTTCAGCCTTGTGATCAGCCAGCCATGCGCCAGCCCGATGATGCCGCCCAGCACCAGGATCAGCGGCAGCGCCAGCGGCCATGGCATGTCGCGCACAGCGATGAAATCGATGAACAGCGTGCCGAGCAGCGCCACCAGCGACCCCACCGACAATTCGATGCCGCCGGTGATGATGACGAAGGCCTGGCCGATGGCGAGGATCCCGAACAGGCCGATCAGGTTCGAGGTGTTGGCGAGGTTGATCGGCAAAAGGAAGCGCGGGTTGATGGCGGTCACCACGGCGCCGACCACCAGGATCAGGATCAGCAGGCCGAGATCTTTTTTGCTCATCGTCTTCTCCCCAATGCGCCGGACCGGCAATCGCCTGAAGCCCGCTAGTTTGCCGGCTTGCCGACCGCCAGCAACAGCACGTTTTCCTGGCTGAATTGTTCCTTGTCGAGAATGCCCGAGATCTGGCCCTCATGCATGACGGCGATGCGGTCGGACACGCCGATCACCTCTTCCATGTCGCTGGAGATCATCAGCACGGCGACGCCGGCATCGGCCAAGGCTCGCATCAGCCCGTAAATCTCGGCCTTGGCGCCGATATCGATGCCGCGCGTCGGCTCATCGAGGATCATCACCTTCGGGTTCATCGCCAGCCATTTGCCCAGCACCACCTTCTGCTGGTTGCCGCCCGACAGCGTGCCGGTTCGCGTCTGCACCGACGGCGCTTTGATGCCGAGATTCGTCTTCTGCTTCTCTGCGGTGGCGGCCTCGGAGCTTGCCGACACCAGTTGACGCTTCGCATGCGCCGGCAGGTTGGGCAGCGAGATGTTCTGCGCGATCGACAGGTCAAGCAAAATGCCGGTCAGCTTGCGGTCTTCCGGAACCAGGAAAATGCCATGCGCGACCGCATCGGCCGCCGAACCCAGTACAAGCGGCTTGCCGTCGAGTTCGAGCCCACCGCCAAGCGTGCTGTCGATGCCGAAGAACACCCGCGCCAGTTCGGTGCGGCCGGAGCCGACAAGACCGGCAAGGCCGAGGATTTCACCGCGCCTGATGTCGAGGTCGACCGGCCGGGCAGGGTAGGCGGGGGTGCGGATGGCTTTGGCCGAGAGAGCCGTGGCGCCCGGCGCCCGCGCCGCCTCGGAGGCCTTCTCGCGCTCCTTCAGCATGCGGCCGATCATCAGCTTGACCATCTGGTCGTGGTTGATGGCGCTCTTCGGCAAGGTGCCGGCCAGCATGCCGTCGCGCAGCACCACGACGCGGTCGGCGACGCGCTCGACCTCATGCAGCCGGTGCGAAATGAAGATGACGCTGATGCCATCGGCCTTCAGCGCCTTGATGACGTCGAGCAGCTTGTCGGTTTCGGCAAGCGGCAGGCTCGATGTCGGCTCGTCGAGGATGACCAGCCGGGCCTTGATCGACAGCGCCTTGGCGATCTCGACCATCTGCTGCTGGGCAAGCGACAGCGAGGCAACCGGCGTATCGGCGGAAAAGTTGGCGCCGACACGCTTCAGCAGCGGCGCCACCATTTCGCGCAGCTTGGCGCGGTCGACCAATCTCAGCGGCCCGCCGCGCAACGGCTCGCGGCCGAAGAAGATATTGGCGGCAACATCGAGGTTTTCGAACAGATTGAGTTCCTGGTGGACGAAGGCGATGCCCGACCCCAGGCTGCCTTCGACGGTGAGCCCGTCATGCGCAACGCCGTCGACGGTGATGGCGCCGCTGTCCGGCCTGGTGACGCCGCCGAGGATCTTCATCAAGGTCGACTTGCCGGCGCCGTTTTCGCCGACCAGGCCGATCACCTCGCCCGGCCTGACTTCCATGGAAAAGCCGTCCAGCGCCACCACGCCCGGATAGGTCTTGCGCACGTTCTCGAGGCCGAGGAACGGGGTGGTTGCGACGATAGATGGGTCGGAATAATTCATCACGCCATATTTGATCAGGCTTGCCAGCAGCCGGTGGGCTACAGACTGACGGGCCTTGGCCGACCCGTCAACACGATCGCCGGCTCAAGGCGAACCCTGAGCCGGCGCAACTGCTCGTGGTCTCAGTTTCCGGACATCGCCTTCAGATTGGCGGCATAGGTGTCGACATCGTCCTTACCGATGATCTTGGTCGGGATGATGATCAGGCCGCCTTCCGGAATGCCTGATTTGTCGCCCTTGAGATAGGCGGCCATCAGCTTCATGCCCTGATAGGCCCATTCGAAGGGCTGCTGCACGACGGTGGCCGCCACGGTGCCTTCCTTGACGCCGCCCAGCGTGATCGGATCGTCATCGAAGCCGACGACGGTGATCGAGCCGAGCTTGCCGGCGTCGCGCAGCGCTTCATAGATGCGCGGCGTGTTGTAGGAATAGAAGCCGACCATGCAGGTGATGTCGGGGCTGGCGACCAGCGCGTCCTCGACATTCTTCTTGGCGCGCGCCTGGTCGATGTCGTCGCCGCGCACGTCCACCAGTTCGATCTTGCTGCCGGCGAGGCCGTCCTTCATGCCCTGGATGCGCTCCTTGGCATTGTCGGCGCCGAGCAGGCCGACGAAGCCGAGGCATTTGCCGCCGTCCGGCATCGCCTTCTTGGCGATCTCGGCCGCCTGCTTGCCGGCGTCGACATTGGACGAGCCGATATAGGCGACGCGCTTGGTCTGCGGGGCATCGGAGTCGGTGGTGAACAGCGCCGTTTCCGACGCGATCTTGTTCAGGCCGTCGGTCGAGGTCTTGGGGTCGACGGCCGAGACCATGATGCCCTTGACGCCGGCGGTCACCAGATCGTCCATCAGCCGCTGCTGGATGGCGACCGAGGACTGCTCGGGATATTTGAGTTCGAGATTGTAGTCGGGCAATTCGGCCTGCGCCTTCTTGACGCCGGCTTCGGCGGCCTTCCAGAAATCGGAAGCGCCGTTGACGACGAAGGCCAGCGTCGGTTTGTCGTCGGCGCGCGCAATGGCTGTCGCGGTCAGGCCGAGCAGCAGGGCTGCGGTGGCCACGGATGCATGTCGTATCAAGGATTTCATGTTCAACCTCCCGTTTTGGCTCAGTCGTCGGACTGAACCGATCTTGCATTCACTGACTTGCCGCTCGCGATTTGGACGCCCTCCTCCTCAGGGGTTCCCGGCGCTGAAGAATGGCGTCGTCGGTCGCGATCACGGACTTTAGAGACTCATCCCGTGCTCGTAAATAGTCTGATTTGTCTGACATATCACATGTCCGAGACCAGGCTTGCGGAGGCAAACCCCGCTCACCATCGGGCCATTCACGTGCACTTCTCGCCGCACGGGTCCCACCTGACCGGGCACGGCGGATTGACGTTACAGCGTCGTTTTGTATTAGTAAACACTATTAGCAGAGGTCTCGCGCGGACACTCGGCGGTGGCCCTAGGTCTAATTTGCCCGAACAGGTGCAGCACGGCTTCGCGCAAGCAGATGCCTTGCAGTCCTCGAATTTCACGCGGCCCGAAGCGGCATGGCGGCGAACTTCAAAGCTGCTAATAAAGATAAACGCCTTCGACTATTTCCATTGGTCGACGGCGCGACACCATCTTGTCGGGGTGGCAGGCTTGCGACTAGACAGGCTGGGGATTGGGACGCAATGCCATGAGCGAGACGAGGGATCCGGACGACACGGCGAAGCGGCGCAAGGCGCCGGCGAGAGCTGCCAAGGGCGGCCGCGTCACCATGACCGACATTGCCAGGGCAGCCGGTTGCTCGCAGGCGACCGTCTCTTTCGTGCTCAACGATTCGCCCGGCATCCGGCTGTCGCAGCAGACGCGCGAGCGGGTGATCGACGCCGCGCGCTCGCTCGGCTACGCAGCACCCGCCTTCTCGGCGCTGCGCAAACCTGTTCCCGCCTTCGATGGACTTGACGGTGTCATCGGTTTCGCTGTCGACCAGCTGGCGACAAGCCCGGAAGCCGTTGTCGCCATCGAGGGCGCGCGCCAGGCGTCGTGGAACGCCGGCAATGTGTTGCTCGTGGCGCAGAC
The DNA here is from genome assembly GCF_040318795.1 of Mesorhizobium sp. M1004. Taxonomy (NCBI): domain Bacteria; kingdom Pseudomonadati; phylum Pseudomonadota; class Alphaproteobacteria; order Hyphomicrobiales; family Phyllobacteriaceae; genus Mesorhizobium; species Mesorhizobium sp. M1004. Next base: position 266,288 of record NZ_JAMYNB010000010.1, read on the forward strand.
GATGAGCGACGCCGTCATGGAGCCGCGCGCCATTGCGGCGCTCACCAGGCGCGGCATCTCGGCGCTGATCTACATGACCATCTTCACCCGCGAGATCACGGCGCCGGACTTCCTCTACGGCCTCGACATCCCGGTCATCCTGCTCAACTGCTACACGGCCGATTATGCCTTCCCGGCCGTGGTGCCGTCCGAGATCGCCGGCGGCCAGAACTCGACCCGGCATCTGATCGGCCACGGCCACCGCCGCATCGCTACCATCACCGGCGAGCCGTGGATGCAGGCCGCGCAGGACCGGCTGAAAGGCTACCGCAGAGCGCTCGCCACCGCCGACATCCCGTTCGATCCCGAACTGGTGGTCGAGGGCGACTGGTCGGCGAGCGCCGGCTATGCCGCGACCGTGAAGCTTTTGGCGCTGAAGGAGCGCCCGACCGCCATCTTCTGCCAGAACGACCGCACAGCCATCGGCTGCTACGAAGCGCTGAAGGAGGCGGGCCTGCACATCCCGCAGGACATCTCCGTCGTCGGCTATGACGACGAGGAGATCGCCCGCCATCTGTTCCCGCCGCTGACGACATCGATCCTGCCGCACATGGCGATGGGCCAATGGGCGATCGAACAGCTCGAAGTGCCGGCGCCTCCCGGCCGCGGCCGCTATCCAATCACCAAGCTGGAATGCCCGCTGGTGCAGCGGGATTCGGTGGCAGCTGTGGCTGGATAAAGCTGAACCAGCCCATCCCGATGCAAATCGGGATGGGTCTGTTTGGTGTTTGCGCCTCAGGGCAGGGTCTATCCGGGAACGTGCCGCGGTTAGAACCGCAAGACGACGAAGGAGCGCCTGCGATAGCAGCGCCGGCGTAACCGGCCATGCCGCCAGAACGTGCGGCAGTGCCGTCTCCAGACATGCCGCCTGTGGTGGCGACGATGGTGCCATCGCCGATGCGATATCTGCTCGACATCGCCCGGGCCTTCGTCGTCATCAAACGAATTGGCATCCTGCTTGTCGAGTTCATCGAGAATGCCGTTACCGATATTGGGAACCCCGGCCACGGCCTCGAGAGGCCGAACCGCGGTAGCAAGCGCCGCGGCCCCCGCAACGCCGAACAATGCTGTCAAGAATGATCGCCGATCCATCAAAACCTCCATCAGCAAGACAAGGCTAACATGACGAGCCTAACACAAAGCAGCTAGAGCGGGTGATACAAAAGGCCAGATGCGAATCTTCGAGCCGGCCCAAACGGGTGACCGGACGGACGGCAGAGGTCAGATTAAGGCCGCAACCGGGCGGCGCGCTTCCTTCGGCTCGGTGACCAAGCCATGCAGAATGCCGCCGATGAAAGCGCACAGCCTGACCGGTTCCGCCTTTCCGCGAAACGCTGAACCGCTCGGCAAAGCTCTCTCCCTAAGAATGCCCGCCACCTTGCGGCATTGGGGCTGGCTGAGAGACTGATGCCCCACGGCACATGCGATGTTGCGGTACTCAGCGCCGCGCCAATATCCGGCAGAGCTCCTTCAGGTCCCGGTCGTAGGTGCCCTTGCCGCTGAGCACGCTGGCGCAGCGTTTCTTCATCTTGGCGATCTGGCCGGCCGACATGGCGCTGATGGCAACCACCGCCGGTCGCGTCGGCACCGCCGGCGTGTTGGGATCCCTGGGGCTGGTGGACGTTGTCTGTGTGCCAATGCCGACGCCGACCCCGGCCGTCACTCCACTGCCCACCCCGACCCCGGCGCCGACCCCGACACTGCTGCCGACGGTTGCGCCGACCCCGACCCCGACGCCCGTGCCGACCGATACGCCGGCGCCGGCGGTAACGCCGCTGCCAACCGAGGCGCCGACACTGGCGGTGGTGCCGCTGGTGCCTCCGACCGTCGCTCCGGCATTGACGCCCTTGCTCCCGCCGACCGAGACACCGACGCCAAGCCCGCCGCCACTGCCGCCGACCGAAACACCCACCCCACCGCTGCCGCCGATGCCCACACTGAGCCCGCCCGCGCCAGCCGGAAAGCACAAAGCCACGGTAACCGCGCCGCCGGCCAAGACCTTTGTTAAACTTTTAAAGAAATCCATAACGCCGCTCCCCGTGTTGGTTGCCTGGACGCAGGTTGAACAGCATCCGTTACCAATATGATTACGCGAGTGTAGCGTTTTTAGTTTCTGCAAGAATAGGTAGTATTGGAAATCGTTGTTATGGCTTCTTGCGGCGACCGGAATATATATTTTGGAATTGGCGGAAAAAATCGAGGATTTGCGGTTAGACTCGGAACCTTAGACAGGCAGGACGAGTGCTCGCATGCGGGAATTTACCGGGCGCATGCCTCAGGCCATCTTGCGACGCCGCTTCGCTAGGCTGCGGTGGAGAATGGACCCTCGAGAATGGGGCTCGTACTGCAGAAAAGGGGACGATCCAAGAAACCCGCGACGATCTCCACCGATGTCGGGCGCGTTGTGCGCCACATCGTTCCGCTGCTCGCAGTCGACGGCGTCAGCGCTACCCTTGCGGGCATACCTTCGCCCCGTTTGGCGTTTCTGCCCTTTGGATCGGATGCCGATCGTCCGCTGGCGTTTCGAATCTCTTCAACTTACGCCGAGTTTCGCAAATCCACTTTAATCCCGGCTAACGTTCGAAGGGTTCGCCAAGCGAGGCGACACCGTTCAGCCTGAGCAAGCGGCGGTCCGCCGAGATGACACCGAGCACGACGATCGTAACGAGATAGGGAAGGCTGGAAAGCAGTTGCGATGGCAAGTCCAGACCGGTCGCCTGGGCGGCGAGGCTCATCAGCGAAACCGCACCGAAGAGGCAGGCACCCAGGAAGATGCGGCCAGCGAGCCACGTACCAAAGACAACGAGTGCGATCGCGATCCAGCCACGTCCGGCAATCATACCGTCCGCCCAAAGCGGCGTGTACACCGCCGCCGCATAGGCGCCGGCAAAACCCGCCATCATGCCACCAAAAGCTATGGCCGCGATACGGATAGCGATGACCGGATAGCCGATGGCATGGGCTGCCTTGGGATTCTCGCCGATTGCCCTCACGACAAGGCCGACTCTCGTATAGGCAAACATCGCCCAGATCGCAAACGTCACGGCAAGGGAAAGCCATACGACGACGTCCTGGACAAACAGCCTGCCGACTACCGGGATTTCCGAGAGGCCGGGAAAGGCAAGTTTCGGGAGCCCCTTGACCGTCAAGCTCTCGTAGCTTTTGCCGAACAGCGCCGAAAGGCCCTGGCCGAGAATGCCGATCGCAAGGCCTGTCGCGACCTGGTTTGCCCGGAATCCGAGTGCCAGCACTGCAAAGACGAGGGACAGGACGGCGCTACCGAGGCCGGCGGCAACGAACCCCAGCAGGTGTCCACCGCCGTGGTAGACGACGATGAACGCGAGCACCGCGCCGAGGGCCATCAGGCCCTCTACGCCGAGGTTAAGAACGCCGGCGCGCTCGACCACCAACTCGCCGAGTGCGGCAAGGAGAAAGGGGGTTGCCGCTGCGAGCATGCCCGAAATAATGAACTCGACGGCGTTCATGGCTGGCTCAGGTGATGGGGGCGGCGCCACTCGATGCGGTAGCGCACGAAGGCCACAGCGCCGAGATAGGCGAGCAGCAAGCTGCCTTGGAAGACGCGGACGGCGGCGATCGGCAGGTTTGCCGACACCATCGCATTGTCGCCGCCGATATAGAGGACAGCCATGAAGAGCGCGGAAAAGATGATGCCGACTGGATGCAACCCGCCGAGATAGGCGACAATGATGGCCGCATATCCGTAGCCGGTCGAGATCGAGCGCTGCAACTGGCCGAGCGGACCCGCGACCTCCGCCGCGCCTGCCAGTCCCGCCGCCAAGCCACCGATCAGAAGCGATAGCCAAATCGCACGCCCTTCGCTGAAGCCGGCGTAACCGGCCGCGCGCGGGGCAAGGCCGCCGACCTTGAGCTTATACCCTATGAAGCTTCGCTGCATGAAAACCCAGGCCACCAGCGAGAGCGCAAGTGTGATGAGCAGCGAGACGTTGACACGGGTACCGGTGATCAGGGTCGGCACCATCGCGTCGTTCTGAAACATGACGGATTGTGGGAAATTGAAGCCGGCCGGGTCCTTCCATGGGCCGAGCAGCAAGTAGTTGAGGACTTGCGTCGCAACGAGGCTCAGCATCAGGGAGACCAGGATCTCGTTCGCATTGAGCCTGACGCGCCAGAAGGCGGTGATAGATGCCCAAAGCGCACCGCCGATGGCACCGAGAAGCAGCATCAGCGGCCAGATCCACTGCCCGGTCGCCTGCGGAAACCAGACGGGGATCGCCGAGGCGAAAATAGCGCCCAGGATAAACTGGCCCTCCCCGCCGATGTTGAACACTTTTGCGCGGAAACCGATCGCCAGCCCCTGCGCAATAAGGAGAAGAGGCCCCGCCTTCAGCAGCACCTCCGCGAACGATGCCCAGGAGAGGAACGGCTCGAGAAGCATCGCGTACAGGACGGCCGCCGGATCTCGGCCTATCAGCACATAAAGGCCCAGATTGAGGATGATCGCCATGCCAAGCGCGACAGCCGGGGCCAGCATGGCCGCGACGAGCGAGGCATGCTCCCGGCGGACGAGCGCGGGGAGGAACGTCGCGGCCCAAACGCTCATGCAGGAACCTTCTCTGGCGAGGCATGTGCTCCGATCATGTATCTGCCGATGTCTTCGGGGCGCGTGTCCCGCGTGACCAGAGGCGGACTCAGCATTCCATGATGGAGCACCTGGATGAAATCGCAGAGTTCGAAAAGTTCCTCGAGTTCCTCGGAAATTACGAGGATCGCCACGCCCAGGTTGCGCAACGCGATGAGCCGCCTTCTGATGGCGGATGCAGCGCCAATGTCTACACCCCAGGTTGGCTGCGCCACGAAAAGCAGTTTTGGCGACAGCATCATCTCGCGACCGACGATGAATTTCTGCAAGTTGCCGCCGGACAGCGAGCCCGCTTCGGCATCCGGGCCGGAGGCGCGGACGTCGTACCGACGGATGCATTCGCTGGTGAAAGCCGTCGCTCCGGCGCTGTTGATGAGGCCGCGCCTCACGAGATCGAAAGGATGGGCGGTAAGAACGGTGTTGAGCACGAGCGACATTTCAGGGACCGCGCCGCGTCCCAGCCGGTCTTCGGGCACGAAGGCGAAGCCAAATCTCCTGCGCGCGGCCGCATCGAGTGTGCCTACGTCGCGGCCCATCATGTAGATCCGGTCGCGTTGTTCCTTCAGCAGCATCGCTTCGCCCGAGATGAGCGCGGCAAGCTCGCCTTGGCCATTGCCCGATATTCCGGCTATGCCAAGGATCTCGCCTGATCGTACCGTGAGGCTGATGCCGGAGAGCGGCGTGGCAAAGGGGTCGTCCGGCGTGTAGTCCATGTCGATTATTTCCAGCCGCTTCTCCCCCTCGGGCATGGCCAACGCGGGCATCACCTCGGGCATGTCGCGGCCGATCATCATCCGGGCGAGGTCGTGCGCATCATAGTCGCGCGGGTCGACGGTGCCGATAACGCGCCCTCCACGCAAGACCGTCGCCTGGTCACAGATCGTGCGAATTTCCTCCAGTTTGTGGGAGATGAACAGGATGGACACGCCGCGGTCGCGAAGGCGCCTGAGCGTGTCGAACAGCTTCTTCACCGCCTGCGGCGGCAAGACCGAGGTCGGCTCGTCGAGAATGAGCAGCTTCGGGTCCGTCATCAGGCAGCGGATGATCTCCACCCGCTGCCGTTCGCCGACCGAGAGCGCGTGCACATCGGCGAGAGGATCTACTTCAAGGCCAAAATCCTGGCCGAGGCTGCGGATGCGCCCGGCCAGCTCCGCCTTGCCGCCGGGGACGACGAGCTGGATGTTCTCGACGACAGTCAGCGTCTCGAACAGCGAGAAATGCTGAAAGACCATGCCGATGCCCCTGCGCCGTGCCTCAGCCGGCGAGGCAAGGCGCAGAGGCTCTCCGTTCCAGACGACGGTGCCTTCGTCCGGCTGTTCAACGCCATAGATGAGCTTCATCAGCGTCGATTTGCCCGCCCCATTCTCCCCGAGGATCGCATGGATCGATTGGGGCGCCACGTCCAGATCGATGGCTTCGTTAGCCCGGATCTGGCCGTAGCTCTTCGAGATGCCGCGGAGCGACAGAAGGGGCGGGGTCATGACTTACTTCGGCAGTGGTGTGGTGACACCCTTGACGTGCCAGTCCATCGCGACGATCTCGGGATCCGCTATCGTCGCACCGGCGGCGGCGGCTTCGCTGCCGTCGGCCTTGGTGATTGGACCTGTGAAGGGCGAGAAGCTGCCGTCGGCGATCCTCGCCGCCACTTCCTTGATCTTCGTCATCGTGTCGGCTGGGATATCTGAGTTCCAGTCCACGACCTCCACCACCTTTTCCGCGACGCCGAGGAAGGTGTTGGCGCCCTTGAAAGTTCCGGCGAGATGGGCATCCACGGAAGCCTTGAAGAAGGGCGACCAGTCCGTTGCGATGCAGCCGAGATATTTCTTCGGTGCATATTTCTTCATCGACGAATTGAGGTTGAACGCATAGACGCCAGCCTCCTCGCAGGCCGAGATCACGGAGGGTGTGTCCTGCGCGTTCGAGAAGATCACGTCGCAGTTCTGTGCCATCAGCGCCTTGGCGGCTTCCTGTTCCTTGGCCGGGTCGAACCAGGAGTTCACCCAGACGACCGATACCTCGACATCGGGATTTACAGTCTGTGCGCCGAGCGTGAATGCGTTGATCGAGGTGATCAGCTCCGGAATGGCGAAGGCCGAGACGGAGCCGAGCTTGCCGGTCTTGGAAAGAGCCGCGGCGGCTATGCCGAGCAGGTAAGTGCCCTGGAAATACTTCGCCGCGAAGGGCGAGAAATTCGGCGCGGTCTGGAAGCCGGAGGCATGCAGCACGGTGACCCCAGGATCGCGGCGGGCGATCTGTAATGCACCATTCTGGTAGCCGAATGAGCCGGCGATCAGGAACTTGTTACCGTCGGCGACGGTCTTGTTCATGATCCGGTCTGCGTCCGGCCCTTCGGCGATGTTCTCGATGACGGTGATCTTCACCTTGTCGCCGTAGGCGGCCTTGACCGGCTCGAGCCCGGCGGCGAGCGCATGGCCCCAGCCGACATCGCCGACCGGCGACGGGAGCACGAGCGTGATACCGAGCGGCTCGTCGGCCGCAAAGGCGGGACGGCTGCCAAGCGCGCCGGCAAGCCCTGTCGCGGCAAGGCCCTTCATCAGAGTTCTGCGGGTCAGATAGTTCAGCATGTCAGTTCCCCTGTCTTAAGTTGTTAGAATTCCACCGCGGCAAAAGCGGCTTCCGCGTCCGCAGCAAGCCGGGTCTCGTTCAGCCCGGTAAACGCACCCTTCTCCCAGACGATGCGGCCGTTGATCATGGTCATGTCGGTGGGCATGCCGATGCCGACCTTGGCGATCAGGCTCAATGGATCGTGGCGCGTGCCGACATAATCCATGCGGCGCGTGTCGATCGCGAAGAGGTCGGCGGCCATGCCGGGCGACAGTCGGCCGATGTCATTGCGGCCCAGAAGCGCGGCCCCGCCCGTTGTCGCATAGCCGAGGAAATCGACCGGCGCAGGCACGGGATGAGCGCGCGTCGAGGCCGCCAGGCATTGCAGCATGTAGGCGGAATGGATGCAGTGCATGAGGTTGGAATTGTCGTTCGAGGCAGCACCGTCGCAGCCGAGACCGACGCGCAGGCCAAAGGCGGACATGGCGGGAATATCAGTCACCTCCGCGCCCACCAGATAGACCGGCTCAGGGCAATGCGAGACACCGGTGCCGCTCGCCGCCATCAGCCGCAGTTCGTCATGCGTCAGCTCCCAGCAATGGGCATAGAAAGTGTCTCGGCCGGCAAATCCGAGGTCCTCGAGATAGTCCACCGTACGCATGCCATGGCGGGCCTCGATGATCGGGCTTTCGCCCTCGCCGACATGGGTGTGCATCCGCACCCCGCGATCACGCGCCAGCGAAACCGATTCCACGAAGGTCTCGCGGTAGCAGTTGACCGGCTGGCAGGGAGCGACCACGACCTGACGCATGCTGAAGGGACTGGTGTCGTGATAAGTGTCGATGAGGCGTGCGCAGTCGGCAATGAATTCGTCCGTGGTCTCCAGCATCTCGTCTGGAATGGTCGAGCCTTCCGATTTTGGCAGCGTGTTGCCGCCGCGGCCGGCATGGAAACGCATGCCGAGAAGATCGGCCGCTTCGAACTGCCGGTCGATGAGCCGTTTTCCGGCATGGCGCGGAAAATTGTACTGGTGGTCGAAGGCCGTCGTGCAACCGTGCTTTATCATCTCTGCCATCGCCGTGATCGAGGCGTGGTAGAAACAATCCTCGTTGAGCCGGGAGAAGATCGGATAGATCCGGTCGAGCCATTCGATGACCGACAGCTTCGTCCAGTCGAGTTCGGCACGGTTGCGCACAAAGCACTGAAAGAAGTGATGGTGCGTGTTGACGAGGCCGGGATAGACGAACCAGCCGTCGGCGTCCTGCACGATAGTACCGGCCGGCAACTCGCTTCTGTGCAGGCCTTGCCCGATTGCCTCGATCTGCGGGCCATTCGTCAGCACATCGACATTGCGCCGGACGCTCGGACCCCTGCCCTCGTCGGTGATGACCGCTGCGCAATTCTTCAGGAGATAGCCGGTCACCTCACGCCTCGTCCAGCATGGGTCGCGGTTCGGGCTTCAACTCGTGCAGCCGGTGGATACCGGGCATTTCGATGAAATTGTCGAGGCTGCGGAGCGCTCGCGACCAGAGCCGGATCGTGGGATACGGATCGAGGGAAACGCCGCCGTCGGGCGCGAGCGCGACGTAGGGAAAGCAAGCAATGTCGGCAATCGTCGGCCGGTCGGATGCGAGAAACCGATCGCCACGCATTTTTTGTTCGAAGAGGCCGGCTTCCAGCTCACGTAGTGCCGCTATGCCATTGGCCTGAAGCGCACCGATGTCACCGGGACGCAGCAGCATCTCATGCAGGCGCGCGCCGCCGAGGTTGGCGGTCAGCCTGTGCGAGAAGGAAAGCCATTGCTGGATGCGCGCCGTCTCCTCGGGGGCGCCGCTGCCGAGCCAGGCCGGTGCTGCCTTCGCGGCGAGATAGCCAAGCATGGCGGAAGACTCGGTCAGGATCAGGTCGCCGTCTTCAAGGATCGGGATGGAGCCTCCCGGATTAAGCGCCATAAGCTCGGGGCCACGATGCTCGGCGCCGGGATGGAAGTCGACCGGGCGGATTTCGAGCTTCACACCTGACAGCGTCGCCATCAGGCGCACCTTGTAGCAACTTGGGGAGAGGATGTAGTCGTAAAGCTTCATTGTGCCACCAATTGCGCGCCGTAGGTATAATTGTGGCGCTTCAGCCAGCGGCGATAGGCGACCGAGGTCAGGTCGGCGCGCGTCGGGATTTCCATGCCGGGATCGAGCGGCAGAAGACGCGGGATCTGGTTTTCGAGGATCGAGCGGTCCTGCAGGAAAATCGTCTGCTGGAAATGGATGAGGTCGGTCTGTGGCGTCTCGTCATCGAAAAGCGCCATCCACGGCCAGACGTCGCAGAGATCCTCGGCAAGCGGTTGGACGAATAGCGTAATGACATCCCATTCGCCCGGGCGCGGCGGGCAGGTCTTGTAGAGGACTGAGCAGGTCGGAGCCGGCACGCGGTACATGTATTCCGTCGTGATACCTCCGCTCGCGGATTTCGCCGCCTGCGGCTGGTAGAACTTCACCTGGGTCGCCCAGACCTCGTCCTCTTCCTCGCGGATCTCGACCTTGTAGTTTTCGACCTCGGTATGCGGCTCCGAGCCGAGGATGTCGGTATGGACGAAGGGGAAGTGTGCGATGTCGAGGAAGTTCTCGACGGCGCGGAGCGGCGAGCAGCGCACCCGCACCACGCCGACATCGACGAAGCGGCGCCCGGGCTGGTCTGCCTCGGGAATTGGGAAGACCGGTTTCTTCGGTTCGCCGAGCGACGACCAGATATGGCCATAGCGCACCGAAACCGGCAGCACGCGCCCGTTTTCGCCTGTCACTTTCGCCGCGCCATCGGCGTCGAGCGCAACCTTGATCGGCTCGTCCATCAGGGTGGTCTCGCGCCCATAGCGGTCGAGCCGGCTGAAAAGCCCGACCGGATACCATTCGTCGCGCATCGCATCGTCGATCATGGCACAGCCCCTTTCGCCTCGATCCCTTCGGCCATGCGCCGAAGGCTCTCGGCGGCTCGCGAGGCGGCGATGCGCTCGGACGCATCGCAATCGGCTGGAACAAGGACGTGGATCAGCGTCTCGCCGGCTTCCTGCGGGATAGGCACCAGGCGGATTGCCGGCGCGCCGGGCGCCTGCCAGACGTATCCTTCAACGGTGGCCTTCGTACCGGCAGCGACCGAGAGTGCCGAACATCCGGCGCGGGCCGTCAATGAACGGAGCGGGACGTAACCCTCAAAAAGGGGTGGCTTGCCGTCAGGCTCTCCATCAGCGACCCAGATGATCCCGCCCGCCTCTTCGACCAACCGGGTCGCAACGCGAATCGTCTCCGGCGGCGTGAGGCTGGGATGGGCAGGAATGCGCAGGCACTGACCGGCCTGCGAATAGGTCCAGCCGTGATAGATGCAGGAGAGCGCCTCGCCGCGCACGAAGCCATGGGAGAGGCGCATGCCGCGATGCGGACAGCGATCCGCCGATGCCGCCAAGCGCCCCGATTGGCTTCGCCAGAGGGCAATGGGACCGGCGGGCGTCCGCCCCGGCATTACCTGTCCTGTTGGCAGATCCTGGGAAAGGGCGACCGGCACCCAGGTGTCCGTCTTGTCGGACAGCATGACCTTACTTTCCGTACTGATACTACTGTTTCCCGACCAGAGAGATGCCGGCGCAAGGAGTTGGCGAACCGCTCGATGCGGCTGACGTATGCATAATTATTTCGCAATTGCAATATTGATTAAATTAAGTGCAAACGGAGGGTAACCACACGCAAAGCTATATGTTTTTTTGCTCGACAGGCGCGCGGTCGATCGTCTCGACCCAGACTTCAATGGGCCCAAGCGAACATCCCATCTCCATCATGTCGATCAGTTCCGCCGCACCGGCAATATCGAGTTCGATGCGATCGGTGCTTGCATGAGCGATGTGGTGCGCGAGACCGAGCTTGGCCGCATGGCGCATGATCCAGGGCAGGAAGGACGCGGGTTCGAGGTGGCCGCGAATGGTCATCCGCTCATGCAAGCGGTGTTGACTTTGCTTCATCACGAACGGAACGCGCGCCTTGGTGTCACGGTCAGCAGCATAGCGTCTGACTGAACGGGCGGAAGTGGTAATCGACGCGCCAATAACACCGAATATCGACTGATCGCCCGTGCCTAGACCCGGGCACTCATGCATGTCGCCCAGAAGTGCCGAGGTTGTGGGACAACGACATGCATTAAACAAAGACTTCAAGCGGTCGCATGAATCCGTTCAGCGCGACGCTCTTTAGGGTTATCCAAGCTATTGTAATGCATCTGCCCTTCCCGAGAGATGGGTGACAGTTCATTCCGGAGACATGGGTTACACTTTCGGCCCTTTGCAAGGAGAGCAAGGTGCCTTGGAAGGAGTGTAACGTCAT
>NZ_JAMYNB010000011.1:0-270979 GCF_040318795.1 Mesorhizobium sp. M1004
GAGCTGATCGTGCCGATCGCCATGGAAGAGAAGCTGCGCTTCGCCATCCGTGAAGGCGGCCGTACCGTCGGTGCCGGCATCGTCGTCACCATCAAAGAGTAATTTAGACTTAAACCGATCTGTCGCGGGCGCAGGATTTGCCCGCGCCGCGCCAGAACAAGGAAGTGACGCATGAACGGACAGAATATCCGCATCCGCCTGAAGGCGTTTGATCACCGCGTGCTTGACGCCTCGACGAAAGAAATCGTGTCGACGGCCAAGCGCACCGGAGCAAACGTCCGCGGCCCCATTCCGCTGCCGACGCGGATCGAAAAGTTCACGGTCAACCGGTCGCCTCACGTCGACAAGAAGAGCCGCGAGCAGTTCGAGATGCGCACGCACAAGCGTCTGCTCGACATCGTCGATCCGACCCCGCAGACGGTCGATGCTTTGATGAAGCTCGATCTGGCCGCCGGTGTCGACGTCGAGATCAAGCTCTAAGGGAATGAGAGCGCGGTAAGGGGCGGTGCCCCTGGCCCGGAACTCTAAAGGAATTGAACCGATGCGTTCAGGTGTGATTGCAAAGAAGGTGGGAATGACCCGCATCTATAATGATGCCGGGGAACATGTTCCCGTCACCGTTCTCCAGATGGAGAACTGCCAGGTCGTGGCTCAGCGCACGCAGGAGAAGAACGGCTATACGGCCGTCCAGCTCGGCGTTGGCCTTGCCAAGGTGAAGAACACGTCGAAGGCGATGCGCGGCCATTTCGCGACCGCTTCCGTCGAGCCGAAGGCGAAGGTCGCCGAGTTTCGCGTCTCCGCCGACAACATGATCGATGTCGGCGCCGAGATCACCGTCGAGCACTTCGTCGCCGGCCAGAAGGTCGATGTGACGGGCACGACGATCGGCAAGGGTTTCCAGGGCGTCATCAAGCGCCACCACATGGGTGGTGGCCGCGCGACGCACGGTAACTCGGTTTCGCACCGTACGCACGGTTCGACCGGCCAGCGTCAGGATCCGGGCAAAGTGTTCAAGGGCAAGCATATGGCTGGCCACATGGGCGACACCCGCGTCACCACACAGAATGTCGAGATCGTTTCGACCGACGCCGATCGCGGCCTGATCCTGATCCGCGGTGCGGTTCCCGGATCGAAGGGCGCCTGGATCCTGGTCCGCGATGCGGCCAAGGTGGCACTGCCGGCCAATGCGCCGAAGCCTGCCGCGATCCGCGCCGTTGCCGCCGAGAGTGGCGCCAAGAACGAGGCTCCGGCCGCAGAGGGAGCAGAATAATGGATCTCAAGATCACAACGCTTGGCGGCAAGGACGCCGGCAAGGTGAAACTCTCCGAGGAGATTTTCGGCCTTGATCCGCGCGAGGACATCCTGCAGCGCGTCGTGCGCTGGCAGCTGGCCAAACGGCAGCAGGGCACGCACAAGGCCAAGGGCCGCGCCGAAATCGCGCGCACCGGCGCCAAGATGTACAAGCAGAAGGGTACGGGCCGCGCCCGTCACCATTCGGCACGCGCTCCGCAGTTCCGCGGCGGCGGCAAGGCCCACGGCCCGGTCGTTCGCAGCCACGAGCACGATCTGCCGAAGAAGGTGCGCGCTCTGGGCTTGCGGCATGCTCTCTCGGCCAAGGCCAAGAGCGCGTCGATCATCATCATCGACGAGCTGAAGCTGACCGAGGCCAAGACGAAGGCGCTGATCGCGAATTTCGCGACGCTGGGCCTGACCAATGCCTTGGTGATTGGCGGTGCCGAGCTTGACCAGAACTTCAAGCTGGCGGCGACCAACATCCCGAACATCGATGTGCTGCCCATCCAGGGCATCAACGTCTACGACATTCTGCGCCGCGGCACGCTGGTCCTTTCGAAGGCCGCCGTCGAGGCTCTCGAGGAGCGCTTTAAATGACCGACCTCCGTCATTACGACGTGATCGTCTCGCCGGCGATCACCGAAAAGTCGACCATGGCTTCCGAGAACAACCAGGTTGTTTTCAACGTCGCCAAGAAGGCGTCGAAGCCGGAAATCAAGGCCGCTGTCGAAGCGCTGTTTGGCGTCAAGGTTACGGCCGTGAACACGCTTGTCCGCAAGGGCAAGATCAAGCGCTTCCGCGGCACGATCGGCCGCCAGAGCGACGTCAAGAAGGCGATCGTGACGCTGGCCGACGGCCAGTCGATCGACGTCGCGACGGGTCTCTGAGCTAGGCCGCGAGGACAGGACAATGGCACTTAAAAAATTCAACCCGGTAACGCCGAGCACCCGCCAGTTGGTCATCGTCGACCGCTCGGGCCTCTACAAGGGCAAGCCCGTCAAGGGCCTGACCGAAGGCCTGACGAAGTCGGGCGGCCGCAACAATCACGGCCGCATCACGGCCCGCTTCATCGGCGGCGGTCACAAGCGTTCGTACCGCATCATCGACTTCAAGCGCCGCAAGTTCGACGTCGTCGGCACGGTCGAGCGCATTGAATACGATCCGAACCGCACCGCCTTCATCGCGCTGATCAAGTATGACGATGGCGAGCTGTCCTACATCATCGCTCCGCAGCGCCTTGCCGCCGGCGACAAGATCGTGGCCGGTGAATCGGTCGACGTGAAGCCGGGCAATGCGATGCCGCTGGCCTCGATGCCGGTCGGCACGATCGTCCACAACATCGAGCTGAAGCCGGGCAAGGGCGCCCAGGTTGCCCGCTCGGCGGGTGGCTACGGCCAGCTGGTCGGTCGCGACCAGGGCATGGCGATCCTGCGCCTCAATTCGGGCGAGCAGCGTGTCGTTCACGGCTCCTGCATGGCCACCGTCGGCGCCGTGTCGAACCCCGACCACGGCAACATCAACGACGGCAAGGCCGGCCGCACGGTCTGGCGCGGCAAGCGCCCGCACAATCGCGGCGTGACCATGAACCCGGTCGACCATCCGCATGGCGGTGGTGAAGGCCGCACCTCCGGTGGCCGTCATCCGGTCAGCCCGTGGGGCAAGCCGACCAAGGGCAAGAAGACGCGGTCCAACAAGGCGACCGACAAGTTCATCCTGCGCTCGCGCCATCAGCGCAAGAGCTAAGAAGAGGTAACGCCAAGTGACTCGTTCTATTTGGAAAGGCCCCTTCATCGACGGCTACCTTCTCAAGAAGGTGGACAAGGTTCGTGAAGGTGGTCGCAATGAGGTGATCAAGATGTGGAGCCGTCGCTCCACCATCCTGCCGCAGTTCGTCGGCTTCACCTTCGGTGTCTACAACGGCCAGAAGCATGTTCCCGTCTCGGTGAACGAGGACATGGTCGGTCACAAGTTCGGTGAATTCGCTCCGACCCGGACCTATTACGGTCACGGCGCGGATAAGAAGGCGAAGAGGAAATAATCATGGGCAAGGCCAAAGCTCCGCGCAGGCTTGCTGACAACGAAGCGCGCGCCGTTCTGCGCACGATCCGTATCAGCCCGCAGAAGCTGAACCTGGTTGCCGCGCTGATCCGCGGCAAGAAGGTCGCGACAGCGCTTTCCGATCTCGAATTCTCGGCCAAGCGGATTTCCGGCACGGTCAAGAAGACGCTGGAATCGGCGATCGCCAACGCGGAAAACAACCACGACCTTGACGTCGATGCGCTGATCGTGGCGGAAGCCTATGTCGGCAAGTCGATCGTCATGAAGCGGTTCCATGCTCGTGGCCGCGGTCGCGCCAGCCGTATCGAAAAGCCGTTCTCGCACCTCACGATCGTCGTTCGTGAAGTCGAAGAAAAAGGGGAGGCCGCATAATGGGCCAGAAAGTCAATCCGATCGGTCTGCGCCTCGGCATCAACCGCACCTGGGATTCGCGCTGGTTCGCGAACACCGGCGAGTACGGCAAACTGCTGCATGAGGACATCAAGATCCGCAAATATCTTGAAAAGGAACTCAAGCAGGCTGCGATTTCGAAGGTCGTGATCGAGCGCCCGCACAAGAAGTGCCGCGTCACCATCCATGCGGCGCGCCCGGGCCTGATCATCGGCAAGAAGGGCGCCGACATCGAAAAGCTTCGCAAGAAGCTGATGGAGATGACGAAGTCCGAGACGCACTTGAACATCGTTGAAGTGCGCAAGCCGGAAATCGACGCGACCCTGGTCGCCCAGTCGATCGCCCAGCAGCTCGAGCGTCGTATCGCGTTCCGCCGCGCCATGAAGCGCGCCGTTCAGTCGGCCATGCGCCTGGGCGCCGAAGGCATCCGCATCAACTGCGCCGGCCGTCTCGGCGGCGCCGAGATTGCACGCATGGAATGGTACCGCGAAGGCCGCGTGCCGCTGCATACGCTGCGCGCCGATGTCGACTATGGCACGGCCGAAGCGCATACGGCTTACGGCATCTGCGGCGTCAAGGTCTGGGTGTTCAAGGGCGAAATCCTCGAGCACGATCCGATGGC
Organism: Mesorhizobium sp. M1004; assembly: GCF_040318795.1. Lineage (NCBI taxonomy): Bacteria > Pseudomonadati > Pseudomonadota > Alphaproteobacteria > Hyphomicrobiales > Phyllobacteriaceae > Mesorhizobium > Mesorhizobium sp. M1004. Next base: position 4,364 of record NZ_JAMYNB010000011.1, read on the forward strand.
TTCGGAGCGTCGCGCGACCGAGGGTGATGCTGCGCATGGCGGTGGTGGTGATCGCGAACGCGGTCGTCGTCGCGAAAACGCCTGATTATTTAGGAATTTGGAGTTAGAACGATGCTGCAGCCAAAGCGCACAAAGTTCCGCAAGCAGTTCAAGGGCCGTATCCATGGCACCGCAAAGGGCGGCACCAACCTGGATTTCGGTGGTTTCGGGCTGAAGGCGCTTGAGCCGAACCGCGTCACCGCGCGTGAGATCGAGGCGGCCCGCCGCGCGATCACTCGTGAGATGAAGCGTGCCGGCCGCGTGTGGATCCGTATTTTCCCTGATGTGCCGGTGACGTCGAAGCCGACCGAAGTGCGCATGGGCAAGGGCAAGGGCGCTGTCGACTACTGGGCGGCGCGCGTCAAGCCGGGCCGCATCATGTTCGAGATCGACGGCGTCAACGAAGAAACCGCCCGTGAGGCGCTGCGTCTCGGCGCGGCCAAGCTCTCGGTCAGGACGCGCTTCGTACAGCGCATCGCAGAATAAGGACGGGCTGATCATGAAAGCCGAAGACATCCGGACCAAGACCCAGGACCAGCTGACCGACGATCTGGCCAGCCTGAAGAAGGAGCAGTTCAACCTGCGCTTCCAGAAGGCCACCGGCCAGCTCGAGAAGACCGCGCGCGTGCGGCAGGTTCGCAAGGACATTGCGCGTATCAAGACCATCGCTGCGGAAAAGTCCGCGGCCAAGAAGGCTTAAGGACGAAAATCATGCCAAAGCGCATTCTGCAGGGCACTGTCGTCAGCGACAAGAACGAGAAGACGGTAGTCGTCAAGGTCGAACGGCGCTTCACGCATCCCGTGATGAAGAAGACCGTGCGCATGACCAAGAAGTACAAGGCGCACGACGAGAACAACGCCCACAAGGTCGGCGATCAGGTGTTCATCCAGGAATCGAAGCCGATTTCCAAGGATAAGCGCTGGATCGTCGTGTCTTCGGACCAGGCGTAACAAACCGAATTTTGGACAGACCGGGGAGGGGCTTTGAGCCCGTCCCGTTAGAAGAGAAGAAGGCGGCCAGTCATGATTCAGATGCAAACAAACCTCGACGTCGCGGATAATTCCGGCGCCCGTCGTGTCATGTGCATCAAGGTGCTGGGCGGCTCGAAGCGGAAATACGCTTCCGTAGGCGACATCATCGTGGTGTCGATCAAGGAAGCCATTCCGCGCGGCCGCGTTAAGAAGGGCGATGTGATGAAGGCGGTCGTGGTTCGCACGGCCAAGGACATCCGCCGCCCGGACGGCAGCGTGATCCGTTTCGACAAGAACGCGGCCGTTCTCGTCGACAACAAGAAAGAGCCGATCGGCACGCGTATCTTCGGACCGGTTCCGCGCGAACTCCGCGCCAAGAACCACATGAAGATCATCTCGCTCGCGCCTGAAGTGCTGTAAGGAGCCGGACCAATGCAAAAGATTAGAAAAGGCGACAAGGTCGTCGTGCTGGCCGGCAAGGACAAGGGCCGTTCGGGCGAAGTCCTCTCGGTTCAGCCGAAGGAAGACACCGCGCTGGTGCGCGGCGTCAACATGATCCGTCGTCACCAGAAGCAGTCCCAGTCCCAAGAGGGCGGGATCATCACCAAGGAAGCGCCGATCCAGCTGTCGAACATCGCGCTGGCCGACCCCAAGGATGGCAAGCCGACCCGCGTCGGCTTCATCTTCCAGAAGGACGGCAAGAAGGTGCGCGTCGCCAAGCGCTCGGGAGAAGTCATCAATGGCTAAGGCTCAAACCACGAAGCCCAAGGCTGAAAGCAAACAGTCCAAGGCCCAGAACACGCCGCGCCTCAAGCAGGTCTACAACGAGACCATCCGCAAGGCGCTGCAGGAGCAGTTCGGCTACGAGAACGAGATGCAGGTTCCGCGCATCGACAAGATCGTGCTGAACATGGGCGTCGGCGAAGCGACCGCGGATTCGAAGAAGCCTTCGATCGCGGCCGAAGACCTGGCGATGATCGCCGGCCAGAAGGCCGTCGTCACCCGCGCCCGTAATTCGATCGCCGGCTTCAAGGTCCGCGAGAAGATGCCGATCGGCGCCAAGGTCACGCTGCGCAAGGAACGCATGTACGAGTTCCTCGACCGTCTCGTGAACATCGCACTGCCGCGCGTCCGCGACTTTCGCGGACTGAATCCGAAGAGCTTCGATGGCCGTGGCAACTACGCCATGGGCATCAAGGAACACATCGTGTTCCCGGAGATCAACTACGACAAGGTTGATCAGATCTGGGGCATGGACGTCATCGTTTGTACGACTGCGAAGACGGACGACGAAGCCAGGGCATTGCTCAAGGCCTTCAACTTCCCCTTCCGCCAGTAACGGCAGCGAGAAAAGGAAAAATCTGAAATGGCAAAGACCAGCTCAGTCGAGAAGAACAACAGGCGCCGCAAGCTTGCTGACCAGTACGGTCCCAAGCGCGCTGCCCTGAAGGCGATCATCATGGACCAGTCCAAGCCGATGGAAGAGCGTTTCCGCGCTCAGCTGAAGCTTGCTGCCCTGCCGCGCAACTCGGCCAAGATCCGCATCCGCAACCGCTGCGAAGTTACCGGCCGTCCGCGCGCCTATTATCGCAAGCTCAAAGTATCGCGCATCGCGCTTCGTGATCTCGGCAATAACGGCCAGATCCCGGGCCTGGTCAAGTCGAGCTGGTAAGGAGGACATAACATGTCATTGAGCGATCCTCTCGGCGATATGCTGACCCGCATCCGCAACGCGTATGGCCGCAAGAAGTCGAGCGTTTCGACGCCGGCCTCGCGCCTGCGTACCCGCGTCCTCGACGTGCTGAAGGCTGAAGGCTATATCCGCGACTACAGCCAGACCGACTTCGACAACGGCAAGTCCGAGATCGAAATCGAGCTGAAGTATTTCGACGGTGCTCCGGTCGTGCGCGAAATCGCCCGCGTCTCGAAGCCGGGCCGCCGCGTTTACGTTTCGGCCAAGTCGATCCCGCACGTCGCCAACGGCCTCGGCATCGCCATCCTTTCGACGCCGAAGGGCGTGATGGCCGATCACGAAGCACGCGAACAGAATGTCGGCGGCGAAATCCTCTGCCAGATTTTCTAATTCGGCAGACCTGAAACAAGAGAAGTGACGAGGACAACCAAATGTCTCGTATTGGAAAAAAACCCGTTTCGCTGCCGCAGGGCGTGACCGCGACCGTCAACGGCCAGACCGTGACGGCGAAGGGCCCCAAGGGCGAGCTGAAGTTCGTGGTGAACGACGAAGTGCTGGTCAAGATGGAAGGCAGCGAAATCGCTGTCCAGCCGCGCGACCAGACCAAGGCCGCCCGCTCCAAGTGGGGCATGTCGCGCACGCAGATCGTCAACATCCTGCAGGGCGTCAAGGACGGTTTCGAGAAGAAGCTCGAGATCACCGGCGTCGGCTATCGCGCGGCACTCCAGGGCAAGAACCTGCAGCTGGCGCTTGGCTTCAGCCATGATGTCGTCTACCAGACGCCGGCTGGCATCACGATCACTGTGCCGAAGCCGACGGAAATCACCGTGACCGGCATCGACAAGCAGCAGGTCGGCCAGGTTGCAGCCGAGATCCGCGAGTATCGCGGTCCCGAGCCCTACAAGGGCAAGGGTGTCCGCTATGCCGGCGAGAAGATCGTCCGCAAGGAAGGCAAGAAGAAGTAGTAGGCCTGGCCCCGAAAAGTTGCAGACTTTTCGGAAAAGGCCAAGCCAAAGAAGTGCAACGCCGCGGGGAGCGGTCGCGGGAGGCGCTTTCGCCTACCGCACATGGCGGCCCCCGTTTTTTGAAGGCAAGGAAGACTATCATGGCTACCAAGGAATCCATCCAGCGCCGCGCGCAGCGCGTCCGCCGCCAGATCAAGAAGGTCGCCGGCGAACGTCCGCGTCTCTCGGTTCACCGCACGTCGAAGAACATCTACGTGCAGGTCATCGACGACGCCAAGGGCCATACCATCGCGGCTGCATCGACACTCGAGAAGGACCTCAAGGGTTCGCTCAAGACCGGCGCCGACACCGAGGCAGCAGCCGCTGTTGGCAAGCTGATCGCCGAGCGCGCTTCGAAGGCCGGCGTCAAGGAAGTCGTCTTCGACCGCGGCGCCTACATCTATCACGGCCGCGTCAAGGCGCTGGCCGAGGCTGCCCGTGAAGGCGGTCTGAGCTTCTAATTGCCTGTTCCCGAACCGAAGGTCAGCGCAGCAAAAAGTTGCAGACTTTCGGACAAGATCATGCAAGGAAAAATAACTCGCCCCCGGTGACCCAAAGAGGCGCACCGGATTTTATCAGCAACCGTGCTTCCGGAAAAAAACAAGGAACAGGATATGGCACAGGAACGTAGGGATGGTGGCCGCGGCCGCGATCGTGAAGAACGCGATGACGGCATGGTGGACAAGCTCGTCCACATCAACCGTGTCGCCAAGGTCGTCAAGGGCGGCCGTCGCTTCGGTTTTGCAGCACTCGTCGTCGTCGGCGACCAGAAGGGCCGCGTCGGCTTCGGTCACGGCAAGGCGCGCGAAGTGCCGGAAGCGATCCGCAAGGCAACCGAGTCGGCCAAGCGCGACATGATTTTCGTGCCGCTGCGCTCGGGCCGCACGCTGCACCACGACGTCGAAGGACGCTGGGGTGCCGGACGCGTGCTGCTGCGCGCTGCCAAGCAGGGTACCGGCATCATCGCCGGCGGCCCGATGCGCGCTGTCTTCGAGACGCTCGGCATGCATGACGTGGTCGCCAAGTCGATGGGTTCGTCGAACCCCTACAACATGGTTCGCGCCACGTTCGACGCGCTGAAGAGCCAGATGCATCCCAAGGATGTGGCTGCTGCGCGCGGCATCAAATATTCGACCCTTCAGGCCCGCCGCGGCACCGCCGTTGCGGCTGAAGAATAGTCGATCTGACCAGGGATTTTGACCATGGCCAAGAAAGCAACCAAGACCATCACCGTTGAGCAGATCGGTTCGCCGATCCGCCGCCCGAAGGAACAGCGCGCAACGCTGGTCGGCCTCGGCCTCAACAAGATGCACAAGCAGCGCACGCTGGAGGACACTCCCTCGGTGCGCGGCATGATCGCTGCCGTCCAGCATCTCGTCCGCGTCGTGGACGAGGGCTGAGCAAAAGCGCAGGAGAACCCAGATGAAACTCAACGATCTGCGTGACAAGGACGGCGCGACGCACTCCAAGAAGCGTCTCGGCCGTGGCATCGGCTCCGGCTCGGGCAAGACCGGCGGTCGCGGCGTCAAGGGCCAGAAGGCGCGCTCCGGCGTTGCCATCAACGGCTTCGAGGGCGGCCAGATGCCGCTCTATCGGCGCCTGCCGAAGCGTGGCTTCAATAACATCTTCGCCAAGAGCTTTGTCGTCGTTTCGCTGGCTCGTATCCAGACCGCGCTCGATGCCAAGAAGCTTGACGCCAAGGCGACCGTGACGGCCGAGGCACTCGTTGCCGCCGGCGTTATTCGCCGCGTCAAGGACGGCGTGCGCATCCTCTCGGACGGCGAGCTCAAGGCAAAGCTTGTCTTCGACGTCGCCGGCGCCTCCAAGGCCGCGATCGAGAAGATCGAAAAGGCCGGCGGTTCGGTCAAGCTGCCGGAAGCGGCAGCGGAGTAACGGCAATTTGAAGTGCGGCCGGCAGGAACGGTATCCGTTTTTGTTCACGATTGCGCTTTGATCCGATCAATTAGGCGGCCGCGTCAACGCGGCCGCTTGCATGTTTAGAGCCCGGAGCTTATCTCGTGAGCTTCGGTGCCACGCGCCGCCTGAGCTGCGGGCATCGAGCGTGACATACAAATCAAAGAAGTAGCGCATGACGTTGTCCGAAAACCGCTTCACACTTTTCGGCATCATGCTCTAGCGGAGAATCAGGCATGGCTTCGGCTGCTGAACAACTAGCCTCGAATCTGAATTTTGCGGCTTTCGCCAAGGCGGAGGACCTGAAGAAGCGAATCTGGTTCACCGTCGGCGCGCTGCTCGTGTATCGCCTCGGCACCTATATCCCGCTGCCCGGCATCAATCCGGATGCATTCGCGCAGGCCTTCTCTTCGCAGGCCAAGGGCGTGCTCGGCATGTTCAACATGTTCGCCGGCGGCGCCGTGCAGCGCATGGCGATCTTCGCGCTCGGCATCATGCCTTACATCTCAGCCTCCATCATCATGCAGCTGATGACCTCGGTCATTCCGTCGCTGGAGGCGCTGAAAAAGGAAGGCGAGCAGGGCCGCAAGGTCATCAACCAGTACACGCGCTACGGCACGGTACTCCTGGCGCTGGTGCAGGCCTACGGCATTTCGGTGGGCCTGGAAGGCGGCAACGGCATCGTCAACGATCCCGGCATGTTCTTCCGCATCTCGACCGTCGTCACGCTGGTTGGCGGCACCATGTTCCTGATGTGGCTGGGCGAGCAGATCACCGCCCGCGGCATCGGCAACGGCATTTCGCTGATCATCTTCTCCGGCATCGTCGCCGGCCTGCCGCGCGCCATCTCCGGCACGCTGGAGCTCGGCCGCACCGGCGCTCTATCGACCGGGCTGATACTCGCGATCATCGTGCTGGCCATAATCGTCATCGCGCTGATCGTGTTCTTCGAGCGCGCGCAGCGCCGCCTGCTGATCCAGTATCCGAAGCGCCAGGTCGGCAACCGCATGTTCCAGGGCGATACCTCGCATCTGCCGCTGAAGCTCAACACGTCGGGCGTCATTCCGCCGATCTTCGCGTCGTCGCTGCTTTTGCTGCCGGCAACGGTCGCTGGCTTCTCGCAGACGACAAACCTGCCGGCCTGGGCAAGCACCGTGCTCGCTTCGCTCGGCCACGGCCAGCCGCTCTACATGCTGTTCTATGCGGCAATGATCGTGTTCTTCGCCTTCTTCTACACGGCCATCGTGTTCAATCCGAAGGACACCGCCGACCAGCTCAAGAAGCATTCCGGCTTCATTCCGGGCTACCGTCCGGGTGAGCGCACCGCCGATTACATCGACTATGTCCTGACGCGCATCACCGTCGTCGGCGCCATCTATCTGGTGCTGGTGTGCCTGCTGCCCGAGTTCCTGATTTCGGCAACTGGCGTACCATTCTACCTCGGTGGCACATCGCTTCTGATCGTGGTCAGTGTAACCCTCGATACGGTGGCGCAGATCCAGGGTCACCTGATCGCGCACCAGTATGAGGGCCTGATCAAGAAGTCGAAGCTGCGCGGGGGGAAGAAGGCCAGATGAGATTGATATTGCTTGGGCCGCCAGGAGCGGGCAAGGGGACGCAAGCACAAAGACTGGTAGAAAAATACGGCATACCGCAGCTGTCGACGGGCGACATGCTGCGGGCCGCCGTACAGGCCGGCACTGAAGTCGGCAAGCGCGCCAAGGCGGTGATGGATGCCGGCGAGCTGGTTTCCGACGCCATTGTCAACGCGATCGTGGCCGAGCGCATCGACCAACCCGATTGCACCAGCGGTTTCATCCTCGACGGATATCCGCGCACGCTGGTGCAGGCTGATGCGGTTGAATCGATGCTCGCCGAGCGCGGCATTGGCCTCGATGCCGTGATCGAGTTCGTCGTCGACGACAAAGCGTTGGTCGGCCGCATCGTCAAGCGCGCCGACGACGCCAAGGCCGCCGGACAGCCGGTGCGCAAGGACGACAATCCGGTGGTGTTCGAAGAGCGCCTGCGGGAATATTACAAGAAGACGGCGCCGCTGATCGGCTATTATTACGCCAAACGCTCGCTTAGGAGTGTCGACGGCATGGCTCCTGTCGACACCGTGACGGCGGAGATTGAAGCGCTGCTCGCGGCGGTGACGCGGGAGACCGTTACGGTAAAGTAAAGATTGCGCTTGACTGGAACGGTTCGCTGGGTTATGGCGGCCCGTCTTCCTATCAGGCATGAGGCTTGCTTGTCCGCAAGGGCAAGGCAGCCGCATTGAAACTAGGGAACTCCCGCAAGGGCCGGCCTCCACCGGACGCGGGGTAATTTGAACAGCGCCGCGCGTGCCTTATTTTGAAGGCCGGCCGGTCCCACATGGAGAAGAGAAGAATATGGCTCGTATAGCCGGCGTCAACATTCCGACCAACAAGCGCGTCGTCATTGCGCTTCAGTACATTCACGGCATTGGCAAGAAGTTCGCCCAGGAGATCGTCGACAAGGTCGGCATCCCGGCCGAGCGCCGCGTCAACCAACTGACCGACGCGGAAGTGCTGCAGATCCGCGAGACCATCGACCGCGACTACCAGGTCGAAGGCGACCTGCGCCGCGAAGTGTCGATGAACATCAAGCGTCTCATGGACCTCGGCTGCTACCGCGGCCTGCGTCACCGCCGTTCGCTGCCGGTTCGCGGTCAGCGCACGCACACCAATGCACGCACCCGCAAGGGCCCGGCCAAGTCGATCGCCGGCAAGAAGAAGTAAGTGAGCGATAGCGAGTAGCCATTAGCGAGTAGGGGTCCCTATTCGCTAGTCCCTGCTCACTAATCGCTTTCAAAGGTGGAGCCGCTGGCATTACGGCGGTGTAGAGATCAACTGAAAGGACTATCATGGCCAAGGAAGCCGCTCGTGTTCGCCGTCGTGAACGCAAGAACATCTCGTCGGGCGTTGCCCACGTCAATTCGACCTTCAACAACACGATGATCACCATCACCGACGCGCAGGGCAATTCCATTGCCTGGTCGTCGGCCGGTGCCCAGGGCTTCAAGGGTTCGCGCAAGTCAACCCCGTTCGCCGCCCAGATGGCTGCCGAAGACGTCGCCAAGAAGGCCCAGGAGCACGGCATGCGCATGCTCGAAGTCGAGGTCTGCGGACCCGGCTCCGGTCGTGAATCGGCGCTTCGCGCCCTGCAGGCGGCCGGCTTCACCATCACCTCGATCCGTGATGTGACGCCGATCCCGCACAATGGCTGCCGCCCGCGCAAGAAGCGCCGCGTCTAAGACATTACCGAACGCCGCGTGAGCGCCTCAAGGCGCTCCTCCACGGCACTCCAGGTCGCCCGCCACGATTGGATGGTGGTGGGTCAACGGAAGGAAAGCATCATGATCCAGAAAAATTGGCAGGAACTGATCAAGCCGAACAAGATCGAGTTCTCGTCGAAGAAGAAGACGCTGACCACGCTGGTCGCCGAGCCGCTCGAGCGTGGCTTCGGCCTGACGCTCGGCAACGCGCTGCGCCGCGTGCTTTTGTCTTCGCTGCGCGGTGCGGCTGTCACCGCCGTGCAGATCGACGGCGTTCTGCATGAATTCTCGTCGATTGCCGGCGTGCGTGAGGACGTGACCGACATCGTCCTCAACATCAAGGAAATCGCCATCCGCATGGAAGGCGATGGTCCCAAGCGCATGGTCGTTCGCAAGCAGGGCCCGGGTGCGGTTCTGGCTGGCGACATCCAGACGGTTGGCGACGTCGAGATCCTCAACCCCGACCACGTCATCTGCACGCTGGACGAGGGCGCTGAAATCCGCATGGAATTCACCGTCGACACCGGCAAGGGTTACGTGCCGGCCGACCGCAACCGCGCCGAAGACGCGCCGATCGGCCTGATCCCGGTCGACAGCCTGTATTCGCCGGTCAAGAAGGTCTCCTACAAGGTCGAGAACACCCGCGAGGGCCAGGTTCTCGACTATGACAAGCTGACCATGACTATCGAGACCGACGGTTCGATCTCGGGCGAGGACGCGGTGGCTTTCGCTGCCCGCATCCTGCAGGACCAGCTTGGCCTGTTCGTCAATTTCGACGAGCCGCAGAAGGAAGTCGCCACCGAGGCCGTCACCGAGCTCGCCTTCAACCCGGCGCTGCTCAAGAAGGTGGACGAACTCGAGCTTTCGGTGCGTTCGGCCAACTGCCTGAAGAACGACAACATCGTCTACATCGGCGATCTTATCCAGAAAACCGAAGCCGAGATGCTGCGCACCCCGAACTTCGGCCGCAAGTCGCTGAACGAGATCAAGGAAGTGCTCGCGGCGATGGGCCTGCACCTCGGCATGGAAGTGCCGGACTGGCCGCCGGAAAACATCGAAGACCTCGCCAAGCGTTACGAAGACCAATATTGAGCATGAATTTCCAAGGATCGGCGGCGTGGGCCGCTCGATCCGACGGTCATGCGGAAAACCATCAGAGGCCACGGCCTCTTGAACAACTGAAGAAGGAAAAGAGCCATGCGCCACGGTTTTAAAGGCCGCCGCTTCGCCCGAAGCATTAGCCATCGCAAGTCGATGTTCGCCAACCTCGCCGTGTCGCTGCTCGAGCACGAACAGATCGTCACCACCCTGCCGAAGGCGAAGGATTTGCGTCCGATCGTCGAGAAGCTGGTGACGCTCGGCAAGCGCGGCGACCTGCATGCGCGCCGCCAGGTCATTGCCCAGATCGGCAATGAAGGCGTCGTCAAGCGTCTGTTCGACACCATCGCGCCGCGCTACGCCACCCGCAATGGCGGCTATCTGCGCATCATGAAGGCCGGCTTCCGCCACGGCGACAATGCCGCCATGGCAGTCATCGAGTTCGTCGATCGCGACACCTCGGCCAAGGGCGCCGGCGACCGCGCCCGCATCGAGGCCGAAGGCACCGACGAGGAAGCCGCTGCCGCATAAGGCTCGGTTTTTCAGGAATGACTTCAAGGGGCCTTCGGGCCCCTTTTTGTTACCGGCGTCCTACGTTTAGCGTGTCTTACGTTTAGCGAGTAAGCATCAGGTAGTCGCGACCGCTAAGCAGATTCCAATTGAAGGCGCCGGGAATCTCTTCGAACGCCGGTTGGGGATAGGAATAGATACTGTCGAGGGTGGCGCGGGAATCTATATCGCTGACCACTCGCGACACGGTGGAATTGGTCAGGTATTTTTGGGCGTCCCCATCTTCGATGAAGTCTGTATCGACTCGGAAATGAATCTGAACGGGACCCGCGCAGATGTTCAGCAATATTTCGTCGCTCAAGGCGGCGTAGAACACCGCTGCCTCTTCTGGAGCCCAAAGGCCGGCAGTCAAGAATTCCGAAGGTGTCGTCTCTCCACTGAACCCATCCAATGAGAGCACAAGGCGATCGGTGAGAACCTCAAAATCACCTTCGAGATAGCCCGCTTCTTCGATCTGAAACCAGTTCATCCAATGAGGTGCTTCTTCATCAAAGGAAATTTCGAGCTTTCCGAAAGTCCAATAGACCGGAATCGTCTCTGCATGTTCCGTGATCCAGCCGTCAGGCGGACCTAGCATACTGGCGATGTCGATCATTTTCAGAGAAGGGAAAACAGGCCCAAAAGTGCCGGTCTTCAAAAAGTCACGGAATGACAGGAGTTGTTTTTTCATGAAGGTCGACGCAGGTTTTCAGTTTCAAGCCGACCTATAGCTGCTTTGCGGGCCAGAATAATCAGATTTCAGGGGCTTAGCCTTTCATTTTGCACAATCGTCGGGACAATGGCGCCCGACCTGGAGGATTCGGAATGCACTTCAAACGGCTGTTTCTTGTTGCCCTTTGCGCGCTGGCCGCCTTTGCCGCGGCACCGGCCGTGAAAGACGCCCTGGCCGAGGACGCCGCCAAGCCAGCCGATCCGGGGCTCTCCGATGTGCTGACCGACCTCTTGCATGGCGTCGAGGGCGAGAACGGCACCTCCGGTCCCGACAAGCGCGTGCCGTTCGGCCGCGAAGAGGTGCAGCTGTCGTTTGCGCCCCTGGTCAAGCAGACGGCGCCGGCCGTGGTCAATGTCTATGCGTCGCAGACGGCCAAGGTCACGTCGCCCTTTGACGGCGATCCGTTCTTCGAGGAATTTTTCGGCCGCGCGCAGCCGCGCGCGCAATCCTCGCTCGGCTCGGGCGTGCTGGTCGACCCGAGCGGCGTCGTCGTCACCAATTTCCACGTGATCAAGGATGCCGACGAGGTCAAGGTCGCGACCGCCGACGGGCGCGAATTCACCTCGAAGGTCATGCTCAAGGACGAGACGCTCGACCTCGCCGTGCTCAAGATCACCTCCGACAAGCCGTTTCCGGTGATCGCCATCGGCGATTCCGACGCGCTCGAGGTCGGCGACCTGGTGCTGGCCATCGGCAATCCGTTCGGCGTCGGCCAGACCACCACCAGCGGCATCGTTTCGGCGCTTGCCCGCAGCCATATCGGCGTTTCGGATTCGGGCTACTTCATCCAGACCGACGCCGCCATCAATCCCGGCAATTCCGGCGGCGCGCTGATCAACATGGGCGGCCAGCTGGTCGGCATCAACACCGCCATCTACAGCCGCAGCGGCGGCTCGATCGGCATCGGCTTTGCCATCCCCGCCAACATGGTGCGCGCCTTCGCCGACGCGGCCAAGGCCGGGCTCGATTTCTTCGAGCGGCCCTATATAGGCGCCGAATTCGAAGCGGTCACACCGCAGATCGCCGAATCGCTCGGCATGGAGAAGCCGACCGGCGCGCTGGTGTCGTCGGTTGAGGAAGCCGGACCGGCGGCCAAGGCAGGGCTGAAGCCCGGCGATGTCGTGCTGCAGCTCAATGGCACGACGGTCGAAGGCATCGAGGCGCTGGATTACCGCATGGCGACCCTGTCGATCGGCACCAAGGCGACCTTCGCCATCCTGAGCAAGGGCCAGCAGGCGACGATGGAGATTGCACTGGAGCGCGCGCCGGAAGGCGCCAAGGCGTCGGAAGTGACCCTGCATGGCCGCAGCCCGTTCTCCGGCGCCAAGGTCGCGGAACTGTCGCCCAGGCTCGCCCAGCGGCTCGGCCTGCGCACCGACCTCAAGGGGGTCACCGTGGTCGACATCAACCGCGATTCGCCGGCCGCCGATTTCGGCTTCCAGCCCGGCGACATCGTGCGCGAGGTGAACGGCACGACGGTCGATACGGCGGCGACACTGGCGCAGCTTGCCCAGCAGGATACACGCTGGTGGCGCTTTACCGTCGAGCGCGGCGGGCAGATACTGCGCCAGGTGTTGCGTTACTGAGGCGATCTTCCCATTTCTGAGGATCGTGCTCCAACCAGAAGACCTAGATGGCCGATCTGTTCAGCGTCGATGAACCGGAAAGAGCGCCGCCCGGCCGGCCTTTGGCCGATCGGCTGCGCCCGAAAAACCTTGGCGAGGTCGTCGGCCAGGAGCATCTGACCGGCCCCGACGGCGCACTGACGCGGCTCATCAACTCCGGTTCGCTCGGCTCGATGATTTTCTGGGGGCCACCCGGCACCGGCAAGACCACCGTGGCGCGGCTGCTGGCCGGCGAGACCAGCCTTGCCTTCGAGCAGATCTCAGCGGTGTTTTCCGGCGTCGCCGATTTGAAGAAAGTGTTCGAGGCGGCAAAGCTGCGTCGCACCAATGGCCGCCAGACGCTGCTGTTCGTCGACGAGATCCATCGCTTCAACCGCGCCCAGCAGGATTCGTTTCTCCCGGTCATGGAGGACGGCACCGTCGTGCTGGTTGGCGCCACGACCGAAAATCCGTCCTTCGAGCTGAACGCCGCGCTTTTGTCGCGCGCGCGGGTACTGGTGTTTCACTCGCTGGGCGAGGAGAGCATCGCCAAGCTGATGACGCGCGCGGAGGAGACGGAGGGCAGGGCGCTGCCGCTCGACGAAGAGGCGCGGGCGATGCTCATCCGCATGAGCGATGGTGACGGCCGGGCCTCGCTGACGCTGGCCGAGGAAGTCTGGCGCGCCGCCAAACCCGGCGAGGTTTTCGATCCCGAAGGGCTGCAGCGCATCGTCCAGCGCCGCGCGCCGATCTATGACAAGGGCCAGGACGGTCACTACAATCTGATCTCCGCGCTGCACAAATCGGTGCGTGGGTCCGACCCGGACGCGGCGCTTTATTATCTTGCCCGCATGTTCGACGCCGGCGAGGATCCACTCTATCTCGGCCGCCGGCTGGTGCGCATGGCGATGGAGGATATCGGGCTGGCCGACCCGCAGGCGCTGGTTATCGCCAACGCCGCCAAGGACGCCTACGACTATCTCGGCTCGCCCGAAGGCGAACTGGCCTTCGCCGAGGCCACCGTCTATCTCGCCACCGCGCCCAAATCCAACGCCGTCTATACCGCCTTCAAGGCAGCCACGCGGGCGGCGAAGGAGTTCGGTTCGCTGCTGCCGCCCAAGCACATCCTCAACGCGCCGACCAAGCTGATGAAAGAGGAGGATTACGGCGCCGGCTACCGCTACGATCACGACCAGCCCGATGCCTTTTCCGGCCAGGACTATTTCCCCGAAAAGATGGGCCGGCAGACCTTTTACGATCCGCCCGAACGCGGCTTCGAGCGCGATATCAAGAAACGGCTGGACTATTGGGCAAAGCTGCGCAGCGAGCGGGAAAAATAGGTGCGCGGGACAAACGTGACGAACTCGGCCTGCCCGCGATGAACTGAAATTCTGTCCCCGCCAGTCACAGCAGTGTGATTGTACCGCATGACAAAAAGCCCTATCACGTCGCATGACTCGGCCGGGAGGCTGCCAGGACGGGCGATAATTCGGAACGGGGACAGCGCGCCGCGCGAACAGAAAATGACAAAATCCCTTCGCAAAACGCTTCGCCAGGCTGTGATTGCTGTCCCGCTGCTCGCGCTCGGCTTCTATTTCATTCCGATCCTGACCACGATCTGGATCGTCTGCGGCCTGATCGATGTGCTGCGCAACGCCAACAAGGATCTGTCGCTGTTGCGCGGCTATTTCCTCGGCAATGGCATCTTCACCTGGCTGCTGTCGCCCTTCAATCTGCTGGTGGACCTCGTTTGCTACAGGAACCCGGGCGTGTGGAAGCTGGAGCAGTTTCCCGCCGATTATCGGCGCGAGGTCAACGAGGTTCTTGACGTCTTCAAGGCGCGCAAGGACGAGATCATCGCCGATATCGACGCCAATTTCGGCACCGGTCGTCGCGGCATGTATGTCTATCAGTGGTACGGCAAGCACCGGATCGACAATGTCGCGGAATTCAACAAGGATTTCAAATACATCAAGACCATTGCCGTATCTGTCTTCAGAGGCAAGGAATCGACTTCCTGGCATTTCGGACCGCTGCGGCTCAGCCTGCGCATCCTCTACAATCTCTTGCCGGTGAAGGCAGAGGTTTTCGTCGAATGCAACGGCGCGAGGAATTACTGGCACGACAACCCGCTCTATATTTTCGACGACACGCTGCTGCACCGCTCGGTCAACGAGTATGACGGACGCCGCTACTGCGTGTTCATGGACATCATCCGCCCGTCGCCGTTCCCCGGCTTCATCGCCGGACTTCTGGCCATCGTTTCGGTAACCGTCGAGCGCATCAATTCCATGTTCTACAAGAACTGGAAGATGATCGGCTCGAGCAAGGCAAAGAAGGTCGAGACGACCTGAGGCGTTGGCCTGAAGGGATTGACCGCACTGCCTTGGCCGGGCAGTAAACGGGCATGTTCAATCTGCTTCTTGTTGTGGTCGGCGGCGGCATCGGCGCCGGCATCCGCCACCTGACCAACATCGGCGCCTTGCGCCTCGTCGGCCCCAACTGCCCCTGGGGGACGATGGCGATCAACATCGTCGGCTCCTTTGCCATGGGGCTGTTCGTCGCCGCGCTGATGCGGCGCGGCGGTTCCAATGAGCTCCGGCTGTTCGTCGCCACCGGCGTCCTTGGCGGCTTCACCACCTTCTCCGCCTTTTCGCTCGATTTCGCGACCCTATGGGAGCGCGGAGCGACGCTGCCGGCGTTGGGATATGCGCTGGCCAGCGTCGTTGGCGCCATTATCGCCCTGTTTCTGGGACTTTGGCTCGCAAGAACCGTTTCATAGTGTTATTGCCCCGACCTGGAGCACGCCGCATCCTTTGGACGCGCTGCAGAAACTTTGATCTTGCGCATGATCCTTTCCGAAGGCCGGAGTAGATTTTCGGGGTCACGCGTTAGAAACGGATAAAGCGAAAATCATGGCAGGCGTAGAACAGATCACGGTGGAGGCCGGCGAGGCGGGCATGCGGCTCGATCGCTGGTTCAAGACCCATTTCCCCGGCCTCGGCTTTGGCCATCTGCAGAAGTTGCTGCGCTCGGGCCAGATCCGCGTCGATGGCAGCCGGGTCAAGGCCGACAGCCGTGTCGAGCCCGGCCAGGTGGTGCGTGTGCCGCCGCTCGAGGTCGACAAGAAGGGCGAGAGTGCGCTTACGGGTTACTCGATCCGCAACCAGGGCGACGCCGATGTGCTGGCCAAGATGCTGATCCACGAAGATCCAAAAGTCTTCGTCTTCAACAAGCCGGCGGGCCTGGCGGTGCAAGGCGGCTCGGGCGTCACCCGCAATGTCGACGACATGCTGGAGGCCTGGCGCAGCCAGAAGGGCGAGAAGCCGCGCCTGGTGCACCGGCTCGACCGCGACACATCGGGCGTGCTGGTGGTTGCCCGCACCAGGCTTGCGGCGATGAAGCTTTCCGAGTCATTCCGGGCGCGTGAGACCAAGAAGACCTATTGGGCGCTGGTCAAAGGTGTCCCGCCCAAGCGCGAGGACAAGATCTCGACCTGGCTGATCAAGGAGCCGACCGAGGACGGCGACCGCGTGCGCGTGGCAGCCCATGGCGAAAAGGGCGCCGACCACGCCGTGTCCTACTATCGCATCATCGAGCAGGCGGCTCAGACGATGACCTGGCTGGAAATGGAGCCGTACACTGGCCGCACCCACCAGCTGCGCGTTCATGCCGCCTATATCGGCTGCCCGATCCTTGGCGACCCCAAATATTTCGAGGCCGACACCAACTGGGACTTTCCGGGCGGCATTCAGAACCGCCTGCATCTGCATGCGCGCCGCATCGTCATTCCGCACCCGGACAAGGGCGTCATCGACGTCACCGCGCCGATGCCGCCGCATATGCGCCAGAGCTGGAACCTGATCGGCTTCGACGACGCCAGCGCGGAGGACTGACATTGGCCGTTGCCTCGGTATTGGATCGCCGCGATGCGGTCGATCTGGCGGCTGCTTCCATCATGGTCGGGTTGACCTTTTCCTGGGGGCTGAACTACGTCGCCGCCAAGCTCTCCTATGCCGGCTTCGATCCGGTTTTCGTCTCGATCGCACGTTCGATCATTGGCGGGCTCTGTGTGCTCGGCTGGTGCTGGCTGCGCGGCATCAGGCTGTTTAAGGCCGACGGGTCGCTTGTCGCCGGCATCATCGTCGGCGTGCTGTTCGGCGTCGAGTTCCTGTGCCTCTATATCGGGCTGGAATACACGACCGTTGCCCGCAACACACTGCTGGTCAACACCATGCCGTTCTGGGTCCTGATCGGCGGCCATTTCCTGCTCGGTGAGCGTATCAACGCGCGCAAGCTTGG
Organism: Mesorhizobium sp. M1004; assembly: GCF_040318795.1. Taxonomy (NCBI): domain Bacteria; kingdom Pseudomonadati; phylum Pseudomonadota; class Alphaproteobacteria; order Hyphomicrobiales; family Phyllobacteriaceae; genus Mesorhizobium; species Mesorhizobium sp. M1004. The sequence goes on from NZ_JAMYNB010000011.1 coordinate 21,570, forward strand.
CGGGCTCGTTCTCGCCTTCTGCGGCCTGGTGGCGGTGTTTTCAGACGGGATTGCCGGCGGCACCGACGTGACCTTGATGGGCGATCTGCTCAGCCTCGGCTCCGGTATTCTGTGGGCGGCGACCAGTATCGTCATCAAGCGTTCGAAACTGGTCGAGACCAGTGCCGAGAAATTGCTGCTTTATCAGCTGGCCGGTGCGGCCATTGTCGGTGTCCTGGTTCTGCCTTTCGCCGGCCCGCCGATCCGCGCGGTCAGTGCCTTGCCGACATTGGCGCTGCTGTTCCAGTCGCTCTATATAGTTGCCTTCACCTATGTGCTGTGGTTCTGGCTGCTCAGGCGCTATCCGGCATCGGGCCTGTCGAGCTTCGCCTTCCTGTCGCCGGTGTTCGGCGTCCTCTGCGGCGCTATCATTCTTGGCGAGGCGCCAACGACCAGGATCTTTGTGGCGCTTGGGCTGATCGCAGTCGGCCTGATCATCGTCAACCGGCCGGCGCGCAAGCAGGTACCTGGATAGAAAGTTCGACCATGCGTGACATCCTCAACGACCTCGAAGCGGGAAAGCATCTGTCCGATCCGGATCCGGTCCGCCGCGCGCAGATCCAGATGAAGACGCACCTGCCGAAGCGCTTCTACAAGGACGTGTCGGTCGCAGCTGTGGAGGACGTTTTTGCCGTCCATCTCGACGGCAAGCCGGTGCGCACGCCGGGCAAGGCGCTGCTGGCGCTGCCGACCGAAAAGGCCGCCGCCCTGGTCGCCAATGAGTTCGCTGCACAGGGCGAGACCATCGACCCGGTCACGATGCCGGTGCTGCGTCTGGTCAACACCGCCATCGACGGCGTCGCCAGCGACCCGCAGGCGGTGCTGGAGGACGTCTTGCGCTTCGCCTCGTCCGATCTGACCTGCTACCGCGCCGACGCGCCACAGGGGCTGGTCGAGCGGCAGAACCAGCATTGGGATCCGGTGATCGACTGGGCGAGAGCGACATTAGGGGCTCGGTTCAATCTCGCCGAGGGCATCATCCATGTCGAGCAGCCGCGCGAGAGCATCGCAGTGCTCGGCGCTCATCTTGCCCAGCGTGCCGAGCCGCTGCGGCTGGCCGCAATCCATGTCATGACTTCGCTGACCGGGTCGGCGCTGCTCGCGCTGGCGGTCGATTACGGCGCGCTCGATGGCGACGCGGCTTGGGCCGCCGGCCATGTCGACGAGGACTGGCAGATCGAGCATTGGGGCCAGGATGCCGAGGCTGTCGCACGCCGCTCGGCCCGCAAACGCGACATGATGGCGGCCGTCGGCCTGCTCGATGCGCTGAAGACCTGATCCTCGGCCTTTGCCGCACTGCACCTAATACCAAAGTCATAAATCCAAGGTCTGTCTGCCTCCGGCGGTCGCTTTCTGTCATTTTTTACGCTGATGGCTGGTTCGAGTCGCGTTCAGAGGGAACGCCGACGATGACGCCCAGCGTCGAAGGCAGACGATTCACGGGAGGACAGTTCAATGGCATTGGCATCGACCGCCGGCGGAGCCAGCCGCGGCATGACACGAGAGGAGAAGAAGGTCATCTTCGCCTCCTCGCTGGGCGCGGTTTTCGAATGGTATGATTTCTATCTCTACGGAGCGTTGGCCGGCGCGATCGGCTTGACCTTCTTCAACTCGTTTCCCGAAAGCACCCGCTACATCTTCACGCTGCTGGTCTTCGCCGCCGGCTTCATCGTGCGCCCGTTCGGCGCGCTGGTGTTCGGCCGCATCGGCGATCTCGTCGGCCGCAAATACACATTCCTTGTCACCATCATGATCATGGGTCTGTCGACTTTCCTTGTCGGCCTGCTTCCGGGTTCAGAGACACTGGGCATTCTGGCGCCGATCCTGTTGATCGCGCTGCGCATGCTGCAGGGCCTGGCGCTTGGCGGCGAGTACGGCGGCGCCGCGACCTATGTCGCGGAACATGCGCCGGACGACCGTCGCGGCTTCTACACCTCATGGATCCAGACGACGGCGACGCTCGGCCTTTTCCTGTCGCTGATTGTCATCCTGCTGGTGCAGAATTCCGTAAGCAAGGACGCCTTCAACGCCTGGGGATGGCGCATTCCGTTCCTGGTCTCGGCTATCCTGCTCGGCATTTCGGTCTGGATCCGGCTGTCGCTTTCGGAATCGCCGACCTTCCTGCGCATGAAGGAAGAGGGCAAGAGTTCCAAGGCGCCGCTGTCGGAAGCCTTCGGCCAGTGGAAAAACGCCAAGATCGCCATCCTGGCGCTGTTCGGCCTCACCGCCGGTCAGGCCGTGGTATGGTACAATGGCCAGTTCTATGCACTGTTCTTCCTGGCCAATGTGCTCAAGGTCGACGCGCAGTCGGTCAACATCATGATCGCCATTGCGCTGGCACTCGGCACGGGCTTCTTCGTCTTCTTCGGCTGGCTGTCCGACAAGATCGGCCGCAAGCCGATCATCATGGCCGGCCTTGCGCTGGCGGTCGTCACCACCTTCCCGCTGTTCAAGGCGTTGACCTGGGCCGCCAATCCGGCGCTCGCCACAGCACAGCAGAACACGCGCGCCACAGTGACGGCGGCTCCGGGAGACTGCAACTTCCAGTTCAATCCGACCGGCACGCGCGTACCGGTCAGTTCGTGCGATATCGCGACCGATTTCCTTGCCAAGAACTCGGTGCCTTACGACATCGTCTCGACGGCGGCGGCGGGGACCCCGGCGAGTGTCATGATCGGCAGCGAAACCGTGGCGTCTTATGATGCCAAGGCCGCGGGCGACAAGAAGGCTGCCAGCGACGCTGCCTTCAAGAAGGGTATCAACCTCGCGCTTCAGGGTGGCGGTTATCCGCTGAAGCGTGCTGCCGCCAAGGTTGCCGACCAGAAGCTCGACGCCTTTGTCGCGGCCAATCCTGAACTGAAGCTCGATGCGGCAGCCATCCGCGCCGGCGAAAAGACCGCGGTCCCGACCGAACAGGCCATCAAGGACAAGGTGCTGACCAAGGATGAGGCCGCGGGCGCCACCGAGGTGACCGTGTACAGCGTTCCGGCAGCGGGCGCGTTCGCGATGTTTGCCGACCCCGCACAGGTCAACTGGGCAAAGGTCATCGGCATCCTGTTCATCCTGGTCCTCTACGTGACCATGGTCTACGGGCCGATCGCGGCGATCCTGGTCGAGATGTTCCCGACACGCATCCGCTACAGCGGCATGTCACTGCCCTATCACATCGGCAATGGCTGGTTCGGCGGCCTGCTGCCCGCGATCGTGTTCGCGTTCAGCGCCTACAAGGGCGATATCTATTACGGCCTTTGGTATCCGGTGGTGATCGCGGCGGTGACGCTGATCATCGGCATGATCTTCGTCAGGGATACGCTCGGCACCGACCTGCATACCAAGCAGTAGCCGACGGCTCTGTATCAAGCAAAAAACCCGGCGCGAGCGATCGCGCCGGGTTTTTGATTTGTGGGCCTGTTCGATCTATCAGCGCGGAAGACGCCTAGCTCTTGCGAGGCTGTTCGGCCTCCGCAATGGCGGCCTCATGATACCAGGCCTCGCCATGGGCAAGCGGGTGATCGCGCAGCGAAGCAAGCTCTGCCGCAAACTTGGCCTTTACGCCTAAATTTGAGGCACCCGCACGCGCTGCCACCGGGAACATCAGGATTTTGGCCGACGGACGGGCTGAGGTGATTTCCATGGTCGGTCTCCTTTCTTCTGGAGAGGCTCTTCGATTCATCTTTCCATCAAGGTAGGTCCTGCAATCCTTTTAGGCAAGATGCCTAAAGAAAGATCGGCATTTGCCTGTTATTTAAGCAAATTCTGCCTTTGATTGATCCGGGCGCATTGCTTAGGCGGCTTGCCATCACCGGCGGGATGAAAGGGCATTTTTGCCGCACCCTGACCAACTGAAGTGGCACACGATTTGCATTTTATCGACCGGCAGCTGGGCTGCTGGATGGCTCGGCGCGCCGGCGTCATCCAGGTTCGGTGATCAAGCAACGAGAGGCTCTAGAATGACGAAATACAAGCTCGAGTATATCTGGCTCGATGGTTACACGCCGGTCCCCAATCTTCGCGGCAAGACCCAGATCAAGGAGTTCGCCGAGTTCCCGACGCTCGAGCAGCTGCCGCTGTGGGGCTTCGACGGTTCTTCGACGCAGCAGGCCGAAGGCCACAGCTCCGACTGCGTGCTGAAGCCGGTCGCCGTATTCCCGGACCCGGCCCGCAGCAATGGCGTGCTGGTGATGTGCGAAGTGATGATGCCAGATGGCGTGACGCCGCATGTGTCCAACAAGCGCGCCACCATCCTCGACGACGAGGGCGCCTGGTTCGGCTTCGAGCAGGAGTATTTCTTCTACAAGGACGGCCGTCCGCTCGGCTTCCCCGAGAGCGGCTATCCGGCGCCGCAGGGCCCGTACTACACCGGCGTCGGCTATTCGAATGTCGGCCCGATCGCGCGCCAGATCGTCGAGGAGCATCTCGACCTCTGCCTCGCAGCAGGCATCAACCATGAAGGCATCAACGCCGAAGTGGCCAAGGGCCAGTGGGAATTCCAGATTTTCGGCAAGGGCTCCAAGAAGGCCGCCGACCAGATGTGGATGGCCCGCTATCTCTTGCAGCGCCTGACCGAAAAGTACGAGATCGACATCGAGTATCACTGCAAGCCGCTCGGCGACACCGACTGGAACGGCTCGGGCATGCACGCCAACTTCTCGACCGCCTATATGCGCGAAGTCGGCGGCAAGGCCTATTTCGAAGCGCTGATGGCTCAATTCGACAAGAACCTGATGGACCACATCGCCGTCTACGGCCCGGACAATGACAAGCGCCTGACCGGCAAGCATGAGACCGCTCCGTGGAACCGCTTCAGCTACGGCATCGCCGACCGAGGCGCCTCGATCCGCGTGCCGCATTCCTTCGTCAACAATGACTACAGGGGCTACCTGGAAGACCGCCGCCCGAATTCGCAAGGCGACCCCTACCAGATCGCTTCGCAGATCCTGAAGACCATCGCGGAGGTTTCGACCAGCGCCCAGGTTTCGGCGGCCGCCTAAGCATCTATAGCGGCGCAGGCTTCGTAAGCCTGCGCCGTAGCCTGCTGCTAACACGTCTACAGTCTGCTATTGGTCAAACAAAAACCCCGGCGTCTGAACTGACGCCGGGGTTTTTCCTTGTCGCTGAGGTTATCGTTCAGACCGAATAGTACATGTCGTATTCGACCGGATGCGGGGTCATTTCGAAGCGCATCACTTCGGCCATCTTGAGCTCGATGTAAGAGTCGATCTGGTCGTCGTCGAAGACGCCGCCGGCTTTCAGGAAGCCGCGGTCCTTGTCCAAGCTTTGCAGCGCTTCGCGCAGCGAACCGCAGACGGTCGGGATCTTCTTCAGTTCCTTCGGCGGCAGGTCGTAGAGATCCTTGTCCATCGGCTGTCCCGGGTGGATCTTGTTCTTGATGCCGTCGAGGCCGGCCATGAGCATGGCGGCGAAAGCGAGGTAGGGGTTCGCGCCCGGATCGGGGAAGCGGACCTCGACGCGCTTGGCTTTCGGGGACGAGCCGAACGGAATGCGGCAGGAGGCCGAACGGTTGCGCGCGGAGTAGGCGAGCAGCACCGGGGCTTCATAGCCAGGTACAAGGCGCTTGTAGGAGTTGGTCAGCGGGTTGGTGAAGGCGTTGATCGCCTTGGCGTGCTTGATGATGCCGCCGATGTAGAACAGGCACGACTCCGACAGGCCGGCATATTCATTGCCGGCGAAGGTCGGCTTGCCGTTCTTCCAGATCGACTGGTGGACATGCATGCCCGAGCCGTTGTCGCCGAAGATCGGCTTCGGCATGAAGGTGGCCGTCTTGCCATAGGCATTGGCGACCTGGTGCACGACATATTTGTAGATCAGCATCTTGTCGGCGTTGCGGACCAGCGTGTCGAACTTGATGCCGAGCTCGTGCTGGGCAGCGGCAACCTCGTGATGGTGCTTTTCGACGCGCACGCCCATTTCGGCGAGCACGGTCAGCATTTCGGAGCGCATGTCCTGCGCGCTGTCGATCGGCGGCACAGGGAAGTAGCCGCCCTTGACGCGCGGGCGGTGGCCGAGATTGCCGGTCTCGTAATCGGTGTCGTCGTTGGACGGCAGTTCGGTCGAGTCCAGCTTGAAGCCGGTGTTGTAGGGATCGGCCTTGTACTTGACGTCGTCGAAGACGAAGAACTCGGCTTCGGGGCCGACATAGATGGTGTCGCCGATGCCTTCGGCCTTCATGTAGGCCTCGGCCTTCTTTGCAGTGCCGCGCGGATCGCGGTTGTAGGATTCGCCGGAGACCGGATCGAGAATGTCGCACAGGATGACCATGGTCGACTGGGCGAAGAACGGATCCATGTGGACGGTGTCCGCATCGGGCATCAGCACCATGTCGGACTCGTTGATCGCCTTCCAGCCGGCGATCGAGGAGCCGTCGAACATGACGCCGTCGGCGAACATGTCTTCCTCGACCTCGATGACATCCATCGTCACGTGCTGCAGCTTGCCCTTCGGATCGGTGAAGCGCAGGTCGACGAATTTCACGTCGTTGTCCTTGATCTGCTTCATGATGTCTTTGGCTGTCGTCATGTCGTTTCTTCCCTGTGTGATGACGTTTCGAGGAGACGTTAATCTGAAATCAGAAAGCTCAGACGGCGTCCATCCCCGTTTCGCCGGTACGGATGCGAACGACCTCCTCGATGTTGGAGACGAAGATCTTGCCGTCGCCGATGCGGCCGGTCTGCGCCGCCTTGCGGATGGCTTCGATGGCGCCTTCGACGGCGTCGTCGCCCAGCACGACTTCGATCTTCACCTTGGGCAGGAAGTCGACGACATATTCGGCGCCGCGATAGAGTTCGGTATGGCCTTTCTGGCGGCCAAAGCCCTTGGCCTCGGTCACGGTAATGCCTTGCAGACCGGCCTCCTGAAGCGCTTCCTTCACTTCGTCTAGCTTGAACGGCTTGATGATCGCTTCGATCTTTTTCATGTAGAAAGTGGCCTCCACTGCCAAAAAAACGGGTTGTGCGCCCCGCTTGCGCCTCCATCAAGCACGAACTGTGCCAATTTCAGCCCACGCGAAGCGGTTTCGCGCAATTCCAATGCCGCGCCGCGCCGGGATGCACATTCGCGTCATCCTCTGCTTCGGCTGCGGCAAAGCTGCCCGAAGCCTACACATTGCCGCTTCGGGCGTCTGCACGATAATTAGGCAGATTGCGCATTTTGCAGGCCTGCGCGGATCCGTGGCACCAGTCTGCGAAAGGATTGGCCGCACGCCAACGCAGCACCTGGCCGTTTGCTTCGAATCCGAAACTGGACAATGCTCGATAGGGACAAAGGGGTCGGCCTTGAACGAAATGCGGATCGGCAATCCATGAGCAATGAAGTCCTGTCGCCGGCCGAGATGGGCGAGGCCGACCGGCTGGCAATCGCAGCCGGTCCGCTCGACGGCTATGGCCTGATGCAGCGTGCCGGCGAGGCGGTCGCTGCTGTCGTGCTGGCGCGCTATCCCGCGGCGAGCCGTGTCCACGTGCTGTGCGGCCCCGGCAACAATGGCGGCGACGGCTATGTTGTAGCGCGGTTGCTGGCCGAGGCCGGTGTGAATGTGGCGCTCTGGGCCGAAGGCAAGCAGAAGCCCGGGAGTGATGCGGCGCGAGCTTCCGAGGCCTGCAATCTGCCGGTCGAGCACATCGGACACTGCTACCCGGAACCGGGTGAAGTCGTCGTGGACGCGCTCTATGGTGCGGGATTGTCGAAGAAGATATCCCTGCATGCCTCTGCCGTCTCAGGATTGGCCGCGGCGGAGCGCGTGCCTGTGGTGTCAATCGATCTGCCTTCTGGTGTGTCGGGCGAGACCGGCTTGAGCAACGCTTATTTCAAGGCCGACGTGACGGTGACGTTCGTGCGGAAAAAGCCCGGCCATCTGCTGATGCCGGGGCGCAGCCTCTGCGGTGAGATCATCATCGCCGATATCGGCATTCCGGATGCGATCGTCGATGAGTTCAAGATCAAGACGTTCGAGAACACGCCTGACTTTTGGCTATACAGTTTTCCGAAAACGGCGGTCGATACACATAAGTATAAGCGCGGCCACGTCAGCGTCTTTTCCGGCGGGCCGAGCGCGACAGGTGCGGCGCGGCTGTCGGCGATGGCTGCAGCCAGAGCCGGGGCAGGGGCGGTGACCGTGCTCTCGCCTGAAAATGCCATGCAGGTAAACGCCGCGCATCTGACATCGATCATGCTGCGCGAGGCCGGTTCGATGGAGGAAGTGCAGGAATTTTTGTCGGCGAGGCACCCCGAAGTACTTGTGTTCGGACCAGGGCTCGGGCCGAAACCCAAAGTGGGGGATTTCGCGTTGCAATTGATCGCGACGGTCGCTGACCTAAACCGCACGTCGACGAGTTCATTCGGAATTCAGCGCCCTGCCATTGTCTTGGATGCTGACGCCATCACGTCATTGGCGCATCAGCCTCAGGCCCTGTTCGACGCCGCGCTGCTCCCGTTGGCGCCGGTATTGGTGCTGACGCCGCATGAAGGCGAATTCGCCAGACTTTTTCCCGGCATCGCGAAGGACAAGAAGCAGTCGAAACTCGCCAAGGCGCGCGCAGCCGCTGAACGAGCCAACGCCATCATGGTCTACAAGGGCGCCGACACCGTCATCGCGGCTTCCGACGGCCGCGCCGCGATCAACGCCAATGGCGCGCCATGGCTGGCCACCGCCGGGTCAGGGGACGTGCTTGCCGGCATAATTGCCGCGCTGCTGGCGCAAGGCATGTTGCCCTTCGAAGCAGCTTGCGCCGCTGTCTGGATCCATGCCGAGGCCGGCAGCCGCTTCGGTCCGGGGCTGATCGCGGAGGATCTGCCGCTGGCCCTGGTGCCGGTGCTGCGTGAACTGGTCGATGCACGGCAGAAGGTGACGATCAGATGAAGCATTTCGCGTTCGTCATTGCGGCCATCATCGCGCTGTTCGCGTCGCATAGCGTGCGCGCTGAGCAGCCGGTGACCATCGTCGACGATCCGGCGGTGCTGGCCGCCCTCGATGCCAAGGGGTTTGGCTTCGCCGGCATTTTCGCCGTCGATGGCCCGGACGATCTGAAGACGCTCTACAGCGAGGTGCCGGCCTATCGTGCTGTTGTCGACATGGTGGCGGCCGATATTGCCACGCTGCGGGCCGAGATAAAGGCCGGCGGGCGCACGCTCTACGAGGTGACCGACGGCAATGTCGGCCGCATCATGGATATGCGCTGGCTGAAGACCGAGGCCGCGCGCTTCCGCCTGGTCGGCGTCGTCAACCGGCTGGACCGGCGTGACTTCACCGCGCTGCAAGGCGACAAGAGCTGTGGCGAGGTGCGCTTCATCTATCGCCTGGCCTACAGTTTCCGCAAGAACGGCAAGGTTTTGGCATCGCGGCTGCCATTCAATTTCAACGCCGTCTACAGCGTGGCGCCGGATGCCGATGGCGGCTGCGTCGGCGTTGCCGGGCGCTGGACACCGCAGATCGACGAAAACGTCGATGCCGGCTGGCTGGCCGGCGGGCCGCTGGCACCGGAGGAACTGACGTTCAAGCAGCTTGAACTCAATGCGCAGGTGGTGCGTTTTCCCTCGGGACAGGAGACCCAATTCGGCGGGCAGGCGGCCTATCTGATGCGGATCTTCGGCATCGATGGCGCTACCGTCAGCGAGAATCCGCTGGAGAATACGCCAGACGTCGCGCGGCTCTCCGACGATGCTGCACTCAAGAAAAGGCTCGCCGACTATGTCATCGCCAATGTCGCGGCGGTCGATCTCGGCGTCTACGAAATCCCCGACGAATTCCTGGCGAAGAAAATCATTTCGTGGTCGACCTTCGGCAGCGCGAGACAGGCCAACCATCCGTTCACGCCGCTGTTCCAGCCAGCGGATTTCGCCGGCCTGGACTATGCGGCGCTGAAACTGGTGCGGACACCGGAGGCGCTGGTCGAGCGGCTGGACAATGGCGCCTGCCAGGGCTGCCACCAGGCGGGCTCGACGGCCGGCTTTCACTTCATCGGCCTCGACGACAAAACGACGTCGCCTCTCAACCGGATCGAGGTCGGCATCTCGCCGCATCTCCATGCCGAGATTGCGCGACGTGAGGCCTGGCTGCGCGCGACCGAAGAAGGCAAGGAGCCGAACCGCTACCGGCCGCTGTCCTTTGCGCCGCCGGCGACATGGACCGATGCCGGCGATGTCGACTACGCCCCGGCCGAGATCGCGATGCCGTGCCTGATGCCGGATGATGCAAAACGCTTCGGCGCGACCTGGCAATGCGGTGGCGGCACCGTCTGCACGCCGCTGGCGACGGCCTCAGGCGTGCGCACCACGCTGGCGCAATGTCTGTTGCCCAAGGACAGTCCAAAGATGTTTTCGGGCCATCCCTGCCTGACCGGGTCGATCTCCAGCAACCCGTCTCAGCCGTTCAACGACCGCTACAAGATCACCGGCCAGTTCGCTGCTTTTGCGCCGACCTTTTCGCGGACCGCCTACACCTGCCGGCCACCGAAAATCGGCGTACCGGCAGGCATCGCTTATCGCGGTTGCGACGACAAGGACCGCAGCTTCGCCGCCTTCAAGACGGGCAAGCCGATGCCATCGGAAATTTGCGGCATGGTCGGCGGCAAGAAATTCGACACCTGCGTCGCCACCAACAATTTCGACCAGTGCCTCGGCGGCGCGGTCAACCGCGGCAACCGTCCCGCATGTTCGGCCGATCATTTCTGCCGCGAGGATTATATGTGCCAGTCGCTGCCGCCGGACACGCCGGGCGCCGCCAAGGTGAAAGGCATCGGCTACTGCTCGCCGACCTATTTCATCTTCCAGATGCGCATCGATAATCACGCGACGCCCTGGGCGAGCGCGACCAGCGCCCCCAGGGATGCGGGGTTCGGGGCGGCGGAAGAGGAGTGAGCCTGCGAGTTGGGCGACCACCAGTTCAGCGCTGGAGATAGTCTTCCATCCGCGCAGTCCATTTGGTGTCGAATTCCGAAATGTGGCGCTGTGCTACGCTCGAGTTCAGCAGCGTCGAGAGCGCGGTCACGGCGATCGGGTCCAGGTCGGGCGGCTCCGAGTAGCCAAGCGCCGCCAGCCGTTGAGCCCATGATGGATGGGTGGACTTTGCATCATCCGGGCTTGCCCACGCCTTGCGGGCGCAAACATCGAGGCAAATGGGTTCTCGCAGCTGGCCGGCAGCTTCCAGCATGCGCTCGAGCGGCGGTCGCGGCGGACGCAAAGCACCTCGCAATTCATGCTGCAAAGGGTCATAGACCGTCTCCGTGAAATGCACGTCTGCCGTGGCAAGAAGCAACAGCGCGCGTGCGGCGTGCTCGGCGTCGCCGGAGGATGCCGTGTGTCGATCTGCCTTGATCTCCGCTTCGCGCGAAAGCCGGATTTCTTCCCGCTCGAACGATTGCGACAGCCAGCCGATAGCGGCGTGGAGCAGGCTGCCTGTGATCGTGGTTCCGGGCGGGGCATACTCGAAGACAAATCCGAAACCGTTTTCGAACTCAGCGAGATTGAGGCTGCCATTGGTATCCTTGTTGCGCACATGCGCGTCCTCATGGGCAAGGATCGCGGCAAGCGCTCTTTCATCGGTCACTGCGAGGAGAGGGATGCCAATGGTTAGAAACAGCCGATTGCCGAGAAGGCCGAGAAGCGTGCGCTCTTCGCGCACGCTGGCGTTCAGGTTGCCCTCTAGTATGACAACCGTGCGCGCAGCACGGCGCGGTCCGGCGACGCTCCGCCACAGCGCCCACAGGCCGGGCGCTTCTGCTTCACTGACGCCTTTGATCTTGCTGCGTCGGAAGCCCGCAAACAATGTGCCGAACAGAAATGCCAAGGCCGTGGTGGCGATCGGCATGACGACGAAGCCGCTGGCGATAAACCAGATTGGATGGTTGTCGAGCAGGGACATCCAGACGCAGAAGATGATGAGAGCGGGAACAACGAAAAACAGGACCGTGAACCTGCCAAACCGCCGACCGGCGCTGATGATCAGTCGCGACATTGGATGTTACAACGGGATGTTGTCGTGCTTCTTCCAGGGATTCTGCATGTCCTTGTTGCGCAGCATGCGCAGCGCCCGCGCGATGCGGCGGCGGGTCGAATGCGGCATGATCACCTCGTCGACATAGCCGCGTTCGGCGGCGACGAAGGGCGACAGGAAGCGGTCTTCGTAAGACTTTGTGTGGGCTGCGATCTTTTCGGCGTCGCCGATATCCTTACGGTAGATGATCTCGACCGCGCCTCTCGCCCCCATCACCGCGATCTGCGCCGTCGGCCAGGCATAGTTCATGTCGCCACGCAGGTGCTTTGAGGCCATCACGTCATAGGCGCCGCCATAGGCTTTGCGGGTGATGACCGTGATTTTCGGCACGGTCGCCTCGGCGTAGGCAAACAGGAGTTTCGCGCCATGCTTGATCAGGCCGCCATATTCCTGCGCGGTGCCGGGCAGGAAGCCGGGGACGTCGACGAAGGTGACGATGGGAATGGAAAAACAGTCGCAGAAGCGCACGAAGCGCGCCGCCTTGCGGCTTGCGTCGGAATCGAGCACGCCGGCCAGCACCATCGGCTGGTTGGCGACGAAGCCGACGGTGCGGCCTTCGACGCGGCCGAAACCGGTGACGATGTTCTTGGCAAAGTTCTGCTGGATCTCGAAGAAATCGCCTTCATCGGCAACTTTGAGGATCAGCTCCTTGATGTCGTAAGGCTTGTTGGCGTTGTCTGGGATCAGCCGGTCGAGCGACAGATCATGGTCGGTGACCGACTGGTAGCACTCGATCTCAGGAAGCTCCGACGTATTTGACGCGGGCAAAAGGTCTACCAGCCGGCGCATCTGCAACAGCGCCTCGACGTCATTGTCGTAGGCGCCGTCGGCAATCGACGATTTGGTCGTGTGGACGGACGCGCCGCCAAGGCTCTCGGCCGTCACCGTCTCGTTGGTGACCGTTTTGACCACATCCGGCCCGGTGACGAACATGTAAGAGGTGTCGCGCACCATGAAGATGAAGTCGGTCATCGCAGGCGAATAGACGTCGCCGCCGGCGCACGGGCCCATGATCACGGAAATCTGAGGAATGACGCCGGATGCGAGCACGTTGCGCTGAAAGATCTCGGCATAGCCGCCTAGCGCCGCCACGCCTTCCTGGATGCGGGCGCCGCCGGCGTCGTAGATGCCGATGATCGGCGCGCGGTTGCGCAGCGCCATCTCCTGCACCTTGATGACCTTTTCGGCGTGAGCCTCCGACAGCGAGCCGCCGAAGACGGTAAAATCCTTGGCGAAGAGATAGACCGGACGGCCGTTGACGGTGCCCCAGCCGGTGACGACACCATCGCCGGCGATCTTGGTTTTCTCCATGCCGAAGTCGGTCGAGCGATGCTCGACATACATGTCGAACTCCTCGAACGAGCCTTCGTCGAGAAAGACATCGATGCGCTCGCGCGCCGTCAGCTTGCCCTTCTTGTGCTGGGCGTCGATGCGGGCCTGGCCGCCGCCCATGCGGGCGATCTCGCGGCGGCGCTCAAGTTCCTTCAGCACGTCCTTCATCGCTCGGTCCCCAGAAATGGCAGCTGCCTTTGTGGTAATGATGCCTGCAGGCGTGTGCAAGCGCCGCTTTCGGCCTCGATTATTGCGCTGCAACATGTGGCCCCTTGCATTCCGGAGCGAACTCAGCCATATGCAGCCCATAGGCGCTTGGGCCGGAGATTCCGGCCTTCTCGACAAATGAGACTGGTTGCGTCTGTTTTCCCTCTTTCCGGTATATCGGCCTCTCTTTCCGATACATCACGAAGTGGCGAAAGAGCCCCGTGGCATGACGCCTGCGGGCACGACAGCGCAGCCGAGTGGACGTTACCGTCCGCCCGCCTTGTCGTTTCATATCAAATTTTTCGACGGCAGGTTGCGCCCTGCCGCCATCGATGTTTGCGGCCAAGACCGCGTGAAAGAAGACTATTTTGACCAACGAAAACACCTCAGCCGGTAACGCAATCTCGGCCGGCAACACTACGGAACTCACCGGTTTCGCAGCTCTTGGAATTACCGGCGCGCTGCTCAAGGCGACGCATGGCGCCGGCTTCACCGAGCCGAAGCCGATCCAGACGCAGGCGATCCCGCCGCAGATGGAAGGCCGTGATATCTTCGGCATCGCCCAGACCGGCTCGGGCAAGACCGCTGCCTTCGCGCTGCCGATCCTGTCGAAGATCATCGCGCTCGGCACCAAGCGCCGAGCCAAGACCACTCGTGCGCTGATCCTGGCGCCGACGCGCGAACTCGCCGTCCAGATCGAGGACACCATCAAGATCCTCGCCAAGGGCGCGCATGTCTCGACCGCTCTCGTGCTTGGCGGCGTCTCGCGCTTCAGCCAGGTGAAGAAGGTTGCGCCCGGCGTCGACATCCTGATCGCCACGCCCGGCCGCCTGACCGACCTGGTGCGCGAGGGCGACCTCATTCTCTCCGACACCAAATGGCTGGTGCTGGACGAGGGTGACCGCATGCTCGACATGGGCTTCATCAACGACGTCAAGCGGATCGCCAAGGCGACCGCGCCCGACCGTCAGACGGTGCTGTTCTCGGCCACCATGCCCAACGAAATCGCCGAGCTGGCGAAGGGCCTGCTGAAGAACCCGATCCGCGTCGAAGTCGCGCCGCAGAGCACCGCGGCCGCCGAGATCGTGCAGGGCGTCGTCTTTGCCCGCACCAAGCAGAAGCGCCAGGTGCTGTCGACGATGCTCGCCGACGAAGCGATGAAGTCCGTCATCATCTTTTCGCGCACCAAGCATGGCGCCGACCGGGTGACCAAGGACCTCGAGCGCGACGGCTTCAAGGCCGCCGTCATCCACGGCAACAAGTCGCAGAACGCCCGCCAGAAGGCGCTCAACGATTTCCGCGAGGGTTCGGTGCGCATTCTCGTCGCGACCGACATCGCGGCGCGCGGCATCGACGTTCCCGGCATCAGCCATGTGGTGAATTTCGACCTGCCGGATGAGGCCGAAAGCTATGTCCACCGCATCGGACGTACCGGCCGTAACGGCATGGACGGCATCGCCATCACGCTTTGCGATCCTTCCGAAAACAGCAAGCTGCGTCAGGTCGAGCGCATCATCCGCAGCAAGCTGCCGATCGTTGCCGACCATCTCGGCAGCCCGGATCCGGTGCGCAATCCGGCCGAAAAGAACGAGCGCTTCGAGCCCGCCAATGATCGCAACGACCGCAATGGCCGTCGCGACGGCAGGCGGCCCGGTGGCCAGAACAACGGCTTCGCCAAGAAGCGTTTTGGTGACAAGCCGGCCTTTGCGGGTGCAAGCGAGCGCAAGCCGGAAGGCGCCAAGGCCTTCAAGGGCAACAACAAGCGCCGCTTCGGCGGCAAGCGGCCCGCTGCGCGGGCTGCCTGATCAGACGAACCGGTCAGGCTCGTCGAGCCTGGCTTGATTGCTGACGATTGAATATGAGGACGGCCGGGGCAATGCTTCGGCCGTCCTTTTCGTTTAGGGCTGCCCGGTAATTGCCTTCACCCACACGACGATCCGCTGCGCCAGGAAAGCCGTGGTCGAGGGCGACAGCGCGTCGCCGGCAATGACGTGGTCGTCGGGATCGCCATTGTCGTCGACGGGCACCAGTTCATGCGGTGCGCCCCAGCGGCCGGCGATTTCGCGGGTGCGATCCTGGCGCACCACCTTGTCGGAATCCGAGAAGATGAACAGCGCCGGTATGGTTGCCTTCTCCACAGGCGCTGCGTAGGCAAGGTTGGTCAGCGCCGCCATCGGTAGCACGGCCGCCATTGGATAGGTGTGCGTCCAGAGTTTCTCGTGCAGCGCGTTGCGGGTCGTAAAGCTGCGCTCTTTGCCGCCGACGAACTCGGCGATCTGCCTGCCCCAGGGCATGGTCAGCAGCTCGGCGCCTGAAGCCCTGATGCCGAAATTCGGCGAGATGAATGCGATTGCAGCGACGCCGTCCGATGCGCCAGGCTCAGTCGCCGCCCATGCCGCCAGCGATCCACCGGTCGAGGTGCCGATGACGATCACCTTGTCGCCGATGGCCCGGCCGATGGCGAGCGCCTCCTCGTAGTCGTTGATCCAGGCATTGACGCTGCATTGCGCCATCGAGGCGCCGTCCTGCCCATGACCGGTGAGGCGGGTGTAGAAAAGGTTGGCGTCGAGTTGGTCGGCGACCTCGTCGGCCAGCGGGCGAACCTCGCCCTTCGATGCCGAAAAGCCATGGATATAGACGATCGCCAATGGCGTCCTGGCGTGAACCATCGGATCGGCCCAGATGATTTCTTTCTCGAGCCCGTCGCGGACGTTGGGCACGGCAGCCTCTTCACGCGCGATATATGCTTGCGGATCGTCGCCGATCACCTTGGGGTCGAAGCTGATTGTTGTGTCGACGGGAACGCGCGGACCAAGCAGGAAGGCCAGGACAAGGATGATGACGACGCCCAGCACCGCAAGCACGATCCGCCGCCCCATCTCAGACTCCATGACAATTCTAAAGCTATGGCGGCCGGTGCAGTCAGGCAACAGCCGGGGCTGTGGACAGCTATTCGTTCGGCGGCTTGCGGTCGAAATTCAGCGGCCGCCCTGTCCAGCGGGTCGCCGTGCTGATGAACCACCGGCAGACTGGCCTTGGCAGCAGTGCCAGCAACTTCAGCCCCCAGCTCAGCCGGTGAGGGAAGGTAACCTCGAAGCCGCCATGCTCGATGCCGCGCAGCAGGCGGCGCGAGGCGCGGTTGACCGGCATCAGCCCCGGCATCGGCAGCATGTTCTTTTCCGTCAGCGGGGTGTCGATGAAGCCCGGATTCATCACCTGGATCCGGACATTCATCTTGTCGAAATCGTATTTCAGCGACTCGGCTAGGATGTTGATCGCCGCCTTCGAGCCGCCATAGGCCGCCGTGGTCGGCCAGCCGAAATAGGCGGTAACCGATCC
Organism: Mesorhizobium sp. M1004; assembly: GCF_040318795.1. NCBI lineage: Bacteria > Pseudomonadati > Pseudomonadota > Alphaproteobacteria > Hyphomicrobiales > Phyllobacteriaceae > Mesorhizobium > Mesorhizobium sp. M1004. The sequence goes on from NZ_JAMYNB010000011.1 coordinate 38,491, forward strand.
GACAAGCACGATATGGCCGCGCGCACGGATGCGCATGCGCTCCATGAGCGGGACGATGCCATTGATGATACCGAAATAGTTGACCTCGAAGGTCTGGCGAAAGTCGCGGACCCTGAGGTCTTCGCCGGGCGTGGCGATGTAGTTGCCGGCGTTGAAGACGGCGAGCACGATCGGGCCGAGCTCCTTTTCGATCGCCGCCACCGTGCTTGCCATGCGCGGCTCATCGGTGACGTCGCAAGGGTAGGCGACGACACGTCCCGGCATCTGCGCAGTCTCGACGATGAGCGCGTCGAGTGGGTCGCCGTCGAGTGCGGTGACCGCGACGACAAAGCCCTTTGCCGCGAGGTCCTTTGCCAGCGCACGGCCGATGCCGCTGCTGCCGCCGGTTATCCAGGCGACGCCGTGCTTCGGGTTGGCCCGGTAAAGTGTCATTCTGCGCCCTGCCGATCTGTCATTAGTGCTCTAGCGGTGAAAAAATCGAATGAAAAGAGCGCTTTTCCGTCCTGGTTGAAATGATCGTCATCGCGCGTTGTCCGGCCGCGGGAGATTGCAGTGCCCGAAATGCGACTGGACCAGGCGAATTCTTACCTTGAAACGCACGCTTCGGGTTTCTAGGGTCTCGCCGCAGCTACATAAGGAATCCCGGATGCCCCGTTCTGTGATCGAAGCGATCGGCAACACGCCCCTGATCCGCCTCAACAAGGCCTCGGAGCAGACCGGCTGCGAGATCCTGGGCAAGGCCGAGTTCATGAACCCCGGCCAGTCGGTCAAGGATCGCGCAGGCCTGTTCATCATCCGCGACGCCGAACAGCGCGGGCTGTTGAAGCCGGGCGGGGTCATCGTCGAAGGCACGGCCGGCAATACCGGCATTGGCCTGACGCTGGTTGCCAAGGCGCTGGGCTATCGCACAGTGATCGTTATTCCCGACACCCAGAGCCAGGAAAAGAAGGACACGATCAAGCTGCTTGGCGCCGAGCTGATCGAAGTGCCGGCGGTGCCTTACAAGAACCCCAACAATTACGTGAAACTGTCGGGGCGGTTGGCCGAGCAGATGGCGAGGTCGGAGCCGAACGGCGCGATCTGGGCCAACCAGTTCGACAACGTTGCCAATCGCGACGGCCATATCCGCACCACGGCGGAAGAAATCTGGACGCAGACCGGCGGCAAGGTCGACGGTTTCGTCTCGGCGGTGGGTTCGGGCGGAACGCTGGCCGGCGTCGCCTTCGGGCTGAAGGCCAGGAGCAGCAACGTCAAGATCGCGCTCGCCGATCCGCTAGGTGCGGCGCTCTATTCCTTCTACACGAGTGGCGAATTGAAGTCCGACGGCAGCTCGATCACCGAAGGGATAGGGCAGGGGCGCATCACGGCAAATCTCGATGGGTTCACGCCGGACTTCTCGTTCCAGGTGCCGGACGAGGAAGCGCTGCCGATCGTCTTCGACCTGATCCAGGAAGAAGGCCTGTGCGTCGGCGGTTCGACCGGCATCAACATTGCCGGCGCGATACGGCTGGCGCGCGAGCTTGGCCCCGGCCACACCATCGTGACTATCCTTGCCGACTATGGCACGCGCTACCAGTCGAAGCTGTTCAACCCGGAATTCCTGCGCGAGAAGAACCTGCCGGTGCCGGGCTGGATGGATGAGCGCAGCACAATTCCGGTGCCGTATGAGAAGGTCGCCTGATGGCGCACAGAACAGAAGCGCTGTTTCGCGACGACGCCTATCTCAGAGCGGCTGACGCCACTGTTGTCGCCATCAACGAGCGCGGCGGCATCATTCTCGACCGGACCATCTTCTATGCCACATCGGGCGGCCAGCCTGGCGATACCGGAACATTAGAGCGCGCCGACGGCAGCCGCATCGCCATTGCCGCCACCATCACCGGCGAGACCAAGGACGAGATCATCCATGTGCCGGCGCCGGAGCAGCCGGCACCCGAGGTCGGCGAGCGGGTGAAACTCGCCATCGACTGGGAGCGGCGGCATCTCCTGATGCGCATGCACGCAGCTTGCCATTTGCTCACCGTCGTCTGTCCGTTTCCGATTACCGGTGCTGCGGTTTCCGAAGATGACAGCCGCGTCGACTTCGACGCTCCCGATGCCGGCTTCACCAGGGAAGACGTCACCGCCGGGCTGATGGAACTGGTGCGAGCCGATCATCCGATCTTCATCAGGCTGATCACCGACGAGGAACTGGCAGCCAATCCTGGCCTGGTGAAATCCAAGAATGTCCGGCCGCCCGCCGGCACCGGCAAGATCCGCCTGGTCTGCATCGGCGACAACGCTTCGATCGACAGCCAGCCCTGCGGCGGCACCCATGTCAAAAGCACCGGCGAAGTCGGTGAAATCCATATCGGCAAGATCGAGAAGAAGGGCCGCGAAAACCGGCGTTTTCGCATTCGCTTCGGACCAATGCCGGCGAATTAGGGTCAAATAGCACGTGGCCTCTATGTTGCTCAGCCGGTCTGAGACACCTTGGCTTAACCAAGGTGTCGGAAACTGGACAGTGATCGCTCAACCCATGCTTCGATCTGCTCGGTGACAAACTTGGCTGCTTGATGGTGGATGAAGTGGCCAGCCCCGGGCAAAGCAATCACGGCGGTAACGTTGTCGACTTCTCGGAAGGTCCCCTCAAAAGCGCTTGACGGCACATAGGGATCGTCGGAGCCAAACAGCACAAGGGTCGGCGCCTTGACCAAAGGCAGCTGGCCCAGATCCGGCACCCTGCCAAGCGGTATGTTGGCCCTGTAGTAGCCCAGCATCGCTTCCGGATCGGATCGCCTGAGCGAATCTGTCAGGGCCTGCCTGTCCTGCGGATCGGCGACCCAGGTGGCGAGTTTGTCGATGTCCAGCATCTGGGTGGCGCCCGGGACCTGGAAGCCACGTACATATCCGATGATCTCGGCATTGGCCGGATCGGCGACCGCACGCAGATAGTTGCGGGGGTGCGGTGCCGACAGCAGGATGAGATGGCGCACGACCTGCGGCACGCGTATGGCCAGCCACCATGCGATGATGCCACCCCAGTCATGGCCGACAATAGCGGCCTGGGTCAGCTTTTCCGCTGCAAGAACAGCCAGCACGTCGTTGACCAGGTGGGTCAGCGCATAGTTGCCATGGCCTTGTGGTCCATCGCTTTGTCCGAAGCCCCTCAGGTCCGGCGCGATCACCCGATATCGGTCGCAGAGCGCTTGCATCTGCCGGCGCCAGCCCATTCCGTGATCCGGAATGCCATGCAGAAACACAATCGGCGGGCCTGAGCCCGCCGCTGTGTAGTGCAGTTTGACGTTGCCATTGACGGCAACCCTAGATTCAAACGCCACTTCCTGTTCCGTCAATTGCAATCCATTCGAAGCAGTAGTCCGAGCTGGGAGGCTCGAACCGCCGGCCTACATCTTGACTTCGAGGCGCAGGAACGGGCCGTTGAATGTCTGGGTGCTCTTGTCCGCCATCTCAAGCAGATTGTGCCACTGTTCGACCCGATAGCCTGCGGTGAACGTGGTATTTTCCCACGGTTTGAAAGTCACGCCACCGGAAAGGTCTATGCTGGTAACAACCTTGTTGGAATGCTGGCTTTCGCTGACGTTGATATCTGGATCAGGAGTAGGATCGCTTGGATCGCTCTCATGTTCGTGGAGGCTAAACTTGTCCGTCCGTCGGCCCCACATAGCCGAGCCCGAAACCGCACCGGTAAGACCCCACGTCTCACCCAGCGGATAGTAGACTTCGGCGCCGAGGCGCGGACCGATGCCGTAGAACTCGGATGAGCCAAGCTTGTCAGCGTTGCCGCCCTTGTCGGCCGGATCATTGGGAGTGGCGCTCACATTGAAATTCAGCTTCTCCTTGGAGTGCAGCAAGCGCAGACCGCCGAAGAACCGGATGTCGGCGCCCTGCGCCTCGACATGCTTGCCGATATCGAAGTCGAGCGTCTGGAAATTGTAGCTGTTGCCGAACGACAGGCCGATGACGCCGCCACTTTGCGGGACATTCAGACTAAAGTCGTTGTCCTGGCCGGCGTGAAAAGTACCAGCGAGCCTCCAGTCCACATCCGAAGAAATCGCTTTGGTGAGCGCCACTGATCCGTAGAGATCGCCGAAATCATTGCCACTGCCGAGCTTGTCGCTGGTATCGCCAAGCTTGTCGACGTTGGATTGATAGACCGCGCCTTCGAAGGCAATCTTGATGCGGGAATCGACCACTGCAGGATCGGTTACCTGTGCATCGGCGGCGTGAGCCGCGACCACACCAACTGATGTCACCGAAGCGGCAGACGCTGCAACCGTAGCAAGAAGCTTACTTGAAACCTGATTTCGCATTTTTCCCCGCCTGGAATCGAACTGAATTGACATTAGCCCACTCGCACACTACCGCAGCGGCACCTTTCGTCATAGCTGCCATAATCATTTGATCGGGCAGTGTTACGCGTTTGCCACAGAACCCGTTTTATCTCTGCGAATCGAATATGATAGCGTAGGAGTTTCTGGTCGAGATGTCGGCGCTGGCCGCCTGGTGTCTACGGCTGCGCGGGGGGCATCGATGGACGACCGGATACAAATCGAAAGCGTTCTCAACAACCTCGTCTATGCGCTTTTTGCTCATGGCGGGCAGGCGGAAACGAGTGGTCGGCCCAGCGACTTCGGCAACATGGTTGTCTTTGACAATCCGGGAGCCGTCGACACAATCGTCAAGGCGCCGGAGCTCTTTCGGAAGAACTTCTCCCTGATCTCGGCGCTCGGTTTCAGCCGTTTCAACACGAACGATCAGGATTGGTCGGTCCGGCGTACCATCACCCAGGACGTCTATTTGGCGGCCGCCAAGCCGGCGCAGCAGCATCCCGTTGCGGAAATCTTCGCCACCTGTCTGTCCAGTAGCGACGCCACGCTACCAGCCATCCAGCAAGCGTTGTTCGCCGCGTCGATGACCACATTTTACCGGGCTTTCGGCCTTGTTCCCGATATGGCGGCGACGCTGTTGCTGCTCGACAGGGTCCGCGACGTTCTGAGGCGTCTCCAATATTATTCCTGGGTGACGCCGACGACCGCCGAACGTGGGAACGCTATCCAGGACGCTCGCGCGGTGGTCGCCGATTTCGCATCGCTGCTGATGGCGGATCCCCGCGCCGCTGCGGAGATGGACCGCTTTAGAAGCGAAGCCACAGATATCGAAGGCTTCTCGCCTGTGGAGGAGTTTGTCATGAACTTCTTCGCAGGCGTCGAGACATCGGTGACGACCGCACTTTGGGTGATCGATCGACTGGGGGCAAACCAGCAGGTGCAAGACCGTATCCATGCCGAGGTTCTCTCGGGCGATGCGCAGACGCCGTATACCGATTGCATGATCAACGAAACGATGCGCTTTTTCCCGCCGATTCCGTTCCTGACCCGGGAAGTCGGTGCCGATACGGTTCTCGAAGGTCGGCGTCTCTACGCCGGGCAATTGATCATGGTGTCGATCGTCGGCGTGCACCAGAACCCGGCTTTCTGGTCAAACCCGCGTGTCTTCGATGCCAGCCGGAAGGAGTTCCTCGACAACAGCTTTGATCGGAGGGCCTTCATTCCTTTCCTCACCGGACCGCGCATGTGCGGTGGCGCGCGTCTCGGCCGGCTGGAAGTTCGGGAGGCAGTCCTGGCCATTGTGCGCCAGTTTGCTTTTAGCCGGGCCGACGATGTCATCCGGTTCGACTATGCGCTGGCACTGCGCCCGGCGCAGGGTGCCTCCGTCAGTGTTTCGCGTCGATGAAACGCAGGGTCAGGCATGGTCCTGCCAAAACCGAGCGACATAGTCCCCAAATTGCCTTTTGATCATCGCCTTGAGTTCGGCATCATGCGCATAGCGCGCACCCGTCGATACGGCTTTTGATTTCAACTCGAAACCTGGGAACCAGTTGCTCATCGTGGCGGAAACGTTTTCCTGCTGGTTGGCGATGAAGTCCTCGTAGCAGACCTCAGCCACTCTGCTCTGATCAAGGGTGTTCAGGTAATTTTTCCACCTGATTTCGCTGTCAAAAATATGTTGGGCGGTATCCCTGGCAACCCTCTCGGTCAAAATTGTCACCTTGGGGATTCCAGGCAGCGTCTCCCGACTGTCGAACGGCTGGCCAGTATGGAGCATCGAAAGCAGGCTTATGGTTTGATCCACCTTGTTTCTTCTTGAGAGGAAGACATAGAACGAGTTGCCGTCGTCGTTGCCGATTGAATTGCGTGCGAATGGCAGGTTTTCAAAAAAGATCTTGGCGGCGAACACACCGTTCTCAGTCCTTTTCGCCAGGAGCTGGCGACCATAGGCCATTGCCCGCTCGTTGAGTTTTTCAAGATCAATTGTGTTGTCGGCCGACCAGCGTATCATCAGCGGCAAGGCATACTGCCACTGAAAATACTCTGTTGGGATTCCCAAGCCGAACTGTTGCAAGGTTTGGCAATAGGAATGCCCGGCCGTTCGCGGAGTGGTGCAAATCAGGATCTTGGCGGGATTTTCGCTTGAGCTTTGGCGATCATAGGTCGCCGAGATGTATTCACTGTACAAATCGTCGAAATGCATATCCGGAACCAACCCACAATCACACGCCAGATTTAGGCCGCAGACAGGAACCCCAGGATGAGCAGAGCCTGGTCCAGCGTCATCAGCGATGGCGGATCGCCAGCATCGATGTTGTCGACAAGCCACAGATCAGGCCGTGCGAGCCGTGTGCGCTCGATGGCCTGCCGGTCGACGAATTGGCTGTCGCGGCCGTACATCAACAGAACGCGGGCGTCGATCTTGGCAGCGATTGGGAAAAGATCGTATTGGCGGCCGGTCAGTGCGCCAAAATTTCCCGTCGTTGCGGGGTCATAGGCGAGCCGGAAGCCCGCGGGACCGGCTGCGATCCGGTTCTCCACATAGCGATTGAACACTGCGTCCTCGACCGGCCCCATGAGGGATCTGGTGGTGGCCAGATAGTCCTTGGCAGCCGCACGGCTCTCAAATTTAAGCGCACTTTCCTTCATGACGTCGTCTCTCATAACGTCGACCTTAGGCCCGCCGAGCATTGGAACGTCGTTGAGAACGATTTTCGTGGCCTTGGAGCGAGTCATGTGCAGAAACAACAGCAAGATCGTGCCGCCCCACGAAGTGCCGATGAAGTGGTTCTCCGTGCCGGCGAACTCGCCAAGCGCGCGCAGGCACTTGGAATAGACGTTGATGTCGTAGCCGGAGCCCAGATAGGCGCTACGCCCGCGCCCCAACAGGTCTGGGCAGACAACCAGGAAACCATTGCGGCACAAGAATGTGGCGAGGTAGTTAAAATCGGCACCATTGCCGGTGAAGCCGTGAAGGCAGAAAACTGTGGCGTGAGGCGTGCCGGCTGGCCGCCAGATGCGCACGAACATTGCGGCATACCGGTCATCCAGCCGGATAAGTATTTCTTGCGTCAGTGCCTCGGCAGGCTTGGCCGAACTCATCAGATGTCGCGCTTGCGGACGGCACGCTTGACCGAGCCGCGGTTGTCAATGAAGTCGCGTTTCCAGAACACCGACTTGTCAAGGTTTATGAGCTTGGCGTTCTTGATAAGTGGCAGGATATGGGACGAAGACCGCGTCGCCAGCACCGTGACGGCGGTAGCGTCGCCGCCGGGAAAAGGATTGAGCGGACCGCCATTCTTCGCCCATGCCTCCGCTATCTCGCGACTGGTCTGGATCCATCCAACGTAGGCCACGATAACGTCGTCGATCGAGCCGATCATATGTGTCTGCTGATCCATTTGATAGCGTAGCGTCTTCACCATCAAGCCGAATTCGTAACCATCGAAAGGCGGATAGTGTGCAAGAAAATTGCAAACAAGCCCGAGCGAAGCCGGATTGCTCGGAGTTCGGGAAAACAAGAGATTGCTCATGTCGAGATTTTATTGACCCCGCCCATCCCAGATCATAACCATCACTCCGTACTCGCCACGAAACACGAAAACAATCAGAATCAACACACTGCTGCGGCTGACTACGTCGTGCGCTCGCTGCGCATTCAGATTGTCGGGCCAAACAGGATCCGGAACCGAATGGCCGCCAAAATTTAGTAGTCGGCCAACAAGGCAGGAGAACAACGATGGCCGATGACAGCCCTTTCACAGTCGATGCGGACTGGTTGCAGAGCCGTCTTGGCGAGCCCGGCCTGACGATCGTCGATGCATCCTGGTATCTGCCGGCGCAGAAGCGCGATGCGCGCGCCGAGTATGAGGCTGCGCATATTCCGGGTGCGCGATTCTTCGATCATGATGCGGCCTCCGATCCTGATGCCAAGCTGCCGCACACGCTGCCCTCGCCACAGCATTTCGCGCAATATGTAGGCGCCATGGGAATTTCGGCCGACGACACCATTGTCGTCTATGACGGTCCGGGTTTCTTCTCGGCGCCGCGCGCCTGGTGGATGTTCCGCGTCATGGGCGTGTTCCAGGTCTATGTGCTCGACGGCGGCTTCGACCGCTGGAAGGCGGCGGGCCGGCCGGTGACGGCGGAGCCGACCAAGATCGCGCCGAATGTGTTTCATGCCGATTTCGATGCCGCTCGCGTCGCCAGCCTTGCCGACATGCGCCGCATCGTCGAGACTGGCGAGAGCCAGATTGCGGACGCCCGAGGCGCGGGCCGCTTCACCGGCGCCGAGCCAGAGCCCCGCGCGGGTGTTCGCTCCGGCCACATGCCCGGCGCGCACAATTTGCCTTATTCGGCGCTGTCACAGGATGGCGCGCTATTGTCGAAGGACCAGTTGCGCAAGGCCGTTGAGGATGCCGGTATCGATCTGTCGAAACCGGTCGTCACCTCTTGCGGTTCCGGCATCACGGCGGCTGTCGTCACTCTGGCGCTGGAGACGCTCGGTCACACCGACAACCGGCTCTATGACGGCTCATGGACGGAATGGGGCGGGCTATCCGATACGCCCGTTGCAACGGGCAAGGAATGACGGCGATGGAAAACGGTGTGCTGGAAGACATCGAAGTCACGGTGACGTTTCTGGAAATGCATGTGCCGCCGGCCTATTCGCCGCCGGTGCCCTACAACAGGCAGATCGCGCTGTTGAAGACCAAGGACATTCCGCTGCATTTCTACCGCTACCTGATGGATCGGGTGGGGCGCAAATGGCATTGGGTCAATGTGCTGCGGTTGGACGATGAAGAGCTTGCGGCCGGCATTCACCGCGAGGACCGCGACATCCGGGTGCTTTATCTTGACGGCGCGCCAGCCGGGTTCTTCGACCTCAAGCCGCATCTGCCGGAAGAGGTCGAACTCGCTTATTTCGGCATGATGGAACATGCGACCGGGCAAGGCATCGGCCGTTGGTTCCTCGGTGCGGCGATTGCCGCAGCATGGTCGTATGGGCCGAAACGGGTAACGGTGCAGACCTGCACGCTCGACCATCCGGCTGCCTTGCCGCTCTACCAGAAGCTCGGTTTTGCGCCGGTGGCGCAAAAGAAGGAGACCGTGCATCCGCTGTCGTTCGCCGAGCGCTCGGCCAGCGTCATGCGGCCGTGACTTTCTCCGACTGAAGGCCGAACCGACCGTTCATGGCGAGGAATTCCTGCTCGTGCGGACCCAGGACGAGAACTGGCGCAGGCGCCGGGTGACGCTGCGCCGCTTCGACGATTTCATCCGCTGAGCCGGCGCGGGGCCTGCCCAATGCCGAAGCAGTCCGGCCTGAGACTGGCCGGGCTGCTGACAGTTGACAGGAATCGGGTGGGAAGCACCTCGGCGGGGGCATAATTTCCGGTCAACCACACCGGAGATTTAGCCATGACCGTCCAGTTCAAAGCCTTGCCGACAGAAGATGTGAGAGCGCTGCAGCGCGGCGGGCCGGACGCCTACGGGCAAACGCCGGAGCGGAAGGTTTCAGATGGCGACGGGGTGCCGTGCCGGCATTGCCTGAGAAACGTCGCCGAAGGCGATGGCTATCTGATCATGGCCTATCGGCCATTTCCGGCGTTGCAGCCTTACGCCGAGACAGGACCGATCTTCCTGCATGCGCAGGAATGCGAACGCGCAGCCGAGACGGAAGCGCTTCCAGAGATGCTTGAGAGCAGCGGCTATATCGTGCGCAGCTATGGTGCGGATGACCGCATCGTCTATGGCAGCGGCGGCGTCATTCCGACTGGCGGCATTGCGGCGCGGGCAGAGACGCTGTTTGAGCGCGCTGACATCGCCTATGTCCACGTCCGCTCGGCGCGCAACAATTGTTATCAGTGCCGCATCGAGCGTTTCTGACAAAAAGATGCCCGCCGGTGGTCTGGCGGGCAGTTGGGAACCGTGTGACGGCACGAGCCGTCAAGTTGGCATCCCTGTCTGCACATGTTTTTCGAATGGCTGATGTGAAGCACTTCACACAAGCGCCGCGATTGTCGCCGGCCTGGTGGCGCGCCGACTGCCGGTGAACTGTCGCACTCCCGTCGCATTCGTCCATTAAAAGACGAGTGTCGATGGGTTTGCCGACCGCGGATGAACCGGCGGCGATCTCGACAACGAGGAAGCGGGGCTTTGGCTCCGCTTTTTGTTGCCGGTGTTTTGCCCGCAAGAAAAAACCCACCGGGATGAGCCGGCGGGCTGACGGGAGCAAGTCTTCCCAATTTAGGTGAGATCAGGATGTAGGTCTGGTCAGGCCGCCAGAACCGCCTTCGGTTCGACCAGCTCATAGCCGAGTGCTTCGGCGACGGCGCGATTGGTGATCTTGCCCCTGTGGACATTGAGGCCGTTGCGCAAATGGTGGTCGTCGACCAGCGCCTTCAGGCCCTTGTCGGCCAGCTGCAGGCCATAATGCAGCGTCGCGTTGTTGAGCGCGTGCGCCGAGGTCACCGGCACGGCGCCCGGCATATTGGCGACGCAGTAATGGATCACGCCGTCGACCTCATAGGTCGGCTCGGCATGGGTGGTGGCGTGCGAAGTCTCGAAGCAGCCGCCCTGGTCGATAGCGACGTCGACCAGCACCGAGCCCTTCTTCATGCCCGACAGCATTTCGCGGGTCACCAGCTTGGGTGCAGCAGCACCCGGGATGAGCACGGCGCCGACGACGATGTCGGCCGAGAAGCATTCTTCCTCAAGCGCCTCGACTGTGGAGTAGCGGGTGTGGACGCGGCCTGTAAAGAGGTCGTCCAGCTGGCGCAGGCGCGGGATCGAGCGGTCGATGATGGTGACGTCGGCGCCGAGGCCGACCGCCATGCGGGCGGCATGCAGGCCGACGACGCCGCCGCCGAGCACCGTGACCTTGCCGGGCAGTACGCCGGGCACGCCGCCGAGCAGCACGCCGCGGCCACCATTGGCCTTCTGGAGCGCGGTCGCGCCGGCCTGGATCGACAGGCGGCCGGCAACTTCCGACATCGGCGCCAAGAGCGGCAGGCCGCCGCGGTCGTCGGTTACGGTCTCATAGGCGATTGCGGTGACGCCGGACGCGAGCAGGCCCTTGGTCTGCTCCGGATCCGGGGCCAGGTGCAGATAGGTGTAGAGAATCTGGCCGTCACGCAGCTGCGCCCATTCGTTGGGCTGCGGCTCCTTGACCTTGACGATCATGTCGGACTTGGCGAACACGTCGGCGGCGGTCCTGGCGATGGTGGCGCCGGCGGCGCGGTAGGCATTGTCATCGGCGCCGATGCCGGCGCCGGCGCCGCTTTCGACCAGCACTTCATGGCCATGCGCGACATATTCGCGGACGGAGCCCGGCGTCAGGCCGACGCGGTATTCGTGGTTCTTGATTTCCTTGGGGCAGCCGACGCGCATAGTCTTCTCCTGATCCGGCCCTTCGGGCTCGTTCCCTGTATCAACCGAGTGAACCACGAATCGTTGCGCAGGTGTTTGCGAATGCGCTTGCGCGGGGTCACGCGTTTCGATAATCGTTGCGCGAAATCAAGGAAATTTCGCAGGAATCACGAGAAATGCCGCTCGACAGGATCGATATCGCCATTCTCGAGGCTCTGCAGAAGGATGGGCGCATACCCAATGCGGCGCTCGCCGAAAGGGTCGGCCTGTCGCAGTCGGCCTGTTCGCGCCGGCTCGACAATCTGGAGAAATCCGGCACCATCCGCGGCTATCACGCTCGGCTTTCGAATGCCGCGCTCGGCCACCAGATGACGGCGATCGTGCACATATCGCTGTCGGGCCAATTCGAAAAGACGCTGTCGGATTTCGAGGCGGCGATCAAGCGCTGCCCCAATGTGCTGTCCTGCCACCTGATGTCGGGCGAATATGACTATATCCTGCGCATCGCCGCCAAGGACCTAGTCGACTATGAGCGCATCCACAAGGAATGGCTGTCGGCGATGCCGCACGTGACCAAGATCAATTCGTCGTTTGCCCTGCGCGAGATCGTCGATCGCACGGCCATGGGCATGAAGCCGGAACTGGCTTAACGCCAAAGGCATATACGGATGTTCTTTCCGATATAGCACGCGCCTTCGCGGCGAAGTTCTTCCCAACGTTCATCCCCGTGAGTTTCGGGAATGTCCGAGTTCGCATAGCCTGCCCAGATATCACCGTCCTTGTAGACAACCGCCCAGTAATCTTTGGACATTTCGCCAGCGCCACTATGCGGATCAGGATAGTCGATCCCTGCAAAAACTTGCTTGCGTCCCTGGATGTTAAAATCGCCGCCCGTCTCGATTTGATAGGAGCATCTTCCGGATATGCGGGTCTGACCGTCAACAACAAGCAGGCAGCGGCCCCATTTATAACCGCTCGGCAAACGATGCTGTGGTTGCGCATGCGAGGGCGAAAGGGAGAACGCAATTGCAAGGGCAGCCGCTATGGTTCGTCCGATCATCTTGTCATCCGTTGTCGAAACGGTTCTCCGCAGCGTGTTCCTTTTTGAAGATTATTTATCGACCAAGTCGGATTTTTGTCAGGTGACACTGCGCTGCAATACGGCGGAGGCCTCGGTGACGAGCCGGTCCATCGGGATGTCGTGTGGCTGCGGGTAGATGGTGGCTATGCGCTGCAGTTCGTAGCCGACGCCGATGACCAATGGCTTGAACGGCATGGCAGCCAGCGTGCGGTCGAAGAAGCCACCGCCATAGCCCAGGCGGTAGTTTCGCGGGTCGATGCCGACGATCGGCGAGATGACGATGTCGGGCAGCACCGGCTCGCCTTCGGCCGGGATCGGGATGTTCCAGATGCCTTTTTCCAGCCGGTCGCCGGGTACATAAGCGCGGAAGATCAGCGGCTGGCCTTTCTCGATCACGATGGGCAGCGCCGTGCGGCCGCCGCGTTCGTTGATCGACGCCATCCACGGCCGCAGGTCCGGCTCGCCGCGAAACGGCCAATAGAGGCTGACCATGCGGCCGGCAATGTCGCCGATTGCCGCGTCGAGCCCTTCGGCGATAGCCCGCGACATCGCCACCCGCGCATCGGCGGAAACCGCCAACCGTGCCGCGATCAGACGCTCGCGCTCGGCCTTGCGCCAACGGCGCACATCGGTCCAGTCGGTCAATGGCGCGCGAAATTCCGGATCGAGTTCGTGCATGAAGCAAGGCGGCGAAGAATATTGCGCCCGCCCTTTGCCATCTTTGTCATCGTCGTTGGCCATGCTTCACTCCCGTGGTTCCAGCCCTGCAAGGCTATACCCGTCCATGCTTGCCGACATAGGCATTCGCGACATCCGGCGACGAGTCCTGGGCAGCCTTAAGCGGCAATCTAGCTCGCCGCGACATTGTTGCGGTGCACAAAAATCACTAGATAAAGGGAGACAAATAGGGGTGAATGCGATGAGTGAAACCAGCCATCATGTCGTTGTCGTCGGCGCAGGGTTCGGCGGTCTCGAACTCACCCGGGCGCTGGCCGGCGCACCCGTGCGCATCACCATGATCGACAAGCGCAACCATCACCTTTTCCAGCCGCTGCTCTACCAGGTGGCGACCACCTCGCTGGCGACCTCGGAAGTCGCCTGGCCGATCCGTCATCTGCTGCGCAAGCGCGAGGACGTGACGACCCTGCTCGGCAACGTCACCGGCGTCGACCGTCCAGGCAAACGCGTGCTGCTTGAGGACGGCAGTTCTGTTCCCTACGACACGCTGGTGCTCGCCACCGGCGCGCGTCATGCTTATTTCGGCCACGACGAATGGGAGCCTTTCGCGCCCGGGCTGAAGACGCTTGAAGACGCAACCACCATTCGCCGGCGCATCCTGCTCGCCTTCGAGCAGGCCGAGCGCGAGACCGATCCGGCCAAGCGCCAGGCACTGCTGACACTGGTCATCGTCGGCGGCGGCCCGACCGGCGTGGAGCTTGCCGGCACCATTGTCGAACTCGCGCATGAAACGCTGCGCGGCGAATTCCGCAACATCGACACGCGTGAGGCGCGTGTGGTGCTGGTGGAGGCCGGAGACAGGATCCTAGCCAATTTCGCGCCAAAGCTGTCCGACTATGCGCGCAAGGCGCTGGAGCGGCGGGGCGTCACGGTCGAGCTTGGCCGCGCCGTCACGCGCCTCGATGCCGAAGGCGTCGTCTTTGGCGAGACGCATCTGCCGGCGCGAACCATCCTGTGGGCCGCCGGCGTAGCGGCTTCGCCCGCGGGAGAGTGGCTGGGCGCGCCGGTGGACCGGGCGGGCAGGGTAATGGTCGAGCCCGATCTGACCGTGCCGAACAGTCCGGAGATCTTCGTCGTCGGCGACACAGCGCATGTCTTGCGGCTGGACGGCAAGCCGGTGCCAGGCGTGGCGCCCTCCGCCAAGCAGGAGGGCAAGCATGTTGCCGCGACAATCAGGGCGCGGCTGGCCGGCGATAGCGCGCCGCGCCCTTTCCGCTACAAACATGCCGGCGACCTGGCGACGATCGGCAAGTGGGCAGCCGCGATCGATTTCGGCTCGATCAAGCTCACGGGATGGCTTGCCTGGTGGCTGTGGGGCGTGGCGCATATCTACTTCCTGATCGGTTTTCGCAACCGGCTCTCGGTGTCGCTTAGCTGGCTATGGATCTATTTCACCGGCCAGCGCAGCGCGCGGCTGATCACCCAGGGCGATGATAACAAGGGCTGAGGTTCTCAACCGCGGCCAAGGATATTCATCCAGCCGTCACCTTTTGCTGATCGACTGACTTCCCGATGGACATGGCCGGTTTTCGGCGCGAAGCTTCCGCCCGGGGCTGGGATCTTGTCACGTCGCTGGGAAGGAAAACCAATGCCGCATCTCAACTACCCCGTCTCCCGCCGTAGTTTGCTTGCCGGTGCGGCCGCCAGCGGGGCGCTGATCATGCTGCATCCGTTTTCCGCCCGCGCGCAGGCCAATCAAGCGCATCTGAGGATCATGGAGACCACCGACATCCATGTGAATGTGCTGCCTTACGACTACTACGCAGACAAAGCCAACGACACGATGGGCCTGTCGCGGACGGCCTCACTGATCGCGGCGGTGCGCAAGGAAGCCACCAATGCGATGCTGATCGACAATGGCGATCTTTTGCAGGGCAATCCGATGGGCGATTACATCGCCTATGAGAAGGGCCTCAAGGAAGGCGATCTGCATCCGATCATGAAGGGCATGAACCTGCTGGGCTATGAATGCTCGACGCTCGGCAATCACGAGTTCAATTACGGCCTGTCGTTCCTCGACAAGGTGCTGGCCGGGGCCAATTTCCCGTTCGTCTGCGCCAATCTGATCCGCGGCACCGAGCTTGCCGCCAACCCGCGCGACGACAAGCTCTACCTCAAGCCCTATGTCATCCTCGACAAGAAGATCAAGGACGGGTCGGGCGCCGAGCAGCCGATCAAGATCGGCATCATCGGCTTCGTGCCGCCGCAGATCATGGTCTGGGACCTGAAGAACCTGGAAGGCAATGTCAGGACGCGCGACATCGTCGAGGCGGCCAGGGCATGGGTGCCGCAGATCAAGGAGGAGGGCGCCGACATCGTCATCGCGCTCTCGCATTCCGGCATCGATATCAAGCAGGGCGACGGCATGGAGAACGCCTCCTTCTTCGTCGCCGGCGTCGAAGGCATCGATGCGGTGTTCACCGGCCATCAGCATCTGGTCTTCCCCGGCAAGAAGGATTTTCAGGCGCTCGAAGGCGTCGACACCGAGAAAGGCACGCTGCAGGGCAAGCCCGCCGTGATGGGCGGTTTCTGGGGCTCGCATATGGGACTGATCGATCTGCTTCTGGAACGGGACGGATCGAAATGGCGCGTAGCCTCGGCCACATCCGAGGCAAGGCCGATCTACGAGCGCGTCGACAAGGCAAACAAGCCGACGGTGGCGGACGACCAGCGCGTCGTCGATGCGCTGAAGGCGGACCATGAGGCGACACTTGCCTATGTCCGCCGACCGGTCGGCAAGACCTCGGCGCCGCTCTATTCCTATTTCGCGCTGGTCGCCGACGATCCGTCGGTGCAGATCGTCAACCAGGCGCAGAGCTGGTACCTCATGGACATATTGAAGAGCACGCAGTGGAAGGATGTGCCGCTGCTGTCGGCGGCAGCACCCTTCAAGGCCGGCGGGCGCAACGGCGCCGACTACTATACCGACGTGCCGGTGGGCGACATCGCCATCAAGAACGTCGCCGACCTCTATCTCTATCCGAACACGGTGCGCGCCGTCGAAATCACCGGCGCGCAAGTGAAGGAATGGCTGGAAATGTCGGCCGGCATTTTCAGGAAGATCGAGCCGGGCAAGGCCGACCAGGCGCTCATCGACACCGAATTCCCGTCCTACAATTTCGATGTGATCGATGGCGTCAGCTACGGAATAGACCTGTCGCAGCTGCCGAAATACGATGCCAAGGGTGGCGTCGCCAATGCCGGCTCGAACCGCATCGTCGGCCTCAGCTTCGACGGCAAGCCGATTGATCCGGCAGCGAAATTCGTCGTCGCCACCAACAATTACCGCGCCGGCGGTGGCGGCAATTTCCCCGACATCAATGCCTCGAAGATCATCTACGAGGCGCCGGACACCAACCGCGACGTGATCGTGCGCTACGTCGTCAGCGAAGGCACGATCAACCCCTCGGCCGACGACAATTGGTCGTTCACGCCGCTGCCCGGCACCAGCGTCGTGTTCGAGACCGGCCCCAAAGCGAAGGATTTCATATCGGGAGTGAAATCGCTCAAGATCGAGCCGGCCGGCGAGGGCGAATCCGGGTTTGCGAAGTATCGCATCCTGCTTTGAGGCAACGTGCAGCTAACAGGGAAAACGAGCGGGCATACGCCCGCTCAATCACGCTTCGGATCAGGCTTTGTAGACCACTTGGCGCACGTCGATGTAGCTGGCTCTAAAGCCGGCTTCGCAATAGTGGAGATAAAATTCCCAAAGCTTCTTGAAGCGGTCGTCGAAGCCGAGCGGGACGATCTTTTCCCACGACGCCCAGAAGCGGTTGCGCCATTCGGCAAGCGTGCGGGCATAGTCGTCCGGAAAGACGCGCTCGCGCAGATGGGCAAGGCCATGGTCGCTGCCCAGCGTCTTCAGGATCGACGGCGTCGGCAGCATGCCGCCTGGAAAGACATAGCGCTGGATAAAATCCGGCCGCGCCCGATAGGTGTCGTAAGCGGCCTCGTTGATGGTGATGATCTGCAGGCCGGCGGTGCCGCCGGGCCTCAGGCATGCCTTCATCTTGCCGAAAAATACCGGCCAATATTTTTCGCCGACCGCCTCGAACATCTCGATCGAGGCGATGCGGTCGTAAGTGCCCGTTTCGTCTCGGTAATCCTGCAGCTTGATGTCGACCTTGTCAGACAGTCCCGCCTTCTGGATGCGCGCCTTGGCGAAATCGTGCTGTTCGCGGCTGATGGTCAGGCCGGTGACGCGGCAGCCGATCTCGCGCGCGGCAAATTCGGCAAAACCGCCCCAGCCGCAGCCGATCTCGAGCACATGGTCCTTCTTGCCGATACCCGTATCCTTGGCCAGCGCGCGGTATTTGGCGGCCTGAGCGCTTTCCAGGTCGTTGGCGCCGGTCGCATAGAGCGCCGACGAATAGGTCATGCTGGGATCGAGCCATTGCTTGTAGAAGGCGTTGCCGAGATCGTAATGCGCCGAGATGTTGCGCTTCGAGCCTGTGCGGGTGTTTTCGTTGAACCAGTGGCGGATGCGCTGGACCGTGTTGATGAGCCAGTTGGCGCCGCCGGCAATGCGTTCGCCAACGGCCGAGTTGACGACGAACAATTCCAGGAAGCTGGTTACATCAGGGCTTTCCCAGTCGCCGTCCATGTAGGATTCGGCAACGCCGATGGTGCCGCCGGAAAAGGCACGGCCGGGCAGGCGCCAGTTCTTCAACACCAGTTCGGCATCCGGGCCGGGTCCGTTGCCGCCGACAAGAACCGCCCGGCCATCCGGCATCCTCACCTTCAGCGAACCGCGCGGCAATTTCATCGCCGCCGACAGCACCATGCGCGCCTTGGCCGGCAGGCCCTTGACCATCTCGGCGAAATTGAGTTCGTCCAGCCTGATGGCGTCGCCGATGCCTTTGTATTCCCTGACAGCCATCTCACACCCCCCTGGACTTCCGCGGGGGCGGCGCAAGATCTGCCGGCCTCCACATCCTCCACTTTCATTCGCCAGGCGCGAACGCCGTAGCCTGCGTGAATTTTCGCCACAATCTTCCATGGCATTGGCCGAAACTTCAAGAGGCAAGCTTCGTGCGGCGCTGGCCCAGCTTGCCGGCCTGAGGCCAGAATCCGCGGGAGAGCGCGGCCCTCGGCGAAATCGCTATGGTTACGAACAGCCACATACGTTAGTTTCAGCCATGCGTTATGTCATCGTCATCGTCGCCATCGCCTTTTTCCTGATCTGGGACGGCCTCTACAATCAGGGCCGCTATCTCGACACGACGGTCAGGGAGATGTCGCGCGTCGTGCGCTACGTCACCGGCAAAGCCTAGCTTTTTGCGCCTCTGCAAAGTCGCCTGCCGGCATTGCCGGGCGCGACATCGTGGCGGTTGACGCGACGGTCCCGCTCACACAAAACATGCTGCAAATCGAACGTGGAGGCAGGCGTGATCCGGCATATCGTTTTCTTCAGCGCGCGGCGCAAGGACGATGTCGAGGCCGTGCGCACAGGCTTGCTCACACTGGGCAAGATCCCGCATTCAAGCCTCTTCGAGGTGACGCTCAACAGCAAGGTCGATCCGCTGTCGGATGCGATCGACGTGGTCGTCTATGCCGAGTTCGAGGATGATGCCGCGCTTGCCGCATACAAGGCGCACCCGCTCTATGCCGAGACGACCAGCCGGGTCAAACCCTTGCGCGAATTGCGCTATTCGGCCGATATCGTGGCGACGGCCTGATCGGGCCGGCAAGAGGCCTTGAACCAATTTCGGGAATGATGCACACCGCGCCGGCATGACCAGCACGACCCATCCGCTTGACCATCTGGTGCTGCCGACGGCGAGCCTCGCCGTGGCGCGGGCGCGGCTGACATCGCTTGGCTTCATCGTCGCGCCAACCGGCATTCATCCCTTCGGCACCGAAAATTGCTGCGTCTTCCTTGCCGACGGCACCTATCTCGAACCGCTGGCGGTTGGGAACGAACAGCTGGCAGCGAGTGCGATCGCCGGCGGCAATGTCTTTGTCGCGCGCGACCGGCTCTATCGCGCGAGGCTGGGCGATGAGGGCTTTTCCGCCGTGGTGCTGGCCACCGACGATGCCGATGCGGACCATGCGCGCTTTATCAAAGCCGGCCTGTCGGCGGGAGACGTACTGAGCTTTTCCCGCGCCTTCACCGACACGGCCGGAAAGAGCGACATGGCCTCGTTCAAACTGGCTTTCGCCGCCGGCGCCGAGACGATGGACGCCTTTCTGTTCGCTTGCGAGCGGATCAACGCCCCTCAAATCGACCGTACGGCGCTGCAGGCTCATGCCAATGGCGTGACCGGCATTGCCGAAATCGTTGCGGTCAGCGATGTGCCTTCCACACAGATCAGCCTGATCTCGACAGTGGTTGGCTCGGAGCAGCAGAGCAGCGCGGTCTTCGACCTGCCGAATGCGCGTCTGACCGTTCTGGATCCTGCGGCTTTCACCGCGCGCTTCGACATTCCGGCCGGTGCGCCGACAAGAGTTCGCTTCGCCGCGATTGTCTTTTCAGTCCGCAGTGTCGGCGCTGTCGCGAGGCTGCTTGCAGACAACGCCGTCGGGCACGATATAGCGGGCAACGAAATCGTCGTGCAGCCGGCATCCGGACAGGGCGCGGCTTTCATCTTCCGGGAGACCCCATGAGCAAGCCGCAAGGGCCCAATTCGCTGGCGCCGAATTCGTCGGTAACCGTCGGCAACGTCGTCTTCGACAACAGCGGGCCCTTGGCGTTGATCGCCGGCCCGTGCCAGTTCGAATCGCGCCAGCACGCTTTCGACATGGCCGGCGCGCTGAAGGAACTGACCGGCAAGCTCGGCATCGGCCTCGTCTACAAGACCAGCTACGACAAGGCCAACCGCACCTCGCTGTCGGCAACGCGCGGCGCCGGCATGGACGTGGCGCTTCCGGTGTTCGACGAGTTGCGCAAGGCGTTTTCGCTTCCCATTCTGACCGATGTCCACACCGAGGAGCAGTGCGCGATCGTCGCACCCCATGTCGATGTGCTGCAGATTCCGGCCTTCCTGTCGCGCCAGACCGACATGCTGGTCGCCGCGGCCAAGACCGGCAAGGTGATCAACGTCAAGAAGGGGCAGTTCCTGGCGCCCTGGGACATGAAGAACGTGGTGGCCAAGATCACCGGTTCGGGCAACCACAATGTGCTGACCACCGAGCGCGGCGCGTCTTTCGGCTACAACACGCTGGTGTCGGACATGCGGGCTTTGCCTGTGATGGCCCAGATCGGCGCGCCGGTGATTTTCGACGCCACCCATTCGGTGCAGCAGCCAGGCGGGCAGGGCGGTTCCTCCGGTGGCGAGCGCCGCTTTGTCGAGACGCTGGCGCGGGCTGCCGTTGCCGTCGGCGTCGCCGGCGTGTTCATAGAGACCCACCAGGATCCCGACAATTCGACCTCCTCCGACGGGCCCAACATGCTGCCACTGAAGGACATGCCGGCGCTGCTCGAAAGACTGATGGCGTTCGACCGCATCGCCAAGAATGCTGCTGACCTGAACCGAGGCTGATGGTTTCGGCATGGCGCGCGCGCTGCCCTGCTTGTGGAAGGCATAAGCGGGCTGTAGGCTCGCTGCTGCAAATGAGCGTCTTGGCAGGAGGAAGCCATGTCCGTCGCCCGCGTCACCGAAATCACGTCGTCGTCGAAAAAGAGCTTTCAGGACGCCATCGAGAAGGGGATTGAGCGCGCCTCAAAGACCCTGAAGAACGTCGAAGGCGCCTGGATCCAGGACCAGAAGATCGTCGTCGAGGACGGCAGGATCGCGGCCTATCGCGTCAACATGAAGGTGACGTTCATCCTCGCGGAGTAACCGCCCGCCGCTCGAAAAAACGGGAACTTTCGCCCGCGCCCCTCATTGTCAAAGTATCGATCAACGACATGAGGAGCAGCAGCCATGACCACCCAGACAGGCCACACCGAAGCCATCGCCGCTTCGCGCGTCATCGGCACGTCGGTCTACAACACCGAAGGCACGAGCATCGGCAGCATCGAGGACATCATGCTCGACAAGACGTCGAACGGCATCATGTTCGCGGTGATCGGGTTCGGTGGATTTCTCGGCATTGGCGAGAAGTATCACGCCATTCCGTGGGCGAGCCTCGACTATGACGAGGACAAGGGCGGCTATGTCGTGCCGTTCTCGAAGGAGCAGCTGAAGGCAGCACCCGCCTATTCGATCAATGAACTGGCCGGCGCCGATGGCGAGGCCGCACGTGATGCTTCCTATGATTACTACAAGGTCACGCCGTATTGGCATTGATCAGCTGCGCTGACGCCTGACGTGAAAAGGCCCCCGAATTCCGAAACGGGGGCCTTTTCAGTGCAACCCGACAGTTTCTAAATTATTCTGCTGCATGAAGCGTAGACAGCTGCGTCGCCGCCCTGGGCGGCTGCTGCGTATCGCAGGACGTCAGGAACGCCGCCGCGATCAGGAACAAACTCACGATACCGCTCAACTCGGACATGGCGAAACTCCTCCTGTTTCGCCCCGCGCATCACCATCCTAGTCGACACAGAGATTGTTATCTCTGAATTATGATGACGTGGTGTTGTCGAACGTGATCCGAGGCATGCTCAGCCGAGGAGTCCGGCATTCTTCACCGCCTTGAAAACCTTTTCGTGCCAGGCGATCCGATCCGCTTCGCCATTGGCCTGCGTGGCGGAATTGGCGTTGCCGACGTTGATCGCGCGCGAGATCTTTTTGATCAGGCCGGCATCGGCAAAGGCATTGCAGCCTGACCCTTTCCATTCGGCGCAAGCTGCGAGCAGCGAAGTCTGCGGATCCTCGATCAGTTCAGGATGATTGGCGAGGTCAACCTTGGCGAGCTTGCCCTTGGCCGTGTACGCGTCGCGCCCGGTGGTCTGGAACGTGCCGCCGCCGCGGAAATTGAAGCCGTCCAACGTTCCTTTCACATTGCCCATGCGGCCGCCATAGGCCCAGTCGCCTAGGGCTTGCGGCTTGCGCAGCAGGTTGTCCCCGATCCACTGATCGGTCTTGCCCGCGGCTCGCGACCTCCATGCGTTCCGGATTGCCGCCACGGTCGTGTAGGTCAGGGATTCGCGAATGAGGGTGAAGCCACCGGTTTCCATCGCCGCTTGAGCGAAGAAATGCATCAGCCGATCATAATTGTTGCACACGCCATGATCGCCAAGTGCCTTGAGGCCCTTGTCGGAGGTAAAGGCGCCGATGTAACCGTCATAGATTGTTCGCTTGGAACCGCTTGCCGGTCTCGGCGCGAATTTCTGGAAGACCGCTGCCGGCAAACCCTTGTTCGGATCGCCCGCAACCGCTTCGAGCACGCTCTCGACACTCTCGGTCGACAGCACCGGTTCGCCTTCGACGACCACCGAAGCATTGGGAATTCGCTTGCCGTTGCTTTTCGGGAAGCCACCGCCGGCAAAGGTTTTCAGATCGTCAATGAGGGCGATTACGCGTGTCCGGCTCTCCGTGAAATCCATGTCGGAAAGCGGACCGCTCACCTTCTTCGTTGGGTTGATGCATCCGACGCTGGACAGGAAATTGACGCCCGGATGGATCAGGATTTCGGTGCGCTTGTTGGTCTTCAGCAGTTCGAGTCCAGGTTTGGGTGGCGTCTTGGCGCCAGTGTAGCCGATGGTCACATATTTGCCTCCGGCCTGTGTCGCCAGTGGATAGGTTCCGGGCTCGATGCGCCTGCCATTGTCTTCTTTGGAATTGTCGCCAGGGCCGCGAGATTCACACACGAACCCCGATAGACCCGTTACTGCCGTGCCGTTGTGGAAGACTTTATAGGTACCGACCGTCCTGCGTCTGGTGCCCCTCATATGCTCGACTCTGCGGCTAATAAGAAGTTCCCAGCCAGTACCTGAAATCGCTGCCATTGCCACCTCCCCAAAGAGTTCAAGTTTGTTGATTTCACTGTCGTCGTCAAATAGTCCGCGTTGTAGATGTGACCCTAACATCTTCGAATTCTCTGCATTGTGAAGTTTGTCACGTTGGCGGTAGCCTCTTTTGAAGCATCGGCTGGAGTTTGTGTGCCGTCTGGTATTTCGTGACAAAGGCATTGCCGCGATAAAAGGGGGAGGGGCATCCGCCCCATGGGCGTAGACATATGAGGTCAGGTAGGGGTTGTTGTTTGCGTCAGATGGCGTCGCCCATGGCCCCTGGGCCTGGCCGCATGGGGCGATCGTCGCTATTATTTCATGCCATTCCTGATTGCCTTTTGCGGCACTTTGGCTAAGAGGGGCGCGACGCTTTCAATCGATCAATCGGGGACATCGCAATGACCGCCATCATCGACATTGTCGGGCGTGAAATCCTGGACAGCCGTGGAAATCCGACCGTCGAGGTCGACGTCGTTCTCGAAGACGGCTCGATGGGCCGCGCCGCGGTGCCGTCCGGCGCGTCGACCGGCGCGCATGAGGCCGTCGAACTGCGCGACGGTGGCGCCCGCTATCTCGGCAAGGGCGTGCTCAAGGCGGTCGAGGCCGTCAATGGCGAGCTGTTCGAGGCGATCGGCGGCATGGAAGCCGAAAACCAGATCCACATCGACCAGACCATGATCGAGCTCGACGGCACGCCCAACAAGAGCCGGCTCGGCGCCAACGCCATTCTCGGCGTTTCGCTGGCGGTCGCCAAGGCAGCAGCGGAAGCCGCCGGCCTGCCACTCTACCGCTATGTCGGCGGCACCAAGGCGCATTTACTGCCGGTGCCCATGATGAACATCATCAATGGCGGAGCGCATGCCGACAATCCGATCGATTTCCAGGAATTCATGATCCTGCCGGTCGGCGCGCCGACTTTGCGCGAAGGCGTGCGCTGGGGCTCG
The DNA here is from genome assembly GCF_040318795.1 of Mesorhizobium sp. M1004. Classification (NCBI taxonomy): domain Bacteria; kingdom Pseudomonadati; phylum Pseudomonadota; class Alphaproteobacteria; order Hyphomicrobiales; family Phyllobacteriaceae; genus Mesorhizobium; species Mesorhizobium sp. M1004. The sequence continues at coordinate 62,788 of NZ_JAMYNB010000011.1, forward strand.
GAAATCTTCCACACGCTGCGCAAGAAGCTCAAGGATGCCGGCCACAACACCAATGTCGGCGACGAAGGCGGCTTCGCGCCCAATCTGAAGAGTGCGCCGGTGGCGCTCGATTTCATCATGGAATCGATCGAGAAGGCCGGCTTCAAGCCGGGCGAAGAGATCGCGCTCGGTCTCGACTGTGCGGCGACCGAATTCTTCAAGGACGGCAATTACGTCTATGAGGGCGAGAAGAAGACCCGCGATCCCAAGGCGCAGGCCAAGTACCTGGCCAAGCTCGCCGCCGACTATCCGATCATCTCGATCGAGGACGGCCTGGCCGAGGACGACTGGGAGGGTTGGAAGTACCTGACCGATTTGATCGGCAACAAGACGCAGCTGGTTGGCGACGACCTCTTCGTCACCAACACGGCGCGGCTGCGCGACGGCATCCGCATGGGTGTCGCCAATTCGATCCTGGTCAAGGTCAACCAGATCGGCTCGCTCACCGAAACGCTCGACGCTGTCGAGACCGCGCACAAGGCAGGCTACACAGCCGTCATGTCGCACCGTTCGGGCGAAACCGAGGATTCGACCATCGCCGACCTCGCCGTCGCCACCAATTGCGGGCAGATCAAGACCGGTTCGCTGTCGCGCTCGGATCGCATGGCCAAGTACAACCAGCTGATCCGCATCGAGGAAGAGCTCGGCAAGCAGGCGCGCTACGCTGGCAAGTCGGTGGTCAAAGCCTAAATTCTGCCGAACTGGCGAAAACGATGGAAGGGCGGGATTTTCCCGCCCTTTTTCGTTGCGGCCGCTGGCTAATGCACCTGTCCGTAACCGTCCATTAAGCACAATCGAGCGACAAATGGCGGTCAAAGGATTGCGACCATGTGGACACGCCAGCACAAGCAGAGAAACACCGGCCGGCTGATCATCCCGTCCCTTTGCGTGGCGTTCCTGGCCTATTTCGGCTTCCATGCCTATCATGGCGAGTTCGGCATCAATTCCAAATATCAGCTCGAAGCGCAGACCATCGAATTGCAGGCCAAGTACGATGCCATCAAGGCGCGCCGGGTCGATCTGGAGCGGCGTGTCCAGCTGATGCATGAGGGTACGCTTGAAAAGGATATGCTCGACGAGCAGGCACGCCGGGCGCTCAATCTGTCCCAGCCCGATGAAATCACCATCATGCTGCCGGCCAATTCGAAATAACCAAGTTTCAGTTAATCGCTGTTATCTCTAATGATTCTGGGCGTTTAGGCGCATGCCAGCCATGCATTTTTCTGCATGGCGAAACGCGGTCTCGCATGTTAGCTTCCCTCCAATCGGTGGGGAGGAGCTGATCCTCCCCGGAGCAGACATGGTCTGCTTTAGTGTCCGCAAAGAGACGCCAACAGGGAGTGATGCATGGCCACCGCCGCCAAAAAAGCGCCTGCCAAATCCGTTAAATCGACGTCCGCCAAATCAACGGGGCTTTCCGCCCCCAAGCCGGCTGACTTCACCAAGGACGAGGAGCTTGCCGCCTACCGGCACATGCTGCTTATCCGCCGCTTCGAGGAAAAGGCCGGCCAGCTCTACGGCATGGGCTTTATCGGCGGCTTCTGCCACCTCTATATCGGCCAGGAAGCGGTCGTCACCGGCATGAAGATGTCGCTGATCAACGGCGACCAGATGATCACCGCCTATCGCGACCATGGCCACATGCTGGCGATGGAACTTTCCCCGCGCGGCGTCATGGCAGAGCTGACCGGACGCCGTGGTGGCCTGTCGAGGGGCAAGGGCGGCTCCATGCACATGTTCTCCAAGGAGAAGCATTTTTACGGCGGCCACGGCATTGTCGGCGCGCAGGTCTCGCTCGGCACCGGTCTCGCCTTCGCCAACCGCTACCGCGACAACAACAATGTGTCGCTGACTTATTTCGGCGATGGCGCTGCCAACCAGGGTCAGGTCTATGAAAGCTTCAACATGGCCTCGCTGTGGAAGCTGCCGGTGATCTACATCATCGAGAACAACCGCTACGCCATGGGCACTTCGGTGTCGCGCTCGTCGGCCGAAACCAATTTTTCGCATCGCGGCGCCTCGTTCAAGATTCCCGGCATTCAGGTCGACGGCATGGATGTGCGTGCGGTCAAATCCGCCGGCGATCAGGCGACCGAATGGTGCCGTGCCGGCAACGGTCCGATCATCCTCGAGATGCAGACCTATCGCTATCGCGGTCACTCGATGTCGGATCCCGCGAAATACCGCTCCAAGGAAGAAGTGCAGAAGATGCGCTCGGATCATGATCCGATCGAGCAGGTCAAGGCGCGGCTGACGGCCAAGAAGTGGGCGACCGAGGACGAGCTCAAGAACATCGACAAGGAAGTCCGCGACATCGTCGCCGACGCTGCCGAATTTGCCCAGCACGACGCAGAGCCGGATCCGTCCGAGCTCTGGACCGACATCGTATTGTAACGGGAGGGCAAGGACATGCCGATCGAAATTCTCATGCCCGCTCTCTCGCCGACCATGGAAGAGGGCAATCTTTCCAAGTGGTTGAAGAACGAGGGCGACAAGGTCGTCGCCGGTGATGTCATCGCCGAGATCGAAACCGACAAGGCGACGATGGAAGTCGAGGCCGTCGATGAAGGCACGATCGGCAAGATCGTGGTTCCCGCCGGCACCGAAGGCGTCAAGGTCAATGCGGTGATCGCCGTGTTGCTGCAGGACGGCGAAAGTGCAGGCGACGTCGAAAAGAGCGGCAAGCCTGGCTCCACCCAGGATGCCGTTTCCGCTGGCGGTCAGCGGACCGATGCAGCCGAGGAAGGTTCAAAAGCGGCTCCCCAGGATGCCGGCGAGGCTCCGAAGGCAGTTCCCGCCGCTCCGGCGGCCAAACCTGCGGTCGATCCCGATATTCCCGCCGGCACCGAGATGGTCTCGACCACGGTGCGCGAGGCCTTGCGCGATGCCATGGCCGAGGAAATGCGCCGCGACGGCGATGTCTTCGTCATGGGCGAGGAGGTCGCGGAATACCAGGGCGCCTACAAGATCACGCAAGGGCTGCTGCAGGAATTCGGGCCGCGCCGCGTCGTCGACACGCCGATCACCGAGCACGGCTTTGCCGGCGTCGGCGTCGGTGCGGCGATGGCCGGCCTGAAGCCGATCGTCGAATTCATGACCTTCAACTTCGCCATGCAGGCGATCGACCAGATCATCAACTCCGCCGCCAAGACGCTCTATATGTCGGGCGGCCAGATGGGCGCACCGATCGTGTTCCGCGGACCGAACGGGGCTGCCGCCCGCGTCGGCGCCCAGCATTCGCAGTGCTATGCCGCCTGGTACAGCCATATTCCCGGGCTAAAGGTGGTGATGCCGTATACGGCGGCCGACGCCAAGGGCCTGCTCAAGGCAGCGATCCGCGATCCGAACCCGGTCATCTTCCTCGAAAACGAAATCCTCTACGGCCAGTCCTTCGACGTGCCGAAGCTTGACGATTTCGTGCTGCCGATCGGCAAGGCCCGCATTCACAAGCAGGGCAAGGACGTCACCATCGTCTCGTTCGGCATCGGCATGACCTATGCCATCAAGGCGGAAGCCGAGCTGCGCGGCATGGGCATCGATGCCGAGATCATCGATCTCAGGACCATCCGTCCGCTCGACCTCGACACCGTCATTGCCTCGGTGAAGAAGACCAACCGCTTGATCGTGGTCGAAGAAGGTTTCCCGCAAAGTTCGGTCGGCGACCACATCGCCAACCAGGTTTCGCAGCGCGCCTTCGATTTCCTCGACGCGCCGGTCATCACCATCGCCGGCAAGGACGTGCCGATGCCTTATGCGGCGAACCTCGAAAAGCTGGCCTTGCCCAATGTCGGCGAGGTCATCGAGGCGGTCAAAGCCGTCACGTATCGCTGAGCCGGTCGGGAGGACATCATGCCAATCAACATCACCATGCCGGCGCTGTCGCCCACGATGGAAGAGGGCAATCTTTCCAAGTGGCTGGTCAAGGAAGGCGACAAGGTTTCGCCGGGCGACGTGATCGCCGAGATCGAGACCGACAAGGCGACGATGGAAGTCGAGGCCGTCGATGAGGGCACGGTCGCCAAGCTGGTCGTTCCGGCCGGCACCGAAGGCGTCAAGGTCAATGCGCTGATCGCCATTCTCGCCGGCGAAGGCGAGGATGCAGGGGCGGCGGCAAAGGGTGGTGGCGATGCCGCGCCCGCGAAAGCCGATGCCAAGCAGGATAAGGCGTCAATCTCCCCACCCGTGGGGGAGATGTCGACGAAGTCGACAGAGGGGGGCGCTGCCCCGCCGACCTCTCAGTCTGTCGCGCCCCCCTCTGGCCTGCCGGCCATCTCCCCCACAAGGGGGGAGATCAGCCAATCGTCAGGCGAGCGCACCTTCGCTTCGCCGCTGGCTCGTCGCATCGCCAAGGATGCCGGAGTCGACGTGTCCGCCGTAACCGGCACCGGCCCGCATGGCCGTGTCGTCAAGGCCGATGTCGAGGCGGCGATTGCCGGCGGTGGCGCCAAGGCTGCACCGGCCGCGAAAGCCGCACCTGCCGGCGCTCCGGCACCTGCGGCTCCGGCTGCGGCACCCAAGGCGATGTCGGACGAACAGGTGCTGAAGCTGTTTGCCGAAGGGTCCTATGAGCTCGTCCCGCACGACAATATGCGCAAGACCATTGCGCGCCGCCTGGTCGAGGCCAAGACAACCATCCCGCATTTCTACCTGACGCTCGACTGCGAGCTCGATGCGCTGCTGGCGCTGCGCACACAGATCAATGCGGCTGCTCCGACGAAGAAGACCGACAAGGGCGAGGCTCCCGTCTACAAACTCTCGGTCAACGACATGGTGATCAAGGCGATGGCGATGGCGCTGATGGCGGTGCCGGATGCCAATGCATCGTGGACCGAAAGCGCCATGGTCAAGCACAAGCACGCCGATGTCGGCGTTGCCGTGTCAATCCCCGGCGGCCTGATCACGCCGATCATCCGCCACGCCGACGAAAAGACGCTGTCCACTATCTCCAACGAGATGAAGGATCTGGCGAGCCGTGCCCGCAGCCGCAAGCTGAAGCCGGAGGAATATCAAGGCGGCACGACGGCGGTCTCCAATCTCGGCATGTTCGGCATCAAGGACTTTGCCGCCGTCATCAACCCGCCGCATGCGACGATCCTGGCGGTGGGTGCGGGCGAGCAGCGGCCGGTGGTCAAGAATGGCGAGATCAAAATCGCCAATATCATGTCGGTGACGCTGTCGACCGATCACCGCGCCGTCGACGGTGCGCTCGGCGCCGAACTTCTGGTCGCCTTCAAGCGCATGATCGAAAATCCGATGGGCATGCTAGTCTAGGAAGGAAAAAGGCTGTGCGGAAATTCGTCACCAGCCTTTTCGCCCTGATCCTTTCCGGCCTGGCCGGCGGGCTGGTGGCGCTGTGGCTGGCAATCGCCACCAATGCGAATTCGGAATACATCCTGGTCTTCATGGTTTCGGCGCTGGTCACCATCGTTGCGACGGTGGCATTTTTCATCGCGCAGTTCGTGCCAAATCCGCAAAGGGCGATAAACCTGGCGGGGATTGTTGGGATTGCGTTGTTCGTGCTGGCCGGAATCGGGCTGATTGCCTGGACCTTCTCGCAACCGCCGGGCAAGGCCCAGTGGTCAGGCGATCTTCACTTTGGCGCCGGTCTGATTTTGCCAAGCATCGCCACGGTTATCGTGCAGTGGCTGTTCGTGGGATGGCGCGTGCGGCGCGGGCTTAGGGCGGAGGCGGGTGCGGGTGCATGAAGACGATCCTCTGCTATGGCGATTCCCTGACCTGGGGCTACGACGCGGCGAGCCTTGGCCGCCATGCTCTGGAAGATCGCTGGCCGAGCGTGCTCAAGGCGGCGCTGGGCGACGATGATATCGAGGTCATCGCCGAAGGGCTGAACGGTCGCACCACGGCATTCGACGACCATCTGGCCGGTGCGGACCGCAACGGCGCCAAGGTGCTGCCGACGATCCTGACCAGCCATGCGCCGCTCGACCTGATCATCATCATGCTCGGCGCCAACGACATGAAGCCCTGGATCCACGGCAATCCGGTCGCGGCCAAGCAGGGGGTGCAGCGGCTGATCGACATCGTGCGCGGCCACGATTATCCGTTCGACTGGGCCGCGCCGCAAATCCTGATCGTCGCGCCACCAGCGGTCAGCCGCACCGACAATGCCGAATTCAAGGAAATGTTTGCCGGCGGCGACGAGGCCTCGAAGCGGCTGGCGCCGCAATATTCCGCGCTCGCCGACGAGGCCGGCTGCGGCTTTTTCGATGCCGGCACGGTGGCCGAGACCACACCGATCGACGGCGTCCATCTCGATGCCGAAAACACGCGAAATATCGGCCAGGCGCTGGCGCCATTGGTGCGCGTGATGCTGGAACTCTAGAGAAAAATCAGGGAGAAACCCCGTGGCTGAATCCTACGACGTCATCATCATCGGCTCAGGCCCCGGCGGCTATGTCACGGCGGTGCGCTCCGCCCAGCTCGGCTTCAAGACTGCCATCGTCGAGCGTGAGCATCTCGGCGGCATCTGCCTCAACTGGGGCTGCATCCCGACCAAGGCGCTGCTGCGCTCGGCCGAGATCATGCACTATTCCGACCATCTGAAGGACTACGGCCTGAAGCTCGAAGGCGGCAAGGTCAGCGCCGACACGGCCGCTGTCGTCGACCGCTCGCGCAAAGTGTCGTTGAGGCTCAATGGCGGCGTCGCCTTCCTGATGAAGAAGAACAAGGTCGACGTTATCTGGGGCGAGGCCAAGCTTTCAAAGCCAGGTGAAATCGTCGTTTCCAAGACGGCCAAGAAACCGATGGAGCCGCAGCCGCCGGTGCCGAAGGGCGTCAAGGGCGAGGGGACCTATACCGCCAAGCACATCATTCTCGCCACCGGCGCCCGGCCGCGCGCGCTGCCCGGCATCGAGCCGGACGGCAAGCTGATCTGGACCTATTTCGAGGCGATGGTGCCGAAGGAGATGCCGAAGTCGCTGCTGGTCATGGGTTCGGGCGCCATCGGCATCGAGTTCGCCTCCTTCTACCGCACCATGGGCGCCGAGGTGACGGTGGTCGAGCTTTTGCCGGCGGTGATGCCGGTCGAGGATGCCGAGGTCTCGAAATTCGCGCAGAAGCAGTTCGAGAAGCAGGGCATGAAAATCATCCTCGAGGCCAAGGTGACCAAGGTCGAGAAGGGTGCCAACTCGATCACCGCCCATGTCGAGATGAAGGACGGCAAGGTCGAGAAGATCACCGCCGACCGCATGATCTCGGCCGTCGGCGTGCAGGGCAACATCGATAATCTCGGCCTCGAGACGCTCGGCGTGAAGACCGATCGCGGCTGCGTCGTCATTGACGGCTATGGCAAGACCAACGTTCCCGGCATCTACGCTATCGGCGATGTCGCCGGACCGCCGATGCTCGCCCACAAGGCCGAGCATGAAGGCGTGGTCTGCATCGAGAAGATCGCCAATTTCCCCGGCGTGCATGCGACAGACAAGCTGAAGATCCCGGGCTGCACCTATTGCAACCCGCAGGTCGCCTCGGTCGGGCTCACCGAAGCCAAGGCCAAGGCCGAAGGCAAGGACATCCGCGTCGGCCGTTTCCAGTTCGGCGCCAACGGCAAGGCGATCGCGCTTGGCGAGGACCAGGGCTTCATCAAGACCATCTTCGACAAGAAGACCGGCCAGCTGCTCGGCGCGCATATGGTCGGCGCCGAGGTGACGGAGCTGATCCAGGGCTTTGTCGTGGCGATGAACCTGGAGACCACCGAGGAAGAGCTGATGCACACCATCTTCCCGCATCCGACGCTGTCGGAGATGATGAAGGAAAGCGTGCTCGATGCCTATGGCCGTGCGCTCAACGCGTGATAAATTGGTGCCGCGAGACTCAGACGCATGCGCCGGAGGAACCTTACGGCAAGACAGTTCGTTTCCGGATGCATTTTCACCTGACACTGGAGGAGTTGGCATATGGACGTGAATGGCGTGGGCTGGATTGCGGCCATCATCATCGGCGGTTTGGCCGGGTGGCTGGCCGAGATGGTCATGAAGAGCAATACCGGCGTCTTGATGAACATCATTATGGGCATTGTCGGCGCGGTGGTGCTGAACGCAATTCTCAGGGCGCTCAACATCGAACCCTTCGGTGTCGGCTGGCTCGCCTACCTGATCACCGGCTTCATCGGCGCCTGCCTGCTGATCTTTGCCGGGCGGCTCATACGCCGCTAGACTACCGCTATGCGAAAAAGGCTGTGGCGGCATGCGCCGCCGCGGCCTTTTTCTTTGCACCGAAAAGTCCTAGATGACGTCAGAAGGGCGAATGCCGACGGGCAGACGCCAACAAGTCAGGTTTGAGATGGTCACTGTTCTCGACACGATCGCCAACGCGCCGCGCCTGCGGCACCCCGAGAAGGCACACAAGCCTGATCAGGACGTGCTGCGCAAACCCGACTGGATCCGCGTCAAGGCGCCGATGTCGAAGGGCTATGCCGAAACCCGCGAGATCGTGAAGTCGCACAAGCTGGTCACCGTGTGCGAAGAGGCCGGCTGCCCCAATATCGGCGAGTGCTGGGAAAAGAAGCACGCCACCTTCATGATCATGGGCGAGATCTGCACGCGCGCTTGCGCCTTCTGCAATGTCGCCACCGGCATTCCCACCGCGCTCGATGCCGATGAGCCGGCGCGTGTCGCGCATGCCGTCAAGCAGATGGGGCTGACCCATGTCGTCATCACCTCGGTCGACCGCGACGATCTCGCCGATGGCGGCGCGCAGCATTTCGCCGAGGTTATCCGGGCGATCCGAGCAGCGACGCCCTTGACCACGATCGAAATCCTGACGCCCGATTTCCTGCGCAAGGAGGGCGCGCTGGAGATCGTCGTGGCGGCCAAGCCCGATGTCTTCAACCACAATCTCGAAACCGTGCCGTCGAACTACCTGACGGTGCGGCCGGGTGCTCGCTATTTCCACTCGATCCGGCTGTTGCAGCGGGTCAAGGAGCTCGACCCGTCGATCTTCACGAAGTCCGGCATCATGGTCGGCCTCGGCGAAGAGCGCAACGAGATCCTGCAACTGATGGACGACCTGCGCTCGGCCAATGTCGACTTCATGACCATTGGCCAGTATCTGCAGCCGTCGAAGAAACACCACCCGGTGATCCGCTTCGTCACGCCGGAGGAGTTCAACTCCTTCGCGACGATCGGCAAGACCAAGGGTTTCCTGCTGGTGGCGTCGAGCCCGCTGACGCGCTCCTCGCATCATGCCGGTGACGATTTCGCCAGGCTGCGGGCGGCGCGTGAGGCGCAGCTCAAAAAAGCCAGTTAAATCCTGCTTCAATGCCGAAATTCGAAGCCACACGCCGCGTTGCCCACACGCCGGAGCAGATGTTTGCGCTGGTCGCCGATATCGAGACCTATCCTGAATTTCTGCCGCTGTGCGAGGCGCTGACGGTGCGCTCGCGCAAGGAGCGTGACGGCCGCACCATTCTCCTCGCCGATATGAGCATCGGCTACAAGGCGATCCGCGAGACCTTTACGACGCAGGTGCTGCTGAAGCCGGACGAGAACACAATCGATGTCAAATACATCGATGGACCGTTCAAATATCTGAGCAATATCTGGCGCTTCGAGCCGGCCGACGGCGGCGGCTGCAACGTCCGCTTCTTCATCGACTACGAGTTCAAGAGCCGCATCCTCGGCGTGGTGATGGGCACCATGTTCGATCGCGCCTTCCGCATGTTTTCCGAAGCCTTCGAAAAACGTGCGGACGTCATCTACGGAACGACGCCCATCTCATGAGTGTCGCCGAGCGCGCGCAGCCCGATCTCCAGCGCATGCTTGACCGTCTCGCGGCGGATGAAGTCGCGGCCATTGTCGGCAAACATATTGAGCTCGGCAGCCACCGGCCCACGTCTTAGGGCAACTCCGAACCAGACGAGGCCGACCGGTTTTTCCGGCGAACCGCCGCCTGGGCCGGCAATGCCGGTGACGGCAAGCGCCAGCCCGGCGCGCGAGCGCGCCAGAGCGCCCGCCGCCATCTCCAGAACCGTTTCGCGCGAGACGGCGCCATGCGCCTCGAGTGTGGCGGGCGAGACGCCGAGCATCTCCATCTTTGCTTCATCGGAATAGGTGATGAGGCCGCGATCGACGACAGCGGACGAGCCGGCAATGTCGGTCAGTGCCGAGATGATCATGCCGCCGGTGCAGCTCTCGGCCGTCGCCAGCATGATGCCGCGCTGCCGGCAGACCTGGAGCAGGGCGTTGGCAAGATCGCTGTTGTTCATGCGGGAACCTCCCCGGGGAAGACGACACTGGCTGTGGCGATGGCGGCGATGCCTTCCTCGCGGCCGACAAAGCCGAGTTTTTCGTTGGTCGTCGCCTTGATGGAGATGCGATCGCTGGAAATGCCCAGCATCGCCGACAACGCGTTGGTCATGGCCTCGCGATGCGGGCCGACGCGCGGCGCCTCGCAGATCAGCGTGATGTCGGCATTGGCAATGCGGCCGCCGCGTTCGCGCACCAACCTGGCCGCATGCTCGACGAAGATCTTTGACGCCGCGCCCCTCCATTGCGGATCGGAAGGCGGGAAATGCGTGCCGATGTCGCCGGCGCCGCAAGTAGCGAGCAGCGCATCGGTCAGCGCGTGCAGGCCGACATCGGCATCCGAATGGCCCGAAAGCTTCTTGCCGTGCGGGATGGCGACGCCGCACAAAGTGACATGGTCGCCAGCCTCGAAGGCGTGCACGTCATAGCCATTGCCGGTGCGAATGTCTGGAAAACGCTCGCCAGTAAGCCGTTGATCCGCCATCGCGATATCCCTTGCCCAGGTCAATTTGACATTGTCCGGCGATCCCTCGACGATTTTCACCGGAATATGCGCCCATTCGGCGATCGCGGCATCGTCGGTGAAATCCGCCTTGCCTAGATGATGGGCCTTTTCATGCGCGGCGAGCAACGGCCAGAACGGAAAGCCCTGCGGCGTCTGCGCGGCATGAAGGCCGGCCCTTGGCACCGTCTCCTCGATCATGCCGGTGCCCGACTCGCGCTTCAGCGTATCGGCGACGGGCAAAGCGGGCAGCGCGCCCTGGCGCTCGCCAATGGCCGCAATGGTGCGGTCGATCAGGGCCGCGTCGACAAAGGGCCGCACCGCGTCATGGACAAGGACACGGCCGGGCGTACGGTCCCTCAGCGCCAGCAGGCCGAGCCGGACCGATGCCTGGCGCGACTCGCCACCGACCACGGCGGTAACCCGCTCGGCATATACGCCGGCTGCCTTGTCAAAAAGCGCGCGGTCATCGGCATGGATGGCGACGACGACGGGACCAATTTCGGGATGCGCCAGGAAAGTCTCCAGCGTGCGCGCGATAACGGCACGGCCGCCGATGCGCTGATATTGCTTCGGCCCGTCGGCCTGTCCGGCGCGCGCGCCGCGGCCGGCTGCAACGATGACCACGCCGACCTTGTCGGTCGTCGCCTCGGCCGGTTTTTCGCTTGCGTCTGTCATGCCGAGAGGCTTAGTCGCGGCTTATGGCGAAGGCCAGCATTTTCCCAAATGCGCCGCAATGTGACGTCATTGCGCGTTGCACAATGCCTTTCTTATGGCTAGAGAATGTGCAGCAATCCGATATGCTTGGTTTTTGTGCATGCCTGAAGTGACAAAATTGGCTTCGCCGCTCGACATTGGCGGCGTGACGATCCGCAACCGCGTCTTCCTCGCGCCCATGTCGGGAATAACGGACGAGCCGTTCCGGCAGCGCGCCTACGCGCATGGCGCGGGCCTGGTCGTGTCGGAAATGGTGGCGAGCGGCGAGCTTGCCAAGGGCAGGGCCGGCTGCGACCTGCGCATCCGTCATTCCGGGCTGCCCGTCCATATGGTCCAGCTTGCCGGCCGCGAGGCCGAGCACATGGCCGAGGGCGCGCGCATCGCTGCCGGCGAGGGCGCCGACATCATCGACATCAATATGGGCTGCCCGGCCAAGAAGGTGACCGGCGGCTATGCCGGCTCGGCGCTGATGCGCGATCTCGACCATGCGTTGTCGCTGATCGAAGCGGTGATCGGCGCGGTCCAAGTGCCGGTCACGGTCAAGATGCGGCTCGGCTGGGACGACAATGCGCTCAATGCACCCGTTTTGGCGCGCCGCGCCGAAGAGGCCGGTGTTAAAATGGTGACCGTGCATGGGCGCACGCGCTGCCAGTTTTATCAAGGCAAGGCCGATTGGGGCGCCATCGCCCGCATCAAGGACGCCGTCTCGATCCCGGTGGTCGCCAATGGCGATGTGGGCTCGCCCGCGGAGGCCGCCGAAATCCTTGAACAGTCGGGCGCCGACGCGGTTATGATCGGTCGTGCCCATTATGGCGCGCCATGGACGGCGGGCCGCATTGCGGCGACGGCTGCGGGCGACGCGCTCTCGGGCGTGCCGGAAAGCCCGCAAGCCATGGCCGACTACATCGTTTCCCACTACGAGGACATGCTGACGCTTTACGGCGTCGAAAGTGGCTTGCGCCAGGCGCGCAAGCATCTCGGCTGGTATCTCGACCGCCACGCTGCTGGCGTTTCCGATGAGCGGCGGAAAGCCATCCTCACCTCTTTCGAACCCGCCCGCGTCATTGCCTTGCTGCATGAGGTGTTTTCCGGCGAAGCCACGCCCTTGCGGAGCGCCGCATGAACGCCACCGTCACACCGAGCTCCGACATGGCGGATGCCGCCAGTATAGTGCTGAACACCATCCGCCGTCCCGTCATCATGGTCGATCCCGATGGGTTCATCACCTACGCCAATGCCGACGCGGAAGACTTCTTCCGCTCCAGCGCCAACATGCTGGCACGCAACACACTGTCCAAGCTGATCCCGTTCGGCAGCCCGCTGTTGCAACTGGTCGACCAGGTGCGCGAGCGCCGTGCGCCGGTCAACGAATACCGTGTCGACGTGTCGTCGCCGCGTCTCGGCATCGAGAAGGTCGTCGATCTCTATGTCGCGCCGGTGCCGGAATTCCCAGGCTCGATCGTGGTGATGTTCCAGGAACGCTCGATGGCCGACAAGATCGACCGGCAGATGACACACAGGGGTGCCGCGCGTTCGGTCACCGGCCTTGCCGCCATGCTGGCACATGAGATCAAGAACCCGCTGTCCGGCATACGTGGCGCCGCACAGCTGCTCGAACTCTCGGCGTCCGACGAGGATCGCGCGCTGACCCGCCTCATCACCGACGAGACCGATCGTATCGTCTCCCTCGTCGACCGCATGGAAGTGTTTTCCGACGAGCGGCCGATTGACCGCTATCCTGTCAACATCCATGTCGTGCTGGACCATGTGAAGGCAATCGCGAAGAACGGTTTTGCCAAGAGAATCAGGATATTGGAGGACTATGATCCATCATTGCCTCCGGTTTTCGCCAACCGCGACCAACTGATCCAGGTGTTTCTCAACCTGGTCAAGAACGCTGCCGAGGCGATCGGCGGCGACCCGCAGGGCGAGATCGTGCTGTCGACCGCGTTCAGGCCGGGCATCCGCGTTTCCGTTCCCGGAACCCAGGACCGCGTGTCGCTACCGCTTGAATTCTGCGTGCGCGACAATGGGTCCGGCGTTTCGGAAGACATTCTGCCGATCCTGTTCGATCCGTTCATCACCACCAAGCCGAACGGGTCGGGGCTCGGCCTGGCGCTGGTGGCGAAAATCGTCGGCGAGCATGGCGGCATCATCGAATGCGATTCGACGCCGCGCGGCACCACCTTCCGAATCCTGATGCCGGCCTGGAAAGAAACACCCATCGACACTGCCGATGATGAAGGCGAAGGAGACCGCAAATGACGGTTCGCGGCAATATTCTCGTCGCCGACGACGATGCGGCCATCCGCACCGTGCTCAATCAGGCGCTGTCGCGCGTCGGCCATGAGGTGCGCGTGACCTCCAACGCCTCGACGCTGTGGCGCTGGGTGGCGGCGGGCGAGGGCGATCTGGTGATCACCGACGTTGTCATGCCGGACGAGAACGCCTTCGACATGCTGCCGCGCATCAAGAAGGCGCGGCCCGAGCTGCCGGTCATCGTGATGAGCGCGCAAAACACTTTCATGACGGCGATCCGTGCTTCCGAAACAGGTGCTTACGAGTATCTGCCGAAGCCGTTCGACCTGACCGAGCTGCTCAATATCGTCAACCGGGCGCTGTCCGAGCCGCGGCGGCCGAAGATCGATACGCGGCCGGAAGAGCAGCCGGATGCCATGCCGCTGGTCGGACGCTCGGCCGCCATGCAGGACATCTACCGCATGCTGGCGCGCATGATGCAGACCGATCTGACGGTGATGATCTCGGGCGAGTCCGGCACCGGCAAGGAACTGGTGGCGCGCGCGCTGCACGAATATGGCCGCCGCCGCGGCGGTCCGTTCGTCGCCATCAACATGGCGGCAATCCCGCGCGACCTCATCGAATCGGAACTGTTCGGCCATGAGAAGGGCGCCTTCACCGGCGCGCAGAACCGCTCCACCGGCCGCTTCGAACAGGCCGAGGGCGGCACGCTGTTCCTCGACGAGATCGGCGACATGCCGATGGAAGCGCAGACGCGGCTGCTGCGCGTGCTGCAGCAGGGCGAATACACCACGGTCGGCGGGCGCACCCCGATCAAGACCGATGTGCGCATCGTCGCCGCCACCAACAAGGATCTGCGCACGCTGATCAACCAGGGGCTTTTCCGCGAGGATTTGTTCTATCGCCTGAATGTCGTGCCGCTTCGGCTGCCAGGCTTGCGTGAGAGGTCGGAAGACATTCCCGATCTGGTGCGGCATTTCTTCAAGATCGGCGCCAGCGAAGGCTTGCAGACCAAGCGCATTTCGACCGGCGGCATTGAATTGATGAAGCGCTATCCGTGGCCCGGAAACGTGCGCGAACTGGAAAACCTGGTGCGCCGGCTTGCCGCGCTCTATTCGCAGGACGAAATATCCGCCGAGATCATCGAAGCCGAGCTGAAGACAGGCGAAAGGCCGGTCGTTCCCGGCGGCGGCAATTTGATCCCGGACGATCTCTCCATCGGCCAGGCGGTAGAGCACTTCCTGCAGCGCTATTTCGCCTCTTTCGCCGGCGAATTGCCGCCGGCAGGTCTCTATCAGCGCATCCTGTCCGAGGTCGAATATCCGCTGGTCCTGGCTTCCATGACGGCAACGCGCGGCAACCAGATCAAGGCGGCCGAATTGCTCGGCTTGAACCGCAACACGCTGCGCAAGAAGATTCGCGAATTGGGCGTCAACGTCTACAAATCGTCGAGATCGTGAGCGCGTACCGCCCGAAGTGACGCCAGGTCATCCCCTTTTCAGGGGATCGGCAGCCGAAAGATTTCCGTCACGGCCACACTTGTTGCATAATCGCCACAATGCGTTGCATACATCCAACGCAATCACTGGCTCTTAGACGGCGACATGGCTTCGCAAGCTCTGACATCAAACGAACCGCTTTTCAGCAGACCCGGCCAGAGGGATGGACGCCGGCTGCTTGCGTTGCCCGGCGTTGTCGCGATTGCCGGTGCGCTGGTTACGGCGGCAATCTCGTTTGCGATTCTTGTCGGCGCGACGCCGATCACGCCAGACGCAAACACAACGCTGACGCTGATTGCGGCCAACGCCGTATTCGTGCTGGCGCTGATCGCACTGGTCGGCCGCGAGGTGCATCGCATCACCATGGCGCGCCGGCACGGCAAGGCGGCCTCGCGGCTGCATGTGCGCATCGTGACGATGTTTGCGCTGGTTGCGGCCATCCCCGCCATCATGGTGGCCATCATCGCCTCGATCACGCTCGATATCGGCCTTGACCGCTGGTTCGAGATCCGCACCAAGGCGATCGTCAACTCGTCGCTGTCGATCGCTGACGCCTACGTGCAGGAAAACGCTCGCAATCTTCAGGGCACGACGCTGTCGATGGCCTACGATCTCGACGCCTCGCGCACGCTTTATGGCCTCGATCGAACCGGCTTTCTCGACTTGATGAACAAGGAAGCCGTCGGCAGAAGCCTGGTGCATGCGGCGCTGGTCAGGGAAGACGGCTCCTTTGTCGTGAGTGCCCAGACCGATGCGAATTTCGCCATGCCGGCACCGCCAGAGGGCGCGGTGGCGAGTGCGGCCGACGGCAAGCCGGTGCTGATCGAGCCGAAGACGCGCAACATCATGGGCGCCATTATCAAGTTGCGTGAGATCGAAGGCCTCTATCTCTACACCAATCGCCTCGTCGACCCCGAAGTGATCAAGGCACGGGCGATCGTCCAATCCAACACCGCGGAATATCGCGGCCTGGAAGACAACAGGCGGACCTCGCAGGTGGCGTTTGCGCTTCCCTATCTGTCGCTGACGCTGATCATCATCCTGTCGGCCATCTGGACCGGCATAGCGGTGGCCGACCGTCTGGTGCGGCCCATCCGCCAGCTCATCGGCGCGGCTGACGAGGTTGCGACCGGCAATCTCGATGTCGCCGTGCCGGTACGGCCTTCCGACGGCGATGTCGCCTCGCTTGGCGATACGTTCAACAAGATGCTGCTTGAGCTAAAATCGCAGCGCAACGAGATCCTGTCGGCCAAGGATTTGATCGACGAACGGCGTCGTTTCTCGGAAGCGGTGCTGGCCGGCGTCACCGCCGGCGTCATCGGCGTCGATCCCTACGGCATCGTCTCCATCGTCAACAAATCGGCCGAAACGATGCTGGCCATTTCGGCCACGGCAGCACTTGGGCAGAACCTGTCCGCCGTGCTGCCGCATGTCGGCCGTGTCTTCGAGATCGGCCGCAAATCCGGCAAGCCGGTCTATCGCGAGCAGGTCACCTTCTATCGCACCGGCGCCGAGCGCACCTTCAACGTGCAGATCACCATCGAGGCCGGCGCTGATGGCGAGGACGAGAAATCCTACGTCGTGACGGTCGACGACATCACCGATCTGGTCCAGGCGCAGCGCTCGTCGGCTTGGGCGGACGTGGCGCGGCGCATCGCGCATGAGATCAAGAACCCGCTGACGCCGATCCAGCTCTCGGCCGAACGCATCAAGCGCCGCTTCGGCAAGGTCATCACCGAGGACCGCGAGATTTTCGACCAGTGCACCGACACTATCATCCGGCAGGTCGAGGATATCGGCCGCATGGTCGATGAGTTCTCCGCTTTCGCCCGCATGCCCAAGCCCGAAATGAAGGCCATCGATCTGCGCGAATCGCTGCGCGAGGCCTCGTTCCTGGTCGAAGTCAGTCGCGCCGATATCGCTTTCGAACGCGTTTTCGGCAACGAGCCGCTCAAGGGCACCTTCGATAGCCGGCTGATGGCGCAGGCTTTCGGCAACGTGATCAAGAACGCGGCCGAAGCGATTGACGGATTGGAACAAAAGGACGGTTCGCACGGCATAATCCGGATTCAAGCTGCCCGGCAGAATGGCGCGATCAGAATCGACGTCATCGACAATGGCAAAGGCTTGCCGCGCGAGAATCGCCAAAGGCTGCTCGAGCCCTACATGACGACGCGCGAGAAGGGCACCGGGCTCGGCCTCGCCATCGTCAAGAAGATCGTGGAAGACCATGGCGGACGGCTCGAACTGCACGATGCGCCCGCGGACTTCCACGGTGGACGCGGCGCGATGATCTCGATCATCCTGCCGCCAGCTGCCGCAACCGCGCCGCCACGCGGTCAAGGCGAAACGGAACACGAACGAGAAACTGAAAAGGTCGGTAATGGCGTCTGATATTCTCATCGTCGATGACGAGGAAGACATCCGTGAACTCGTCGCGGGCATATTGAGCGACGAAGGGCATGAAACCCGCACGGCATTCGATGCCGACAGCGCGCTCGCGGCAATCGCCGACCGGGCGCCGCGGCTGATTTTCCTCGACATCTGGTTGCAGGGCTCGCGCCTCGACGGGCTGGCGCTGCTCGACGAGATCAAGACGATGCATCCGAGCCTGCCGGTGGTGATGATCTCCGGCCACGGCAATATCGAGACAGCGGTGTCGGCCATCCGCCGCGGCGCCTATGATTTCATCGAGAAGCCGTTCAAGGCCGACAGGCTGATCCTGATCGCCGAGCGGGCGCTCGAAACCTCGAAATTGCGGCGCGAGGTGTCCGACCTCAAGCAGCGCAGCGGCGAAACCTTCGACCTGATCGGCATGTCGTCGGCGATGAGCCAGCTGCGCCAGACCATCGAGCGCGTGGCGCCGACCAACAGCCGCGTCATGATCATCGGTCCGTCCGGCTCGGGCAAGGAGCTCGCCGCGCGCGCCATCCACACGCTGTCGACGCGCAAGGGCGCGCCGTTCGTGACGCTGAGCGCGGCCAACATCACGCCCGAGCGCATGGAGATCGAGCTGTTTGGCACCGAATCGAACGGCACCGAGCGCAAGGTCGGCGCGCTTGAAGAGGCGCACCGCGGCATTCTCTACATCGACGAAGTGGCCGACATGCCGCGCGAGACGCAGAACAAGATTTTGCGCGTGCTGGTCGAACAGCAGTTCGAGCGGGTCGGCGGCACCAAGCGGGTCAAGGTCGACGTCCGCATCATCTCCTCGACCTCGCAGAACCTGGAGGCGATGATCGCCGACGGCCGTTTTCGCGAAGACCTCTATCACCGCCTGGCGGTGGTTCCGGTCATGGTGCCGGGCCTGGCCGAGCGGCGAGAGGACATTCCCTATCTCGTCGACAATTTCATGAAGCAGATCGCTCGCCAGGCCGGCATCAAGCCGCGCCGCATCGGCGACGATGCGCTTGCCGTGCTGCAGGCGCACAACTGGCCGGGCAATGTCCGCCAGCTGCGCAACAATGTCGAACGGCTGATGATCCTGGCGCGTGGCGACGATATCGATGCGCCGATCACCGCCGACCTGTTGCCGTCGGAGATCGGCGATGTCATGCCGCGCACGCCGAACCAGTCCGACCAGCACATCATGGCGCTGCCGCTGCGCGAGGCGCGCGAACAGTTCGAGAAGGACTATCTGATCGCCCAGATCAACCGTTTCGGCGGCAACATCTCGAAGACGGCGGAATTCATTGGCATGGAGCGCTCGGCGCTGCACCGGAAACTGAAGTCGCTGGGGGTCTGATCCCCATTGTTGTTGGTCCAGCGGGCCGTGGCCCGTGCAATTGCCGGTTACGGCAGCGGCGGAATCGCCTAGAAATAGCGAGACTGTTCTGAGGGATAACCCATGCCGCGCATTGCCTATGTGAACGGGCGCTATGTCGCCCATGCCGACGCTGCCGTGCATATCGAGGATCGCGGCTATCAGTTCGCCGACGGCGTCTACGAGGTCTGCGAGGTGGCGCAGGGCTTTGTCGTCGACATGCCGCGCCATCTTGCCCGGCTGAACCGCTCGCTTAGCGAATTGTCGATCAACTGGCCGGTCACCAAGGGCGTGCTGCCGCTTCTTCTGCGCGAAATCGTCCGGCGCAACCACGTCGTCAACGGCCTGGTCTATGTCCAGGTTACGCGCGGTGTTGCCAGCCGCGACTTCGTTTTCCCGGCCGATACACCGTCATCGCTGGTGATTACGGCCAGAAAGGCCGACCCGGTGGCGGCCGCCAAGCGAGCCGAGGCGGGCATCAAGGTCATCACCGTGCCGGAAAACCGTTGGGACCGGGTCGACATCAAGAGCACCGGCCTGCTGCCCAACGTGCTGGCCAAGCAGAAGGCCAAGGAGGCCGGCGCCCAGGAAGCCTGGTTCGTCGACACCGATGGCAACGTCAAGGAGGGCGGCTCGTCCAACGCCTGGATCGTTACAAGGGACGGCGTTCTGGTCACCCGGCCGGCGGAGCATGGCATCCTGCGCGGCATCACCCGCACGACCATGTTCGAAGTGGCGGCAAAGCTCGGGTTGACGATCGAGGAGCGCGGGTTTTCAGTCACTGAAGCCAAGGCGGCGCGAGAAGCTTTCATCAGTTCGGCAACGACAATCGCCATGCCGGTCGTGGCAATCGACGGTGCCGCGGTCGCCAATGGGCACCCCGGTTCGATAACACTTTCATTGCGGCAAGCCTTTTTTGACGTTGCGGAAAAAAGTCCAGCCTGATAACCGCACAGACGGACTGCACATCAATATATCTCGTTCTGCTTGTCGTTACTGACGACAAGGGGGTGTTTGCAAGCTTGACATGTGCCCGCTAATTTGGCGCATTAGCCTGCAAACCGAAGGGGATCGGCGAAAGACAAGAACAATGGCGGAACGATCGCAAAACCTTCAGGACCTGTTCCTGAATTCTGTTCGCAAGAGCAAAAATCCACTCACCATCTTTCTCATCAACGGCGTCAAGCTGACCGGCGTGGTCACTTCCTTCGACAATTTTTGTGTTCTGCTGCGCCGTGACGGCCACTCCCAGCTCGTCTACAAGCATGCCATTTCCACGATCATGCCGAGCCAGCCGGTTCAGATGTTCGATGGCGAGGAAAGCCAGGGCGCCTGATTGGCACGTGAAAAAGACGCGGACCGCGGCGTCCGCGGGAAACCAGCACATAATTCCGGGACGGAAGCCACAGGTCCGACCCGGGCGGTTGTCATTGTGCCGGTGCTTTCCCGGCATCAGCGCAACGATGACGAAACGAACCGTCCACGGCTGACGCGTTCGGCGGATGCGCGCCACGACGAAGCGGTCGGCCTTGCCCGCGCCATCAACCTGGATCTGATCCACACGGCGGTGGTCACCGTCAACGATCCACGCCCGGCAACCTTGCTCGGCAGCGGCAAGGTCGCGGAATTCGCCGAGATCGTCAAAGAGGGTCACGCGGAGGTGGTCATCGTCGACCATCCGCTGACGCCGGTGCAGCAGCGCAATCTCGAAAAAGAAATGAATGCCAAGGTGCTCGACCGCACCGGGTTGATCCTGGAGATTTTTGGCGAGCGCGCGCGGACCAAGGAGGGCACGCTGCAGGTCGAACTCGCCCATCTCAACTACCAGAAGGGCCGCCTGGTGCGGAGCTGGACCCACCTAGAACGCCAGCGCGGCGGAGCCGGCTTCCTCGGCGGCCCCGGCGAAACCCAGATCGAATCGGACCGGCGGCAGCTGCAGGAAAAAATCATCAAGCTCAAGCATGAGCTGGAAACGGTGCGCCGCACCCGCGACCTGCACCGGGCCAAGCGCAAGAAGGTGCCGTTCCCGGTGGTGGCGATCGTCGGCTACACCAATGCCGGCAAGTCGACGCTGTTCAACCGGCTGACCGGGGCCGACGTGCTGGCCGAAGACATGCTGTTTGCCACGCTCGACCCGACGCTGCGCCGCGTGCGCCTGCCGCACGGCACGCCGATCATCCTGTCGGACACAGTCGGCTTCATTTCAGACCTGCCGACGCATCTGGTCGCCGCCTTCCGCGCCACGCTGGAAGAGGTGGTCGAGGCCGATCTGGTCATCCATTTGCGTGATATCTCAGATCCGGATACCGCAGCGCAAGCCGAGGACGTCGAGCGCATTCTCGCCGATCTCGGCGTCGATGCCGGCGATGCCAAGCGCGTCGTCGAAGTGTGGAACAAGGTCGACCTGCTCGACGACGGCAACCGCGAGCGTCTGCTTGCCGACGGCACTGACGCCAGCAAGGCGCCGCCGATCGCCATCTCGGCCGTCACCGGCGAAGGCATCGATGCGCTGAAGGCGCTGATCGAGACCAGGATGTCGGGCGAACTGGAGGAATTGACGGTGACGATCGAACCGGCGCAGTTCGGCCTTGTCGACTGGCTCTACCGCAATGGCGACGTCGTTTCGCGGGTAGACAATGAGGATGGCAGCGCAACCATCGCACTCAAGGCCACGCACAGCGCGCGGCGTGAGATCGAAAGCCGATTGCACCGCAAAAACAGAGAGTAAGCCTGATTATTTCGCGCTCTTGGCCTGCTGCCAGAGCGCTTCCATCTCGTCCAGCGTGGCTTTTTCGAGCGTGCTTCCCGTGGCATCGATGGCGCGCTCGACATAGTGAAAGCGTGTGCGGAACTTTTCGTTGGTGCCGCTCAGCGCCGCTTCCGAATCGAGCTTGAGGTGACGCCCCAGATTGACGACGGCGAACAGCATGTCGCCGAACTCGTCCTTGATCTCCGCCGTTTCGCCCTTGGCCAGCGCCTCGCGCAATTCGCCGATCTCTTCCTCGATCTTGTCGAGGATGGGTGCTGCCTCGCTCCAGTCGAAACCGACACGGGCAGCCTTTTCCTGCAGCTTCAGCGCCCGCGTCAAAGCGGGCAGGGCGACGGGCACGCTGTCCAGGAACCCCTTGCCATTGTCTTCGGGGTCGAGGCCGCGGGCGAGGCGCGCACTTCGCTTTTCAGCCTTCTCCTGCGCCTTGATCTTTTCCCACATGCCCTTGGCCATGCCGGCGTAGCGCGCCTTCTCGTCGCCGAAGACATGCGGATGGCGCCGGATCATCTTGGTGGTGATGGCCTCGACCACATCGCCAAAGGCGAAGTCGCCGGTCTCCTGCGCCATCTGCGCGTGGTAGACGACCTGCAGCAGGAGGTCGCCTAATTCGTCGCGCAGATCGTCGAGATCGCCGCGCGCAATGGCGTCCGCCACCTCGTAGGCTTCCTCGATCGTATAGGGTGCGATGGTCGAGAAATCCTGCTCGATGTCCCAGGGACAGCCGGTCTTCGGCGCCCTGAGCGCCGCCATGATCTCGATCAGCCGGGAAATGTCGCGCGAAGGTTTCATGCGGCGAATGCTATCCCGCTGCCTGTCGTGCGGCCAACGCTGTCAGCTGGCGGCCTGACCTTGTCCACAGCTCAGCCGTATCAGCCGAGTACCGACACAACCGCCTTGGCGAGGTCATCCATGCCGTCCTCGGGCAGGCCGGCAACGTTGATGCGGCTGTCGCCGACCATGTAGACGCCATACTCGGCACGCAGCCGCTCGACTTGCGCCTCGGTCAGGCCAAGCCTGGAAAACATGCCGCGATGGCTGGCGGTGAAGTCGAAGCGGTCGGAGTTGGACTGCCGGCGCAGCGCGTCGGCGAACTGGACCCGCAGCCTCAGCATGCGCAGCCGCATCTCCTCCAGCTCCGCCTCCCAGTCGGCGCGAAGGCCATCATCTTCCAGCACCATGCGCACGGCGGCGGCGCCGTGGTCCGGCGGCATCGAATACATGGCGCGCGCCGCCGCCAGCATCTGGCTCATCGCCACATCGGCTTGCGCGCTATCCTTCGCCAGGATCATCGCCGCGCCAACGCGGTCGCGGTAGACGGCAAAGTTCTTCGAGCAGCTCGAGGCAACGACCATTTCAGGCACCTTGCCCGCGAGAAGGCGCAAGCCGGCGGCATCGGCGTCGAGGCCTTCGCCAAAGCCCTGATAGGCAATGTCGACAAAGGGCAACAGCCCGCGCTCGACGACAAGATCGGCGACGCTGGCCCATTGCGCGATATCGAGATTGGCGCCGGTCGGGTTATGGCAGCAGCCATGCAGCAGCACGATATCGCCGGGCTCGGCTGCGCCAAGCGTTGCCAGCATCTCGTCGAAGCGCACCGCGCCGGAAGCGGCATCGAAATAGGGATAATCGCGCACCTTGAGGCCGGCCCCGCGCATCACCGGCGGGTGGTTCGGCCATGTCGGGTCCGACAGCCAGACGGTTGCGTCGGGGCGGGTCCGCTTCAACAGCTCCGCCACCAGCCGCAGCGCGCCCGAACCGCCCGGCGCCTGTGCGGCGCGGATGCGCGTCATGTCGGCGGCGGGGCCGAAGGCCAGCTTGACCATCGCCGTGTTGAAGCCGGTGTCGCCGGCAAGGCCGAGATAGGTCTTGGTGTCCTGGCCCTGCAGCAACCGCTTCTCGGCCTCGCGCAGGGCGCGCATGACCGGCGTCCTGCCGTCGCGGTCCTTGTAGACGCCGACGCCGAGATCGATCTTGCCGGGGCGCGGATCGGCGCGATAGAGGCCGATCAAGGCGATGATCTTGTCAGCCGGGGCAGGTTGCAGGGTCTCGAACATCAATACGGCTCCAATGGCGGCGGAGTAATACGCAAAGCGGCCGCGTTTCGCCAGTGCTTCCACTTGCGCCAGTCCGCTAGCGTGCTGGACCGTTACGCCAAGCTTTGTCTGTACGGCAGGGGTCGGCGGCTATGGCGACGGGTTCATTCCAATCCGCCGGATAAGCACCCGTCCAATCACGGCGAGACCGATGCCGGTCAGTAGGGAGAAACCGCCGAGCATGCCGGCCAGCCCGGCAAGGAACCAGCGTCCGGCGAAGCTGTCGACCGAGGCATTTTGCGGATTGGTTGGGTCGTAAGCGACAGGGACGCTGTCGCCATCACCCCAGAACGAGCTGTGGACGGCATTGTTGAAGCGGATGACGGTGCCGTCGGCGGTCGAGAACTCGATGCGGGGATTGTATTCGGCGGCGACAATCCTGCCTGTCGCCGAAGCGGTACGAGGGCCGTACATCTCGACGATGGCCAGCACGCCGGAAGCGATCAGTCCGACAATGCCAAACATGATGAACACCCTGCCGACGACCGGCAGCGCCGCAAAACCCGTTACACGACTACCATTGGCCATCTTTTGCTCCCGGCAACGACGGAGAAGGCTAGATCGTCATCATAGAGCAAACATCTGCCGCGCGGGAGATGGGGTGATTGCGAAGCGGACTTCTGATTGCATGATGCCTATTGTGGCGACGCAAAAAAGTTTAGTGGCGATGGATTAAGATCCCCGCCTGTTTCGTAAACAGGGCATGAAACGGTCGATGCCACGCTTCGATATTGTCGGACAGCTGGGTTCGCTCAGGCGCTACGCACGCTCGCTGACGCGCGACCGCACTGACGCCGAGGATCTGGTGCACGATGCGCTGGTGCGCGCCTACGAGCGGCGCGACACATTCCGCTCGGGCGGCAATCTGCGGGCATGGCTGCTGTCGATCGTCCACAACGCTTTCATCGACAAGATGCGCTCGCGCCGGTCGGAAGCGGTGCGCGTCGAGCAGGCCTTTCATCTTACTCCCGCCAGCACGCCGGCGCCGCAGGAACATTCCGTGCGACTGGCGCAGGTGCGCGAGGCCTTTTTCCATCTGCCGGAGGAGCAGCGTTCGGCGCTGCATCTGGTGGCAATCGAGGGCCTTTCCTACCAGCAGGCCGCCGACGCCAGCGGGGTGCCGCTGGGCACGCTGATGTCGCGCATCGGCAGGGCGCGCGCAGCACTGCGCGAGATGGAAAACGCTGCACCTTCGCCGGCCAAAAGCCATCTGAGGATCGTGGGAGACCCGTCATGACCGACCTGTTGCGGGACCCGGTGACCGATACCGATCTCGATTCTTATGTCGACGACCAGCTGGATGTCGCGCGCCGCATCGAGGTCGAGGCGTTCCTGTCGGCTCGTCCGGAGGCTGCGGCGCGGGTGATGTCCGACTTGAGGACGCGCGACGAACTGCGTCTGGCGCTGGCCGCGTGCACAGGCATGGCGCGGCCGGCGCCGACTGAAGTCGCGCGCCGGCTGGGCAGGGGGCTGGCCAGTCGCCGTGTCTTCGCCGTGCTGCAGCGGGCGGCGGCGGTCGCCGTCTTTGTCGCTGCCGGCTGGCTGGCGAACGGCCTCTTCGGACCGCTGCTGGTGACCAAAGTGGTAGCCTCACCGCCGCCGCCCGTCTATGTCGAAGAAGCGATCCGGGCGCACAAGACGACGCTCATGCGCGAGGCGATGCCCTCGCAACTGGAGGCGCCCAACTACAATGGCGACGAAATCCGCGCCGCCACCGCAATCGTCATGCCATCGCTGCCCAAGGACTGGAAGGTCCGCGACGTGCAGATCTATCCGTCGCGCTTCGGGCCGAGCGTCGAGGTGGCGCTGGAGACGAAGGATATGGGGCTGGTCTCGCTGTTTGCGATCCGGCCCGGAACCTTCGACGTGGTCAAGCCTGCCATCGCGCCCTCCGGCGACATCTCCTCTGCCTATTTCCAGATCGGCGAGGTCGCGTACGCGGTCGTCGCGCGCAGCGATGTCCACGACCTCGACCGCGCCGCCGAGACGCTTGCCAAGACACTTTACTGATCCAGACGCTTTACTGAGACCACATAAGGAGAACCCGCATGAATACCCCTGACCTCGGATACCGCATGGGCACTGGCGCGCGCGCCGGCACCGTCTATGACGAGGGCCTGCGCAGCCACATGCTGCGTGTCTATAACTACATGGGCATCGGCCTCGTCGTCACCGGCATCGTCGCCATGGTGGTCGCTTCGACGCCGGCCCTCTACGTGCCGATCTTTTCCAGCCCGCTGAAATGGGTGGTAATGCTGGCGCCACTCGCCTTCGTGCTGCTGTTCTCGTTCAAGATGCAGACGATGTCGGCGGCGAGTGCCCAGGCGATGTTCTGGGCCTTCTGCGCGGTGATGGGCCTGTCGCTGGCTTCGGTGTTCCTGGTCTTTACCGGCACCAGCATCGCGCGCACCTTCTTCATCACCGCCACCATGTTCGGCGCCACCAGCCTCTACGGCTACACGACCAAGCGCGACCTGACCCAGTTCTCGTCCTTCCTGATCATGGGCCTGATCGGCGTGGTGATCGCCAGCGTCGTCAACATCTTCCTTGGCTCGACCGCGCTGCAGTTCGCCATCTCGGTGATCGGCATTGCCGTCTTTATCGGCCTGACCGCCTGGGACACGCAGACGATCAAGGAACAGTATGCGGAGAATTTCGACGCGGAATCGCAGCAGAAGCTCGCCGTCTTCGGCGCGCTGTCGCTGTACCTGAACTTCGTCAACATCTTCCAGCTGTTGCTGAATTTCACCGGCGAGCGCGAATAGTCGAACCGTAGCAGGACAACAATCTCGATCTCGCAGTGGCCGGAGGAGAATCTCCGGCCACTGTCGTTTTGCCGTGGAGACATCGCTCCGCTATCAGCGCGATGTCGCTGCGCCCTTGAGTCCATGCGGGCTTTTGCTAACCTGCCGCTCGCACGCAGCTTTCCGCGAGAACGCATGGAACAAGTGACGCTTCACGGCGACGGCATTTCGGCGACCATTGTCGGGCAGGGGGCCGAGCTCGTCTCCTTGCGCAATGCCGAGGGTCTGGAGTTTTTGTGGCAGGCCGGGCCGGAATGGCGGCGGCATTCGCCGGTGCTGTTTCCGATCGTCGGCCGGCTGAAGGGGGACCAGCTTCGCCATCGGGGCCGGGTCTATCCCCTGACGCAGCACGGATTTGCCCGCGACAAGCCATTTGTGTGGGCTGACGCGAGCCCCCGATCCTGCACGCTGGTGTTGACCGACGATGCCGATACACGCACGCGCTATCCGTTCGCCTTTTGCCTTGCCATCACCTACACGCTCGAGCGTCGCGAACTTGGTGTGAGCTTCGAGATTGCCAACACCGGCGACGAGACGCTGCCAGCCTCCATCGGTGCACATCCGGCTTTCAATTGGCCATTGCAGCCGGGGCTCGCCAAGACAGACTACCACCTGACCTTTGCCCAGAACGAGCCGGCGCCGATCCGCCGGCTGAAGGATGGCCTGGTGGTGGCTGCACCACAGCCGACGCCCATCGAAGGCAAAACGCTGGCGCTTTCCGAACAGCTGTTCGAGGCAGACGCCGTGATCCTCGACCGGCCGGCCAGCACCAGCGTGCGCTATGCCGCCCGTAACGGTGCGGCGATCGAGATGTCGTGGCAGGGTTTTAGGGAATTGGGCATCTGGTCGAAGCCGGGCGGCGCTCCGTTCCTGTGCATCGAACCCTGGCACGGGCTTGCCAGCCCCGTCGATTTCGATGGCGAGTTCGCGGACAAGCCGGGCGTGAGGCTGATCGCGCCCGGTGAAAAGCGTGTGCTGAGCTATCAGTTACGGCTCTACCATGCGCCACTGTGACCGATGAACCAGAGACAGGCGCGATGAAACTTGGCTTCATCGGCACGGGTGCCCTTACAGCGGCCATTGTCAGCGGGCTCAAATCCGTCGCGGATAACTCCGTCTCCGTGCTGCTGTCGCCGCGCAATGAAGAGATCGCCGCAGAGCTGGCAGCCCGTTATCCGGATGTGCGTATCGCTGATGACAATCAGGCGGTTCTCGATCAATGCGACCTAGTCATGCTGGCTGTCCGGCCGCAAATTGCGCATGACGTCCTGCCGGGTTTGCGGTTTCGGCGCGAGCATCACCTCATCAGCTTGATCGCCACGCTGCCGCGCGAGGAGATTGCCCGCTTGACCGCACCCGCGCACCAGGTGACGAAAGCGCTGCCCATGCCGATGATCGCCCACCGGCTGGAGGCAACGATCATCTGCCCGCCGGATGCCCCTGTCGCTGCCTTGTTCGGCAATCTGGGGAAAGTGATCGAGGTCGAGAACCCAGCCGAATTCAACGCGTTGAGCGTGGCCACCGCAACCTATGCCAGCTACTTTAGATATCTCGATACGATTAACAGCTGGCTCAACAGGAATGGCGTGGAGGAAGGGAAGGGGCGCGATTACATCGCCTCGCTTTTCAAAGCCTTGGGATGCGCTCCTGATATGTCGCCGGATGCCGACTTCATGCATCTGGCGCAGGACTATGCGACGCGCGGCGGCATCAACGAACAGGTTCTTCGCGAACTCACGGCGCGAAACGTGTTCGAGGCGCTCACCGAGAGCCTGGACGGCGTACACCGGCGCATCGTCGGCGATACGCCTTGATGGGCGGTACCTTGAAATTCCCTGATGATCAGGAGTATGGCTCCACCGGATGTTCCGGACCGTTCGGGAGGGTCGGAGGATGCCTGGATGCTTGAAATTGGGCTTTGTGACAGCGGTGCTGGCTATGCTGATTGTCTTTCCGGTCGCCGCCGCCGACATCGACCGCGCCAGCCTCTACCGCGCGCAATCGGTGACCAGCGGCACTGGCGAGGAGAACCGGGCGTGGGGCCTGGCGCCGTGCCTTGAAGAGGTGCTGGTCAAGGTTTCCGGCGACCCGCGGCTGATCGGCGACCCGCGTGTTGCGGACATGAGCCGGCACGCAGCCGACTATGTCACTGGTGTCGGCTACCGCGACCTGCTCAACAACCGCCCGCCGCATGACGAGCAGGGCACCCACGACCGGCCGCATTACATCACCGCCGATTTCGACCCGGACAAGATCGATGCCTTGCTGGCGTCGCTCGGGCGCAAACCGTGGACGGTGCCGCGGCCAAAAATCGTCGCACTGCTGGATGTAAGGCCGATGAAAGGCGACGGCTTCACGCTGGTGCGCGATGGCGGCGGCGAGCTTGCGGCGGATATGCGCGTTGCGCTGGCGGACGCGGCGCACCGGACCGGTTTGCCGCTGGAGTTGCCTCGGCCGTCCGACGTCGCGCTCGCCGACGTGGCCAACACGCTGGATGGGGACGCCCTGCTTGCCGGCACTTTGGTATGGCGCCAGGAAGCGCTGGGCTGGGTCGGCGACTGGCGGCTCAGCTTCAAGCATAAGGAGTATCGCTGGCAGGTACGTGGCGTCAGTTTCGACGATGCGTTCCGCAACGCCACACGCGGAACGCTGCAGATCCTGTCGGGCAATGGAGAGCCGGAAGCCGTCACGCCCTGACTTCAAGGGAACCTTCTTGCCGGAGCGCCGTAAACAAAGTGGCGGGCAAGCTTTGAGCAAGGAGGTAGAATTGCAACATCGCCGGATCGACGTTGACGGAAACAGCATCTTCTATCGCGAAGACGGCCCGCCTGATGCTCCCGTCCTCCTGCTGCCGCACGGCTATCCGTGCTCGTCCTATCAATTCCGAAGGTTGATGCCGGCACTTGCCGATCGCTGGCATACATTCGCGCCGGACTTTCCCGGCTTTGGCTACAGCGCCACGCCCGAAATGTCGGTTTTTGGCTATGATTTCGATGCCTATGCCGGGTTTCTGACAGCTTTCGGCGATGCGCTCGGCATGTCGCGCTATGCTCTCTGGCTGCACGATTATGCCTCTCAGATCGGACTGCGCCACGCCATCGCACATCCCGAGCGCATCGCCGCACTCATTATCCAGAACGGTGACATCTACGAGGACGTTCTCGGGCCGAAATACGCCGCCATAAAAGCCTATTGGAATGAGAAGACGCCCGAAAAGCATCGGCCGTTGGAAGAGGCGGTAAGCGAGGAGGGCTTCCGGCACGAGTTTGTCGGAGAGGTGGATGACGCTGTAGCCGAGCGCGTGCCTCCCGATCTTTGGAAACTCCACTGGCCTTTGATGGACACGCCGATCCGCCGGCGGCTCGCGGTCAACCTGATGGAGAAGTTGGAGGCGAACCTCGGCTGGTTCCCCCGCTATCAGAGCTTTCTGCGCGAGCACCAACCTCCGACGCTCATCGTTTGGGGTCCCGAGGATGGTTACATGCCGGCGCAATCCGCGCATGCCTACCAGCGCGATTTGCCGGAAGCAGAACTTCATCTCATCGGCGGCGCCGGCCACTGGTTGCTCGAAACCCATTTCGATGAGGCGCTTCCGCTGGTGCGCGATTTTCTGGCGCGCGTCCACAGTCAGGAAGCGAAAGGGACGGGCAGGGCGGCCGGCCGGGCGTAGACCCCTCCGTTGCGGTCATCGGATCGATCTGCAACCATGGCGTCATGATGGAAAAGTCTGCCGCGCCCTGGCCTCTGCTGCAAATCGCGATCGAGCCGAAGTCGCGGGCGGATCAGGAGAAGCTAGCTACTGCCTTGTCGAAGCTGGCGGACGAGGATCCCTGGTTGCACGTCAAGCAGGATGCGGAATCGGGCCAGACGATCGTCGCCGGCAGGGACGAACTCCACCTCGACATAGTCATCGACCACCTGCGCCGCGAGTCTCGCATTGAGGTGAATGTCGGCGCGCCCAAGGTAGCGTATCGCGAGACGATCACCCGTAAGCACGAGCAGGACTACACGCACAATAAGCAGTCCGGTGGTACGGGTCAGTTCGCCCGCGTCAAGATTGCGTTCGAGCCGAATGGCGGTAGCTGGGACTTCGTCTTCGGGTCCAAGGTCGCCGACGGTGCGCTTCCGAACGAATATGTTGCGGGCGTCGAAAAGGGGCTGCGGAACATTCTGTCTTCAGGCCCGTTTGCTGGCTTCCCGATGCTTGGCGTGAAGGCAACGCTGATCGACGGCGCGTATCACGATACTGATTCCTCGCCCCTGACTTTCGAGATCGCCGGCCGAGCCTGCTTCCGTGAAGCCGCTCCCAAGCTGGGCGTGCAGCTCTTCGAGCCGATCATGCAAGTCGAGGTGAACACGTCGGCGGCCTATGTCGACAAAATCATCGCCGCACTGCACAGCCGCCGGGGCCTGATCCGGAGTCGGGAAATCAGCGGCGTGGTCGTCGTTGTCAAAGCGACAATGCCGCTCGCGAACATGTTCATGCTGGAGGATGCGCTCCGGTCCTGTTCGAACGGACTGGCACGCCTGCGCGCCGACTATTCCGGATACGCTCCCGTACCACTGCCACCCGGCGGCGACCCACCGGCCGCCATGGCCATGGCCAGATGACGTCGCCAAAATTCTCCTCGCGGGCAGGGTTCCTTGTCGGCCTCGGCGTCACGCCGGTCACCTTTTTCCTGGCGCTCTATTCGGCCGGGGCCGGGCATGGCGACTATGTGCTGGCGCGACTTCTCTATCCGGTCCCCATGCTGGCCGCCGGTCACCTTTTTCCTGGCGCTCTATTCGGCCGGGGCCGGGCATGGCGACTATGTGCTGGCGCGACTTCTCTATCCGGTCCCCATGCTGGCAACGCTTTTGACCAACACAACGATCACCAGCCTTTCCATCGGATTGGCTGCGCTGCAGTCTGCTGCCTATGGGGCATTTGTGCGGGCGCCGGCGGCTCCAGATGGCTGGCCCTTGGCGTCTTCCATCTTGTTGCAATCGCAGCAGCCTTCAGCGGCCTCCTGGAAAGCTTTTCGGGATGACGCTCCTGTTCGTTATCCCGGCGCGGGCCGGTCGAGCAGGAAAGTCGAGGCCTTTGCGAAAGGCGCCATCCCAATCGCTAAGGGGAGAGGGGGGAATCGACCTGAAGCAGCCGCTCGTTAATGAGGCGATCATCCCATACCTGCACCTCGATGAACTTGTCATACTTCATCGTTGGATCGCTCTTCCAGCGCTCACCGGGCATCCCAAATTCGGCCACACCAAGAGTAAACACTTGCCCGTGGTATCGCTTTCGTTGGGGGCGAAGATCGTCACGCGTCGCGATCGGAAGACTTGCCATGCTGTCCGGATAGGTGAAAGTGAGCGTCTCCGGTGGGAACTCTCGCAGTCGAATAACGAGTGAGCTTGGCCGTGACGGGTCTTTGCCGTCGGCAAAGTCGCCAAGAAAGAAATAGACCGGACGCTCTAGCTTCGTGGGCCCAAGCAGTCGGCGCCGTTCTCGAATGAGCCATTCCTCCGTTAATCGTCGCCTCTCCAAGTAGTTTGCTTTGATAGCGCGCAGCCCAGACGCTCTGATCTCGTCAAGAACCCGTTCTGCCTGCTCTTCGGACAGCTCGCAAATGTTTCTGCACGGTCCTCGACGGGGATCGTAGTTGTGAGTGATGACCTCCGGGAACGATTCCATTCGGGGAAGCTATACGAACCGCGCGTCAGCAGGCCAGATCGCTGGCAGATGGATGCCTCTGAGGGTACCCCTTGGGACGTTGTCGGCGAATCATGCGTTGTATCGCAACCATGGGATGGTGACCGCCCAGTGAGCCGCCGGCCTGCATCTCAGTCAGCAGGGCGTATATTGGCACGCCGCTAATGGAAGCAGCAGCCACATATGAAGGTCGCATAAGATAGATTATGGAACTTATGCATCAGGCTGCAGCTGGGAAAGGACGCGGACTTTCATAGGGCTTGGCATGAGCCGTTGGCCAACGCTACGCTGTGTCGATGACGACAGGAAAGCGTGACATCGAAGCGGCGATCGAAGTGTTCGTGCACGGCTTCAGCACCGACAAGAGCCGCACCTTTCCATACGAAGCCAGCCGCGTCGGACCCTTGTGGCTGATGCGCGATGCCGAGCGCAAGAATGCACGCGACTACCGTGGCGAAGAATGGATCGTCCATGACGTCGCCGCCGAGGAAGCCGATGCTATCGTGCGGCAGCATGCGCGGCCGGGCTTTGCCGTTTCGGTCGTGATCGCGAATGACGGCCCGGACGAACCAACGCGAACGGCCTACAAGGCGCTCGGCTACCGGCTGCTGCGGACGGAAGGCTTTTTCATCCAGTCGCTGCGCCAAATTCCAGACCCGCCAGCAATCGTGTCTATCGAACGCGTGAGGACGGCTGAACGCGCTGCACAACTGGGAAAGGTCATACGCAGGCGGCCACTTCCAGACGATCAACTCGGCGACGATGCGCCGTTTCGCCAGTATGTGGCGCTCGATGGCGACGCCATCGTCGGGCGTGTGCGCAGCATAGACGCCGTCGGCGCCACATGGTGCTCGGCAATGTTTGTCGAGCGTCGAGGCATCGGCCAGGCGCTGATGGCCAAAATGCTGCATGACGACAAAGCGCATGGGTCGCGGTGCTCGATGCTGTTGGCGACGCGTGCCGGAGCGCTGCTTTATCCCCGCATGGGCTATGAGCGGATTGGAACGCTGCTGATCTTCGCGCCGAAGAACCGAACGTCCTTATAAAGATCTGCTCGTATCATGCTGTCTCATAAAGGAATTTCGATCACCATGCCGTCATAGGCCGGAGTGACGTTGGCCGGCACCTCGGCCTTCACCGTGGCATAGTCGAGCGGCACATGCATATGCGTCAGCACGGCCTGTTTCGGCGCCAGTTTTTCAATCCAGCCAAGCGCCTGACCGAGCGACAGATGACTGGGATGGGTATGGTACTGCAAGGCATCGATGACCAGCATTTCCAGGCCGCGCAGCCGCTCGGCGGTGGCATCCGGGAAGTCGCTTATATCGGGGCAGTAGGCCAGCCCGCCGATGCGGAAGCCGAGCGAAATGATGTCGCCATGGATCTGCGGCAGCGGCTCGAGGGTGAGGGCACCGCCCTCGCCTTCGATCGTCACCGCCCTTGCGTGATCGATGATGTGCGGCCTGACGATCGGCGGATAGGAACTGCCAAACGGCGTCTCGAAGCAATAGCCGAACGCTTCGCGCAGCCTGAGCATGGTCGGCTGGTCGGCATGGACATCGATCAAATGGCGCTGCTCCAGCACGTAGCCGCGCAGATCGTCGATGCCGTGGATGTGGTCGGCGTGCGGATGCGTATAGACCACGGCGTCGATGCGCCGGACCGCCGCCATCAGCATCTGCTCACGGAAATCAGGCCCGGTGTCGATGACGACCGTGGTTCTGGCGCCGTTGGCTGCTATCCGCTCGACGAGCGCGGCTGAGCGTGTACGCCGGTTTTTCGGATTGGCCGGGTCGCAATTGCCCCAATCGCCGGTGATGCGCGGCGTGCCAGGTGACGAGCCGCAGCCGAGGATGGTGAGGCGCAGCCGGTCGCTCATGCGTCAGAGCCCGGCGGGCCGCGGCATCTTGCCGAACAGCCGGAAGAAGTTCGCCGTCGTCAGCGTCGCGATCTCGGCTTCGCCAACGCCGACCGTCTCCGCCAGCACCTTGGCTGTATGCGCGATATAGGCCGGCTCGTTGCGTTTGCCGCGGAACGGCACCGGCGCCAGATACGGTGCGTCGGTCTCGACCAGCAGCCGGTCATGCGGCACATCGGCTGCGATGGCGCGTAAATCGGCGGAGTTCTTGAAGGTCAGTATGCCCGAGAAGGACACATAGCCACCAAGCGCCACGCCGACCTCTGCCAGCCGTCGCCCCGACGAAAAACAATGCAGGATGAAGGGGAAGGCGCCCTTCCCTGTTTCGTCTTCGAGGATGGCAGCCATGTCGTCATCGGCATCGCGCGAATGGATCACCAGCGGCAAGCCGGTCTCGCGCGCGGCCGCTATGTGAGTGCGAAAGCCCTGCGCCTGCGCATCGCGTGGCGCCTTGTCGTAAAAATAGTCGAGCCCGGCCTCGCCGATCGCCACCACCTTCGGGTGCGCGGACAGGCGCACAAGGTCCTCAGCCGTCACATCCAGCTCTTCGCCGGCATTGTGAGGATGAGTGCCGACCGAGCAATAGATTTCGTCGAAACTCTCGGCAATCTCAAGCACTTGCGCAAACCGCTTCACGCGTGTCGAGATGGTCACCATGTGACCTATACCAGCAGCCTTGGCGCGGGCGACGATGGCCGCCCGCTCCTCGGTGAAATCCGGAAAGTCGAGATGGCAATGGCTGTCGACGAGCATCAGGCGCTCGCCTCAGGGTTTTCGACATAACGCGGAAACACGCCCTCCGGCACGGGCAGCGCCGTGCCGGGCACCAGCGCATAGTCGGCATGGACATGCGCGAAGTCACGCTTGTCCGCCGGCACCGCCAGCAGGTCCAGCAGCTTGCCGGCCGACCCCGGAATGTAGGGCTGGCACAGCAATGCCACGCGCCGCACCAGTTCGGCGGTCGTCCACAGCACTGTTTCCATGCGCGCCGGATCGGTCTTCTTCAGCGCCCAGGGCGCCTGCGAGGCGAAGTAGCGATCCGCTTCCGCCACAACGCCGAAGATCGCCGCCAACGCGAGATGGATGCCCTGTTCCGCCATCGCCTGGCGCGCGGTACCCAGCGCTTCCACCGCCTGGTCGAGGATCGCGCTGTCGGCTTCGGTCAGCTCGCCGCGATGCGGCACCACGCCGCCGCAGTTCTTGGCGATCATCGACAGCGAGCGCTGCGCCAGATTGCCGAGACCGTTGGCGAGATCGGCATTTGTGCGGTTGACGATCGCGTCATGGCTGTAGCTGCCGTCCTGGCCGAATGGCACCTCACGCAAGAAGAAATAGCGCACCTGGTCGAGGCCGTAATGCTCGACCATGGTGAAGGGGTCTACGACATTGCCGACCGACTTCGACATTTTCTCGCCGCGGTTGAACAGGAAGCCATGCGCGAAGACGCGCTTCGGCAGTTCGATGCCGGCCGACATCAGGAAAGCCGGCCAGTAGACGGCATGGAAGCGGACGATGTCCTTGCCGATAATGTGCGTGGCCGGCCAGTAGCGCCATTGCTCGGCCTTGGTGTCGGGATAGCCGGCAGCGGTGATGTAGTTGGTCAAGGCATCGACCCAGACATACATCACATGCTTGTCGTCGCCCGGCACCGGCACGCCCCAATTGAAGGTCGTGCGCGAGACCGAGATGTCCTTGAGGCCGGACCTGACGAAGCTCATCACCTCATTTCGGCGCTCGGCCGGACCGACGAAATCGGGCCGGCTTTCGTACAGCGCAAGCAATTTGTCCTGATAGGCGGAAAGCCTGAAGAAGTAGCTTTCCTCCTCATTCCATTCGACCGGCGAGCCAAGCGGCTCGCGGCGCACGCCGTCGTCGCCGAGCGTGGTTTCGCTCTCTTCGAAATAGGCTTCCTGGCGGACCGAATACCAGCCACTGTAGCGGTCGAGATAGATGTCGCCATTGGCCGCCATCGCCTTCCAGATCGCCTGGCACGACTCGTAGTGGCGTGGTTCCGTCGTGCGGATGTAATCATCATTCGAGCCGCCCAGGACCTCTGTCATCGAACGGAAGATCGCCGAGTTGCGGTCGGCAAGCGCGAGTGGCGTTATGCCTTCCTTCTCGGCCGTCTGCTGCATCTTGAGGCCGTGTTCGTCAGTGCCGGTGAGGAAGAGCACGTCCTTGCCGTCCAGGCGCTGGAAGCGGGCCAGCGCGTCGGTCGCAATGACCGTATAGGCGTGGCCGATATGCGGCTTGCCGTTCGGATAGAAAATTGGTGTCGTGATGTAGAATGTGTCGCGTGACATGAATTAACCGTCATGAATGGCCGAATGAATGTGAGCGGTGGATATCGCATCGAGACGGCGATTGCCATCCCGCCCCAATGCCGAAACCGGTCACATTCGCATTGCGGAATTCAGGCGGTCGATCATGGTCAAGGCGTGCTGCTTCTTGTCAAGATTGTAGGTATCGGTCTCAGATATGGCGTTCAGCGCCTCGTGCCAAGTGTCGGACAGCGTTTTCGCCCGCGCGAGATCCCCAGCCAGCGCGGCTTCACTGGCGCCGGTGGAGAGCAGATCGAGCGCGCGGCGGTTGAAGATGTCGAACTGGATCGCCTGGTCGCGGCCGGCGACGGCCTCGGCAAGGCGATAGGCGCCGGCGATGTCGCTCTTGCCCGACGTGACCAGGGCGTCGAGCGTGCCGGCAATCTCCAGCCCGCCATATTGGGTCAGAAGGATCGCATTGCGGGCGCTGCCCCCTGCCCGTTCCGCCAGTGCCGCGCGGGCGGCAGGATCGGAAGGTGGCGGCGGCTCGACGGTTTCCAGAACGCTCATCAGGCTGCCGGCATCGAGCGGCGTCAGCCGCACCATCTGGCAGCGCGAGCGGATGGTCGGCAAAAGGCTGCCCGGCGCATGCACGATGAGGATGAACAGCGTGCGGCTCGGCGGCTCCTCGAGGTTCTTCAGCAAGGCATTGGCGGCGTTGGTGTTCATGTCGTCGGCCGGATCGACGATCACCACCCGGTAGCTGCCGTCATGCGAGGTCAGCGACAGGAAGCGGTTGACCTTGCGGATCTCGTCGACGGTGACGACCGTCTTGAAGCTCTTGGTCTTGTCGTTCAGCGGCCTGGTCAGATGCAGCACGCCGGGATGCGCCCCTGTGGCGATCTGGCGAAACAGCGGTGAGGCCGGATCGGGAACGGCAAACGTGTCCGGCGCCTGGTCGAAGGCCGGATGCTTCAACAGATGGTGCGCCAGGTGAAAGGCAAGCGTCGCCTTGCCGATGCCGACCGGCCCGGCAAAGATCAACGCATGCGGCAGTTTTCCCGAGCGATAGGCGGCAGCGAGCATCGCGGCCGCCTGCTCATGGCCGACCAGGCGCAGCGTCTCGGACGGCTCCGGTACACCGTCCAGTGTGTCGTGCTGCTCGGGAGCGATGCGTTCGAAGATCATGCGGGCGCCGCCTGTCGGTTGCGCGCGGGCGCCCTCGCCTCAAGTGCGGCGAACACCACCGCGGTGATGACATCCTCCACCGCAGCGGGAGGCGCCAACGCGTCGATCACGATGCAGCGGTCCGGCTCGGCGGCTGCGATCGCCAGGAAGGCGTCACGGCGGCGCTGGTGGATGTCCAGCGTCTCCTTTTCGAAGCGGTCCGGACCGTCCTCGGCGCCACGCCGCACGGCGGCGCGCCGCAAGCCCTCGGCGGGGTCAATGTCAAGGATCAGCGTCATGTCCGGCATCATGCCGTTGATGGCGACCTCCTCCAGAGCTTCCATGAAAGCCGGATCGAGGCCGCCGGTGACGCCCTGATAGACGCGCGACGAATCCAGGAAACGGTCGCAAAGCACGATGGAGCCGC
Organism: Mesorhizobium sp. M1004; assembly: GCF_040318795.1. Taxonomy (NCBI): domain Bacteria; kingdom Pseudomonadati; phylum Pseudomonadota; class Alphaproteobacteria; order Hyphomicrobiales; family Phyllobacteriaceae; genus Mesorhizobium; species Mesorhizobium sp. M1004. The sequence continues at coordinate 100,964 of NZ_JAMYNB010000011.1, forward strand.
GCTCCACCGCCGGCCGAATGACCTGCTCGACATGGTCGGAGCGTGCGGCGGCAAACAGCAGCGCCTCCATCTTCGGCCCGAACGGCTCGGCGGCGCCGGACAGGAGCACGTGCCTGACCGCCTCGGCGCCGGGTGACCCCCCGGGTTCGCGGGTGAGGAGGACATCGTATTTCTTGGCGCGCATCTTCTGGGCCAGCCGTTCGATCTGCGTCGACTTGCCGGCGCCCTCGCCGCCTTCGAAGGTGATGAAAAATCCGCTTGCCAATCGAAAGGCCTTTGTCCTGCTTTGCGCTGGTGTCTTAGTCCGCGCCCGAGAAAAGGTCCACGCCGCAGGAACTCAACGCAGCCAGCCTACGGCCAGTTCCCTGGCGGCATCAAACGCGCGTTGCGGCAACGTGCCGACGCCGACCGATTCGGCGGCGAAAAGCGGCGTTTCCTGGCTCAGCGTGTCGCCGATCCAGACGCGCAGCGCGCCGACGGGTTGCCCCTCCTCCACCGGCGCCGATACCGGCCCCTGATAGACGATCCTGGCGGTCAGCTTGTCGCGGTTGGCGATCGGCAGCAGGACGTCGATCGGCGCCTTTGCCTTCAGCGCTACGCTGGATTTGGCGCCGCCGAACACCTGGGCCTCGCCGACCACTTCGTTGCCAGCGAAAATCTCGGTCTTCTCGAAGGAGCGGACGCCCCATTCGAGCAGCTTGCGCGCTTCCTCGGCGCGCTCGCGATCATTGGCCAATCCGCTCATCCCCGCGAACACCCTGGTTCCGTCATGGCTGACCGAGCCGACAATGCCGAAACCGCCCGCCTCGCTCGACCCGACCGCCAGCCCATCGGCGCCGATGCCCATGGCCAGCAACGGGTTGCGGTTCTTTTGCGAGATCTTGTTCCAGGTGAAATCGGCCCGGCCGTAATAGAGATAGAGATCCGGATATTCGCGCCATATATGCAGGCCAAGCTGCGCCAGTTCGCGCACTGTCGTCTGCTGGCCGTCGGCCGGCAGGCCGGTGGAATTGACGAATGTCGATTTCGCCAGCCCGATCTGGCGGGCGCGATCGTTCATCTGCGCCGCGAAATTCTGTTCGGAGCCGGCCATGCCTTCGGCCAGCACCATGCAGCCGTCATTGGCGGCCTGTATGGTGACCCCCTGGATCAGGTCCTCGACCCGGACCGCCGATTTGAGCTTGGCGAACATGGTCGACGTTCCCGAAGGCGCACCGCCCTTGCGCCAGGCATTCTCCGAGACCACGAAGGTGTCGTCGAGGCTCATGCGCTTCGACTTGATGGCGTTGAAGACCATCTCCATGGTCATCAGCTTGGCCATCGAGGCCGGCGGGATCGGTTGGTCGGCGTCCTTGGAAAACAGCACCGTGCCGGTTTCGGCATCGATCATGAAAGCCTGCGTGGCCTTGGTCTCAAAAAGCTGCGCGTTGGCCGGAACCAGCGCGGCAAGCAAGAAGCCAAGGCCAAAAAGCCCGGCAAAAGGGTGGAAAAGGCGAAATCGCATGAAGAGGCTCGACTGTTAGCCGGCAGAAACTTGCCGCAACGCTATCAGGCTTCTTCCCGGCCGATCAACCGCGCAATGACAAAACCGGCGTGCCTTTGTTGGTCAGTTGCGCACAGCCAGCGCGTCCGGCGCGCCATGCGACCATGCCGCGCGCAAGAGGTCGTCGACATTGCCATGGCCATCCGGATAGAGATTGACCGCGTACCAGTCATTGCCGTCGAGTTCGGTGCTCTGGATTTCGGTCCTGCCGAACGGTTCGAGAGCCGCAGCCACCCGCTTTGCCTCGGCAGCATCGTCGAAGGATCCGGCGGCGACATAGTCGGAAACGGCAGGCGATGCCTGCGGGTTGGGTTTCTTCCACGATTGCAGGATGTCGGCTGGCGACATGCCCTGGTCGTCAAGCGCTGCAAAGACGTCGGCGCGCTGTACGCGCTCATCCGCGTAGGAGAGCGAAGCCACGGCAAAGGGCGATTCCGGGCGCTGAGGCACGATCGGCCCGAATTCAGGCAGCGTCACATCGCTTGAGGCCGGTGCCTGCATCGACATCCCTGGCTGTGTGTCGGAATTCGTCAACTGACCAGGAAACGGCACTACGGCAGGGGGTGCGCCAACAGATAGGCTCGGCGAAGGTCCGTTCATCGCCACCATGACGCCGGTCGGCAAGCCATCGGACGGGTCCGGGCGGTTGTTGCCCGGGCGGTAGGAGGCGACCAGATATTGGTCGTCGTCGCCGTCGAGCGGTGCGCGGCCAATATATTCCACTTTGACCCTGGCCGTGCCGACCTTGGCATAGTCGAGCATTTGCGCGGCGCGTTCCGAGACATCGATGATGCGTCCCTCGTGATAGGGGCCGCGGTCGTTGACGCGCACGATGACCGAGCTTCCGGTCTCGGTGTTGGTGACACGGGCGTAGCTTGGCAGCGGCATGGTCGGATGCGCCGCCGTCAGATGGGTCATGTCGTAGACTTCGCCATTGGCTGTGAGACGACCGTGGAAGGCATCGCCATACCAGGAGGCGAGACCGACCTTGGCGTAGCGCTTGTCTTCCTTGGGGTAATACCACTTGCCGCGCACCTGATAGGGCTTGCCCAACTGGTCGCGGCCGCCGCCGCGCCGCATGTACTGAACGCGCGGGCTGGCCTTCACACCGTATTCGGTCTCGGCAAAATATTCCTTCGAGCGAGGCTTCTTGTAGACCATGGCTTTCGGCTCGGACTGCGGCGACGCGCACGCGGCCAGCAACGCAGCCGAAAGAGCGCACAACACCAAAGCAGGAGCGCGACGAAGACGCCGATGCGTCGTGGTCTGCATGTTTTCCGATGTCCCCTACCGTCTCGACACAGGCGCCGCTTCTAGAATTTCGGCGGAGCCAGATGAGCAATGCCTGCGACGCGCCAATCCCCATCCCTTGTGCGCAGGAATTGTTTATCAGCGTATTAATCGATTGTGTCCGGAACCGGGCAGGAATGTGGCGGCCAGGTCCCGGGCTGGCCGGGCGCCTGTGAGGAGGCATCCGAGACCTCTGTCCTTTGGAGTCTCTGGAAGTGAACCTGTGGCATGAAGCGCGGCTGCCTGGAACCGACCGACCCGAGATACGTTCTGCGCCTCATGGATGAATTCATTGAACGTTTCGGGCAACAGACGTGGCTGCCCTTTTCCGTAATTTCAGCCAGGCTTTTGCTCGCGGCCGTCCTTGGCTCCATCGTTGGGATCGAACGCGAATGGCGTAACCGACCGGCCGGATTGAGGACACACATCCTGGTCTGTGTTGCGACGGCTCTAATTGCCATCCTCACGATCGAGATTACTCATCTTCACGTCTTCGATGGTCAGGAAATCGCCATCGATCCTATCCGCTTGATCGAAGCCACGACTGCCGGCGTGGCATTTCTGGCCGCGGGCTTGATCTTCTTCTCCAAGGGCGAGGTTCAAGGGCTTACCACTGGGGCGGGCATGTGGCTGGCAGGCGCCATAGGCCTGGCGGTTGGGCTCGGGTTCTGGCAGATCGCGGCTTTGGCAACTGTGCTCGCACTTGTCGTGCTGGGCCTTCTGCAACTGGTGCAGGTCGGCAGCAAGGATCGCAATTAGAGCCCTTGCGCTCGAAAAAAACGGGCTCGCAGCTCCGTTCGGGTAACGAACGCCACCCCCTATTATCCATGGCAGCGCCGATGGTTGACTTGGCGATGGGCAACGCTCTAGAGAAATGAACCGCAAGCTGGTCCGGAAGGATAGGTATCATTCGATACCAACTGTCGTTCACTGGGTCGGTTGATGTTCCTAGATGATTGAAAAGTCACGTTGGAGGGATGGCCGAGCGGTTTAAGGCACCGGTCTTGAAACGTGGTGAAAGCCATCCCGACTGGTCTTTGTTGGTCCCGAATAGCTCGGTTTTCTGGGCTTTTTCTTTGCCGCCATTGGCCGATCGTTTTACCCTGTCCCTGCCCTTCCCTCACAGTCCGGTGCCAATTGCGGTGCCAACTATTTCCTGCGACAATCAACTCGCGCTATTCGCTAATTGGGGGGATGTGTTGTCATTTCGACGAACGGACGCAGAAGACGAAGAGTCGCTTAAATCTGAGTTGATATTAGGCGATCTTTCGCCGGATCAATTCATCCAGTTCTTGCGAGAGAAATCAGTTCACACTGCGTGCCCCATTTGCACGGTCGATGACTGGGAAGTCGCCTCCGCGACCAATGACCCCGACGGCATCGGGTGGTGGCGACGGTACATCCGGCGGTATGGAAACGCGCGTAAAGGCCCTTGAGGACAAGTTCGACAAGATCGATAGTAAACTCGACGGCATCGTGAAAGATGCAGCAGAGATTAAGGGAAGGCTGTCTTCCATGCCGTCGACGTGGCAGGTAGTTGGCATCTGCGCCTCCATGCTCGCTCTAGCTCTAGCTCTGGCTGGTGGTGGAGCAATGCTGGCTTTAGTACGAGCGACCTCAGGCAATTAAAAAAGCCCGCCACCGTGAGGCAGCGGGCTTACCGTGGTGGTGGAAAAGATTTCCGCGACCTTACAGCGAGACCAGAACTTCCTGAGATTTCAGGTCGTCGCCCCACATGACGGTTTCGCCGTAGTCATCCGGACAATACCCCTCCGCGTCGTGGTTGTCCTCGTCGTCGGCGTTGTCTAGTTCTAGATCGCATGTGTCGCCGGCCGGCAGGTTGGGAGCGGTGCCGGACAGGAATGACTGCCCGCCGTTATGCGCCCAGCCCAGAGACGGCTCGTCGTCTGCGGTTTCCTCCAGGTCGCAATCGGCCTGCATGAGATCCAGCGCCGTTATCAAGCTCATGGCACGGTCTAGGAGGTCGTTCAGGCGCTTCTCGACTGACCGGCGCCAGACACGCGGGTCGGTTCCCTTTGGCATGCCGTAGGGCTTTAGAACGCAAATGTGGGCGGTCATGACACGCGCTCCTGATCGAGGAACGCCAGCGCCGATATCAGGATGGCTTCTGCCACCCGATCAATCAGCGAATGCTCATCCAGAGCGTAGCGGATCGCTTCTGCAACGCCCCGATTGCTCGTTGCCGGCGGCGTTGCGTGCCACAGCTTGTCATCCAGCGGCCCATAGGTTGCCGCGACGAGGGCATCCTCGTTTTCGCCCGTGATCTCGCCGTTGGGAATTGCCATGAACTCTGCCATCTTGGCATAGTATTGGGCGATGGTGTCGGCGAGCGGGTCGGAAGCCGACGCGGGCGGCGCCAGCGCTACAGCGCCTCCTATGAGTGGAAGCGAGGCAAAGGTGCCAAGCATGGCACGTCGGGAAAATCTCCCGATGACTGCGGGCATAGCTTCGCCGGCAGCCGGAACATGGGTGTTCGGCATGATTGCAATCCTCTAACATTGTGTTACAACGTTAGCAGATGTGACACGACTACGGTTAATGGTCAACTAGCATCTGCTAACAATCGCATACAAGGGACAGCAGCATGGCGCGGACAGCAGCACTAGGGCTCAGGATTGAACCCGTTTTGAAAGAAGCTCTAGAGAACGCCGCCAAGGCGGACCGGCGCACGGTCGCCGCCTATGTCGAGAAACTCATCGTGGACGATCTGGAGGCCAAGGGCTTCCTACCAAAAGGAGCAGCGGAATGAGCAACGGATCAAACATCGCCGTCGCGATCAATGCGGCTCACGCTTCCGTCGAGCAAGCCAAGCGGGAAGGCGTCAGACACGTCATTGAGTGCGGACGACTTCTGCAACAGGCAAAGACGACGCAGCCCCACGGCCAATGGGACGCGTGGGTGTCGGACAACTGTTCGTTCTCGATGCGCACCGCCCAGCTTTATATGAAGGTCGCCAAGCACGTCGGCGACGATCCCGCAAAAGCGCAACGCGTTGCGGATTTGAACCTGCGCGTTCTCGCTCGCCTGAAGCCCTCAGAGCGCCCCGCCAGGACGTATGGCGCCCCGTCCGCGCCTTCGCCCTCGACATGGCAGGCAAGCTGTTCCTAGGCCTCGCAATTGGCCTAGGCGTTGGCATTGGAATGGCAATAGCTGGTTAGCGCCATCTACCCCTGCGCCCCTTGCCACCGGCAACCGGCTTGTTGTGAGATGTCGGGAAGTGTGGTTATGGTTGGCCTGTGCGAAAAGGCCAGGCTCTACCGACAGTAACGTTGATGATCGGCTCTCTTGCTGCTTATTATTTCGTTGCTGCATGGATGCGCGGCGACTTCGTCGAGATCCCGGAAGTCTACAAAGTCGCGAAGTGCCAGCGGGCCGTGATCGAGGCCCGCAAGGGGCATCCAGATCCAGAGTTACTTGCCGAATGCAGGCGCGCCGGCCTGATCCCGCCGGAGGCACCAGCTCAAGGGAATTGAAATCCTGCCGAAAAAGGCGTTCTATAAGCGCCTTCTAATTGGGCAGGGGCTCGAATTGCATGCGTATCCTACGCGACTTCCTTCGTAACAACGAAGGCTATGTGACCGCTCTGACGATGGTCGCCATGCCGTTACTGCTCGGCTTTTCGCTGCTCGTCATCGATGTCGGGCGCGGCAACAACCTGCACACCGATCTCCAGAATGCAGCGGATTCACTGGCACTGGCCGGCGCGCGCGAGCTCGACGGCAGGGCGGATTCCATCACGAGAGCCAATACAGCTCTGGCCGCTCTGGTGAAGAACAGGGCTCGGTTTTCGAACGGCGGCCCGGCGGTTATCGACCAGACCCAGATCAGTACGGCTTACCTCAATGCCATTCCGCCAAGCGACGACACCAAAATCGACGCCACATGGATAGGCGCTCACCAGACCACGAATGGCACCGCAGCGGCCTATCTGCTTGTGAGGTCAAATCCCCGCGCCATGACATCGCTCTTTCCGCTCCCGGTCGGGTTGACGCTGTCCACCCTGAATTTCCAGGCTGAAGCTGTTGCAACGATGTCTTCGGCGGTTTGCAATACGACGCCGATGTTCATCTGTAATCCGTACGAAGCAGCCGGTAAGAGCATCGTCGATGCCTTTGCCGCCGGCGATCTCTACAGCAAGGAGCTCAGGCTGCTGAAAACATCGTCGGCTCCTGGTCCCGGCAATTTCGGCTTGCTCGATTCCGTCGACGGGCTTTCTCTCAGGGATGCCTTCGCCATCGGAAATGCCGGTCTCTGCTACAAGTCAAACGGCGTCACTACTAAACCCGGTGTCACGCTCGGCCAGGTCAATGTCGGTCTGAACGTCCGTTTCGACGTCTATGCGGGCACGCTGAACAAGTCGAATACCGACCCTGCCTACAGGCCGGCGATGAACGTCAGGAAGGGCGCCAAGAACCCGAATGCCTGCAACAAGGTGCAGTCCGACGATCCAACCAAAGCTATGGGGTTGCCAGCCTCAGCCGACACCGACTACGATTCAGTGAAAGGAATAAGCAAGAACACGACTTGGAACAGATCCGGCTATTGGACCTTAAACCATGGCACGAGCCTTCCGACGGCACTACAGAGCGCATCCCGCTACGACGTCTACAAATATGAACTCGCCCATCTTCTGGTCGGTGACAAGGCCGGTCAAAAGAACGGCGGCGAAACCGGCACGCCGCATTGCGTCGCCAACACCGTTACATTGACCCCCGACCCTGACCGGCGGACCTTCGCAGCGGCTGTCGTGAACTGCACCGCCGATGCCGGCAAGATATCGGGCAGGACCGAACTTAAGCCGTCCGGCTTCGTGCGGATGTTCCTGATAAGCCCGGTGGAGAAGGAAGATAGCCAGAACAATTCGGTGAAGGACGAAGATTCCTCGAACGAGAAGCCCATCCATGTCGAGATCGTCGATGTGGCCGGAGCGGGCACCGGCGGCACGATGGACGAGTTTGTCAGGACCGAGTCCTATCTGGTTCGCTAAAGGCCGTGGCGGCGTCGCAGTGGCATTGGCAACTGCCGGTCGTCGCCTTCATTAGCGCTGGCGCTGGCACTTACGTTGCCAGCGTGGGTCAATCCAGCCTGCAATATCAAAGGCAATGTCTCCATCAACACCGGTGAACGGATTTATCACGTGCCGGGAGACGAGTTTATGCGGCGACCATTATTCGTCCTGAGTACGGCGAAACATGGTTCTGTTCCGAGGCCGAGGCGCGGGCAGCGGGATGGAGGCACGCCAGGCGGTGAACGACGGAGAAAAGGGAGAGGGAAATAATGAGCCATCGACCTTTCGCCGCGCGGCGGCCCGCTTCGATCGCGACTCAACAATGCAGGGAGTTGATGAGCGAGAAGATGGACCTACCGGTATATCCTGGCGAAGGCGCCGCACCCGCCGACGTTTTGCGCTTAGCCGCCGAGTATCATCAGGCGGCCGAACTCCTGCACAAGCAACATCGCAAGGGCGAGCCCATTTCCCTGGCACCTTGCCGTTTTGTAGCACTGCACGCGAGTGAGCTTTATCTGAATGCCTTCCTGTTGATGATGGGCGTCGATCACAAGGCTGTGCGTGCCCTACAGCACAATCTCGCCGACCGTGCCCAGCGAGCGCAGGAGGCGGGCCTGGTCCTTCGCCAGCGAACTCTTTCGCACCTTATGGATAGGTCGAGCCGCGAGTATCTCATCACTCGCTACAGCCCGGAGTTGCCGTCCACATTGCCCCAGCTAAACCGGCTTATGGCCACTTTGAATGACTTGGCTACGAAAGTAAGCGCAACCGCCGCGAACACCAAGCAGTTGCGTGGCCGCCAGCTTTAAAGCCGGGCACTCATGACGGATCGTCGCTCGGCGAACGTTCGCAGAGCACCCAGAGGCGCCCGTTCGGCTCGTCCAGTGCCGTCGCCACGGCGTGAAACGTCTTATTTTGGTATGTCGCAACGAGGCCGCTGCCGCCGAAGGTCTTGTCAACGATCTCGTCGGCCGCCGAGGTATTGGCCCCGAAGCTGATGGAAAGGTGCGGCCCGGAAGCCCAATAGGGAGACTCGGTGTATACCGCATTCAAGGCCAGCCGCAACGTTGGCGAAGGGTCGGAGTCGAAAGATAGGGATGGCTGGTCAGGAACGTGCTTCCCGTCTCCAGCGCCGCCCGGCGTCATCTGCCAGCCTTGGGACGGGGTGCCGTAGAAGGGATTGACAAGCTTGTCCTGCGCGCCCCACGTCAAGGTATCGGCCATGTCTGGAAGGCCGCCGGGGATTTCGACCTTGGCCGTGTCGACACCTACCCAGCCTCCATGGCCGCTGCTACGCCTCACTCGGGCGTCGTGCGGCTGCGACCCGCCAACATAGTCGAGCGCTAGCGTAAAGGTGCCGACGTACTGGACACCGGCGAAGTGATCTGACGGCACATCATACCAAGCGAGCTGCCAATCCGCATCCGGAATCGTCGGACGATCCGGGGTCGGCGGAATGGGCGGAAGCGGTACCGGCGACGTGTTGTCTTGGAATGCGGCGGAAACGGTCACGTAGAAGCACAGATGCGTCAGCACGTCCCAATGCACGGAAATAATTCGCGCGAACGGCCCGATCCGGACGGGATCTTCGGCGGTGCCGGCCATCAATAAACTGCCAAGCCGCGCGCGGTCTGCAGTCGCCGCGCGGCCTCAAGGAAGCGCTCGGAGCGCAGCCGATGATATTGCGCCGCCGCTACCAGACCATCGGCCAAGACCCTCACGGTTTCCGGCTCTGTGTCCGCTGTGCGGCTTGCGACGCCGTCGTCGGTCTCGGCAAGCAGCTCTTCGGCGAATGCGACGTACTCCGAATGAACTGTGATGTCATCGGCCTCGCCCGGCCGCATCAATTCGGCGTGCAGCTCGACCAAGTCGGCGAGATCATCCGGGCTAAGAGGAGCGAGGTTTTCAGTGCTGGCCATAGTGGCTTCCTTCCTTGGGATGGGCGCGTCATCTCGACGGGCTGGGTGTTTGATTTCAGCCAGGCAGGTTTGCGTTGACGCGCGCGATGGCCTTCTCCCAGGCGCTGGAAATGGCCGTTGGGTGTGGCGGCTTGGCCGGTGCCGACGCGGCGGGCTGGGGCGCTCCGACAAAAGGCGCTTGCTTCACGGCCTCGGACTTCTCGTATTCCTTTCGCATGTCGGCTCGCCCTAGGCTCAAGGCGGCTTGGTACTGCTCGGGATGGCGATCGGCGAGCGAGAGGTAGTGTCGTTCCTCTTCAGAATAGAGGGCGGTGACCGACCGCGCCTTGTAGAAGAACGACACCATATCTCCCTTAGTGCGGAAGCCGGTTGCGTCGCCCTTTGCGAGCGCGCTTTTCCAGTGTTCGGGAAAGTGGCTTGGGATGGTCATTGGAACTTGTCTCCTGTAGCGGAAGCCACGCGGGCCTCGAAAATTGCAATTGTGTGCGGCATGGCGCCGTCGAGCGCTTCCCGAACTATTCGTTCAGCAGCATCGAAATCGCCTGCCTGTTGCGCCGCCCGGATTGCCGGCCAGACGTGCGACACCGCGTCTTGCAACGGCGCCGCCAGGACCGATGGAAGATCGGGATCGTCGAGCATTTGCTTCAGATGTTTCATGCTGCCTTTGCCTTCTTGGTTTTGTACTTCCGGTCGAGGAATTGTCGCTGGTGCCTTGCGCGTCCTGCCGTAAGGTCGGCCGCCGTAACCCGGGCGCAGCCAAATTCCTCGACGGCTTCGCTGATTTCGATTTCGAGCAGTTTCTTTGCCTCCCGCTTGTTGGCGTTCTGGAAATGCGGCGCGACCTTGACGTGGAGCCCCAGCATCCGGTTGCGGACGATCGAACACCGGGAGGCGAATTCGTCACCAATTTGCTTGATTTCGAGAAGCTCGCCGTTTATCAGTCTGCGCTTAGTCTCTAGGCGCTGCGCCTCCAGATCGGCCTTGAGGGCAGCTAGTTGTACCGCGGTTAAATCGTCGAGCGGTGCGCCCCGTGCTCTCGATTTTTTGGCTTCGAAGTACGCGGCGTCCTCACTGTCCGGATCGTCGCGGAGCGCGGCATACCCGCCACTTATTTCCGTCAACGCCTCTCGCACCGCTCCATCTACAATGCCGGCGGCTTCGTCTGCGACTTTGCCCGCGACCTTGCCGGCGAAGTCGTCGGCGATCGCGTAAAGCCGCTTGGCGGTGTCGATGGTAATTTCGCGGATGTGTGGGGCGACGCCATCGAGCGGCACAACCGACTCGATCAAGGCTTCGACTTCATCTTGCAGCAACGCCACGCCAGCGGCGGGCTTGCGGCGCCGCGCATCGTTTAGATCGCTGCCAACGTGTTTGCCGGCGGTCACCTTCTCGGCGAGCAGGCTGTCGGCCTTGTCGGTGTCGATCGTGCCATCAGGCAAAACCGCATCGGCCAACGTGCCATCGGTGATCCGGTCGCGGATTGCCTTTTCAGTGCAGCCTCGTCGCTTGGCGTAGGCTCGCCTGCTTATGCCGCCCATGGCGTCACCTGCGGAGTGCGTACCCAAAAGAAGAGCCTGCGCCTAGAGGTGGTATGCGCTACCGCCGTCCCCTCATAGGGCGGTGTTGGTAAATATCGTTTGGCGTTTTCGGCGGGAGGGATCGGTGCGGGCCGAGCAGTCGACATACCACTCGACCCGCGACGCAAGACCGTTTGACCGGCCGCGCCTTTCGTTGAACTGCCGAGCCGGCGGCCAACCGCTGAGAAGTCCGCCGGCTCTTTGCCTTGATCGGACTGACAGGAACGATCGCAGCAATGGGGAGTGAGACGGGCGGTGCGCTTGGCCTCGCCCGTCTCGTCAGTATGGGGGTGAAGGATTCCCGCCATGCTAAAACTATTCGCCTTCACGGCCGACGATGCCGAGGAGCGCTCGGACATCAACTACATCGGCGCGGTGGTCGACACCGGCTGAGGTGACAAGCGCCACCTCTGCGCGCTCGGCAGCCAACAGGTCGGCACTGAGCTTGGCGATCATGGTGTCGCGTTGTTCATCGGACAGCGCGGCCTTGTCGTCGGCGAAGGCGTCAATCTCTGCATCGAGCAGGGAGATCAGCTTGTCGCGGAATGCCCACGCTATAAGCCCGAGCGCATCCGGCGAAGTTACTGCAACTCTGCTGGTGGCGAGGTCTTCGGTCAGCTTGACGTTGGCCGGCGCATGCTTCCAGTGAACGCTCTCGCCATGAGCTAAAGCCGCTCTGAGGCTGGGTGTGCCACGATTGGCGAGAGAGTCGATCTCATGACGGATCTTCGCCTTCACAACGGACGATGGATGCGGTGCGACATAGGCGGCATCGAGGGCGGCCTTGATCTGGTCGATCTCGGCGCGGGCGGCTTCAACGCTGGCGAACTTGACCAGCTTGCCGGTGAAGGCTTCGAACGTCTGCCCGGCAAAGGCACCCCTCAAATTTCCTCGGCCCTCGTCACCAGCTTCCGCATGATCTGAGACTCATGGCCCAGAGCATCGCGACGGCGTGTCAGTTCATCGAACTTCTTCTTTGTATTGTTGAGGCGCACACGGGCATCGGTGACTGAAGCCGCCTCGTCCTCGCCGGCCTGTCTGATCAAGATAGGGCGTATGCCGGTTCTGTTGAGATGGGTCTCTGGGTCGGTCAATGAACGGTAACGAATGTCGGCTTTGGTAAGGTCGATCTGGGCGGCGTTCCAGGTTTCCATCAATGCCCAATATGCCGACTGCCGGTTCTCGGCTTCTTCGCGCATGAAAACAAACGCGGCGCGGGCTTCGGGTGGCAGCATGTCGGCAACGTCGGGAATCTGGCCGAAGCGGTCCGCAATGTCCCTGCCGTAGCGCGGACGATCTGGGTCTTCGTTTAATTTGCCGATGATCCGCTGCCATCCGGGCGCTGCCCGGTCGGCGGCTTCACGCATCATGCGAGAGCTCTCGTCGGCACTGGTAGTGCGGCCGTACATACCGGTGCGGAATGAATCGTCTTTGGCCATGAAGAGTTCCCTTAGTGCGAGTTGGGTTCGTTGAGGCTGAATCTGCGCCTCGAAACGCGATGTCGAAAGGGCATGAAACGCGACAAACGCGATGAGCTACCGGCCACGCAAGTCCCGCAGCTTCTGTCGACTGACCATCCAGCGCCCGCCACGTTTCCCGCCGATGCGCCTGGTTCGACACCACAGTCGCAGGGTGTCCTTCTCCATCTCGAAAATCTGCGCCGCAACGCCAAGTTCGATCATGTCGTCCTCGGGAAACTCTGCGGCCGAGCCCGCGAGATCAGCCTGCATTGCGCGGGCAACTGACAGCGCGCCTTCCAGGCGTTCGATGAGTTCGCTGAGATCGCTCATGGGCGCCACCCGATCGAGCCCGGAACCAAAGTCGATGAGCAAAGTTTCCCTATCGAAGGGCGTTGTAGGTTTTTGGAGAACTCGAAATGAAGACCATCATCCTGGGCGCATTGGCGCTTTGCTTGGCTGCTCCTGCGGTCGCGTCCGCAGAAGAAGGCATCGTCATCCAGACCCAGCGGCATCACCACCGCCATTATTGGGACGACAACAATAACGACCGTGTGGTCATCTATCGGAACGGGCATCGTCTCCATCGCCGCCATCGTGGCGAGCAGGCGTTTTACGACAATGGCGAGCGCGCTTGGCGCCGGCATCATCACCGGTCCAGCGACGTTGTGGTCACCGGATCGATCAACCGTCCGATGCATCACCGCCGTCACGTTGTCATCCAGCAGGACGACAACAGCGATTATGACACCGACTATTGATCGCAGTCTGACAGCCCGGCCTCTCGACTTCGACGGGAGTCGGGCACCGGTGGGAGGGGTTTCGCCATGACGATGCTGTTCCAACCCTTGGACCCGGACGGTCACAAGCGCAGCGAGCTTTACCATGCGGCGTGGTTGTCGATGCTCCAATGTCGTGTGCTGATGCGCTTCGAAAAGGTCGAAGAGGCTGCCGACAAAGTCCAGGCAGCGGCTGAGTTGTTCGCTGAGGCGGCTCGACCCGTCGGAAGCACTCAAACGTTGGGGATGTAGGGCTCTTTATGTGGAAAGTTCTTGGCCTGGAACTTGCTGAACAGCTGAGCCTTCGAATGGTAGAGCGCAGACGGCGGGTCTTGGCGCCTCTTCTCTCCCAAGCCGCTTGCGACGGTCGGTGACGAGTGCAAGCCCTTCCTCATCTTGGTGACGAGTCAAAAAACTCGATTGACGGTCTAAAATCTTAGTTTTGGTTCTTAGTGTTGGTTTGGTTTCTGTCTCTGTCTTCGCATAGGTCTCTGTCTCTATATATCGATACAGTTTCGATACCCTATCCATAGGCTATGCCCCTCTCTGCATGAGACGGGTGTTCAGGAGGCGGCTGCTGAGGTTGGCGACCGTTGGCTCGTTGCCGGCGGTTTCCGCATCCTTGGCATTGAGGGTTGCCTTGCCGATTGGTGTCTCGGCAAACTCGGCCTCCACCCGCTCTTGGAGACGGCCAGATTCGATCCTGGCAATCTGGCCCATGATGCCCTTGCCGAATTTCCAGCTGCCTGCGTTGCCGTGGTGCTTGAACCATCTCAGCACGTAGATCTCGTCGGTGTCGGCATCGAGATCGATTAGGCCCGCATCCACCACCTTGCCCCGGTAATCAAGGAACTTGTCCACCGGCCATTCCAGGTCGGCAGCAGCATAGGCAGGCTTGATCAGTGAGCAGCCGCAATGGTTCTGGTGTGGGCCGCTCAGGAAGTAGTGGAAGAGCGATCGTCCGCTGTCATCCAACGCAAGGTAACGCTTCGAACTGTGAAGCTTGGGGAAGACCATTGTAAACGGGCGTTCGTTGCTCATGCCGCCCTCCCGTAGACAAGCCGGGCAGTGACCAGCGCCACCGGGACGGACATGGGAAAGCGGCGAAGGATGCGAGACGCTTGCAGGCGGGTGAGGCTTTCGGTATTCTCGCCGGTATCGATTGCTGCCAAGCTTTTCGATATTTCCAGCGAGCCGACCTTTGCCGAGGTCGGCTTTGCTGTATCAGGAAGCAACATTGGCGGCCCCCTCGTCGGAGGTATTCGGCCAATCCAAGCGCAAGTTGGCGAGGCGCATCACGCTTACGGCGTCGAGCGCATTGAGGCCAAACCGGCGGCGGATCGCCGCGACGAACGGGCGCTCGCATGTCGATTGATGCTCAGCGAACCAGGCAACGGCCTCTTCGAGATAACCAGCATCAACATGGTCGGTTGTGGGGACATGGCGGGCCATTTATGCGGCCTCCCTGAGTTCAGGGTTGCGGCAGTTGATCGCTATGAAGCGGCGGAGTTCCGGCGTATCGAGGAACCACTCGCACAAAGGATGATGTGAGGTCTTATAGCGCCTGAAGCGCGCATGAACGCGTGCCTCGACCTTGATGTCGCCTGGGATGGTGCCCAGCAACTCGATCGGACGACGACCGCCAGGAGCGGGCCGGATGTATTTTAACTGGTTCAACCGGCCAGGTAGGTTGGCGCTATAGCCGATCTTGATTGTCGGGCCGGATTTCGCGAAGTAGACGACGCTCTCCATTATGCCGCCTCCTCGGACTTCGCCAACATTCGGTCGAAAGCGGCCTTCGGCACCTTGATCAATTTGCCGAGACGAATGGTTGGGATGTCGCCGCGTGCGGCGGCTTCATATGAGGCGTTTCTGCCTAGGCCGAGTTTGGCGCCGGCTTCAGGCACCGTCATTACCAAAACTTCGATGGGGACGTTGATCATGCTTAGCTCCTTTTTAGCTTACAATATGTAAGATAATACGGGAGCGTACTTGACGCGGTCCATAGGGCTGTGCGACAAATTGTAAGACTAATTCAGGAGCAGCATCGAAGTGGCAAGGCGCGGACCCAAACCTAGAACGCAATTCCCTGGCCCTTCGGTGGTGTTTTCGTCCCGGATGGCCCCAGAGTTGAAGCTGGAACTTGAGAAGGCCGCAGCGGCTCGGGGGAGCACAATCTCAGACGAAATTCAGCGACGGCTGCGCAGGACGTTTTCCGACGATGAAAAGATCGCCGACCAGTTCGGTGACAGCCAGACGTATATGATGATGAGGACTATCGCGCTTGCTATCCAATGGAGCGGTGTAGGCGGCATCGCCAGCCACCCGAATTGGCTCAATGATCCGGCGTGGTTCGATCTTGCCGTCAAGACCGTCAATCGGCTGCTGGAAGCAGTCAGACCAGAGGGTGACACCCAGCCCAATGTTAAAGGGCCGGCGTCGAGCGATATCGACGCGGCCTTGGAATACACCCAGAATTTTGTTGCTGGGGCCGTGTGGCGCGACGTGCAAGACGCCGACACCTCAGCGCCGATCAACAAGGGAACGCGGTACGAACACAAGCTGCGGCTGATCAAGGACGAGATTGGCCAAGTTGCCGCGCGTTCGAAAACCAGTCAGGCCGATCTAGTGGAGATGGCCGAACAACTCAAAACAAGAGGAAAGCCCAAAAATGCGCGGTAATCTCACGCGGCGCGGCAAGGCTTCATGGCGCCTTAAATTCGACCTCGGAACGGACCCCGTCACCGGCAAGCGGCTGACCCAATTCGCCACGGTGCGAGGCACGAAGAAGGAGGCCGAAGCCGAGCTTTCGAAGCGCCTCAACCAGATCGACGAAGGCACGTTCATCGAGCGCTCGATGTCCACCGTTGCCGAATATGCGCGTCACTGGTTGAAAGCGATTGCCCCATCCAAGACGTAGGCGAAGACGCTGGAGCGCTATGGTGAGATTGTCGAGCAGCACATTATCCCACAGATCGGCGCCGTTGCCCTGCAGCGGCTCGACGGCACGCGAATTGATCAGTTCTATGAGCATCTGCGCACCGCCGGCCGCCGCGACGGCAAGGGCGGCTTGGCCGCGCAGACAATCCAGCACATCCACCGGCTGCTTTCCCAAATCCTAGGGTCTGCTGTGAAGGCGAGGAAGCTTCGCCAATCACCCATGGCGGCGGTACAAACCACGCCCAAGGTGCGCCGCGAAGAAATCCAGGTGCTTGATGATGACGAGTTGAAGGCTCTCCTAGGCCACCTCAAAGGCCGATCGATCTATATGCCGGTGCTCATGGCGGCATCCACTGGAATGCGCCGTGGCGAGGTGCTGGCGTTGCGCTGGAAGGATATCGACCTCGACCGCGCCACGCTCCAAGTCGTTCAGGTTGTCGAGGAAACGAAGGCCGGCCTCGCGATTAAGGAACCGAAAACCGATCGCAGCCGCCGCACTATCGCCCTGCCCGCCCGTCTGGTGGTCGAGCTCCGCCGGCATCGAAAGGAACTGGCGGAGCATCGTTTGAAGCTTGGCATGGGCAAGGATGAGAAGGATCTGGCTTTCCCGACATGGGACGGTCGAATCCGGACCCCTCGCCCATTCTCGAAAGAGTTCGCGCGAGAAGCCGAAACCGCTGGCGTTCCGCAGGTCACTTTCCATGGCCTCCGGCATACCCATATCACGCACCTGTTGCGCAGCGGCGTTCCTGTGCATGTCGTGTCGGCTCGCGCCGGCCACGCCAATCCGTCAGTCACGCTGAACATCTACGCGCATTTGTTGCCAGGACAGCAGGAAGGCGCCGCTGCGGTGGTTGACGCAGCCATCAATGCCGCTTTACAGGAATGAAGCGCGAACCGGTCGGGAACGCCTTCGGTGCCAATCCGGTGCCAACCGCTCAAAAACGACCGATAGCGATGGTCCTAAGTGATTGAAAAATCACGACGGAGGGATGGCCGAGCGGTTTAAGGCACCGGTCTTGAAAACCGGCGTGGGTGCAAGCCCACCGTGGGTTCGAATCCCACTCCCTCCGCCAGATATTTGGCTATCGCCTTGATAAAGCTATTGTCTTTTGCTCTGCCTTATTCGGTGCCTAACTTGGTGCCTAACGTCTTTAATTAATGACACGCCTCTATGTCGAGGTTTCAACCCGTTTCCCCAAGGCGTCAAACTTCAACCGGACCGTCGTCATTTTACTATCAACATAAATTTCTACCTCGGCACTGCCGTCAGGGTTTACGGTTATAGCGCAACTGCAGTCGCTGTTTTCGACCACTGCCTCCTTGAAGCTGTATTGGTTCAAGGCGGCAATCAACCCGTCTCCTATGGTCGCGAGCACGACAGCGGACTGCAAGAACGTGTCTTCTGAGACACTCTTCAGCTCAACACCGACGTTGCGCCCTTTAAGACTCCCTTTGTCGATCGGAAGCGCGAAGATTATCGTGTTGCCATCGACCTTCGCCTTTTCAAGCGTTTTGAGCATAGATCCCAGTGCGAACGCATCGTCCGCCGGCTCTGCAACCGATGCGGGTTTGGAAGAGTTCTTCCAAGCCTTATAGCGCTCATAAGCTTCCTTTGTCGCGAGAGCGACGGCGGCATTGAAGACAGGCTTCCCGATTTCTATGAGATAATGCCAACCGGCCGAATCAGTGATGACTTGAATGACTTCGTTTGGCCCAGCCAAGCCGGGCAACATCTTAATATGGACGTTTTTTCCGATAGCCCGCTGAGTGTACTCGACTGTCATGGCGGCCGCCCTGGCGGTCTCGACGCTGCCGTACGCGATTGTGATTTCTGGTGCGGTCACGAAGTAACTCCTATGTGATTTGGCTATTAGATTTGAACTCCTTGTCGCTTAATCAAGGCCATGCGCATACCCCTTGCAAAAGCCCGCCACCGTGAGGCAGCGGGCCATGACTCCAATCAGCTTTGAACATTCGGCCGTTCAGGCTACACCGCCCTCCACGGCCTCGACCGCAGCTTCCAAGGCCTCGACCGGCAGAAACGACCAAAGCAGCGCGTCTATGTCCTCGGACTGGAGGTCGCCATATTTGCCTGTGGCGAATTCCATCAAGAACTGGGACTTGACGCGGTGTTCCTCCATGGTGGTGCAACGGTAGGCGCACACTGCGTTTAATGAGTAGCGTTCGGCGTCGCAGGCTTCGTTGCGTTCGTTGATAGCCTGTTCAAGTCCGACAGCGCTGCGTCGCGCGCGCTCTTCCTTGATCAGCCTCTTCAACGTCCGCAAATCGGTCTGCTCGGCCTTGCGAAGCGCAGTGGTCGACTGCTTACCGAGATCAGGCGCCACCTTGGCCAGTGCTGCCAGCTTCTGCTGTTGCTCGGCGTAACGCCGTTTGATTTCGTCGCGTAGATCGGCCTCGACTTCATCGAGGTCCCCGTAACGCAGCGTCCGCGACTGCCCACCACCAATGGACAAGGGAATGAATAGTTCGGCCGTCTTCGGCAGATAGGCGTCTTCTAATTCGGTGGCCACATCGATGGCGGCAATAAAGCGGGCGTAGGCCGCATGCTTCGCCTCGATCAGGCCTTGCAGTTCAGGAGACACTCCGGATGCCTGGGTGCCCCCTGCCCCAGCCCCCTGATTTGCGCCAGCGACAGCCAAGGCGGCCGTAGCAACCGCTGATGACGAAAGAAGCGCGCGACGATCGACATGCTGGTTCATGAAAACCTCCGATGTAGAATTTGACATAGCTGGGCTGGAGCCCGCCCACGCAAACCACCGCACTGGCAGTTTACGAAAGAAGGCATTTGAACGTGCTTCCTGGGGATAACTGGGCATGCCTTCGGCGGCAGCCTGAACAGGTGTGTTCGGCATATTGCAATCTCCTAAGTTGGTTGTCAGCACCAAATCCCTTGCACTAGTAACCATATTTGACATTTGGCTCTTGTCAACACATAGTTGGTTACTGTAACCAATAAATAAGAGATGGAGACAAGACGTGCTTACAACCGGAAACCAATTGAGAGCAGCCCGCGCCTTGGCCGATCTGGAGCAACGCGACGTTGCCCAGATAACCGGCATTAGCATCAACACCATTCGGAATATGGAATCGTCAGGAAGCAACGCAATCTCGGGTCGCTCTGAGAACGTGCTTAACGTGCAACGCGCTCTTGAAGAGGCTGGCGTTGATTTCCTGAATCACGGCGCGCCAGGAGTGCGTATGCGCCTTGTGCAATGGAGACGCACCACTGATGGACAACTTCCACCGATGGGGACCGAAGTGCTGGCGAATTACATGATTGGGAAGGTTCAGACACAACGCGCAACCTTCGATCGTGCGAACAGAACCTGGACCTTCTTGCGGACCGGTATGGTGGTGCCCGAGAACCAGGTCTTCCAATGGGCTCCTGCCCCTTGGAATTATCGCGATTCGGATTGGCTCGAAGAATGACCGAGAATACTCCCCGAGCCCGCATGTCGGCCGCGCGCCGACAAACCATCTTCACCGAGCATTGCACCGGCCACAACATCGCGCCTTGCTGTCTATATGGCCAGCCGATCCGCCGCAATGACCGCTAGATGATCAAACAGCCGGCGTTTCGTTCGACTGGCGCCGCAGGCGCTATGTTCCGAAATTCAGAGACTTGGACCCTTCGAAGGCCCCGTCCCGTTCCATTGAATAAAGGCGACTTCCTTGCCGGGCCTATCCTCGAAATCTCTCTGTGTGCCAGACGACCTTACCATCGATTTTCATCGGCTTGTGGATCATTAGGCGCTTAGGCAGGTGTTCGGGATGCACCTCCAGCAAAGTGATTTTGATCTGCGGCTTACACCGGTTGCAGTCGAACTTGAGCTTCAAGGGATCGACGCCGCCGCCATAGACCATCATCAGGTCTGCGGACCGGCAGTAGCGGACATTGCCGCAACTGCACTCCGCCTTCACGAGCATGTTGTGCCGGGTCGCCTTGCCCAGCGTATCGATCGGGTCGTGCGCCATGAGAACAGAAAAGGAACAAATTCCTTGAACGTCAAGACGGATTGTGGAATCTTTTCGCTATGAGCGACGAACCGTCACGACTTGCCGAAGGCATGATAGCGGTCCCGCGCGAGGGCCGGCGGGTCGACAATCATGTCTGCGAGCATCGCGACTGCGGCAAAGATGCGGGCTTCGGCTTCGCTCGACCGCGCCAAGGCTCGCACTGGTTTTGCTTCGAGCACCGCAGCGAAGGCGAGCGATATCTTGCTGGAGCAGGAAGGCACCAATGAGACCCGCCCGACCTTCGGAGGAGAACTCTAAAGCGGGTCCGGCCGCGTAGCAGCTTTTTGACGCTGTTTTTCCATGAGCCTGCTCCGCAACCCTAAGCGGTTTGCGGCAACAAGGTTCCCGGACCTCCGTCTCACCATCTGCCTTGTCGGCTAGTCCTTTATCGCGTCCGCGACGCTATTGTTTTCGCGCTGACGTTGACGAAGGCGCTTCAGCAATTCGCGTGAGGCTTGGATCGCCCTGCGCGATTGATCCATGCTCTGGCGAAACGTGGCGCGTTCCTCCATGGAGTTCTGCCACCTCAGCAAGGTGGCCGCATTCGCAGTTGCCGCTTGAGCGATATCTTTGGGCGTTGCAACCATCGCATCCTCCCAATAAGGCAATGGTAAACGCCACATTAATAAGCCCGCCGAAGCCTCTCTGCAATTGAAAAGAATTGTCCGATTTGTACCAGTTTCCCCCACCTGCACGCCGCGCGGCCGGTTGCCTGAAAAAAAGCCCCTAGATGGTGGAACCATCGTCCCCGGTGCGAGTTCGTTTTTTTCCATGGAACAGGATCGGCCTAGCGAGATCACGCCGCATCAAGAAATGTTGGCGCGTGCTATCGCTAGAGAAACCGGCATCACTCTTGATCAAGCATGCCTTCTCATCAAACTTATCGGCACCGACCGAAACTCGCTCTTGCGGCAAGCGCTGGCATTGCAAACGCGGCGTTGATTTAGGTTCGTTGAAGCGCCTAGCTCTCCTAATCACTTCGGATAAGATCCTGGTAAAGCGAGAAGGTATACGAAGCTCCGCCAAACGGTGAGTGTGGCTCGCAACAAATTTGCGTCAGGCTTCACGGAAGCTCTTGAAGAGATTGCCGAGCGCAAAGACCATACCCCGCGGTTGGGCATGGCCGGTGCAGTTGGGGGTGCTTGTGGGGGCTTAACCGCACCGGCCACGGCGGGAAGATATGAGGCCCCCCGCGCTGGCCAAGATATAGGCATATTAGCAACCGAGCAAATTATCTCGCATTGTCACCTTGAAGGTTCAACCGCAAAGCCAACTTAGTTCCGGGAGAATGGGCGGAATTGGTGAACGCGATGTCGAACCCCGGTAGCAGTGAGCATCTTTGGGTTTTGGACCTTGCCGACCTGCGCAAGGAGTTTGGAAAGTTCGTTCAAGAGCACGGGACAACGCCTCTTGAGTGGGACGAACACACCAAGCTGTTCCTTGAAGAACGAAGGGAACGCCGCCGGGAACCGGATCCTTCCCAGCCGTTGGGGATTGGCTAGGCTAGTCGTCGCGATCATCAGCCGCCCTTGCGTCCGCCGGCGGACGACAGAGACGTCGCAACCAGCCATGGAATAATCGGCCATCACCAGGCACTGAGGTTACCCAGCCGCAGGAGGGTCCTGAAGCCGCACAACTCTGTCGAGATGCAGGCGTATCCGCTGGCCCTCCGCAAAGGACAGCGCGAAGGATTCAAAGCCGAATGAGCGTGTAATTTCCTGGTCGGCCTCAATGATGCGGACGACCCATTCGCCACTGGCTCCGACCACTTCCACGCAAGGCGTGGCCTTGCGGATTGGCACCACGTCGCCCACCACATCCCCCTATGAAAGGTGGATGTTGAACCCTCGTAGCCGGGATTTCAATAACAAATGCTTGTTCGGAATCGGACGAACCATCCTGGATGGGCAGTACGAAGTTGGGCGAATGGCAAACCTGTCACGCCACCTCAGTCAGGCGAACCCTCCGGGGAACCTCCCGTGAGATAGCCTCTGCTTCAGGTCGTTGGCATTCAGGATGCCTGCCAGCTCTTCGGCATACTCCATATCGGGAAGGTCGACAGATGGGTGGCCCGCTACAATAGCCGGCAGCCCGGTGAACACGTCGAACACCGTCAACGTCCCATCCGGTTCCCGCCTTACGTCGTACCGCAGTGTTGCCATGAGGGGTTATATAGTCGACCCATTAGGGGTTGGGAATATTTGGACCACAGAGGCTCGGGATGCAGAGCGATGATTTTGCTGCTGTGAAGATTGCCGATCTCGTCGACCGAGATCAGGCGGTTCAACTGCGATCGAATTCTATGGGCTGGAAGCGGCGACCGCCGTGGCGCACTGCGCTTTGGAGGCACATTTCGACGGCCGAGCGGATGACTACCGCTTTTGGTGCGATGTCTTTCACCAACTGAGAAGACCAAACTAGCGGAACTTTTGCCGCGGAATCGTGTTCGTTCGAGCATGACCAGAATAGCCGACCTTGGACCGCCTAAGCCCGGCAAGCCACACCAACCGCAGGACTGGGACGATCGATTTCACGCATGCCCCATCTGCGGCCAGCAGGTGGACCGACGCGACTTCCGCCAGGTCATGTGGCACGAGCAACCGGACCACGAGCCGCTGGAAATGGATCAGTGAGGTAGGAACAACTTGGACCGCCAGCCAGAAGCCGCCCGCCATGAACAAAAGGATTGCGAAGGCGACCGAGAGCAACTCATGGCATTCACCCTAGCTCGCTCCTGATCTTTCAATCAGCCCGATTTCAAACTATGTTCTCCCCATGTCGAGGAACACCATCCTTCAGCTCATTGCGGCAGTGATCACCATAGCGGTCTTGGCCGGCCTGTATCAGGGACTGGACTGGTTCTTGAGCAAAACAACGACAGATTTCATGGTAGGGGTGCTGGTCGGCGCCGCTCTGATCTTTGCGGTTTGGTTCATATCCGAGCGCCAAGAGCGCCGCTCAGGGGTGGTTGACGGCGGTCGGCCCGCTGAGCATCAGCGCGCGAGTCACACGATCGATCTGTGACTGCTGAAGCGGCGAGCCTCGCCCAGCCTTCATCAATGCATCGAGCACTGCGCTTTGCTGTGGGCCGCTTGTGAGGGCGCGGGCCATATCCGATATCGCTTTGTCGTTGCCGCCGTTTCGCAGCGCATCGATCACGCTCTCTACGGCCCGCGTCCCCGCCGCACGAGCCGCCCCCCGTGCGCCCCCTGCAATGAACCCCTCACGCACACCGAAGCCGCCGCCGCTGCTGGGATCGATTGCCTCTCGTGCAGCGACGCGAGCCGCCGTTTCCGAGTTGCGGCTGACGATGTTCGAAGTGTCGGCAAAGAGCTTTTCGCGGTCCAGCAGGTCGATGATGGCGCTGGCCTTATCGCTACCAAATAGCGTTGAGAGACGAGCCCTGTTCCAGTCGCCCTCGCCCTTGATCAGCCGCTGAAGCGCAACCCGGTCGTTGGCGTTGGTTCCCACGATCCGCTCGATTTCGGCTCGCGCACCCTCGCGAAGACGCACCGGCACAGCCGACGGTCCCACCTGCATGCCTTGCGGCAACGCACCCTGCCGGAACTCGGTCGCCAGTTCGTCGGGGCGCGGTGCCTCACGCCCGCTGGAAAGCACGGTCTGACCGCGCTGCACACCTTCCTTTTGCCTGGCGAGTTCGGCGTATTTCGCGTCAACTTCTTTGATGCCGGGAACCGACGCGCGAAGCTCGTCATCCACGGCTTGGCGGGCGGTAGTCAGCGCGTTAACCGCATTGGTCCCCTGCGTCGTCTCAAGCATGTCGTCAATGGCGTGTCGGGTGTTAAGCAACTCGCCAGCATCGTTGACCAGCGTCGTGCCAGGCGCGGGCTGCCCGTTGGCGCGGGCTCGGGTAACTTCTGCCGGCGTCGGCTGATGATCCAACATCGCGCGGACGCGCTGAATGAGCTTCTGAGGTTCACCGCGTAGTGTCTGGGCTTCGGTTTCGAGGTAGCGGGCAATCGGCAATGTGTCGACGGGACCGGCATCGCGCAAAGCTTCGCGATACTCTGGCGCCAGAAGCTGTTGATTGCGGTTGGCCCGATCGATGATGCGCGAAGGCGTAGGAGCTTCGCCAAGCGTGTCGTCCAGTGCGGAACGGATACGCCAGTTTGCATCGGCATCACGTGCGCCGATGGCGCCGCGAACGACTGCTTTGCCCTCCCCTGGTGTGGCGGCGATGGCACCAGCCGTATGCCGGAGGTTTGGACCCAGATCCATCAGCATGCCGTCCTTTCCGATCAGAGCCAGCGCACCGGGCTCTACCGCGTCCTGCCGCACAGCACTCGCCAAGACTTTCGCAGCGCTCTTATCGAGACCAAGTGCCTTCGCGACCGCGCTAAGGTTCACACTGTCCGCAATAGCTTTTACGCCGCGCCCGACAAGTGGAGCGACAATCGGAGCCGCCAAGCCGAGCCCGCCGCCGATCAAGCCGCCTTTGATTGACTCTCTCGCATCGCCACCAGACCGTACCGCAGAATCTGCTCCGTTGATGACGGCGCCAGAAAGAGCGCCCATGCCAAACTTGCCCAGATTAGTTGCAGCTCCGATGCCGAAAGCTCCAGGTGCCGCCGCCATTGCTGGGATAGTACCCGCGACAGCGCCGCTTACCTGAGAAGCCCGGTCGAGCTTCGGGTTCATCGACTTTTCGGCAATGGTGCCGGCTTGAATGCGCTTCAAAACCTGATCATAGGTCTCATCAGACATTCCGGCGATTGTTGCCGCCGCAGCACGTTCGACGCCTCCCCGGATCATGGGGCCAACGATCGGGATGCCCTCCAGAATACCGCCTGAACCGGTGCGAATTTTGCTTGTGGCGTCATCGCCCTCGATCTTGCCGGTGAGCGGGTTGAAGCCGGGCTCCATCGGAAGCGCAGGAACGCCAGGCGGCTGACTTGTCGCCGGGTCGATGCCCGCGCTCGCTCGTCGCTCCTCCGGAGAAAGCGCGTGGTTCCGTTGCGCAACAGCCAGCCCAGCCTTCGCACGGGCGTCTGCATCTGCAAGCCCGCCCGGATCGACGCCGCCGGCCGGCAGCGACTTTGCAATCTCTTCGACGGCCGAGTTTTGCTGTTCCGGCGTCATCGACAGAAAGGCGTCGTCGACCTGGACCTTGTGTCCTTGAATGTTGAGCGTTGCCATTAGGGTTCAAGGCTCCATTTCAGGCCGTTGCTCGTAGTCCCGGCATTGCCACTGCCGTTCGGCGCCGCGCCTTGGCCAGTGCCGTTCTTGATCGCTTCGACCATTGCTCGGACCCGTGCCAGCTTGTCGTCGACAGACTCTTTCGCCTCGCCCGGCTTGGGCGTGAGAATGGCCGCCTGGTTTTCCACTTCGGCAGGCGCCGCGGTGGCACCCGACACGCTGTAGAGGTAGGAAGCAATGATGGTCTTCAGCGAGTTCGAGGCGCGCTGATAGTCCTTCGATTTCAGATAGTCGGCGCCATAGTCCGAGCCATACGGAACGGCTGAAAGCGCCTGATCCTTCACGTTGGTCAGAGCCGCGAAATTGTCCTCAACAATCTTCAGCTCTGGCTCGACGACCGAATACAGCTTGGCGTCACGCTGCTGCTGCTCGTTCGCCGGCTTCACCTTCGGGCCGGTCAGCGGCACAATCCCTGCATTCGAGCCTGGAGGCGGATTGGCGGCGCGCGGGCTAACAGGAGCGGGCGCGGCAGGCGCTGGGGCCGATGGAACCGGGACAGGAGCAGGAACAGCCACAGGAGGCGCGCCAGGCTGCGGGGCGGCCTGTTGCGCTCCCGATGGCGGCGCTTGCGGCGGAACGATAGGCTGCGGAGCCTGTCCTGGCATCTGGGCAACAATGCCTTGCGGGGTCAGGAACATCATTTCCCCGTTCGGGCCGGTGATCGTCTTGCCGGCGGCGATCTGGGCCGCTTGCTCGCGCGTCACCTTGTTGTTGTTGACCAGCCAGTTGAGTGCCTGGGCATCGACCGCGTTGCCCTTGAACATGTTCCCCTCACCGCCCCCCGGCGCTGCCGCAACGGCCTTCGTCTCGCCGGTGCGCTTGTTGTACAGCGTCCCATCCTCGAGCTTTTCCCAATCGGTCTGCTGGCCGGTGTAGACGGCTTGGTGTGTCTTGGGGTCGACCAGTGAGCCACCGACTTCAATCAGCTTCTCCTGATCGGCCTGAAGCTTGCGCTCGTCGAAATCGAGACGCGCCTGTTCGGCCGGCGTCATCTGCGGATTTTTGAGCCGTTCTGTCTCGATGCGGGTCTTCTCCATATCGAGCCGGTCTTTCTCCATCGAAAGTTGCGTTGCAGGATCTGCAGCCGCCATTTTCTGCTTCAGCAGCATGCCGACAACGCCGCGTTGTTCCGGGCTGAGACGCGGGTCGGTGGCCGCCCGCATGAGCTGCTGAACGGTCGGGCCGCCGCCGGCTACCTGAACGCTTCCGCCGTTTGCCGCGCTTGCTCCGGTGTTGACCGGAATCCATCCGAAATCACCCGTCGCGCCAGCCATGCCCTTGGTCTCGGCGTACTGGTAGGTTTTGCCATCCGGTCCTGTCTTGATGTCTCCCGGAGCGGGTGCACCAGCAGGAGCGCCAAGCATCGGACCGCCTCCGCCGTCCGCTGAACGAGGGGACTGGACGCGAGGCGCTGGCGTCGGCACAGGAACACCGGACAGGGCTTGCGCGGGGGTCTGCTGCGGTCCAGTGGCCGCAGGAGCGGCAAGCGCGCTGGTGACCGCGCCACCGGGCGCTACGGGAATGCCCGCCGCCGGGTCAAGGCTTGCCACTTGCACAGGATCTGCAGGCGCACCGCTGAACTGCGAGGCAAACGAGTTGGCGAGCGCGATCCGGCGCCCTGCTTCGCCGCCTGGTCGATCGTAGCCGGCGAACTTCCAGGCGTTGTTCATCATCTGCTGCGCTTCAGCCGGGCTCTTGGCCGCGTTCAGCCGATCGATCAGCGTTGGGTCTTCCTGAAGAAAGAACTGCGCTTGAAGTTGCGGTGACGGCCGGTCTGGGTCACCGCCATTTGCAGCGGCGAACTTCTTCATGTTGGCGAGACGTTCGGCGCGCCAGGACATGATACCGCCGGCCGCGCCTGCCTGCCCGCTCTGGCTCGGGTCGGACCAGGATCTGAAAACATTGCCCGGCGAAAAACCGCTTTCCGCCTTGCCCGTTGCCGCGACGGCCGCCAACGCGTTCGGATTGGTGATCTTGCCCTTTACCGTATCCATGAAGCCCGAATAGATATCGTTGCCAGACAGGTCGGGAGCCGGCCCGGCAGAACCGCCAAGGCCCGGCGACGCGGCCGAAGTCTCAGCCGGTCCAAGTGCCGCAGACGTGGCATCTCCAGAGCCGCCACCGCCGAACAATGCGGAGAAAATGCTATCGCCGCCCTTCCGCCAATTGGC
Organism: Mesorhizobium sp. M1004; assembly: GCF_040318795.1. Taxonomy (NCBI): domain Bacteria; kingdom Pseudomonadati; phylum Pseudomonadota; class Alphaproteobacteria; order Hyphomicrobiales; family Phyllobacteriaceae; genus Mesorhizobium; species Mesorhizobium sp. M1004. The sequence goes on from NZ_JAMYNB010000011.1 coordinate 128,927, forward strand.
TTCCGCCTTGGTGGCGCGACTGTCGGCCATACGATAGCCAAGCGCCTCGCCGATCGCCGAGAGGCCTTGTCCGAGCGTCTTCGGCGCCGCCGGCCCACGAAGTGCTTCGGCAATGGCCCGGAGACGGGCAAGGTCTTCCGGCGTCTTGACGCCAGTGTCCCCGCCGAAAATGAAAGACGGCTGCGCGCTCATGCCAAAGCCCTTTCGTAATCGACGACATCAAAGCCGTTGATTCGCGTCACCGCGTACGGCCGATAGTGGCGAACTTCGTCCGCCATGACGCCGGTCTGAGCATCATCGCCCCACAGATATTCGAAGACGTATTTCGTCAGGCCGTTGGCATAAGTGCCGATCGCCCGAATGTTCTTTTTCAAGCGACGGTCGGAGAATTTGATCAGGTTGGCGCCGAGGCCGAACAGGCCGCCCATCATATCGTTGCTGCTTGCCTGGTCCTGCTGCCATGCCTGCATCCTCTGATCATAGTTCTTGTTGATCAGCCCGGCAGTGTCAGTGGTCGGGATGGTCGGCATGTTGGCGTTGACGAAATTCGGCTGGCTGACCTGTGAGCCGGACAGCAATGCCGTCAGGTTGTTGATCGGCGCCGAGTTCTGAGCCAGGGCCTCTTGCACGGCCTGACCGCGACCCGACAGCAGCAGCGAGTTGTAAGCGTCATTCTCGCCCTGATTTTGGGTGTTCTGGGCTTGCGCATAGTTGTCCGAACCGGGACGAATGCCACGGTTGATCAGGTCGGCCTCGTTCGCCGACCGGCGCGCATCCAGCGCTGGCTGCAGACGCTTCATGCCGAGGTCCATCAGGCGCGCCTCTGTCGCGTCGTTCGACAGGTCGACCGGCTTGGCCAGGAAGTCATTCAGGAACGCTGACTGAGAGCTGGCGAGCTTGCTCATGTTCAGCTTGGCGGAATCGGACTGCGCCTTGATGGCCTGCTGTTCGGGCGAAAGCGTCTGGGTCGCCGTGTAGCGCGGAATTTCGTAGCTCTGCCCGGTGTACGGGTCTTTCTGGATATATGTGCCGCTCTGTGTATAGGTCAGACTGCCGTCAGGCGTGACCTGATTGACGTTCCCAAGGTTCGCGTTGGCGATAGCCGTTGAAACGTTCGTTCCGGTCGACGCTGCTGCGGTTTCCTTGGGATCTGGCGGCTTCGGAGCGGATGGAGCGCACATGTTCAGGTCTCCTGCAGAAAATAGGTCATGGCGATTGCGGAACGCTTGAATCCGACGCGCTCGCACATTTTTGCAACGCGCAGATCGGTGGCGATGGTGACGTGCGCCCGGATACAGCCGCGCGTTTTGAGCTCGGCCAGGATGTGCTTGGTGAACCGGCGGCCGATGCCGTTGCGATGATCCGGCCGAATGTAAATCGTGTCTTCCATCGCAATGAGTTCGCTGTTGTGCATGTCCTGCGTGATCCAGATGAAGGCATAGCCGACAGCCTCACCCTCTTTCCTGACCACGAAGCAAAGCAGATGGTCGGCGGTGCCGTAGACGTTCAGACGCGGCTTGAAAGCACCGATGGTCATCTCTTCGGCGGCCATGCGTGCCTGCATCTCGCCGTAATGACGGCTGCACAACGGCTCCAGCTCCGGCCAGGCTGCATTAAAATTCTCGACGATGATGGCGTAGTCAGACAACGATGCCTCCAATCTCAAAGGTCACGTCGAGCTGAACGAACTCTGTCACCGGCCGCTGGTTGAGAAAGCCAGTGATCTGAAGTTGCGGCTGCATGACGTAGCCGGTCTTGCCGATAGACAACCACTGACCGCCGCCGATCGACGGCGTTGGCGCGGGCTGATCCCAAAGCATCACGTCCCACTGGCCGGAATCCCAGAGGTCAGCAGTGCCGCCATCAGCAGCGACCGGAGCCGGCGGCAGCGATACCGAATAATTGACCGAGAACGATATCTGCGAACTGTAGGGTGTTGCGCTGAGAAAGGTCGGCCGCGCCTGGTGCACGGTCTTTAGAGCACCCAGCGACTTCATGTGATCGGGATTGCCTACATAGGTGTAATAGATCGGCAGGCCGTTATCGTTGCCGTTGATCTCGCCCTCCATCACCAGCCCGTCATTCGTACCGAAGAAAAGCCGGCTGTCGTGCAGCTCAAGACAGCGCGTTTCCCAACCGACAAACTTGCACCAGGCGCCCGTTTCGAGGTTGACGACGAACGACCACGGCGACTGACCCAGCGCGGTGACCGGCAATGAGACAATGGCGTAGTTCATGTCCGGCCATTTGATGATTTCCCAAGGCAGGGAAAGCCGAGCTGCGGCCTCGCGCTTCCAATCCGGCTCGATATTGCGCGAGATGGCCGCCAACGACAGCGCCGCTGCATCCTTGTTGATCGCAGCGGATATTGGAACAAGACCCTCAGTCGTCGCAACGATCAGGTCGCCGCCGGCTCGCATGATGCCGCGCTTACCCATCGGCGCGGTCAGGTCATAGCGGCCGACAAGGTTCCATTCCGCCGCCGTAGCGCCGGCAGGATTGGAGCCCTCGAAAATTGCGGCCTCGCCTTCGGTGGTGATAAACACGCATTTGTCGTCGATGCCGTCGCCAGCATCGAGCGACCACGTTGCGCCGAACAGCAGCGAGCCGCCGCGCTGGAAGATGCCCGACAGGTTCAGCGAGCCCAAGGCGCCGGTCACGCTGTCGACGCCGAGATACTTGGCGCGCATCGTGCCGCCTTCAATGAAGAACAGCCGGTTGCGGTACAGCCAGACGTGCGACAGGCGCGACGTAGCAAGGCCGGTGATAGCCGCCGAGATCTGGACCACGCCAGCAGGGATATCCGCCTTGGCAGAGCCGGCAATTGAGCCGGTGACTGTCTCGTTGTCCTGGAACGTGCCGGTGATCGACTGGATGTAAAGCGAACCGGTTGCGCCGTTATCGATGGACTTGACCACAGTCGCAGTCGCGCCGCTTGTGCCGCCGGTGATGGTCTGGCCTGAGACGTAGTTGACAGTCTGGGTGTCGAAATTTAGCCGATAGGTTGCGAGCCCGTTGACGGCCGACCAGTCGAAGGTCGTGCTGTAGAGCTGAAGAAAATCCGTGCCATTGACCGCGACCACGTAGGAATCCCCTGACGTGGTGAAATTGACATAGGAGTAATACCCCGAGGTCTGTCCGCTCACCGATGCTGCTGGCGGAACGGTCGGGCTGGCCGGCGAGGTCACGTCGCGGATTGTGGTAGCATCGCAAGCCCAGATTTTCTTCGTGCCGCCGGCATTGTAAGCGATGAAACTTTCCACCGGCGCGCTGCCGATCCTCGCCCGCTTGACCGAGCCGCCGCGCATCACGATGCCCGTCGACGTGGCAAGCCAGTTTTCAAGCGTCTGGGCAGAGAATGGCTTTGACTTCACCAGGCTCTGGTTAGTGACCCACCCGGCGACCGGCGCACCAAAGGTGTACGGCTGAGCCCTCGCCGCTGCCTGGACCGGAACGGCTTTGCGGCGGCCGGGAAAGCGTTCGGCCCTCACGGGGCACCTGTTACCGTTCCAGGCCATGCGACGTTGCGGCCACGCCAGCTAAGCGGCGGCTGGCCCGAAACGACAGGCTTCGAACCGGGATCTTTGTCGATCTCCCGAAGCTTCAGGATTTCGAAGTCGTCGAACGCCTGCTGATAGGCCAGACCCTTGTTCTGCTTCCATCGGTAGATGATGGCGAGCTTCAGCAGCCGTTCGGACAGCCGGAAGGTGTCGGCGTCTTCCGTGAACATGGTCTTCAGCGAGGCATTCGATGCCGATACAAGCTTGTTCGAGACGTAGAAGAATTTGACCGTCTCAGCCGTCGCCATAATCGGCCACTGGTGAAGCTGGCTGCCGAACATGATCCAGTAGCCGTTGACCGTAGCGACAGGCGTCACCTGAAGCTCAATCCACTGGTCAGGGCTGGTGAGATGGTTGGTTGCCCACAGCCAGCGGGACGACCAGAGCGACGATGTTTTCTGCATCCGCTCGTAGTCGTCCGGAAGGTCAAAAGCGTCGGCCAGGCCATCGCCGGTGTAGGTCTTCAGGATCAGCAGCTTTTGCCAGTCAAAGGCGTCCGCGATTTCGGCCGCCATGACATTGGCAAGCTCCTGCATCTCGACCATTTCGCGCGTGGTGGCGCCGTAGACCAGCGTCGGCACGTCGAGGCCGAGGACAGTCGCAGCACCCTTCACCACGTCGATAATTGCCATCAGGCAGCGTCCTTGGCCTTTGCCTTGGGCTGGGTGCGCTCTTCCAGCAATGCTTCCATGGCGGCCATGCGTTCCGCCATCTGCTCGATAATCGCGTCCTTCTCGGCTTCGCGCTCCGCTGCCTTGGCAACGTCGGTGTTTTCGAGAAACAGCTTTGCCTGCTTGCGCATCTCGCGCATGCTCGGCAAACGCACCTTTTCAAGCTGGCCGTCTGTCAGGTCGCGAACTTCTTCGACCGTCCGAATGCCCGACTGCCGCAGAACTTCGGCCTGTTCGACCGTCACGCCAGACCACGCGGCCAAGGCCATGCCGTTGATCGGGATATCCTGGCCCTTCTTGAAGGCCTCGTAGGCTGGCTGGATCTGCATCCAGCGCGCGGTCATGAACTTCAGCTTTTCGCCTTCCTGGTCCTCGCCCATCTTGGTGGGGTCGGGGAGCATCAGCCGAACGCGTTCGGTCGTCTTGGTGTTCAGCGGCGAATGGCTGGGCGAATACGTCACCCAATCTTCCGCCTGAAGCTCGAGAATGCGGCGACCGCTCTTGTCGAGCTTGTAGCCCTTATGGTCGCAACTCTCGTTCACCGGGTCGCCAATGACCGGCAGCTTTTCGTAGCTGGTCTTGAAGCCCATCACCCGGATCATCGGTTCGGTATTCGACATTCGTTGTCTCCTGAAAACGCGACGAGCGCCGCGGCGTCGTTACTGGTTGATGACTTCGAGAAGTTGGGGAAACTCGTCGTGCAGCGCGGCCCACCCGGCTTCAGAAAGATTTTCGGCCTTCGCCAGATCAGCGGCGCGCCGATGCTCTCCGCCATTCCAGAGGCGACGGAACTGCGGAAAGATGCCTGCCTGCGTGTCGATCGCCAAGGCGTCTTCGGTTTTGTCGTTCTTGCTGGCCATGCCTGGAACTCCTGTTCAGTGAGAGGGGATAAGCGGGCCGCCCGAAGGAGGCCCGCTCTGTCGTCAGTACGGGAAGGCGCACATGATGATTTTCGATGCCGAGAGGATCGAATAGGCGCAGACCGTTTCGGTGACGGCGGCGGCAACCTTTAGGGTGCCATCGGTGGTCACCGACAGGGCCAGGGCCTGGCCGGACGCGCCGGAAACCAGAGCCGTGTTGAGCGTGGCCGGTCCCTTGACCTGGATCCAGCCATATTCGCCGTTACCGGGAGCACCGGCCAGCACGCCAGCACCATTCGCCGCCGTGTCGGACACGTCCGAGGTCACTTCATTGGTGACGCCGGTCGAAGTGCCGCCCGGAGCGTAGAAGCCGACCACGTTCCCCGTGACGGCGGCGACAGCACCGGCGCCCTGGTTGTATTTGACGAACCGGTAGGTCTTGCCGTCGAACGACTCGTAAAGGTCGTTGACCTTCGGAGCCTTGCCCGATTCCGTGCCGGTCAACTGAGCGGCAGTGAACGTCTTGGTGACGTCGATACCAACAAAAGAAGTCATGGTTTTCGCTCCTTATGCCGCGTCAAACAGGACGCCCTGAAGCGACCGATTCGAGCAGACGAGGTTGCCCATCCAGTAGAACGGGATGACAACAGCATCCTGGTTGACCGGCTTCTTCTCGTCGTCCTGGGTCCACTGCGCCTCCTTGTGCTGGTCGACGTAGAGGTAGTCCGAGTTGATGAAGTAGCCCTTCTCGGCCGTGGTCGTGAAATTCGTGTTGTCGTCGAAAATCACGTCTGCGGTCTTGTACTTCAGCCCGATGAAACCGGACTGAGCCATGTCGGCGTCCATGTACCGCTGCAGCTGCTGCTCGCCGATTTCATACAGCGAGTAGAAGTCGTGGCTGAACGTGATCAGGTCGGGCTTGTCGACGCCGCGCGTAAGCGAGAGCCAGAGCCTGTTCATGTCGGCCTTGAACGAAATGGCATTAGCGGCCGAAGGCGTTGCGGCAAGGTTGGTGCCGGTGGCCTCCAGGAACTTGTTGCGCCAGAACGTCCACGTTGCGGAGTCGATGCCGCCCACCGTCCCCTGACCGTTGGTCTGCAGGATATTGGCAAGACCGCCGATCTGGTTGGACAGCGAACCGTCCGAATAGAGGTCGACGGAAAAGTTGTTGGCGGCGGTTTTCAGGGCATTGCCCTTCTTCGTCTTGACCAGGTTGATCATCGCGAACTTGCCGCTGTTCTGGCGAAGCTCCTTGCCGCTCGAAACGACATGCAGCGCAACCTGCGCCCAATCGAATTTCGCGGACGTGACGACATCCGAGCCGTTGGTGTTCAGCGTGTCGAGGCCGGCGTAACGCTGATAGGTGCTGTTTTCCGCGTATTCGAGCTGCACCTGAATTTCGGTGCCGCCGTCGAGATTGCGGATCTTGTTTTTCTTCTTCAGCCGGTTGAGGAAGGCGTTGTTCTTCGAAACGTTGTCCGCCACTTCCGTCGCGCTGTTGCGAAGGGTGGTGGACACCATTTCCGTGAAGGTGGTCGACGGACCAGGCATGGTGGTTAACCTTTTTGATTACGCTCGTAGACAGCGGCCAGCTCTTCGTCTTCGGTGAGAGCGCGGCCTTTGCCCGAGGCTGTTGATGGAATGTTCACGGCGGCGGCTCGACGAGCGCCTTCGACCTTCGCGGCGCCATTGGTAGCGGCTGGCTTTGCAGCGGCTGCCTTGGCCCTCAGATCGGGATCGGCGTTGACGGCCATGTCGTAAGCCAGACCGAAAACGGCCTCTTTCGAGGCGGCATCGCCGAGCTTCCTTCGCGCCTTGTGGATCGCTTCAACCATGTCCACTTCAGGAATTTCCGAGTAGAGCGGCTTGTCGGATGACAAGCGGGTCAACTCTTCGGCGGCCGACTGGTGGTCGCTCCGCTCCTGAAGCTTCAGGTTTATGCGGTCATCGATCGTGGCGGGGTTATGCGCAGATGCAAGCATCTGCCTAAGCCCGGCGATTTCCTGCCGCAATTCGCTTTCGCCCTGCTGGACGGTCTGACCGAAGGCCGCGGCGATTTTGTCGCGCACCCCGTAGCGGTCGACGATGTTCAAAATGGTCTGGACCGGGTTGGCGTCCATATCGTTCTGGACGTTGAAAAGGTACTCGACAGCCTGGGCCGGCGTGACGACCTTGCCGTCGGCCAGCTTCTTGCCCGTGTTCGGGTCGAAGTATTTCCCGTTCTTCTCGAAAATCTCCTGGAGCGGCTTGTAGCCCGAAAGCTGCCGGCCGTGATCGGAAAGCCTGCCCTGCAATTCCTGCTCGCGGGCGGCGACAAAGGCGCGGATTTCAGCCGGGGTCTTCTCCCATGCTCCCTTGACGACATCAGCGCCCTGAAGGCCCTTCCAGTTGTCAGGAAGGGAAACCGCACCAGCGCCAGGCGTCAGACCGTCGCCGGCCGGTTCCCCGCCTTCACCGCCTTTCGGCGATGCTGTCTCGCGCTCCGGGCTCGCGAACTTGCCGCCCTCGCGCTCGGCGCCGTTGTCGCGCTCGTTCTTGTTCCAAATATCTTCAAGCGCTGAATCGTCGGCTACGTTGTCGTTCGACGTATCGGCGACGATTGCACCGGGAACGGGTGCGGCTTCAGCTACTGCCGCAAGTTGAGCGCTCATCGAAATTCCTCTGACACCTGGAGGCCGCGTTTCTTGCAAAACTCGGCGTTGCGAAATTTGCCCTTGGTCGGGGAAAGGCTCGGCTCATAATCGACGCAATTGTGTTTCTTCAGGTCATCCCGGCGCTGCGAACGAGAGCCGATCAGCGCGCCGTCGATCGGCGAGCGGTATTCAGGGATGTCGGAAATCACGTGCGGCATGGTGATCTTGCCGGCAAAAGGCTTCTCCATCGGCGCACCAGTCTGCCGATCTACGAAGATGCCGTCTCGGAATACGTACCGCGCCATTTTCAGTCCCGGTTTCAGGCTGAGCGGATGGTGCGGGCAGTCGGTGCGAAAAGATTAGCCGTTTGGAAATCAGGCAAGCAGGAGCGCGGTCAAGGCATCATTATCGAGCATTGCTGCCAACTCGCGCTGGATCGTCAGTTGTGCCATCTTCGCCATGATGGAAGCCATCGGATCGACCTGTGGCGGCTGCTGGACTTGCATCTGCGCCATGAGCGCTTCGAGCATGGCCGGCGTCAGTTCGGGCAGGATTTCCTGTTCGGCCAGATCGATCTTTTTGGCGCGGATGTCGACGGGCTTGCCGTCTCGATCCAGATAGATCGTCGGCCTGCGCCTATAGTAGCCGCCGCCAGGTTGGTGCAAGATATCCGGGGGGATGCTCGCAACCTGGAAGGCGGTCGCCTGAAAGGCATTAGGTTGGAAGGCGGTCGCGAAAGCCATTCGAAAACCTCAGAACATTAAAAACATGCCAGATGTGTCGCCGGTCATGGGCGTGTACGTCACGACGATAATGCCCTGTGCACCAGCTCCGTTCGTCCCCAAAGTGGCACCATTGACACCAGCTCCGCCGCCGCCACCGCCATAAGAGCCTGCCGCGCCACCATTTCTGGGCGTGGTCCCGGTGATAGCGCCTCCACGGCCGCCACCGCCACCGCCACCGGGTCCGGCAGATGCTCCTCCTGGATTGGATGTCCACGTTGTGCCCGAACTGCCAGCGCCAGCGTCAACGGTCGTCGTGGCTGCCGCACCGCCTGATCCGCCACCCGGCGAGCCACCCGCCCCGCCTGCCGTTCCAGCGCCGCCAGATCCGGCATTTGGGCTTGTTGCCCCGGCCGCCGTGGGCCCTCCGGCGCCACCGCCGCCTGATCCGCCATTGGTAGAGCCAGATGTTACGGTGCCGGAGTCGCCGCCGGCGAATTTGGTTGTTCCTGTCGAGGTTGATGTTCGGCCACCTGAATTGGTGCCGCCGCCTTCAGCGCCAACTTGGCAGCTGCCAGCGGTGAACGCCGTACCATCCCACCACGTTGCGCCTGTAGTGTTAAATATACCTCCGGCGATGCCTACCTGGATTTGAACCGTGCTCGACGACGGCGTTAGGTTGCTTGACGACGCGTAGGCTCCACCGCCGCCGCCTTGAGAGGGCCGAATGCTCGCGACTCCGCCAGCACCAGGCCGGCCACCCGCAATGCATTCGACCATGTTGCTTGTCGTGTTGAAATCGATCGGCACAGCCCATGAGCCACCGCCTGTCGCAGTGATGAACACTACGGTGTCTACCATAGGATCGCCCTAAGTTTTCCGCCGTCTATGGCGGCGTTCAATACGCCGAGCGCGCGATCTGGATCTGGGACCCTCATGCCGCTGCCCGCATCTACGAAGATAGGATCATCGATGATGAGAAGCTGTTCGCCAGGTTCTACATGAGCTGGGAATGTTCCTTTCTCGCCGTGCACATAACGGACGACGAGAGGTTGACCGGCAATCATCTTGAAGATGATCCCGGCCCCCGTCATATATTGTTCACTTTGGAGACCAAATCCCACTTGCTGTCAGCGCTATTATAGATAAATCCGAGGTACATGGTTTTGCTGAGGACTGTGGTCGAAGGTAGCGTTACATCCGTGCCCGCGCGGTAGATCGCATCCCACGTAAGAGCCCGAGCTGTACCATTGTCCTTGATGCGGATCGTGAGACGTTGCCCGTCTGTTGGCGTGCCGGTTGGCGCAGCAAATGCGGCGGCGGCCGCTAAGGCAGTCACAGTGAACTGATCGTTGCTATCTCCGGCTGGCGTCGGAGTTGCCGAACTCGCCGTTGTGCCAATGCGAAGAGTGACGCGCTTGTTTGTCAGCGTGGCAGTCGCGGAATTCTTCGTCGCGTCAGACGTATTGTCAGCATTACCTAAGCCAACATCGCCCTTCGCGAGTGCCAGGTCGGTTTTTACTTGCGCTGGCGTCCGGTTCGTCCATGCCCCGGCTTTGCGCTGGATAATATCATCGTTGGATGGCGCAATCGCGGCGATTGCCGTCAGGTCGGGATCACAAGCTTGTACCGATACGCCGACCGCCGCTGCGATGCGCAGATCGGCCGTCGTCGAGAAATCCGAGATGGTCGCGGCAAGCTGCGTCCCGGTATGGTTGGCGCGCGCCAATAAGGTCGCATCCGAGCTATTCGCCGTCGCCCCCGTCGCAATGCCAGCCAGCTTCGTTCGTTCTGTGGCCAGAAACGCCTTGTTCGTGGTGCCATCCGTCAGAGTGTCGGCGCTCTGCGTGCCCGTATGATTGGCGCGCCCCAAAAGAAACGCATCGGTGGAATTGGCGGTGGCGCCCGTTGCTATCCCGGCGAGCTTGGTACGCTCGGTAGCCAGGAATGCCTTGTTGGTCGTGCCGTCGGTAAGCGTGTCAGCCGATTGGGTTCCGGTGTGGTTCGCTCGTGCAAGCAGGAAGGCGTCCGCGCTGTTTGCCGTGGCTCCGTCAGCGACGTTCAGCAGCGTGCGGGTCTGTGCTGGCGTCAATTCCTCGGTGATGCCCGGTCCTGCTGTCACGCGGCCAAGGATTGTCGATGTGGCCTGCGTCAGCGCGTGTTCATCGTTCCAGTTCGAGGGCTGGACAATGGTCGGATCGCCCGCGTCGGGGATTGCCGACGTGAATTTGTGCTTCAGCGAGAGCGTCATTGCATCGACACCGTTTCAACGCCGACAGGACGCCCCTGACCGTCCTTGACGATTTTCTTCGGTGCGGTGAGGGCTTGCGTGATCATCATCATAAAGTCGCCGAACTGCTGTCTTTGATCGATCATCGCCTTCATCACGGCCTCGCCGCCGATCGGATCGATTTGGATTGGCGGAGGAACGATGCCTTGTGCCGCCAGCACCTGGTTCTGCTCAGTCGCTGCTGCCATCTGCTTCGACCGAAGATCGAAAGCTTTTTCTTTCATGGTCATGTCGTGCTGTTCGCGGGCAAACTGCATCTCCTGGGCTGACGCCGCTTGCTTGGCCTGGAATTCAGCAGCTTTTGCCGCCGCGTCCGCCTCTCGCGTCTTCGCTTCCGCTTCAGCTTTTTGTTGTTCGGGGCTTGGCTGTGGAGCCGGAGGGTTTGCGGCCTTCGCCTTGGCATCGGTGATCATCTTTTCAAGCGTGTCCTCGACCGATTTGCCGAGGTTGAACAGACGGGAGTTGGCGGCGAAGATTTCCACCGCGACTTCCTTAGAAAGGTCGCCGGCCTGCACCAGCGGACCGACCGCAGCCCAGTAGGCGCCGGCCGCCTGAAGGAACTCCGCCGCTTCGGCTTTTTGCCGCGACAGATCGGCCTTCACCGTCGAATCGCTCTCGACATCGATCCGGTACATGCTCGAAAGCTTCTGACCCAAAAGCTGCTGCGTCGCCTGCATCTGGGCGAGCTTGGCCTTCCTTGCCTTCTCTGCCGCTTGGGCGGCTCCTACGGCCTGCTCGTACTGCTGCTGCATCTCGGGCGGCACTTGCGCACCCTGCGGCGGTGCCGGAGGTGGAGGGATGGGCGTCATATCCTGCTGGGTCGGGATAAGCTGGACACCCGTCATCTGCTGCAGGGTTTCATGCGAAAACTTGGCCGGGATGATTTCGGACATCATCACGAACAGGTCGCGGGCGCCGCGTTCCATCATGCGCTGCATCTTCTGGATGCGCAGCGAGCCCCATTGCGTCTTGATCTGCTGGGCGCCAAGCGTTTCGTTCGACTTCGACGCCCCGCGAACGATGTCGGAAATGCCGGTGACTTCGTAAATCGCTTGCTTGGTCTGCTCGCGCGCGCTGTACAGCTCGCGCAACACCAGGATGAACTTTTCCACCGGCCAGAACGCGACCGCTCCAGACAGCCCGCCATTGGCCGCCCAGATATCAGTGTTGCCGATCGGCACAAACTCGGCATCGTCGGCCGCCAGCATGTTGGCGATGTCGCCGGCATCTCCCGGATACCAGCCTTTGACCTTCATGTGGTTGGTGATGACGGCAATGCGCTTGGTCGTCAGGTCCAGTTCGTCGGCGAGCTTGCAATAGACCGAGAACGGGTTGACCGGCATCAGCCGGCCGGTGAGTTCAATCGGCTGGACCGGCGTTGCTGTGGGAAAGAAATTTGTCAGGCCCAGCGGGTCGTCGACCGTCTTCAGGATCACGCCGGCATCGTCGATGAAATAGACTTTCTTCGTCTTCTTGCACCAGACTTCCCAGCCAGTCAGATCGCTTTCGGATTCGCCGCGTTCCTTCTTTTCCTGATCGGTCGTCTGGATGCCGATCATCGCGGTATCGAAAGCGGCGTCCTCGTCTTCGCGCGACAGGCAGAAGCGGAACGACATCCATGGGCATTCGCTCCAGCGCTTCGCCGGTCCATGGCGGAAGTCGCGCCAGCTTACGGCCTCGAACTCGATGCGTTCATTGGCGAGGCGTTCATTGGTCTGGGCTCCGCCTTCCAATCCCTGTTGCGCCACCACAGGTTCGGCTCCCGACTGATCGGCCCCGTACCCAGAAACGTCAGCGATGTCGGATTGAGGCCTTACATCGCTTCCAGTCTCTCCGCTACCTTCTCGCGCCAGCTCATCTGTGGTGTCCTTTACGAAGTCGCTCTTGAACCGAAGCCTGACCACGCCACGGCCGGCCAGAAATCCATCCTGCGCCTGCCCTTCCAACTCGACCTGAAGCTTGCTGTCGTCGACTTGCACCTTGATGGATCGTTCGATGATCTCGCCGACATCCTTGGCTGCGGGATCTTCATCGGCGAACCGGCGTCGGATATCAGGCGCAGGCGGGCTGTTGATCACCGCCGGAACGATGGTCTCGACGTTGGCAAACAGGATGTTGAAATCGTAGGTATTGCCCAGCGCGGTCGCCGAATTGCTGTCTCGGCTCGACGTCTCGCCTGTGTAGGCCTTCACCGCCTTTTCGGCGTCGTCCATCCAATGTTTTTCGAGCTTGGTCGCCGCATCGATACGAGCAAGCCATTTGGCGCCCTCGTCGCGAAGGCCCTTGCCCTTTTTCTGATCGCCGGGTGTCCGATTGTCCGCCTTTGCCATGGACGCATGATGGCCGGCCCGGGAGCGAAAACGTTAGCCGCTTGAAAAGTCCTCTACGCGCCCGATCCGTAGGTGGCTGCCCGCCCACTTAAGGACGCCCGAGCCTTAATTGAATGCTATTAGACGACTTCGATAGCCACGACAGCCTTATTAGCCAAATCTGCGTTCAACTTTTGATTCGGGGGTGCAGGTACCCCTACAATCTGCGCCTTTGACGGAATCGTCGGGTGCGACGCTTCATGCAGTACTCGGATCGGTGCCTTGTTAGCTATCCCCTGAGCCCTGATCAGCGAGGCCTCCATTCTCACCATCGCGTCCCCCTTCTTCGGCGCGAAAGGAAGGGCAGCCGTGCATCCGGCCATCTGCTGAGCAGCCGTTCCGCCAAAAAACTCATAATAGAATGCCGACAGATATTTTTCTGGGAGAGTTTTAGGCGCAATTGGTGGCCGCAGTATAAATAGATCAGGGTGAACTCCTACGACCGCGCCTGATGCATCGCGGATTGCGAGACGTTTCTTGCAGTGCCGGACAACATGGTGGCCGTCAGGGACATTTACTAACTTCATTTATTCGCCCAGGAATGCGTTCGATTGCCGAGCAAAATGCGTCAAGGTGAATTCGCCTAGGGAAATCTGAATTGCACCCTCCATGTCTGCCCTTTTTGTCCATCTTACGACTTCATCAAAGTTGGCAGTCATCGTTTGTTGCTCTCGCACCCAGGCAACAAGGATGCGTCCGCCATCGTCCACTCCTAGTGACGTCCAAGTTGTATCTCCGGTAAAGATAATCCACTTAAGGAAACGCTTGTAGGACTCAATATCAGGGAGATAGTCCCCCTCATCCCATGTCTCGACATCAAGAATATAATCGAGCTCTGCAAAGATTCTATTGCGAGCGGCAATCGATAGATGCATCGCAACTTTTGAGGTTTCCACTTTGAGCGCTATCAAAGTGTCAAATATTTTCTCTGCGTGATTTGCAGAAGCAGGAATATTTGCCGTAAAGCGGTCTGGTTCATCCGACAAAGCCTCTCGTCTTCTCGGCGAGCTGGCGAATGGCCACGCGTCATTTTCTAAAGAATTGGACTTCCGACCGAACTTAACAGAAAGAGTTCCGGGGTCAGAGAAATTTTGTACCATAGCATTCATGATATAAGATCCCTCACCCGATCAGTGATAGAAGCTTCAAAAAAATTGTTCTTTGCCTTCCTCAACTCGTCTACTTTTGCCCACATTTCGTCCTGTCTCATCGGCAATTTTTCAATTGTCCGGACATCAATGTCGACCAGAAATGACTGATGGTCAATGAGAGGGCTGGCGTCGGATGCACATGTAACCTTTGCGGCTAGCCCTGTTTCGCTCTCAACAACGTCAGCGGTGACGGAGAAACCGGAGCAGCTTTTGAACAGTCCTTTCGGTGATTGAACGCCGAAGCGAAAAAAACTGTCGATGTCTTGGCCAAGGATGACTGAGTCCGGAATGTCGACGCGATTAATGAACCTGGTCGACGCAGCAGCTACGGGAAGGCGGCCGAATAGCTTCATAAAAACTTCGTAACTGTCGATCAGCCTCGCCTTCAAGGCCTCCCAGCCCTCGTATGGCGCTAGTCTTGCGGTCGAAAATCCCTTAGTCTGGATCAAAAGGACGTCGACACTATCTGTCGAGTTCATATTGAACCCGGTGATGGTCGAATTCACCGCGGCGGTCTTGCCTCCTTCGAAAAGCACCTCGAATTCCATTCGGTCCTTCACGACGGGGTAGGTCTTTTTCATCCTGTCGCGAAATTTCTCTGCCTGCCTAATTGGCAATGGGGTCTCTAGCCTCAGCTCTATGACCGCCTCGACTATCGGTGCGCGACGATAAGTAGGCATCAGATCAGCCGTCCCCTTCGGCGAGTGACTCTCTCGCCTGCGGTGAGTAACAGCACATGGGCTCGATGGCCGCAAGAGCGCCTATGTCACTCGTCCGCGCATCAGGTCGCCTCGTACGATACGAGAACTCAATCACGGGCTTGCAGCTTCCTTACCAGAAATTCGAATAGGATATCCGAAATCCACATAGCGCTGACTCCAATGAGGAAAGCCGCCGCCAGCGTGGTGGTATCGTCAGCCGGATCAGGTATCGGCAGGCCCGTCGCCTTGAAATAGGTCACCACAGGCAGCGTCAGATACGCCGCGGCGAGCGCGCCACAGATCGGCGAGGCTACCATCTCGCGGACCTTGTAGCGATGCCGCGACAGGGCTCTGAGAACGCCGCCCGCCAGGCCAGCGGCAACCACTGGCCCTTTGATACCGAGCAGATCGAAGAGTTCGTGCATCACGGCTTCCACCCGCAAAGACGCTCGCCCTTGAGATTGTAGGCTAGCAGCGCCCGCGCTTCGGCATCAGAAAGCGCATCGACCGTTTTGGCGGATGGCCGCAACGGGCTCGACACAACGCAAAAGCTGCCCTTCGCAGTGGTGCAGCCGGTAAACGCGATAAGCAGAGCAAGCATCAGCCCCTTGACCATTTCTTGAGCCTTTCCTTCGCTAGGCCGCCAGGTAGCGCACCGACATCGTTCTCCACCTGATCAGCAACGGACTTGGCCTTGGCCTCTTCGGCTGCCTGTTTGTTGCGTTCTGCCTTGGCGCCTGCCAGTCGTTGATGAAAGCCCCAGCCCAGTAGAGCAACCAGCCCGGCGCCGGTCGCCAAGGCGTAAGGCGCGAAGTGTTCAAGGAAGGCGGTGAGCAGGACGGTCATTTGTGCAGCCTTGTGGTCGCGCGGATGCGGCCCCAGATCATGCCGGCGCTCGCAGCAAATCCGACCAGCGAGGCGCCCAACTCGTGGATGTTGCCGGTGAAATCACCAGTCGAGAAATCGATGTTGATTCCAGCGAGCCCCGCCGAGTTGAGCAGCGAGAAAACGCCTGCCCAGACTGCAATGGACTGCCACCAGGGCTTTACCTTTTCCACGGTCACTTCCTTTTGAAAATTGCGCGCAGGATCGCAAACAGGGCTGCCCAGAACGGATTGCGCTCGACATACGCCGGGGCAGCAGGCGGCACAGGGGCGGCAGGAGGCGCTACGGGCGGCTGCGGAGCCGGGATGGGCTTCGCGAGTGCTGGCGAGGCTGCTGGCTGTATCGTCATCGACAGGGACGCCCTACGCACGCTTTCGACGCGAGAGGCCCAGCCCTTGCCGAAGGTCGGCCATGTCGGAAGCCGCTTCAGGAAGTCAAGCCGATCGTCGCAAAGCGCATCGATGATAGCGCCGGATGGCACCTTGCCCAGCGCTGCGATGGTCGCTGGGCCTATGCGCCCGTCCCGCGCCACGCCGGCCTCGCCCTGAAGGTACTTGGCAGCTCGGCTTGGGCCTGAGTTGACCGCGAAGTCAAAGGTGGCATAATCGACGCCATCGGGTAGTTCGGCGCCAGCGACCGCATCCCAATAAAAGCGGCGATAAACAGTGGCGATCTGCGCGTCGGTGATATGGCGCAGATCGTCCTTCGTCGCATCCGCCTTCACGTAGCGGCGGAAATTGGCCAGCGTCACGCCCTTCATGGTTGCGCCGCCGGGATCGGCCGGATTGTCGCTCCACCCGCCTTCGGACTTGAGGACGAGCGCAAGCGAGCGCGCGAAGTTGCGGTCCATTGGTGGACTCCAAGGCGATTTCCTTGGTTGCGCACTCTGATTGCATGCCCGCGAAAGTATTAGCCGCTTGCCGTTGGCCGGGCGGCTGGTGTTCATGCCGCCTTTAGGAGAGCAGCTCACCCTCGAGGATTCGGGCATACAGATCGAGGTAGCCCTTCGCCGTCTTAGCTATGGGAAACCTGTCTGAGACCGAATCCCGGCACCGCTTTGCCGACATGCCGCCGATATCGTTTAGGCCTGCCTCGAATTCCTCGTCTGTGTCGAAAAACCGCCCGGTATCGGCATCCACTGTTTCCGGCAGCGCGCCGCGCCTTGTGGTTAGCACTGGTGTCCCGCATAGCATGGCCTCGACAGGCGCCATGCCGAACGGCTCATCCCAGGCGATCGGGTTGAGGAAAGCCTTTGCCTCGCCCAGCAGGCGAAGTTTTTCGTCTCCGTCGACGGTTCCGGCAAAGTTGAACCGGCTTGAGAGACTTTTGAAAAAAAGGCCTCTCGTTCGAGTTCGGCCGAGCAACTTCCAGCGGGCGCCGCCCGCAACATCGAGGTCAAATTGGAATTTCTTCGCAAGATCCACGGCGCGGTCAAGACCCTTTCCAGCCCTGGCTATGCCGCCTAGAAACAACAGCCTGTCAGTCTTCTTGTCTGCAAGCCGGTAATTGTCGACCGGAAAGCCGTTATAGACGAATGCTCCCCGGTTATGGTTCCGCGCATGGCTGGCGCTGACGAAGCTCCAGTTTAGCCCTTCTCTTGGCGTGTTGAGCACATAGCCGTGCAACGTGTACAGTGCCCGGTGGTTGGTCTCAGCATCGTACCAGCCGTTAAAATGTACGAGATCGGTATCCGCTGGGATTGCGGCCACGCTCGCGGCGGCAGACGTGGCCTGCCGTACGTCACAAAGGGGATGGGATGAGCCGGGACCAGCAACTATTGTGACGCGATGCCCTAAAGCTACTAGCGTAGTCGCCAGCCAGTCGACTTGACGTTGCGTACCGCCATAGCCTTGGCAGGGAATCCTGCCTTGCACAACAAATGTTACCCTCATGAAGCGACTTGTAGACGATCAGACAATTCTTGCAAGATGCTTAGGCCCAGGCTCTGAAAACAAGCCTCCAACTCGTATTCGTTATATCGTTAAGGCCTGTCCCGCCCTTATTAAGAATTTTCAGTGAGCTAGAATTAGCCCCGATCCGAATATTCAGATTGGTGACGTCTGGAACCATGCTAATTGCCTGTACGTTGGCGTCGGTAGTGTTTAGTGCAGGGTTGATCGCAACTTCGTCGGCAATCGAATATCCCAGATTCGCGGTAGTACACTGCAAGACAGCGATATACAGCTTTGGCTGAACGCCCAAGCCATGCGCTAGTGTCAGAGTACCGCCGGCCGTGATCGTCTGCTGAGCACTTTCGTACGACTTGGTGAAAGGGATGCTCACCCAAGAGGGTGCGGTTGCGCCGGCATTCATGACGAGTGCTTGACCGGCCGTTCCCTTCGGAAGCCTGGTGTAGACTTTCGCGCCTGAGAGATAGAGCAGATCGCCGGCTGCCGTAGACGCGGGCAACGGTACGAAAATCTGCTGGGCCGCCCCGTCGCCGATCACCAGCACGTTGTCGTCGGTATCCCACTGGATATCGCCTTCTGCAGTCGGCGCGGGGGCTGCGCTCTGCTTCAGCGTCAATGTGGGGGTAACGATAGTCGTCGATGCTGGGATGGCAACAGGTGCGCCGTTGGCGCGCTGGTAGTCTGTGCATATCCAGTTGCCCGAACCCTTCGAACGCATCGTTGCAACGTCGCCGGCCGCCGTGGTGATGTTAGCGCCGCCTGGCAGGATAAGGCTTGTCGCATTATGGGTGAACGTCAGCACGCCGCCGAACACTAGAACGCGCTCCGCTCCGGCCGCGACCGTTCCAAGCGCGGTAATCGTCACCGTTCCAGTGATGTTGACGATCGATCCGGTGGCGTTTGCAAGATTGACCGTAGCGGCCGAGGCAAGGTCAGACCCGTACAGGTTGAAATTGTCGTTGCCGCCTACTGATGTCGCAGACCCCGAGCCGCCCGCCGAAACTGGCCTGGCTGCATTGGCATCAGCCACCAGATCGGCCACCAGGGCGTTATACGGCGCGCTTTGAACAGTCGTGTTCGGCGTGGCCGTAGTGCCCGGAGGCGCCGAATATACTCCGCCAGCACGAGGCATAAGCGCTCCAATCGGTTGACTGGAGGCAATTTGCCGAGGCGAGGACGAAAACATTAGCCGCTTGCATTTGGAAGTGGCGCACCTACAAGTGATTGACTTGGAGCATGGGGCCAAGTGTTGGTCCCGCTAAATAATAACGGCATCGGAGGATATATGGACCTTACTCAGGCTCAACGCGTGATCATCTACAATCAGCTAGAGATCCTTAAGACCGTCGATCCTGCTCGCGCTGCTGAATACGAAGAGCAGCAGGAAATTGTCAGTTACGGCTATGAACTATTTTATGACCAGCTGAATCCGATGATCAGCGAAGGGCACGTCGATCGAGAGACTTGCGATGAAGTGCTTGAGATCCTCAATCTGTTTAGACTGCTTGAGTATTCGAAGAAAGACTTGTCATACGTCCCAAAAAGCCTGGGGGCCCAATTCGAAGGCTTCGATGCAAATGAGCCGGATGGTTACTATAGCTTCGCCAAATTTGTGAGACGCAAGCAAGGAAAATTCACCGAGCTTTCTGAGTGGCCGGACAACTCGCACAGCTCTTCATCGCTTTTGCACTACCGACGGATGCTTCAAACATGGCGCGCCCTGGGCAAGCCGACGAAATTGACACCGGAGCAAATCGAAAAGATTGCGGATGGCTCGTAGGGTTAACCCCGAGCCCTGCGGCGCCTTACCATCGCGTCGACCGCTTCTTTGACCGTCTGGCTGCTCCGCACAGATCCGTCAGGCATGGCGGTGTAGGTGTCCTTGTCCTGCGGCTTCGGTTTGACCGTGGCAACGATTTCCTCGCGCCACGACAGCCCGAGATATCGGAACGCTGACGCGTAATGCTCGCCCCAGTTCTTGACCGGCGTGTTGATGAACACCTTTTTGTCCTCGTCATATTCTCGCCGGAAAGCCTTCAGGCCCTCGATGCCATCCGCGACCCGTTCATTGGTCGCGAAGCGCGCCACCTTGATCGTCTGAAGGCCCGCGTTGACACCATCGGCAAAGCTGGCCAAGCCGACCATCTTCGGCTTGCGACCGTGTTCCCGTAGCGTCTGGAGCCGCGTCCGCGACGTTCCCCACTGCGGATGCATGATGTCGTGCGGCACATAGTCGTTGCCGTGATAGCCCTTCTCGTCCAGCCATCTGCACCAGTCGGCGATGTCCTCGCTTTCCGGGACGTAGAAATCAACGATGTACGGAACGCCGTTGATGACCTGAAAACACCAGATCGGGTTGTTGGCCGCCTTGCCCAGATCCCACGCGGTATGCACCGGATAGGCCGGATCAACCTTGACCATGCCTCCTATGCGGCCCTCGCGCTCGGCTCTCGCGATTTCCGAGCCCCAATAAGAGCCGATCAGCGCGCCCGCGAATGAGCAGTAATATTCCTGGTCAATGAGCAGGTCGGCCGTCTCTTTGCCAAAAAGGCCGGTGTAGACGGTGCGCTGTTCCTCGATTGTCAGCTCGTCGATCGCTCCGGTGACGCTCGCCGGCAACACCTCGCTGAACCAGCCGCGGGGATTCGTCTGCGGATGGAAGACGTTGCCCTTCACCGCGTCTAGCATGCCCTTGGCGTGGTTGTTGCCGCGCGGCGTGGTGATGAACGAAGCCCAGCCGCCGTTCTCTGCCAGGATCGGCGACAGGTAGGCCCAGGCTGCAGGGTTGGCCAGAGCCCATTCCGAAAACGTGATGCCGACCGGCGGCGAGCCGACCAAGCTATTGAAGTTGTCTGAGCCCACGACCTGGAACGTCGATCCGACCTTGAAGCGGATGAACATTTCATTGTCGTTCATGTTCTCGATAAGGGGCTCTGGGAAGGCCTCGAACAGCCGCCGCTTGCTGGTGTGCGGGTTGACAGCGTTCCATATCGCCTTGCGCGCCTGTGCGGCCTCTGGGAGCATGTGCCAATACGTTCCCGGCCGCTCATGCGCCGAGACAGCATGCATGTTCAGATTGATCTCGTCTTTGCCGGCGCGGCGGTGCCAGACCAGCAACTGGCGCTTGCACCCCTGCTCCCATGTGTTCCAGGCCTTCCGCTGATACCAGCGCGGGCGCCAGCCGGCGTTAGGAAGCTGTATCGTCGGCATTGGCTTCGGACAGTTTCAGCACCTGGACGACAAGCGGGCCGCCCTCACCGTTTGTGAGTGCTACCTTGTCGCCATATTTCTTCGGCCTCATGCGAGCTGCAATCCATTTGCGGGTGTCGATCCTCAGTCGTGCGCGCTGGATATTCTCGCTGTTCAACGCTTCCGATGTCGAACCATCACCGTTGACCTTGGTCATGTAGTCGTTGCGGCTGTCGTCCGCGATGTCGGGCATCTCATCAACGTGGGTGTCGGCCTGGAGTTCGCGCGCGCGTGTGTACTGGTCGAAGAACTCCGCGCGCTCAGGCTTGAGCAGCCAATTGAACACTGTCGTTCGGTCGGGCATGTCCTCCGCTTCGCAGATCGATCGCAGGCTTTTCCCGTCCGCGAGCTTTTCGCAGATCGTGTCCGCTATCTCCTGGGTGAACATGCTTGGCCTAGCCATTGGTGGCTTCCTTCTCCCGCCGTTCGCAGGCGTCACGCGTGTCGAACTTGCCGCCGTACCAACGGCCATCCTGGAGGACATTCCGCCCCGCCTCGTCGGCTATGAACCAGAGCGGCCAATCGTCTGTCTTTTCTGATGCCGATCGGGCGGAGAGTCTTGGACGTTCATCCATTCGCCGCTTCCTTCAGCCTGATCTGCACCAGGCGCACGTTGATGCCGAGGCGCTTGGCGATTTCTCGTGCCGACATGCCCAGCGCGCTCATCTCGCGTATCGATTTCCGTCTCTGCAAAGCCTGCAACCTGCCGCGATGCTTGAAAGCTCGATTGGCGCGGACATCGCCCTGTTGCCGTGCCCTCGCGACGTACTGGACGACTGTCGTCACCGAAATGTCCAGACACCCGGCAATCGTCTCGTAGGTCGCCATCTCCTGGTACAGATCGAGCGCCCTGTTGCGCTGGCGCTTCACGTTCTCGTCGACCCTTCCGCCCTTCTTGTTGAAGCTTGAGTAGGAATGGAATGGTCGGGATGGACGATGTTCAGACCGATGATGCAGCTTCAATTCACGCCCTCGCCGAATAGTCGAGCTGCTGGCGGATCAGATCGAGCGGCGTCACTTCCATAGAGACAGCCTCTTCGCGCCCCTGCCCGGCCAGCTCGTCGGCCCGCTCGTTGCCCACCGCGCCGTCATGGCCCTTTACCCACTTGACCTTGACGAACTGCAGGTCATCCCGCGCCTTGTCGACTGCCTGCCACAGCGCGAGATTGGCGATTGTCTGGTTTTTCTCGCTGGCGTTTTCGCCCTTTCGCTTCCAGCCCTTCGCCTTCCAGCCCGGAACCCACTCGTTCAGGCCTTTGACGGCATATTGGCTATCGCAATAGATCATCACAGGTTCGGCCGGCGCCGACGCAGCAACCCAAGCCAGAGCCATTAGTAGGCCTGTCAGCTCCATCGTGTTGTTTGTGGCAGTGGCCATGCCGCCGAAGCTGGCATCAATCTCAACGCCTTCCCGATAGACCGCAAAGCCCCACCCGCCGACCCCGGGATTCGGTTCGCAGCACCCGTCACAGTAGATCACCAGCGAATCCGCTGGCATCTCGTGCGTCTGTCCATGTGCCGGCTTGGCTTTGCCCTTTTTCTTCGGCACGAACGGTTGACCGCGTGTAGGCACCGGCCGAGGCGTTTCCGCGCCAGCGCAGATAATATCCTGCAGCCGCTTGAGCAGCGGGAAATGAGAGGCCGAGCGGTCAGCCGGAAACTTCAGGCGCTGGTCGCTCTGTTTCTGGACAAAGAAGGCGGCCTGGCGCTCGCTGACTATCGACTTCGTGTCGACCCCTTGAGCGACGAGCCACTTGCGCAGCGGTTCGAGCCCCGCCGGCCATTGGTAAGCGGTCATTCGTTCCTACCTCCATTAAGGTTGCTCATGCCGCGTCACCATCCTGTTGAACTGCCGTGGCGCGCAACGCGTCGAACACCACCACGGCGAACATTTCGATTTGATCCTTGATGACGGCTTGGTCGTGCAGGCCACAGTTTTGCATCTGCCCGATTTGCCGGTTGACTGTCGTGCGCCAGAATCGATCGGCGGCGGCGCCGTGGCGCTTGTGCAGAATGTCGATTGTTTCCCGCACCAGCCGCGCATTGCGATGCAGCGGAAAGGGAACGAGCGATGCCATTTTGTCTTGGTTCTGTTCCATCTAACTCGCAACTCCCATCTGGCAGAGTACTTCTTCAACGTCGCACTGTTCGGCGTCGACGTTGGCGCTTGCGGCGCCGATTCTGCTTTGGAGGAAAGGAAGGGACATTGACGGATGCGCCACGATGACCAAAGCCGCGCCAAGACCGACCGATGAGACAAGTGTGTCGCCTTTGGTAGAAATACCTAATAGCGACGGAGCTGTCTCACGTTGACGGCGATACCATTGAGCCCGAGAAATATTTTCGGCATCCCACGGGCGAGCTTTTGACAGAGAATTTGCGGCGAGCCAGCTTTCGCGCGGCTGAACGCCCCTCGCCCGGCGCTTCGCCGACTGCCGGACCCGATCATTGGAGCGCTTGACGCTTTTGGCGATGCCCTTGCGGGTCTTAATCGGAATATCGTGGGCGCCGATGGTCCGAAGTTCGAGCGCCGAGCGTTCCCACATCGAAATCAGCAGGTGGCGCGCCACATCGTCGGCCTTCATGTCGTACTTCCGACCGACGAGCATATTCAAAATCGGCCGGAGGATCGTACCCGCCCGCTGCAACGCCCACGGCGCCCAGCGGCTACACCAGCCCGCAAGCACCGGATCGAGATCGAGCCCGTTGCGGTGGCAATGCGCGTTGAGCCCATAGGCGGCGGCTTGGATGAAGATGTCGGCATCGTCTGTTTCGGGCAGGACGACCCCGAACCGGCTGGTGATGACCCGTTCGATTTCTCGGACGCGAAGGCTGGTCACTTGGAAAGGCGCGACGATGCGCGGCTTTTCAGCCAGGACGCACCGCCCCACTTTCTTCTTGCCTGTCCGGTTGGCGCTGTGACGCGCCTTGGCAGCGGCGGCGATTTGCATCTAGTGCGCCCTCGCCAGGACGAGACGGCTTTCGCGCATCGCTTGAACCGCCTGCAGAGCAGACAGGCCGAACTTGTCTTGGAGTTGCGGCACAATCGCCTTGATGCGATCTACCGACCCGGTTGCCAGCCAATTGGCGGCGAGGTCGACCGAGCTTTCGGACTTGCCGGCGGCGCCGCTCATGCAGCCACCGCCGTATCTTCAAGGATGATGCAAGGCGTTTCGATTCTGAATCTGCCATGGACACCTGCGAATTCGCCGCCGTGGGCTTCTCGCTGCATGGAAATGATGAAGCCTTCGCGGCGCAGGAGGTAAACCGCGTGAGAGACTCGAATTCCTGCTGGCAGCTCGATTGTGGTGACGCCGCGCGGGCCGGCTTTGATCAGTTCCAGCATCATCCAGGCCGCGCGCCCTTCGAGCTGCACCGTCCGGCCGTCCGGCTCTACCTTGACCTTGACGCTGATTTTCTTGTTCGCCGTTGCAGAATGTGAATTAACGCGCCCTGCGGCGCCTGCTAAGTCATGCATCGTCTGGTTCCTTTTTCAGATCCCTGGGGAGGGGTTGCGAAAGATAGAGGCAGATTGGCATGAGCGGTTTGCAGACCGCTCATGCTTCCCCCGCCGAGGGCGGCTCAGGGTTTCCCTTAGGAAGCCCGCCGAGCCAAGCATCAGCATCAACTTTTCGGATCAGGGTCTTTCGGCCGGCCTTGCGATATTCCAGCCGACCGGCCTTCATTTCGTCATAGGCCAGATTGCGCCGGATGCCGTAAGCATCGCAGAACGATGAGACCGTGTAAGCCACTGGATTTGAACTCAACTTCAGGTTCCTTTCGTTGCTGGACGTACTCAACAAATGACTGGAAACACTAGCATTTTTGCAGAGTCCGGTCGAACACTAGATGTAGTGTTAACAGCGTTTTTGTTCCCTTTTGGTTCTGGCCTACAGGTACGGCAAAGCGCCGTCGCTAAAGACCTAATTTTTTGCCTCCTCCAGGCTATATGCACGGGATTGGGGGGCTCTACGCCCCTCCTTTGATCGAATATCGCGGCCGGCACAAACAGCCGCGATCGGTCCTCAACAGTAAACCCTCGACTCCAGCAATATCGGCTTCTGCGATTCGCGCGTCAAGACTCGAGCCACTCTGGGAAACAACTATTCGCTGTTTCCCCCAACAAGCCGAAGGTTGCGTTCTTTGCCTCTTGACGCAGGCGAATCGAGATAGTTGGACCACGCCGCCATCAACTTGCGTCTCTTCTCCAAAGCATCAGACCGGCGATAAGCATTCTCGACCGCGTCACCTACCTTGTGGGCAAGAGCTGCTTCCGCGACTTCGCGCGGGAAGCTAGTGTTGTCGCCGGCCCAATCCCTGAAGGCCGACCGGAAGCCATGCGGCGTGAACTGCCCGACTTCCATGCGGCGCATCTGCATTGCCATTGCCATCACCGATAGCGGGCCAAGAACGCCCCGCCGGTCCTCGCCCGGGAAAACATGGCCGTCATCGGACAAGCGAACATCATAGAGCGGGCGCAGGATAGCCAGGGCGGCGTCGGTCAGAGGAACGCGATGGACCTTCCGGGCCTTCATCCGCGCCGCCGGCACAGTCCACACCTTTTCCGCCAGATCCAACTCGGGCCAGGTCGCGCCGAGAACTTCGCCCGAGCGCGCCGCTGTCAGGATGAGGAAGTCTAGCGCCTTCGCAGACAGGGCTTCAGATGCCCGCAGGCGCTTCGCGAACGCCGGCACGTCGCCATAGGCCATCGCGCTGTGATGCCCGCGTAAGAGCTTCTGTCCCTTCGCCAGCAGGTGTTGAAGATGGCCGCGCCACAAGGCAGGGTTTTCGCCCGATCGATGACCCGAGGCCTTGGCGAAGTCCAGCACCCGTTCAATCCGGCCACGCAGTCTTTGCGCCGTTTCCGGTTTCTTTTGCCAGACGGGTTTCAGGATTTCGAGAACATCGGCGGTGGTTACCTTGTCGACCGGCTTTTTCAGGATCGGCTTGCAGTAGGCTTCGCCTAGGGTCATTTCCCATTGCGCCTTGTGCTTGGGATTCGACCAGCTCTTGCCGACTTCGGCAATGAAGTCTGCAGCGCATTCGGCAAAGGTTGGCACTTCGGCCTTGGCTTCCGGGTCGATTGGTTCGAGGCCGCGGCGCAGACGGTCGCGACAGTCGGTCGCCGCGATCCGCGCATCCTTCAAGGAAACGGAGGGATAGGAGCCGAGCCCGGCTTCCTTCCATGCGCGGTCGGCGCCAGAGCCCTTGAAGTGAATGAAGGCCCAGGACTTGGTCCCCTCTTTCTTGACGCGCAAGTAGAGCCCGCCCCCGTCGCTATACCGACCAGCCTTCAGGTCTTTCTTTCGGATGGTCGTTTCGGCGAGCAGATTGAGCGAGCGAACCATTCCCAGCAACTCCGTGCCTAACTTCGATGTGCGATGTTAGCGGATTGCACCGGATAGCAGCAAACGAAGAATGCCGAAAAGCCAAGGGAATCAACGCATATTTCGTACCCCGGCAAACGCCAGCGGACGGGGGTTTAGAAGACACTCCCTCCGCCAGATATTTGGCTACCGTGCTGAATTGCCTCTGTATTTTCAAAGAGGGCCAAATCTTTCCTAAGTTATTCCTAACTTCCTAAAACGAAGAAGCCTGCCACCGCGAGGCAGCGGGCCAGCGTGGGCGCAAACGTTGCGCCAGCCTAAGGATCAACGTTCGTCCTGGCTATAGAGCCGTTTGGTCGCGCGGTCGCTTTCCATGCGTTCTGCAGGACCACGGTGGCGTCGGGTCATAAGAACGTATGCAATCAGTAGGGCCAGCAACAGTGGCCCACCAGCAACGACGATCAACCACATGACACTTTCAAACATGAAACATCTCCTTCACGTCACAACCGTCAAGGAGAAGAACCGTTCCGTTCAAAGTTACAGCAACACCAGCACCTCCTGCGACTGAGGGCCGTTTTCCCATGTGACCGTTTCGGAAATCCGGGCTCCGCTGCAACAAAAGGCTGCGGCTGCACGTTGCGGTTGATCATTCAACCAGGAGCAAAGCAAATGGCCGACGACAAAACGAAGACGGACTTCCGCGATCGGGACCGCGTCTCTGCCGATGAGGATTATGAAGTCGAGTATTTCGCCACCAAGGCCGGCATCACCCCGCAGCAGGTCAAGGAATTGATCGCGAAGCACGGCAACCGACGCGAGACGCTGGAGCGGGAAGCGAAGGCTCTGGGGAGCGGTAGGTAGGCCGGCATGCCAGAGTACCAGGTGGAAGAGTGGCATGGAGAGGAGTGTGTCTCAACTCAGGCCACAAGCGCCGATGATCCGTTATCTGCGGTAGAGAAGGTCACGGGCCAAAGGGTGTCGCCTAGAGCGCTTCAGGAGCATTGGTTTCGTGTGGTCGATGAAGATGCGCGAAGCACGCATGAATTCAGCCTTGAGGACGGCGGCCCGGCTGGAGATTTCGCAAAATAGCCATGACCAGAATCTCGGACCTGCATTGGGACCAACGCTGCAGATAGGCGAGAAAGGTGCAGCCGCCGGGCGGACCCGACGGCTTATCGTCGATTGGATCGCTGCCGCCGCATGGGGCCTTAAGGCGCGGCCGGCGCCAGCTTGGCGGCTACTTGGTCGATCTTGTCGGCAAGTACGCTATTGGCCCAATCTGTCACCTCAGGGTCAACGGGCTTGTTGGCCATTTGGGCAAGGGCTGCATCGATCGATGGGACGTTGGCAGCGGCAGCTGTGGCGGCGGTCTGAGCAGCGGCCGCATCCTGGGTGGCGTCATCGAGCGCTGCCTGTGCTGCATCGAGGTCGGCCTGCGTCGGGACATCTTCGGGCAGGGTATTCGGGTCAGCCGCTTTCGCATTCAGCGCGTCGAGCGCCGCTTTGGCGTCCGTAACCGCCTGATTAGCGGCATCGAGCGCCGATTGAGCGTTCTTGGCTATTGCCGACTGTGTCACAAAAGCCTGCACGCCAGCGAAGTTCTTGCTCTTGGAGTGCATAAAGGCGTTGGCGTTGCGCTGCAGCGAGTTCAACCGGCCGAGCTTGGCATGGATATTCTTTTCCTTGGACACAGAAGGGGTAGCGGCCTTGGCGACCTGGCTCTTAGGGGCCTGGCCCTTGGCGGATGCCGACTTGCCGACCGAACCGCCGCCTCCGCCATTGCCGCCAGCATTACCGTTTCCTCCGCTATTGCCATTGCCATTGCCGTTACCATTGCCATGGCCGTTACCATGGCCGTTGCCACCAGCAGCAGCCAGGGCCGGCGACACCAGAAGCGAGAACACCGCAAATGCAGCAAAAAGGGTCTTTCGGGATGTCATAACTACCTCCGAGATTGCCACCGCCACGAACCGCTATAGCGGGCAACATGAGGAATCGCTAACACAAAGGGTAAACTTAGATATAGATGTGCTTTCATTGCGAGAACGAAGCGGCCGGCCGGCGAAACGCCAACCAGCATAACTCTTTGAAATTGCTGAAGTAGATCACCCTCCTTGGAACCGGCCGGCCTTCCGAACTCAAAGGTCCTAGACCGCTCAGACCAAGGTCTTAAGCCGTGGTTTCGGCCGCGACTCAGAAGTCGTGACGGCGCGGCGACCTTCGGTAGTCGGCACCTATCGGCCTGAGGCCGAGCTCGACATCGATCCGCTGCAGTGTTCCCAAACACCGCCTAAGTGGTTGTATTCCCTGTCTTTTGATATAAGCGCTAGTCTGAGGTAAAATTTCGACCGGCATCTGGCGGGCTTACGTTATGCAGCATCGAACGTTCTTTGGCGGCAAGGTCACCGAGATCCCCACTTCGTTACATAGCGATCCCAGGGGAATGCTGACCGCTATCGAGTTCAGCGGTTACAATTTCCAAGCCGTGCGGGCGTTCGT
This sequence comes from Mesorhizobium sp. M1004, assembly GCF_040318795.1. NCBI lineage: Bacteria > Pseudomonadati > Pseudomonadota > Alphaproteobacteria > Hyphomicrobiales > Phyllobacteriaceae > Mesorhizobium > Mesorhizobium sp. M1004. Next base: position 157,757 of record NZ_JAMYNB010000011.1, read on the forward strand.
CGTCACCGCGCCGCGCGGCACGTCGCGGGGGGGACATGCACACGGCTCGGGCCGGCAATTGATGATGCAGCTGTCGGGCGAGATCGGCATCGAATTTCGCTACCAGGAACGGATCGAACGGCTGACGCTCACCGCATCGAACCGCGCGGTGCTGGTCGACGCCCCGGTTTGGGCGCTGCAGACCTATAAAGGCGAGAACCCGTCTTTGCTGGTTTTCTGCGATACCGAATACGACCCTAAAGACTACGTCTCGTATCCCTGATGACAATCGTCAGGAAAGGAGAGGCCGCGATGCGCGCCAGGACATGACAGCGCCTCGCGGTAGAATGGCTATTCTCGGCGCCGGCATCATGGGCGCCAGCCTCGCTCTCATGATGGCCCGCAGAGGCTACGCGGTGTCCCTCTTCGACAAGGAGAGCGAGCCGATGGCCTGCGCCAGCCGTTGGAACGAGGGCAAGATTCATCTCGGCTATCTCTACGGGAACGATCCCTCGCTGCTGACCGCCCGGCATCTGCTTTCGGGAGGACTGTGTTTCGGCAGGCTTGTTTCCGAGCTGATCGGAAGCAATCTGGAAGCGCACACGACCTTTTCGGAAGACCTTTATCTGGTCCATCGCAACTCGGTCGTCGCTGTCGAGGCGCTGGGGGCGATCTTTGAACGTGTAGATGTATTGGTGCGCAGCCACGCTGACGCCACCAGCTACCTTGCCGACGTATCGGCGGCGCGATCGAATCGGCTTTCCAAAACTGAATTGGCCGATGTCACCAACTCGGACCAGATCGTCGGGGGCTTCCAGGTGCCGGAGCGATCCGTCAACACGCGATGGGTTGCCGACCGGCTTTGCGCGGCGCTTCGGGGTGAACCCAATATCAGCTTGCGGATGGCGGCCAAAGTCCTGTCGGCACAGCCGGTGGACGGAATTGACAGGAAATGGCGCGTGGCGGTCGCAAGCGAAAAAAGTGAGGCGTTCGACATCGTCGTCAATTGCCTTTGGGAGGGGCGGCTGGCTGTCGACCGCACGGCCGGCATCGAGCCGGTTCCCGGATGGTCGCACCGCTACAGGCTTTGCCTGTTCGGCCGCACCAGCCAGCCTGTCGATGTGCCGTGCGCGGTCGTCGCCCTTGGCCCGTTCGGCGACATAAAAAACTATGACGGGCGCAACTTCTATCTCTCCTGGTACCCGAGCGGGTTGCTTGCGGAGAGTGGCGAATTGTCGATCGAAACGCCGCAAGCGCTCGATGCCGACGCACGACAGCGGTTCATCGGCAACGTTCGCGCCACGCTCGCCCGGTTGTTGCCCAGTGTTTCCAGCATGTTCGACGATGCCGAGGAGCTTGAGGTACGCGGCGGCTTCGTGTTTGCGCAAGGGCGTGGTTCGCTCAGCGACCCGAAAGCCACGATCCATCGCCGCGACCAATTCGGGGTCAACCGCCTGGGCAACTACATCTCGGTCGACACAGGTAAATATTCGACGGCGCCGTGGCTTGCCGACAGGCTGGCGCGGCAAATCTGCGGGATCGAGTGAATGGGTGAGACAGAACAGGGCGGCGCGAAGCAGGTAGCGCAGAAACAAGTCCAGCTTCGATCCGGCTGGCGGCCGAAGGTCACGGCGCTGGTGCCGTGCTACAATTCGGCGGCATTCATTTCGCGTACGCTGGACAGCCTCGCCGCGCAGACCTGGGACAATGTCGAGATCCTGGTCGGCGAGGACAATTCGACCGACGCGACATTCGAGATCGTTTCAGCCTTCGCCAGCGGCCGCGACGATGTCCGTATCCTGCGCCGGGACAAAAACCTGGGATGGCTGAAGAACTCCAACGATCTGATGGCCAATGCCAGCGGCGAATTGATGTTCTTTGCCTTCCATGACGACGTCATCGATCCAACCTATATCGAGGCGCTGGTGCGGGCGCTCGATGCCAATCCCGAGGCCGTACTGTCGTTCAGCGACGTCGAAGTGATCGAAGTCAGCGGCGAAAGTGCCACGTGGAAGTTCGACCTGCTGGAGGGCTTGCAGGACGGTTTTGCGCGTGGCCGGGCGATGGCGCGCCAGCCGCATGGATGGTGGGTTCCCAATCGTGGGATATTCAGGGCCTGGGCGTTCCACCGTAGCGGCGGGATCAAGCCCAACAGCCAAGGCGAATTCAGCGCCGACTGGACCTGGCTTCTGCATCTGTCGCTGCTCGGCGGCTTTGTCCGCGTGCCGCAAGTGCTCTGCCACAAATACTACCGGGCGGGCAGCATCAGCCGGCGCTGGGACCGCAACAGCACCCAACGAAGGGCCTTGCGGGCGGCGGGGATAAGGGAGCTCTGGCACAGCGAGGCCGGCCTTGCACAAAGAGCCTTCCTCGCTGTCTATATCGCCTTGCGGCCGTGGCGGTGGGTGCCGCGATCGCGAGAAGCGGAAAGACGGCGAAACAGGCTATCGGTGCATGGCAGCCCGGACAAATAAGAATGGCGCCGGCGACGTGTCAAAGCGGCTGCGTCAAAACCCCCTGCCCGGCCAACGGCGATTCCGGGCACATCCGGCTGCCCCAAAATGGCACTCCGGTTGATTTTTCACGCGAGATATGGTCGTTCTCCCGCCCATGAAAAAACTATTCCTTGCGGCGCTGGCTTCGGTGACGCTGGCCTGGCCCGCCCACGCGATGGACGCCGCCCTGCGCGCCGGCCTGCTGAAACTCGACCCGGAGACCCGGCTGGAGCAGAGATGCGACGCCGAAGTGCTCGACCGCATCAGCCATGACGACCACAAGTACAAGGCAGACCGCGTCGTCGCCTACGCCTTCGCGACGCCGGAAATGAAAGCCGATGCCATCCGCAGCCCGGGCGCTGCCTTCCGCAGCAAGGGGCAGTGGTACCGGCTGAAGTTCAAATGCGAGACGGCGCCGGACCATATGGAGGTCCTGCAGTTCCGTTACCGCATTGGCGACGAGATTCCGGAAGCCGACTGGGCGAAGTACAATCTCTACGACTGAATTCTCTGCGACCAGAATTCTCTCTGGCAGAACGACCTTCCCTATTCCCGTGCTTTCAGCGTCGGCCGTTAGAGCGGTTCAGCTTTTTATGGAGCAGCCGACCCACTCTAACTCTTTGTTTTTGCATAATTCCGGACGGAAAACCGCTACGCACTTTTCCTGGAATTGCGCCGGCAGTCTCTTGACGCGCGGGAACCATACACGTTAGGGCGTCGGCATATCCGACGACGAACACGCCGATACAGCAAGGGGCTCCGGTCGATGGACATTTTCAGCGCTGCAAGCATGACGGCCCTCCTCCAGGTCATCGCTATCGATCTGGTGCTTGCCGGCGACAATGCCATCGTCATCGGCCTTGCCGCCGCCGGCCTGCCGGTCGAGCAGCGCAAGAAAGCCATCCTGATCGGCGTGTTGGCGGCGACTGTGCTGCGCATCCTGTTTGCCGCCGTCACCGTCAAGCTTCTTGCCATTGTCGGCCTGCTGCTGGCCGGCGGCATCCTTTTGTTGTGGGTGTGCTGGAAGATGTGGCGCGAGCTGCGGACGTCGCATGCCGACGAGTTCGAGGCGACCGAGGCGCTCTCCGATTCCGACCTCAACAGCGACAGAACGGTGGGTGGCAAGGCGCCGCGCAAGACGCTCGGCCAGGCGGCCCTGCAGATCGTCGTCGCCGATGTTTCGATGTCGCTGGACAATGTGCTGGCGGTCGCCGGTGCGGCGCGCGATCATTTTCCCGTGCTTGTCATAGGCCTGGTGCTGTCGATTGCCTTGATGGGCTTGGCCGCGAGCTTCATTGCCAAGCTGCTGCATCGCCACCGCTGGATCGCCTATGTCGGCTTGCTGATCATTCTCTACGTCGCGATCGATATGGTCTATCGCGGCGTTGTCGAGGTCTGGCCGCATGTCAGTCCTGTGGTGAGCTGACGCTGCCGGTCCCACAGCTTCTGTAGCAGCATGGGTATCTGCCGGAGGCAGTGGTCGCGTTCGCCGCAGCCGCTGCCCATACCAATGCCGCAATAAGTGTGGTACTGGCCGCCGATCCCGAAAAACCCCGGATGTTTTCTCATGTCTGCGCCTCGCGTCAGTTTCGTCAGCCTTGGATGCCCGAAGGCGCTTGTGGATTCCGAGCGCATCATCACGCGCCTGCGCGCCGAAGGCTATGAGATCGCACGCAAGCATGACGGCGCCGACCTTGTCGTCGTCAACACCTGCGGCTTTCTCGACTCAGCCCGCGACGAATCGCTCAACGCCATTGGTTCGGCGCTTTCGGAAAACGGCCGGGTGATCGTCACCGGCTGCCTCGGCGCCGAGCCGGACGTCATCCGAGAGAAGCACCCCAACGTCCTCGCCATCACCGGCCCGCAGGCCTATGAGAGCGTGATGGCCGCGGTGCATGAGGCGGCGCCGCCCAGCCACGATCCCTATATCGACCTTCTGCCGCCGCAAGGCGTCAAGCTGACGCCGCGCCACTACGCCTATCTCAAGATTTCCGAAGGCTGCAACAACCGCTGCACCTTCTGCATCATTCCCGCACTGCGCGGCGACCTCGTCTCGCGCCCGGCGGCCGATGTGCTGCGCGAGGCCGAGAAGCTGGCCAAGGCCGGGGTCAAGGAATTGCTGGTCATCTCGCAGGACACCAGCGCCTACGGCATCGACATCAAGTACCAGACGTCGATGTTCGGCGACCGCGAAGTGCGGGCGAAATTCCTCGACCTGTCGGAGGAGCTGGGCAAGCTCGGCATCTGGGTACGCATGCACTATGTCTACCCCTACCCGCATGTCGCCGATGTCATCCCGCTGATGGCGGATGGAAAAATCCTTCCCTATCTGGACATCCCCTTCCAGCACGCCTCGCCGCAGGTGCTGAAGAACATGCGCCGTCCAGCCCATGGCGAAAAGACGCTGGAGCGCATTCGCGGCTGGCGCGAGGTGTGCCCGGATCTGGCGATACGCTCGACATTCATCGTCGGTTTCCCCGGCGAGACCGACGAGGATTTCGAGATGCTGCTCGACTGGCTGGACGAGGCCAGGATCGATCGCGCCGGCTGCTTTAAATACGAGCCGGTCCGCGGCGCCCGCTCCAACGATCTCGGCCTCGAACAGGTGCCGCAGGAGATCAAGGAAGCGCGCTGGCATCGCTTCATGCAGCGCCAGCAGAAGATCTCGGCGACGCAGCTGGCCAAGAAGGTCGGCAAGCGCCTGCCGGTGCTGATCGACGAGGCGCATGGCACGTCTGCCAAGGGCCGGACAAAATACGACGCGCCCGAGATCGACGGTTCGGTGCATATCCAGTCGCGCCGGCCGCTGCGCCAAGGCGACATCGTCACGGTCAAGATCGACCGCGCCGACGCCTACGACCTTTACGGCTCGGCGGTTTAGAAAATTACCAAAAAGGGCGCCTCCCGGCGCCCTCGGATTTTTGGCACAGCCCTCGGCGCGGTTTCGCAGTCGAAGCGTGCAGCCCGCGAAGTGAAAAAGGGCGCCGGGCGGCGCCCCTTCTCTTTTGCGTTTCCGATACTTACTGCGGCAACTTGTCGTCGACGCCCTTCACATAGAAGTTCATGCCGAGCAGCGTGCCGTCGTCGGCTACTTCGCCGTCCTTGAGCCACGGCGTGCCGTCCTGCTTGGCGACCGGTCCTGTGAAGGGGTTCCAGCCATCTGCGATTTTCTTGGCGGTTGCCTCGGCCATCGCCTTCACATCGTCCGGCATGTTGGTGAAGGGCGCCAGCTTGACGGCGCCGTCCTTGATGCCGAGCCAGACATTGTCAGGCTTCCAGGTGCCGTCGAGCGCCGCCTGAACGCGGCTGATGTAATACGGCCCCCATTCGTCTGTCAGCGAGGTCAGCTGCGCGTTCGGCGCGAACTTGATCATGTCGGAGGACTGGCCGAAGCCGTGCAGCTTGCGCTCTTCCGCCACCTGCAGTGCCGCAGTGGAATCGGTGTGCTGGACGATGATGTCGGCGCCCTGGTCGAACAGCGCCTTGGCCGCGTCGGCTTCCTTGCCCGGATCGAACCAGGAGTTCACCCAGACGATCTTGGCCTTGAAGTTCGGGTTGACCGACTGCGCGCCGAGCATGAAGGAGTTGATGCCCATCACCACTTCGGGGATCGGGAAAGAAACGATATAGCCGGCGACCCCTGCCTTCGATTCCTTGGCGGCGATCTGGCCGAGCACGTAGCGGCCTTCATAGAAGCGCGCATTGTAGATGCCGAGATTGTCAGCGGTCTTGTAGCCGGTGGCGTGCTCGAACATCACTTTGGGGAACTTCTTGGCGACCTTCACTTCCGGGTCCATGAAGCCGAAAGAGGTGCCGAAGATGATCTTGCAGCCTTCGCGCGCCAGACGCTCGAAAGCGCGATCGGCATCGGGACCTTCCGAGACGTTCTCGAGATAGGCGGTTTCGACCTTGTCGCCGAGCGCCTTCTCCACCTCGAGGCGGCCTTGGTCGTGCTGGTAGGAATAGCCGAAATCGCCGATCGGGCCGGTGTAGACCCAGCATGCCTTCAACTTGTCGGCGGCCTGCGCCGACGCCGCCAGTGACATGGCGGCGGTCGTGGTCATCAACGCGATAAACAGTTTTTTCATTGTGTTACCTCTCTGAGTTTAGCCTTGGAGCTTCCCGTTTGTTTTTGTTGTCAACGATCCGGAACGAATGGCTGCCCCAAGGAAGCCGGCGTGTTCATCATCGTCAGACGCTTGTTGCGCGAGATTAGAACGAGAACCACGACGGTTGCCAGATAGGGCAGAGAAGAAAGCAGCTGCGAAGGCACCGGAATGCCAAATGCCTGTGCATGAAGCTGGCCGATCCACACCGCGCCGAAGATGTAGGCGCCGGCGAGCACGCGCCACGGCCGCCAGGAGGCGAAGACGACCAGCGCCAGCGCGATCCAGCCGCGGCCCGCGCTCATGTTCTCCACCCATTGCGGCGTGTAGACCAGCGACAGATGGCCGCCGGCAAGGCCGGCGCAGGCGCCGCCGAAGATGACCGCGAGATAGCGGTAGCGGATGACCTTGATGCCGAGCGCATGCGCCGATGTGTGGCTGTCGCCGATCGAGCGCAGAGTGAGGCCGGTGCGGGTCTTGAACAGGAACCACATGACGGCCGCCGTCAGCGCGATCGAGATGTAGAAGATCGGGTCCTGGCCGAACAACAGCCTGCCGACCACGGGAATGTCGGTGAGCACCGGAACGTAGAGGTTTGGCAGCCGCTCGCCGGGCTGGCCGACGAAGCTGGTCCCCATCATGCCGGAAAGGCCGAGGCCGAGCAGCGTCAACGACAGGCCGGTCGCCACCTGATTGGTGGCGAGCGACAGCGTCATCACCGCAAACAGCAGCGAGAACACCGCGCCCATGGCAATTGCCGCCAACAGGCCCATCCAGGGCGATCCCGTGAGATAGCCGGCTCCGAAGCCGCCGACGGCGCCCATGATCATCATGCCTTCGACGCCGAGGTTGAGCACGCCGGAGCGCTCGACCACCAGTTCGCCGATGGCCGCTATTAAAAGCGGCGTCGCCGCCGTGGCGATGGTCAAAAGGATGTTGACGGCGATGTCCATCAGCGGGCTTCCTTCAACTTCGGCGCGGCTTCAAGCTTCGCCGCGCTTTTCGTCAGCGCCATGCCGACCAGACGGATGCGATAGTGGATGAGCGTGTCGCAGCCGAGCACGAAGAACAAAAGCATGCCCTGGAACACGCGTGCCACTTTGTCGGAAATGCCGAGCGCGCTCTGCACCGCCTCGCCGCCGAGATAGGTCAACGCCAGCACCAGGCCGGCGGCGACAATGCCGAGCGGATTGAGCCGGCCGAGGAACGCGACAATAATGGCGGTGAAGCCGTAGCCGGGCGAGATCACCGGCTGGAGCTGGCCGATGGCGCCGGAGACTTCCGAAATGCCGGCAAGCCCAGCCAGCGCGCCTGACAGCAGGAAGGCGAAGAACACCATGCGGTTGAGGCCGAAACCGGCGAAGCGCCCTGCCCTCGGGCTGGAGCCGAGCACGCGGACCTCAAAACCCTTGAGCAGGCGGCTCATCAGCACCCAGATCAGCACGGCTGCAACAAGCGCGAAGACAAAACCCCAATTGGCGCGGCCGGCATCCGGCATCAGTTCCGGCAGGACCGCCGAGTCATTGAACTGGATCGTCTGCGGGAAACCGTGGCCCTGTGGATCGCGCCAGGGGCCGCGCACCAGCCAGTCGAGGAAAAGCTGGGCGACATAGACCAGCATCAGGCTGGTCAGGATTTCGTTGGTGCCGAAGCGCGTCTTCAAGAGAGCCGGGATTGCTGCATAGGCGGCACCGCCGACCATGCCGAACAACAGCATCAGCGGCAGCACCAGCGGGCCTTCGAACCCGGGAAACAGCACCGGAATGGCCGAGCCGAAAATGCCGCCGAGGATGAACTGTCCCTCAGCGCCGATGTTCCAGATGTTGGCCTTGTAACAGACCGACAGGCCGACCGCGATCAGGATCAACGGCGCGGCCTTGATCGCCAGCTCATGCAGCTGCCAGACCTGGCTGATCGGCTCGATGAAATAGATCTCAAATGCGCTCAGCGGGTTGACGCCGAGCAGCGCGAACAGAACCGCGCCGGCGATGATCGTTAGGGCGAAGGCGATGAAGGGCGACAGCGCCGAAAAGAGCATAGAGCGCTGCGGGCGTTTGACGAGTTCGAGGCGCATCATGCCGTCTCCAGACCATGTTCGGCGTGGCCAGGCTCGGCGCCGCCCATCAACAGACCGACCTTTTCGAAAGTTGCCTCGGCGATCGGCAGCGGTTTGGACAATTCGCCATTGTGCATGACCGCGATCGCGTCCGAAATCTCGAACAGCTCATCGAGGTCCTGGCTGATGACCAGAACTGCCGAGCCGCTGCGCGCCAGTTCGATCAGCGCCTGGCGGATGTGGGCGGCGGCACCGGCGTCGACGCCCCAGGTCGGCTGGTTGACGACCATGACGGCAGGGCTGCGGTCGAGTTCGCGACCGACGATGAATTTCTGCAAATTGCCGCCCGAAAGGGCCGCAGCTTCCGGATCGGGCGCGCTCTTGCGCACATCCATCGCCACGATGATGCGCTGGGCGGCGGCATAGACCGCACCGCTTTTGACGGCGCCGCCGGCGCCGACAAAAACCTTGCCGTCGGTGGCGTGCCGCGACAGAAGCAGGTTTTCCGAAAGCTTCATGCGTGGCGCCGCGCCATGGCCGAGGCGTTCTTCCGGCACGAAGGCAGCGCCCATCAGCCGCCGGCCTGTGATCGAGAGCGAGCCGGCATCCTTGCCGCGGATGCGCACGGATGCGGCGTCCTGCTGCAGCACCTCGCCGGAGACGGATTCGAAGAACTCGCCCTGGCCGTTGCCGGCGACACCGGCAATGCCGATCACCTCGCCGGCGCGCACAGTGAGGTTGATATTCTTCAGCGGAATCGAAAACGGCGTTGCCGGCTTGCGGCTGAGGGCGCGGATTTCGAGCAGCGGCTGCGCGGTCTCGATGCCTTCGGCCGGCGCACGCACCACGGCCTTCACCTCGTTGCCGACCATCATGCGGGCCAGCGACGAAGCCGTTTCCTCGCGCGGATTGCAATGGCCGACGACCTTGCCGTGACGCAGCACGGTCGCGCGGTCGCAAATGCGTTTGACCTCTTCCAGCCGGTGCGAAATGTAGAGGATGGATTTGCCCTCGGAGCGCAGGCGCTCCAGCGTCTCGAACAGCTTGTCGGCTTCCTGCGGCGTCAGCACCGAGGTCGGCTCGTCGAGGATGATGAGCTGCGGCGTCTGCAACAGGCAGCGGATGATCTCGATGCGCTGGCGTTCGCCGACCGAGAGATCGCCGACCAGCGAGTCCGGATCGAGCGGCAGGCCATAGCTGAAGGAAAGCGCCCTCGCCTTGGCCGCGATCGAGCTGATCGGTGAGCCGTCATCCAGAGACAGAGCGATATTCTCGGCCGCGGTCAGCGCCTCGAACAGCGAAAAGTGCTGAAACACCATGCCGATGCCGAGCTTCTTCGCCATGCCCGGACTGGTGATCCGCACCGCTTCCCCGTTCCAGAATATCTCGCCGGAATTGGGCTCCAGCGAGCCGAACAGCATCTTGACCAGCGTCGACTTGCCGGCGCCGTTTTCGCCAAGCAGCGCGTGGATCTCGCCCTTGGCGATGTTGAGGTCGATATGATCGCACGCCGTCAGCGTGCCGAATATCTTGGTCAGGCCACGAACCTCAAGCAGGTTCGCTCCATCATGATCTGCACTCACAGTGCCTCCCATCCGGTTCCCGGACATGTTCTGTGTTCCCGCCAACATCGTATGCGCTGGCCGCTCTCGTGCGAAAGCAGCACCCACCTTGAAAGAGCTTCAAGAATTTCAGCGGAAACTCAAGGGGTAAAGATAGACCCGTTTCGCACAACAAACCGACCGACCGGTTTTTCGTGCAAACAGTGCCTGGGCGCCGCGGCAAAGCACTGAAAGGAAGGCAAACCTCCGTCAGGGGATCAGTATTGTCGTACCCGTGGTCTTGCGCCCTTCGAGATCGGCTTGCGCCTTGCCGGCGTCCTTCAGCGCATAGCGCTGGTTGATCTTGATCTCGACCGCGCCGCTCAACACCACATCGAACAATGCCGCGGCGGAGATTTCGAGGTCTTCACGCTTGGCGTTGTAGACGAACAGCGTCGGCCTGGTAGCGAACAGCGAGCCCTTCTGCGCCAGCACCGACATCGAAAATGGCGGGATCGGTCCAGAGGACTGACCGAAAGAGACGAACATGCCGAGCGGCTTCAGACAGTCGAGCGAGGCCGGGAATGTGTCGTTGCCGACCGAATCGTAGACGACGTCACATTTCTTGCCGCCGGTGATGGCGGCGACGCCGGCGACGAAATCCTGCTCCTTGTAGTTGATGACATGGTCGAAGCCATGCGCCTTGGCGAGCTCGATCTTGTCGGTTGAGCTTGCCGTGCCGATCACGGTGGCGCCGAGATGTTTTGCCCATTGTCCCAGGATCAGCCCGACGCCGCCGGCGGCGGCATGAAACAGGATGGTGTCGCCTGCCTTCACCTTGAAGGTCCGGCGCAACAGATACTCCGCCGTCATGCCTTTAAGCATCATGCCGGCGGCCTGTTCGTCGCTGATGCGGTCCGGTACCTTGACCACGCGGTCGGCGGCGACAATGCGCTGTTCGGCATAGGCACCGACATTGACGGCATAGGCGATGCGGTCGCCCGGCTTCAGCCAGTCGATGCCTGCGCCGACCTCGAGAACCACACCTGCCGCCTCGCCGCCCGGGATCAGCGGGAAGCCGCCGGGCGGCGGATAGAGGCCGATGCGGTGATAGACATCGATGAAATTGAGGCCGATCGCGGTGTGCCTGACCAGGATCTGCCCGGCGCCGGGTTGCCCCGGATCGGCGTCTTCATAGGTCAGGACTTCCGGACCGCCATGGGCGTGGATACGGATTGCTTTGGACATTTGTGGGCTTTCCTGCGGTCAGGCTTTCTTAGTGTCCGGCTTGGCGCCGAGTTTGGGGAAGAACTGCATGATACCGCCGATGCAGGCGAGGTAAAGTCCGGTGATGGTGATGCCGACCTTGGTAAAGACGCCGACCTGTTCGCCCAAAACGCCGATCTGGTCGTAGAAGGCGGCAAGGGCCGCCTGCGCCAGCGCCAGCGCACCGAAAGCGCACCAGAGCAGCGTCATGCCAAGATTGATTGGCCGCAGCCGCACCACCCGCACGGGATGGATGAAGTTGATCGGCACGAAGGTCAGGATGCCGGCCGCCACGACGACGCCGAAGGACACCCACTGTCCGGGCTCGATGACGAACAGCGTGAACACGACCATGTTCCAGACCACCGGAAAGCCTTTGAAGAAGTTCTCCTTCGTCTTCATTCCGGTGTCGGCATAATAGATGGCGCTGGACACCACGATGATGGCCGCCGACAGGAACGACAGCCCTTCGCCCATGAAGCCGCGCTGGTAGAGTGCGAAGGCCGGGATCAGCACGTAAGTGACATAGTCGATGATGTTGTCGAGGAGCTCGCCCGACCAGGTCGGCAAAATCTCCTTGACCTCGAGCTTGCGCGCGATCGGCCCGTCTATGCCGTCGACGAACAGCGCCAACCCCAGCCACCAGAACATCGCCGTCCAGCGTTGCTCGCTTGCCGCCACCAGCGACAGGAAAGCCAGGAACGAGCCAGACGCGGTCAACAGATGCACCGAGAATGCCCGCGCCTGCGGCCAGGTGACCTTTTTCTTCGGCCTGGGTATCCGGTCGGTGATCTTTTTGGCGGCGTTTCTGGCCGTTGTGTTCTTGCTCACGGGCCCCGCCAATCCAGTTTGCAGATTTCGGCCGAGCGGCCGGCAAAGTTCCAGTTGCGGCCGAAAGCCCGCATCTTGCTCTTATCGGACCTGGCCACGATGATCTCCGGCGCGATCCAGTATTCCGAGTTGCCGATCACGGTATCCTTCTCGCGATCCTTGCCGGGAATCGGTGTGACCGCCCCGTCGATGATCTTCGGTATCTGGAAAATACGGGTCTTGTCACGCGTCTCGTAGGTGATCGGCACCTGCTCGACGCCGAGGAACTTGCCGACAAGGATCGACAACAGCGCGGTGGTTCCGCCGGCCTTCCCGGTGAAGATCCTGGTCAGCGCTTTCACCGCATAGACGGAGGCTTGCTTGTCGATGAACAGGCCTGCGGTCCAGTTGCCGCGGCTCATATAGCCTGGGATTTCCATGACCAGACCGAGATTGAGGCCGGACAGGTCGACCTCGCCGAAATGGCCTGCGTCGATGCGGAAGCCCGCCCAGGTCTGGCAATAACCCTCCGTCGGCGGATGGCTGCCAAGCGACAGTACGCAAGGACAAAAAACCGTGCAATTGCAGGAGAGTACGAGCTCTCCTTTCATTGCCCAGCCTTGCTCTGCCATGGAATTATCCCCCGTCATGCCGAGACTACTAGCAGGGCGACTGCCCAGACAAGCAGTATCGCACCGGCCACTCGGGTTGGAAGGCTGCCGGTGGTCTGTTTTTCGATCAATGTGAACAGGCCGATCAGCGCCATCCAGAACACGTTCATCGCGCCGACGGCAAACATCACCAGCATCAGCGCCCAGCAGCAGCCGAGGCACCACAGGCCCTGCTTCAGCCCTAGCCGGAAGATGCCACCCGGCTCCGCGCTCCAGTTGGAAAACAGTGTCGAGAACGGGTTCCGGCATTCTGTCAGGCAGGCCTGCTTGAGGCTGCTGAACTGGTAGAGGCCGGCAACCAGCAGCGCGGCCGCCGCGGCAAGGCCGCTCACCGCATCGAGCAATCGAGCGGAGGACGCAAATGCGTGGACGAGCAACGTCAGCACCGCGAAGCCGATAGAGGCGACAAGCCATGTCGAGAGGTAGCCGGCGACCAGGACCAGCGGGTGGGCCACCGGCTCGCCCTTGATGCGGGCGGTGTCGGCGATTTCACAATAGGTACGGATCATCGGCGCCGCCGACGGCAGCATCGTCGCCACGGCCATCAAAAACCACATCACGATCAGCGCCAGAACCGGTGCGCCGCCGGCATCAAGTGGTGCGGGCATCAGGCACATGCCGAAGAAGCGGTCGAGGACATCCGGCAGCGGCAGTTGCGGCAGATATCGCAGGACCACATCGCCTGGTACGCCGGGGAGCCGGCCTTCGGCGCCGCGGATCGCCATGGCGCCGAGAATGAACCAGGCGAGCAGAATGCCGCCGACGATGGCGATGTTGACCGTCAGGCGGGGGCTGCGGGCCAGGCTTGCCGTGGCGCGGCCGGCGCGGTCGAGATGGCTGAAATCGTCCTGCTGGCCGGTCATGACAACCGAATGAGCCTAATCGCCGCGTTGATCAAGCCGCATGGTCTGACCTATATCCATGGGTAGACACCTGCATCGCAAACTGGAAGTCCAATTTGGATCATCGCGAGACAGCACGGATACTGGTAGCCGGCAGCGGCCCTGCCGGACTGATCGCGGCGCTCGGTTTCGCCGAGGCGGGCTTTCCGGTAACCCTGGTCGGACCCGAAGCAGGCGGGCCCGATGGCCGGACCACGGCGCTGATGAACCCTGCTCTCAAGGTTCTCGATCGGCTGGGCGTGCTGGCCGAACTTGCGCCGAAGGCCGCGCCGCTGAAGGTCATGCGCATCGTCGATGCGACCAGCCGGCTGATCCGCAGCCCGGTGGTGACTTTTCGCGCCATAGAGATCGGCGAGGAGCAGTTCGGGCTCAACCTGCCCAACAGTGAGCTGAACCCGACGCTGGCCAAGTCCGTCGCGGCACATTCCGGCATCGAATGGCTGACGTCGATGGTCGAGAGTTGGCGTCTGGACGCCGATCAGGCGCATGCCGTTTTGGCTGATGGCCGCGAAGTCTCGGCCTCGCTCGCGGTCGCTGCCGATGGGCGCCTGTCGCCGGCGCGTGAGGCGGCGGGCATAGTGGCCTCGGTGCGATCCTACCGCCAAGCGGCGCTGGTGCTGAATTTCGGCCATCGCAGCGAGCATGGTTTCACCTCGACCGAGTTCCACACAGAGACCGGGCCGTTCACCCAGGTACCGCTGCCCGGCAACCGCTCCAGCCTCGTCTGGGTGGTGAAACCGGAGACGGCGAAGGACCTCGCCGCACTCGATGACGTGACACTTTCCGAGCGTGTCGAGCAGCAGATGCAGTCGATGCTGGGCCGGGTGTCGGTTGAGCCCGGCCGACAAATTTACCCGCTTTCAGCGGCATCACCGGGGCGCTTCGCGCAAAACCGTGTGGCGCTGGTCGGCGAGGCTGCACATGTGTTCCCGCCGATCGGAGCCCAAGGTCTCAACCTCGGCATCAGGGACGTTGAGGATCTGATTGGAATCGCACGCGAAAATCGCGGCGACCCTGGCGCCGCAAGGGCTTTGGCCGCCTATGATTCCAGGCGCCGTCCCGACGTTCTGGCGCGTTCGGGCGCGGTCAATCTGCTTAACATGTCGTTGCTGTCGGACATGTTGCCGGCGCAGATGGCACGCAGCGCCGGCCTCAATGTGCTCGGCAGTTTCGCGCCGCTGCGCGCCTTTTTCATGCGCGAAGGCTTGAGGCCGGGCAGCGGCTTTGCGGCGCTTACCGGCGGTTCAGGGAAACAGGTCCGGCGGTAAGATGCCGTGGCGGATCATGTAGAGCAGCCCGGTCACCGTCAGCACCGAGAGACAGGTGGTGATCATGACGCTGGCCGAGGCGCGTTGCACCCAGACGCCATATTGCTGGGCGATGACGAAGACGTTGGTTGCAGTCGGTAATGCCGCCAAAAGCACGGCTGAAAAAACCCAGATTTCGGAAAAGTTCCCGATCCAGCTCAGCACGACGTAGCAGAGCGATGGATGCAGGATCAGCTTCAGCGCCGCGATCGACGCCAACTCATGCGGCACGCGGTTGAGGGGCCGGAGCGCAAGCGTCACGCCCATGGCAAACAGGGCGCAAGGGGCGGCCGCCCGAGACAGATATTCGAGCAGGCGATCGACCGGCTGCGGTGGGTGAAAGCCGAGATAGGCGGCGCCGACGCCAAGCGCGGTCGCGATGATGAACGGGTGCAGGACGATTTTCCTGACTACGCCGAGGATGAGCCGCCACGGCGATGTCTTGTCGTCGCCCGACAGCGCCATCATCATCGGCGCGATGGCGAAATGCATGATATTTTCGAAGCAGAAGATCAGCGCAACGGGGACCGCCGCTTGTTCGCCGAAGGCGAGCAGCGCCAGCCCCGGCCCCATATAGCCGATATTGCCGTAGGCCGCGGCCAGCGCCTTGATCGTCGACTGGGCGATCTCGCCGCGCGACGCCGTCGCCGACCATACGAACATGATCGAGAAGATCGTGTAGGTGGAAAATACCGAGCCGAAGATGAAGCGCCATTCCGTCAACTGTTCGAACGGCGTGCGGGCAAGCAATTGGAAGAACAGGGCAGGAAGCGCGACATAGACGATGAAGGTGTTCATCCAGCCAAGCGCTTCCAGCGGCTGCCTGGTCATGCGCGCAACCAGAAAGCCGATGAAAATCAGCCCGAAGAACGGAATAACAAGACCGACAATGTCAGACATTTTTGCCCTGGCCCGAAACCCCGGGACCGGGCTAGCCCGTAGCTTCATCGGGCGTCAAGCGCTTCGGCATTGAACTGACACGCCATCTGCGCCAAATAAAGCCTGATCCCAGACCTAAGTCGGGCTCGATTTTTGGCCACGGCGTGTGTAAATTCAAAGTCTTAGAGCGCTCTTCGCACATTCGAGGGGACGCCGGGCGCTCTAGAGGCTTAGTGGTGAGTATGATGAAAACGGCCAAATTTTCGATCGGACAGGTGGTTCGTCATCGGCTGTTTCCGTTCCGCGGCATCATTTTCGATGTCGATCCGCAATTTGCCAACACCGACGAATGGTACGAAGCCATCCCGGCCGACGTGCGGCCGCGCAAGGACCAGCCGTTCTACCATCTGCTCGCCGAGAATTCGGAAACCGAATACATCGCCTATGTCTCCGAGCAGAACCTGCTCGAGGATCAATCGGGCGAACCGGTCCGGCATCCACAGATCGGCGAGATGTTCGACAAGCGGCCCGACGGACGCTATGAGCCAAAACGCCAGTCGAGACACTGACATCACCTTGCATCGACGTGACGACAACAAAAAAGCGGGGCATGACCCCGCTTTTTGTCGCTCCGGTATCTGTCCCGGCGATTAGTTGGCGGCTTTGGCCTTGGCCTGCTCGTCCTTGAGCTTCTTGGCGAAGTCCTGGTTGTTCTTGACGACGAAATCCTGAAGTTTTTTCTGCCGATCCTCGATGTCCGACTGCTGCAGCGGCGCGCCGTCAAAGGCGCCGCTGAAGCCGGTCAAGGCAACCTTGATGGGATTTGGCTGACTTTGGAAGTTGATCGAGGTCAGCGTGATCGCCTGTCCCTTCTTGAAGGACGCGACGAGCGCGTCGGTCAGCGGCACTTCGGCAACGCAACGGTCGGCGAAGCAAATGACATAATCCAGCTTCGTCGCCTTGCCGGCGTCTATCTGCAGGGCGATGCCGGGGGGCACCAGGCGACCTGGGGGAACCGTGACCTGGAAGACCTTGCGGTTTACCTTGCCCTTCAACTCGATCAGGCTGACCCCGGTGACGAACTGGCCGTTGCCGGCAGTGATGATGTTCTGGACATTGCAGATGTCGACATCTTCCTGCTTGGTGCAGGCCTTGAACCAACCCTGCGGAATCTGTTGCTGTGCCGAAGCGGTGGGAAGTCCGGCGCCCAGAAAGCCGACCACGCCCGCGGCCAGGACCGAAAGGCGGTATGCGTTGCTGTTCAGGCTCGTCATGTCGTGCATTTCCTCTCAAATGATCCCGGGACCGGCTTCTTCGCGCCGTGTGGTCCTGCTACCTGTTGCCGAATTGAGGCAACAGAATGACTTCGGAGCGCGTGTTACACTGCATGAGCAGCCGAATCCAGCCCGCCGCCTGCAATTCTTGGCCTCGCAATTTGGGTCGTGCGATTTGGATTGATGTATCTGGCCGGAGCGCCGCGGCGCCATGTTAGGGTGCACTCCGAATCATCAAGCCGCCCAGTAAGGAGACGGTCATGGGCCGCATTCTTGTTTGGCTGATCGCCGCAATCTCGTTCTTCGCCTTTGCACCCGGCGTGGCGATGTCGGAACCGAAACATGCCATCGCCATGCAGGGCGAGCCGGCGCTGCCAGCCGACTACCAGCATTTCGACTACGTCAATCCCGATGCGCCCAAGGGCGGCAACATCACTTACTGCGTCGTCGGCAGCTTCGACAATCTGAACCCGTTCATCCTGAAGAGCCTGCGCACCACGGCGCGCGGCATGCAGGACCTCATTTTCGGCAATCTCGTCTTCGAGCCGTTGATGATGCGCAACTACGACGAGGCCTTCAGCCTCTATGGCCTGCTCGCAGACACAGCCGATATGGATCCCGAGCGCAAGTCGATCGAGTTCCATCTCAACCCAAATGCAAAGTGGTCCGATGGCGAGCCGGTGACGCCGGATGACGTGCTGTTCACCTACGATGTCTTCACCGACAAGGGCCGCCCGCCCTACAGGGACCGCATGAGCCTGATCGCCAAGCTCGAAAAGACCGGCGATCACAGCGTGCGCTTCACCTTCAACGACAAGGCCAATCGCGAGACCCCCTTGATCATCGCACTGACGCCGATCATCCCAAAGCACGCCTTCAACAAGGATACCTTCGACAAGACGACGCTGAAGCCGGTGATCGGCAGCGGTCCCTACACCATCGACAAGGTGCAGCCGGGACAGCGCATCGTCTTCAAGCGCAATCCGAATTACTGGGGCAAGGACATCCCTTCCAAGCGCGGCTTCGACAATTACGACCAGATCACCATCGAGTACTTCCTCAACGCCAATGCCAAGACGGAAGCGTTCAAGAAAGGCATCTGCGCCATTTACGATGAGGGCGATCCGGTCAAGCGCGAGCGCGACATCGATTTTCCCGCCTTTCATCGCGGCGAGGTGATCGCCGAGACCTTCGACACCGGCATACCGCCCGTGGTGACCGGGTTCCTGTTCAACACGCGACTGGAGAAGTTTTCCAATCCGGAGGTGCGGCGCGCGCTCGGCATGCTCTACGACTTCGAATGGGCCAACAAGAACCTGTTCGGCGGCAAGTACACGCGCACGATGAGCTACTGGCAGAATTCCGAACTTTCCGCGCTCGGCCATCCCGCCAGCGACAGGGAAAAGGCGCTGCTGGCGCCCTACCCCGGCCGCGTGCCGGCCGATGTCATGGACGGCAGCTGGCGCCCTCCGGTGAATGACGGCACCGGCCAGGACCGCAAGGTGCTGAAGCTGGCGTTCGACCTGCTGAAGAGCCAGGGCTACGCCGTTAGGGATGGCGTCCTGCTGGATCCCAAGGGAAACCCGTTCGGTTTCGAGATCCTGACGGCGTCGCAGGACGATGAACGCTTTGCCGCCATCTATCAGCGCTCGCTGGAAAAGATCGGCATCGCGGTGACCATCCGCAGCCTCGAGGCCGACCAGATCCAGTCGCGCAAGCAGCGTTTCGACTTTGAGGTTCTTGTCGGGTCGAGCGGGTTCAGCAACTCGCTGTCTCCCGGTATGGAGCAGAACCTTCGCTGGGGTTCTTCAGAGGCCAAAAGAGAAGGTTCATTCAATCTGGCCGGCGTCGCCGATCCGGCGGTCGACGCGGCGATCGACGCGATGCTGAGAGCACGGACCAAGGAAGACTATGTCGCCGCCGTGCGCGTGCTCGACCGATTGCTGATCTCCGGCAATTACATGGTGCCGATGCAGTACAACGCGCAGCAATGGCTCGCTTACTGGAATTACCTGGACCATCCCAAAAAGACGCCCATATTCGGTTATCAATGGCCGACCTGGTGGCGCAAGCCGAACTGAGCGTGGCCGAGATCGGTCTCGCTGAAACGTTCGGCTGCAGGAGATCAAGATGAGCGATGACAATTCCATTTCCGTCGACGTGGTTTCCGACGTCGTCTGCCCCTGGTGCTTCGTCGGCCAGAAGCGGCTGGATAAAGCGATTGCCGCTGCCGGCGACGTTGAGGTTCATGTGCGCTGGCGGCCGTTCCAGCTCGACCCGACCATCCCGCCCGAGGGCAAGGACCGGCGCGAATACATGCTGGCCAAATTCGGCAGCGACGAGCGCATCCGCCAGATGCATGCCCGCATAGAGCCGCTCGGCGAAGCCGAAGGCATCGATTTCGCTTTCGACGCCATCAAGGTCGCCGCCAACACGCTGGACGCGCATCGTGTCATCCGCTGGGCCGGTGCCGCCGGTGAAGCCGTGCAGAACCGGCTCGTGCGCCGGCTGTTCCAACTGTATTTCGAGAAAGGCGGCAATATTGGCGACCACGCCGTGCTGATCGATGCCGCCCGCGAGGCCGGCATGGACGCTGCCGTGGTCGAAACGCTCCTGCCGACCGATGCCGACGTCGAGGAGGTGCGCACAGAAATCGCCACGGCATCGCGGATGGGGATCACTGGCGTGCCGTGCTTCCTGCTGGAAGGCAAATACGCCGTCATGGGCGCGCAGGACGCCGACACGCTGGCTGATGCCATCCGCCAGGTCGCGGCCGCCAAGGCCAAGGGCGAACTTGAAAAGGCCGGCTAGAGCCTGTTCCATCCCGATGGAAATCGGGATGGGCTCCATCTCCTGAGCATGATCTCTGGACAAAACGGTTTCCCGTTTGTCCGAGAAAACCGGCAACCACTTTTCGGGATCATGCTCGGGTTATTTCACCGTTACCTTGGCTTTGCTGAGGAAGAATCCGTGGCCGTTGCTGCCCGTGCAGGTCAGTCCCTTGGTTGACGACTGGCAGCTAAACGGCCCTTTGCTCCAGCTGTTGCCATAGGCCAGCTTCGCGACATCGCTGCAGCAGCCCTGCTCTCCCGGATTCCTGATCAATGTCGCGGGGCCGTTCGGCCCAAGGATCACGATGACGTAGCTGGGCTCGACGCGCGAACAGCTCAGTTCCGGACCGCCATCCTGTGGCTCGTAGGTGCTGGTGCCGCCCTTCGGCGTGTAGATGCAGCCGATGTTGCCGGACGGCGCATTGAACTCGATTTGCCCTTCAGCGCTTGCCGGAATGGTCTGGCTGCCGGCATGCGCCAGAGGCAGCCAGGCAAAGAGCGACAGGATCGCGGGAGCGGCGGCGTGTGCAAGCATTGGGGAGCTTCCTTGTTGGGGACCGGACATGCATTGGTGCCGACAGTGCCCGACGAGGTTCATTCCAGTGCGCTTGATTGTCAAACGGTGTTGAGCTGCAGCTAAAAAGCGCGTGCCACCTCATGAACAGTCGCTTTACAGGAGCGACGATCTTGCGTGCCCAACCATGATGGCCGGTGAAATGATTCGGGCGGCCTGGGGCGATCACGGACGGCCAATTTTTCGGGCGATCCGGTTAGCGCGCGGTGGGAAAACCGGCCGACGGGCAGGCCTTTTGGTCACAAAGCCGTGTATGAGCCTTCCCCCAGGGAATATTTTCGCACACCTGAGCGTTCTCGCAACACATTGAAACAAAGGACAAATTGGGCCCAAAGACGGCGGTCTCGCAGCAGCAACTGTTGCCTGATCGCAACGGCGGGTGGGCTGCCTCACATTCGCCGGGATAAAATTCATAGAAAATGATCAATTGGTGTTACTATCCGTAACAAAACTAAAAAAGGTTTGGGCGGGATTGTGATTCGGGTCGACAGACCGCGACGTTCAATATCGGCACTTTGGAACCGCGACGCCCCCGCCGGGCCGTCGCCCCTGACGCCAGTATCGTCGATGCGGACCTTCTGGGGACTGATGCGGGCCTACTGGTTCTCGGACCGGTGGAGAGAGGCCTGGGCTCTCACCGTCGTCCTCGCACTCATCATAGCCCTGTCGAGCAAGGCCGACGTCTGGTTTACCGTGTTGGCGGGCGAACTGGCAGCCTCAATCGCTTTTTTTCACGACGCCGCGAATACCACGCCCCTTGAATCGGTGCTCACCAATGCCGGCCTGCTTGTGCTGCTGGTCGTGTTCAAGGACATGGGAATCATAGGCGCCTGCAAATTTGTATCGGCGACATTGCATCGCAAATGGCGCGCCTGGTTGAACGCGCGTTTCAATGCGGCGCTGCTCGATACCAACCATACGCACTACCACGCCCAGAATGGCTCGCCAGATGCGCCAGCGCCCGACAACATTGATCAGCGCGTGCAGGAATCCATCAAAGACATGGCGGGCGGCGCCATCGGGCTTGCCCAAGGTGTGTTCGGCGTCTTCACCTCACTTTATTTTGTCGGCGGCGCTTTGCTGGCGAATTCCGTGGAGGTAAAAGGCCTGGATGCCCTCGGCAGCTATGGCAGCGCCGTCCTCGCTCTGCTGGCGGTTGCCATCTACGTGCCGGTCAATACCTGGATCGCGATCAAACTCGGCGGAATGCTGGAGTGGCTCAACGTCAGGATGCAGAAGGCCGAAGGCACCTATCGCAGCGAGCTGATCACTTTGTTGCGCCGCAGTTTCCATGTGTCGGCGTCGCAAGGCGAAGACGTGCAAAAGACGATACATGGACGGCTCTATCTCGATATCGATACGACCTGGTCGAAGCTCAACATCGTCAACACCCTCTATGCGGGATTCGAATCGGTCTATAATTTCGTCGGGGCCAAAGTTGTCGCCTACGGACCTGGTCTGGTGCCGTTCATCCACAACGGCGTCGACCTCAAGGGCTACATAACCGGTTCCGAGCAGGTCAACGCGCTGATCAGCAAATGTTCCTGGTTCATCCATGTCATGCCGAGTCTCGCCACCTTGCGGGCCAACAGCCAGCGCGTCATTGAATTGGCGCACGCCATTGAAAACGTCCAACAGCCGCAGGAATTCTACAGCCAGACCGGCCGTTCCGACTTCCACTATGCCAGCCAGAACCCGGTCTTCGGCCTGACAATCCAGAAGCTTGAACTGGCGCATCAGGGCGAGGACGCCACGCCGTTCCTGAGCGCAGCCAATCTGCGCTTTCGGCGCGGCGAGTGGGCATTCCTCAAGGGCGAATCCGGCTGCGGCAAGACTTCGCTGATCAAGGCGATCAACGGCTTGTGGCCTTATGGCCGCGGCACCATCGTCTTCCCTGACGGTGTGAGGAGCTTCTATGCCGCCCAGGAGGTCAAGCTGCAGCAGGTGTCGCTGAAGCAGTTGGTGTGCCTGCCCGGCTCCGAGGACGACTATGGCGATGCGCAGGTCGCGGCAGCCCTGCACAAGGCCGGCCTTGGCGATTTCATCGAACACATGGCCGATGAAAGCCGCGAGGGAAAGATCTGGGACCAGCTGCTGTCCGGCGGCCAGAAGCAGAAGCTGGTTGTGGCCCGCATCGTGGTGCAGCAGCCCGGTCTGCTGTTCCTCGACGAAGCGACCGGCGCGCTCGATCCGGATGGGAAGATCGCCTTCCACCAGGCCATCAAGGACAATTGTCCCGATGTCACGGTGATCAGCATCATGCATGAGGCGGTGGCGCCACGTTCGGCCTCGGGCGAGGAATTCTACCATAGCGTGGTCGCGATCGCCGACGGCGTCGCCACCAAGAGGCCGCTTGTTCCGAACCTTCCGCGCGAGCTCACCACCATCCTTACGCAGCCGCGGCCGGTCGAGGACAAATGGATGCGTTTTTCACGCCGGCTGAAGCAGAAATAGCAGCCACGCCGAAGCGCGTTCCGCCACTGGCGGCGGGGCACTCGCTCCCTCCCCCTTCAATAATCATCACAGTCTCGCGATTGGGCCGGCTCCCGGCTGTTTTCCGCCACCCCCGCGATTGACTCGCCAAGATGCGCTCCTATGTTGCGCCCGCTCGCTGAATTCCAACTCGAACCCGCGAGCAGAAAGGTCACCGCGCCATGCCTGGCGACAGTAGTCGAACGCAACCGCCGTCCGCCTCGATGTGACCTCTAACGGCTCACGTTCCGCCGGACGGCAAGGAGTGAGCCATGAACGAATTTACCCCCGTCGTAGCGGGCGACGATGCCGTCGCTATCGCGCGTATCCTTGCCAATGATCACGTCGCCGATGTCGTCGAGGCCCTGAACCGGGAATCTCGCGATACCGCGATAGAACTGCTTTGCGAAATGCCGTTCGAGCGGCTGGTCGAGATCTTCGACCAGCCTGAACTCGACGGCGCCTCCGATCTGGCCGAGGCGCTGCCGCGCGCCAAGGCGTGCAAGCTCCTGACCGCCATGTCGGTCGACCGCGCCGCCGATATCCTGCGCGAACTGGACGAACCGGCGCGCTCCGAGCTGCTCGGCGGGTTGGTCCCGCCGCTGCGGGCAACGCTGCTTTCCATTCTCGGCTATCCAGAAGGCAGCGACGCCTCGATCATGACGACCGAATTCGTCAGCGTGCCGTCGGACTGGACCGTCGGGCGCACGCTCGACTACATCCGCAAGGTGGAGCGGACGCGGGAGACCGTCTACGCCATCTACATCGTCGATCCAGACACGCATGTGCTGGTGCGCTCGACCGGCCTGCGCCGGCTGATCACCGGCGAGCCGGACGATCCGATCCTGTCGGTGGCGCCGGATCGCGCCCCGGTGACGGTGACGCCGCTGACCGATCGCGAGACACTGGCGCAGACGATCTCCAAATATGACCTGCTCGCGGTTCCCGTCGTCGACCACGGCAAGATCCTCGGCATCGTCACCATCGACGACATCATCGACACCATGATCGAGGAGACGACCGAGGACGCGCATCGTTTCGGCGGCATGGAGGCGCTCGACGAGCCCTACATGATGATGAGCTTTCTCGCCATGATCAAGAAGCGCGGCGGCTGGCTGTGCGCGCTGTTCATCTCGGAGATGCTGACCGCCAACGCCATGCAAAGCTATGAAGGCGAACTGGAGAAGGCGATCGTGCTCACTCTGTTCATTCCTCTGATCACGAGCTCGGGCGGCAATTCCGGTTCGCAGGCGACCTCGCTCGTCATTCGCGCGCTGGCGCTGCGCGAGATCGGCCTTCGTGACTGGTGGCGGGTGGCGTTGCGCGAATTGCCAACCGGCCTGGTACTCGGCGCCATGCTTGGCGTGGTCGGCATCTGCCGCATCGCGCTCTGGCAGTATATGGGCTTCTACGATTATGGGCCGCATTGGCCGCTGATCGCGGCGACCGTGGGGGCAGCCCTTGTCGGCATCGTCACCTTCGGCTCGCTGTCGGGGTCGATGCTGCCGTTCGCGCTGAAACGGATCGGCTTCGATCCGGCGAGCGCCTCGGCGCCGTTCGTCGCCACGCTGGTCGATGTCACCGGCCTGGTGATCTATTTCTCGGTGGCGCTGGTCATCCTGCGCGGCACTTTGTTGTAATAAGCTTCAGGCCTCCCATCTCGGTGGCAACAGCGGCTGCCATGGGGGGTTCTTCAAGATCGAGCGCGCGGGCGTCAATCGACCCGCACGCCGTTCTTCACGCGGTAGGTAGGCCTGTACATGGTGACCAGTTCCTCCGCTGCCGTCGGGTGGACGGCCATGGTGCGGTCGAAATCATCCTTGGTGACGCCGGCCTTCAGCGGAATGCCGAGCAACTGCGCCATCTCGCCGGCGTCCGGCCCGAGGATGTGCGCGCCGAGCACTTTTCGCGTGGCGCCATCGACCACCAGCTTCGTCAGCATCCTTTCGTCGCGGCCCGACAGCGTGTGCCGCATCGGCCGGAATGTGGCGCGGTAGATTTCGATATCGGAGTAGCGCTTGACGGCATCGTCCTCGGACAGCCCGACGGTGCCGATCTCCGGCTGTGAGAAGACGGCGGTCGGAATGGTGTCGTGGTCGGGCGCGGTCGGATTGCCCTTGAATGCGGTCTCGATGAAGCACATGGCTTCGTGGATCGCCACAGGCGTCAACTGCACGCGGTTGGTGACGTCGCCGATCGCCCAGATGTTGTCGATGTTGGTGCGGGAATACTGGTCGACAACGATGGCGCCGGTTATTCCGAGCTCGATACCGACGCCTTCCAGGCCCATATTCTCGGTGTTTGGGAGGCGGCCGATGGCGAGCATGACCTGGTCGACGGTCAGCACCTTGCCGCCGGTGACCAACGCATCCAGCCTGCCGTCCGGCCGTTTGCGGACCCATTCCGACACGGCGTGGCAGAGGATCTTGATCCCCTTCTTTTCCATGATTTCGTGCAGCATGTGCCGCAGGTCCATGTCGAAGCGTGACAGTATCTCCTTGCCGCGATAGACCAGCGTGGTGTCGACGCCCAAGCCATGGAAGATATTGGCGAATTCGACGGCGATGTAGCCTCCGCCCTCGATCATGATCGCCTTCGGCAGTTGCTTGAGGTCGAAAACCTCATTGGAAAACATGCAATGCTCGTGACCGGGCAGCGCCGGGTGCGGCGCCGGCCGGCCGCCGGTGGCGATCAGGATCTGGTCGGCGGTGACGGTGCGGTCATCGCCCAGGAGATGCACGACATGCGGGTCGACCAGCATGGCGCGCGAGTGGAACGTCTCGCCGCCGGCGCCTTTCACGTTCTTTTCGTAGATCGCTTCCAGACGGGCAATCTCGCGGTCCTTGTTGGCGACCAGCGTCGGCCAGTCGAAGCTCGCCTCCGGCACCGTCCAGCCATAGCCGGCGGCGTCGGCAAAATGCTCGGGAAATTGCGAGGCATAGACATAGAGTTTTTTCGGCACGCAGCCACGGATGACGCAGGTGCCGCCATAGCGGTATTCCTCCGCGATGCCGACACGTTTGCCGAGCGCTGCCGCTACGCGCGCCGCCCGAACCCCGCCGGAGCCGCCGCCGATGACGAAGAGATCGTAGTCGTAGCCGGCCATGCTGCTGTTCCTTGCCCCAAGAAATGTTTGAGACAGGTAGGCTGCATGAAGCCAAAAGAAAAGCCCGGTTTCCACCGGGCTTTCTGGTCCAGCGGCAAGGATGCCGGTGGCGAAATCAGACGTCTTAGTTCTTCGGCGCTTCCGGCTGGTCACCGTCTGCGGGCGCATCGCCGTCGGCAGGTGCAGCGCCATCGGCGGGGGCAGTTGCGTTATCCGGCGCAGGCGCGGCCGGAGCAGCGGCCTTCGCGGCGGCTGCCAGCGTTTCGCCGACCTGCTGGGCGAGATCGCGCGCCAGGCCGTTCTGCCAGATGTCGGCGGCCTTGACCAGTTCGCGCGTCACGTTGGGGCCGTTGTCGAGCAGCTTCTTGCCGGCATCGGAATTGTAGAAGGCGGCGATGTCGGTGAGATCCTTCTCGGAGAACACCTTGGCATAGGCCAGCGCTGCTTCCTTCTCCAGATCGGCACGGCGCGAGGCCAGCGCCAGTGCCTTTTCGCTGACGGTCTTGCCGATCAGCTCCTGCATATCAGGGTTCTTCTGGATAAGCTGCTGCTCGAGCGAGGCCGCCGCTTGCGGCAGGATGTTGTCGAACGAGTCGGTCGCGTGGATTGCCGTGACCGCCGCCCGTGCCGCCTTCAGATGCGATTCCGTGATCTCCTGCGAGAACGCCGGGGAGGAGAAGGCGAAAACGGCCGAAGCCGCCAGAACGGCGCAAAGATTGCGAACCCGGTTATGCAACATCATGATCGGTAGAACTCCCTGGTTTTCGGGCGGCATGGACGGTTTGGATGCCGTCGCCGCCGGCGATGATGGCCGCTGACGCCAGCCCGATGAAAAGACCATGCTCGACCACACCAGGAATGGCATGGAGAGCATTCGAAAGCGCTCTTGTATCCGGAATGCGGCCAAAAGATGCATCGAGGATAAAATGGCCGCCGTCTGTAACAAAAGGCTGGCCCCCCGTCATCCTCAATGTAACCGGGCCGGAAAGGCCGAGACTTTTGGCCGCTGCCGCGACCGCGATTTCGGTCGCGCACAGGCCGAATTGGTTGACTTCGATCGGCAAGGGAAACCGGCCAAGGGTGTCGACCATCTTCGAGCGATCGGCAATGACAATCATGCGCTGAGATGCCGCCGCGACGATCTTCTCGCGCAGCAGCGCGCCGCCGCCGCCCTTGATCAGTGTCAGCGCCGCGTCGATCTCGTCGGCGCCGTCGACGGTAAGGTCGAGCTCGGGCGTTTCCTCAAGCGTCGACAGCGGCACGCCAAGTTCGCGGCAAAGGGCTGCGGTGCGCTCCGACGTCGGCACGCCGATGACGGACAAGCCGGTGGCGATCTTTTCGGCCAGCAGCCGCACGAATTCGTCGGCCGTCGTCCCGGTGCCGATGCCGATGCGCATGCCGTCGCTGACATGGGCAAGGGCTGCCCGCGCGGCCTCGACTTTCAATTGCCTCGCATCCATGCTCGCCCCAGGGGTTTGGCTTGGTTCTGATTTTTCTGGATGCGCGCTCCTAGCACTTTTGCCCGCAGGGTCAAAGACTTTGGCTCGCACCGGCTTGCCTGAAAGAAGCGCAGCCGCTATCGCCTGCCTGCAATGCATCAGCCACAGGACAGGCCATGACCCAACCGATCATCGTGTTCGACCTCGACGGGACGCTGATCGACACGGCGCCGGACCTGCTCGACAGCCTCAACCACAGCCTTGCCGCCAGCGAGCTTGCCGCTGTCGACGAGGCCGGCTTCCGGCGTTTTGTCGGCCAGGGCGGACGGGTGATGATCGAGCGCGCGCATACCGCGCAGCAGAAGTCGCTGGCGGTGGAGGAGCACGACCGGCTGCTCAAGCTGTTCCTCGACCACTACACGCTCAACATCCCCGGCAAGTCCCGCCCCTACCCCGGCGTGGTCGAGGCGATCGCCCGCTTCGACAAGGCCGGCTACCTGCTTGCCATCTGCACCAACAAATATGAGGCGAATTCGAAAGCGCTGATCGAGGCGCTCGGCCTGACCAAGCATTTCGCCGCGATCGCCGGCCAGGACACGTTCGCCTTCCGCAAGCCCGATGCGCGCCATCTGACCGAGACCATCCGGCTCGCCGGCGGCGATCCGCATCATGCGCTGATGGTCGGCGATTCGCAGACCGACATCGACACGGCCAAGGCCGCCGGCATTCCGGTGGTCGCCGTCGATTTCGGCTACACCGACCGCCATGTCAGGGAATTCGAACCATCGGCGGTGATTTCGCATTTCGACGCGCTGACGCTCGACCTGGCGGAACGGCTGATCGCAGCGGCGGCCGGCTGAGCGAAACGGGGATTCCGCGGCAGCGCCTGTCCTCGGCTATTTCAGGCATAGAAGGCGGGCGCATCGCCTTGACTTCAACGGCATGCCTCCCTTATATCGCGGCTCGCTTGGCCTTCGGGCAACGAGCGGGCGATTAGCTCAGCGGGAGAGCACACCCTTCACACGGGTGGGGTCGCAGGTTCAATCCCTGCATCGCCCACCATTTTCTTTCCCTGAACAGCGCACTCCAAGCCAGCACTCCTAGCAGCTGCAACTCGCCCCTTCCCCACCAAAATTCTTCTGCGCGAAGTTCAAGGCGCTTGAGTAGCTCGTGTAGCTCTGGAACTGGCATACATCGGATCCGTTCCGCACCTTCATCTGCTCGAGATCCCAGAACGAAACCTCGATGTGATCGTTGGCGCAGTAGACCGTGTATTTTTCAGGCTCCAGCGCTCGTGCCTTCTGCGCCGGGATGGAGACGGCAGGAATGGAAAGCACGGAAAGTGCAAGCATGATGGCGTGACGTGTGCGCATGTAAAAACCCCGAATGGAAACCAGCCCGTATTATTGCCGCTATCTTGAAGCGCTGCATCACGGCTTTTTGACGAACGAATTCTTTCCGGTGCCCGGCTCGCCGTCAGCTATGTGCTGATCCAGATCTCCGCTGTGTTGGCGCTAATTGGTACCGCTCGGGGGCGCGTGGCCGGCAGCAGGGAGGTCGGCTTGGATTGCGTCCATTCGGTCATGGTGTTCCCTGCAAGGCATCGCAGCGCCGCGCGAGCCTAAGCCTTCTTCTTTCGTCTCCGTGATCCCGCCCGCATTGCAATTTCGCCGCCACGAACCGTTTCGTACTGGTCGGCGTCGACAATCGATTTGTCGAAGGTGATGCCGGTCATTTCGGAGATTTCCGTTAGCGGGTACATGGCGCCGATGAATTCGTCGGAGACGGCAAACTCCAGCTCCGTGTCCGACAGATCCTGTTCGAGGACGAAGCCATAGCTGGCGAGCCCGTCTGTGACGCGCGCCACGATCACCTTCCAGAAACGGCGCGGCACCGGCGCGCGAAGACTTGTTCCCTTGGGGCCTTTGCCGGCAAAGGTTCGGTCGTCATCGGCGAGCACCGGGCCAGCGAAGACACACAGCCGTTCGCTGGCCGCCTCCGACAGGACGTGGTTCTCAAGATCGCCCCAGTTCTTCTCGCCGCTGTCGGAGCGGTTGTAGCCTTCGACCTGGGGCGAGCAATTGGTGACATGGAAGGAGCAGACATTGCCCCTGAGCAGCAGCTCGAAGGTGCTGCCCCAGGCCACGTCATCGCGCCTGACGATATGGCCCTTGTCGAAGGCGCCCTGATCCTGGGTGTAGAAGACATCGGGGATCTGATACTCGTCATCGAGCCGCAGATCCGGGAACCAGCGCTCGCTGAACAGGCCGCCGCGCGAATAGTTGCGGCCCTTTTCCGGCTCGCGCAGATTGCTCTCCTCGGTGACGTTGGAGGCGGTGAACAGCGCCAGCCGCCGCTTGGCGTGCATCTTGAGCGAAAAATTCTGGTAGTCGAGTTGCGTGCCGCCGGCCTTGAGCGGCGCCAGCACGGAGAGGTCGGTGGCCTCAGGCATCGGCACAACGACCGGCGCGAGTTTAGTGCCGCCAGAGAGAAATTTCTCGTCGTAGCCCTTATAGCCGGCATAGTCCGCGACCGTTTTGGGAACGAATGCGCCGCCTGGAGGGGTCGGCTTGGCCGCTTCGAGATCGACCGATTCCGTGACCGCTTCATGGGCTGGCGTTGCGCCGAGCGAGACGGTGATGCGCAACGGCACTTCGAAGGTGACGCTGCTGCCCGGCGAAACGACGACACCTCCGGATGGAGGCGTCTGAGTGGCGACGCCCGGGATCTGCTGGACGCCGCCGACTTCAACCAGGTTTACGCCCTCGGCCGGCGACCCGCTGTCCGCCTTGTTCCACCATGCGCCCCAATCGTTTGGGCCGCCGCTGGCGGCGCCGGCGAAATTGAGGCCGAGGTCGACGACACGCTGGTCCTTGGCGAGCGCGCCGGTGGGCACGGCGTAGTTGCGCTCGAGATAGCGGCCGGCGAAATGCAGCGCCACGACCTCGCCGGTGGCGAGGTTGATCATGGCGGTGCCGGAGTTGCCGCCAGTGGTCGAGCAATCATGTGTCGCCGCGCTGACGATCTTGCCGAAACTCTCCGTATCGAAGCCGCCCTGCAGCATGCCCGGTTGCAGGCGCTTGACCTGGAAACGATTGCGCATGAGCTCGTTCTGGACATCGACCGCGTTGCGATTGTCGAACGCGGGATAGCCGATGGCGACGACTTCCTGGCGCAGCATATCGCGCGCGTCGGCGACCGCGAGCGACAGCGGCGTGATGTTGTCGGGCAGGCCTTCGACTTCGAGTATCGCCATGTCCCAATAGGGATGGATCATCCGGACATTGCGGATCTTGAAGACGTTTCCTGCCGCCGAATCGCGCTTGAAGTCGATGCCGGCGGCGCGGCCGTTGATGAATTGCAGATTGCGGTCGCCAAGGCCGTCCGCAAATATCTGCGCCACATGACGGTTGGTCATCAACAGGTTGCGGCCGACG
This sequence comes from Mesorhizobium sp. M1004, assembly GCF_040318795.1. Taxonomy (NCBI): domain Bacteria; kingdom Pseudomonadati; phylum Pseudomonadota; class Alphaproteobacteria; order Hyphomicrobiales; family Phyllobacteriaceae; genus Mesorhizobium; species Mesorhizobium sp. M1004. Next base: position 188,902 of record NZ_JAMYNB010000011.1, read on the forward strand.
ACGAAGCCCGTGCCGCCGTAAGGGATATTGGTGTCCCACAACAGTTCGATACGCCCGATCGCCGGCAGGGCGGCTTCGATGCGCTGCTTCAATGCGGCCTCGCTGGTAAGCTTCGTCCACAGCGAATGGCCAGGTGTCGGAGCGCCGTCGAAAGTCAGCGTCGTAAAGGTGCCATCCTTGATGTCATAGACCGGCCGCAACTCCGGGATGATTATGGCTTCCAGATCGGAAAGCTGCTCGGGCGCGACTTCGGCGCCCCGCGCGAGGCTCTCCAGGCCAGCGCGCGCCGATTCAAACGCCGCCTCCGTCTTGCCGGCTTCCGCAGGCGCAAGGGATTCCAGGCCGCCGCCTGCCATCGTCTCCATGTTGCCGAGGACCGATTCAGTCCCCTCGCCCCCGGTGACGAGATCGAGATATTGACGGATTCGCTGCTCTCTGCTGACCGGCATAGTCGCCCTCAAAGGTTCTGTCGAAGTAAAGAACTGTATTGCCCCATTTTAGACTGGTGCAATTCTGATTGGCAGGCAAGGAAACAAATCAACTCGCGTCGAAGATGACCGGAGTGCAACGTCGGCATGTCTCTTTGCCGCAGTCGCTCGCGCGATGTATGACGCTCGCATTATTTCAGCGATGCCGTATGTGATCTCCGTCACAGACGCTCACGCTGTTTGCGCCCACCTATCGCAACGGGTGGAAGGGCCATTGCGGCCGCTCGGTTTTACAGAAATTTTATCACCTATCCATTTTTATCAGTTGGCGCCTGCACGCGCGGCTCCTCTCGTCGCCGCGCGTGCAGGCGGCTTTCCGCCCGGCACGAGCCAGGCACTGGGCGCGACCACTGCGCCAAGCCTTTAGAAGGCGTAATCGCAAGGGATGAACGCCGGCCTTTGACGCGGTGCACTCTTGCCTTAGACTTCGGCCCTTAAACTTCGCCGATTGCGGCAATTGGGAATTTGGAACATGGCTTTTGGCGGCCCAAACGACAGAAACGATCTGCCGCGCCTGGCACGCATCGATCCAAAGCTGTTCGATATCCTGTTCAGCGGCTGCAAGGTCGAGCGCTACGCCGCCGGCCAGCATCTGTTCGTCCAGGAAGATGCCGCCGACCGGATCTACGGGGTGATGAGCGGCACGGTGGAAATCTCGATCTATTCGCCTGGCGGGCAGAAGCTGGTGGCCAATATCGAGCTGTCGCGCAGCCTCGTCGGCGAGATCGGCGCGCTTGACGGGCGGCCACGCACCGCCACCGCCATCTGCCTGACCGCTTGCGAGCTGGTTTCGCTCAGCAGGACACAACTCTTTGATCGCATTGAGAGAAATCCACCGCTGGCACGCGCGATGATCGAACTTCTGTGCGCCCGGCTGCGCTGGGTCAGCGGCGAACTCGGCGACCAGGCCTTCTTCGGCATCGAGGCGAGGCTCGCCAAACGCCTGGTCTTCCTGGCCAAGGTGATGGCCGACAGCGCCGGCTGGATCCCGATCTCGCAATCGGAACTCGGAGAGTTCCTCGGCGCCACGCGCGAGTCCGTCAACAAGACGCTCAACGACTGGCGCAACCGCTCGTTCATTGCCATCAAACGCGGCGGCCTGCGCATCACCGACACCGGGGCGCTGCGCCATATCGCCGAATCGCAGGACGACGACTGACGCCGATCCCGAATCAGCCCCGGCTAAGACTCAGAGCCGCGAAATCAGGTAGCGCAGCGCCGAGCGGCTGGGCATGAAGAAGTATCCACCACCCTTGGTGGTGACGAATTGCGGCATGTCACGGAGCGTCGTGACCTTTTCCCATGACGGAATGGTGAACCTGCCATCACCGCTGCGCGAACCAATCGTCGGGTCCTTTTCAGCGACGAGGCCCTGGAACGTGGCCGACGAAACCCAGGTCTGCTGAATGAATTCGTACTGGCGCTCTATGTCGGCGTTGAGGCACATGAACAGCAGCCCTTTTTCGACCTTGCCATTCTTGCCGTCCTGCTTCTCATAGGTACGGCCGACCCGCAGGATACGATGGCGCTTGCCGATATTGATCTGCGTATCGCGGTCCTCACCCAGCGAGTCGCGTGGGTTGGAACGGCGAATGTGGGCACCAAGCGGGCAGCGATGGCCTTGCGGATCCTCGGCGCCAGCGGCGAAGTTGTTGTCGATGACGCGTCCCGGATGATCGGGGTTGCGCACCAGCGAGCTACCGTTCTGCCAGCGGCCGAGCATCTTGGCGGCAATCCAGTCTTGCGTGATGGCTTGGTTGCCGACTTGGCTCGCGACCAAGGCTGCAGCCTTTTTGCAGTAGTTGTTGAAGACGTCGACGTGCTGCTCGAACTGGCGAATAACCAGGAATGAACCGTTGCGCCCGAAATCGCGCGGCGGTGGCGGCAGGCCCGGAATCAGCCGGCTACGGCGCACCTGCGAAAGGATTCCGGTCCGATCGCGTGATGCGCTTACCGAGGGCGAGGCTGGATAGAACCCATGCTCATCACGATAGCCGAACAGGAACTCGCCGGGCGCGACCAGATGCATGGGCGCGGCGCCCCTGCTGGCGCGGGTCGTGCCCCGGACAATCGGCTGCGAAATCCCGTCCGCGAAACCGAAATGCTCGTAGGCTGGCCCACGTTCCGACCGATCGTCACGCTTTGCCCCGTCGGAAGATTTCGTCTTCGTGTCGGTCTGACCCCGGTTTACGGCGAGCGGCAGTTCGGCAACGACCTTCATGCCTGCACCGGTCGTCTTTCGTCTCACTGTGGCAATCTCGGTCTTCAACCGTCCCGGGTCTTCGGCATAGCAGACGATGACCAGGTCCACAGGGTTCTCCAACGACCCCCACTCCCATTCGTCCGGGCCGTCGCGGCCTCGGTCGTCCAGTATGCGCCCACGCTCGGGATTGCCCATGCCATGGCGAAAGGCGATCGGAAATGTTTCCAGTGGATCGCCCTCCACACCCTCGTCGAGCCCAAACTGCCGCAGGCCACCGGGACCAAAGGCGACTATCATAGCGCGCCCGGCGGGCCTGCCTTCGCCGAAACTCGTCTGCTCGACAACGAAATCGAGCCAGGCTCTGCGCTTGGGCACCGGCAACTTGTCCGGCACCCGGATCGCAAGCATATGCGAATAAGCGAGCGGGCCGAGCGGGCCGAAGAAGATGGACTGGATCTCGCCGGTTTCCAGCTGCTGTTCGAGAGGCGCCGGAAAGGCAGAGCTGATATTGGCCAGCAGCGAAGTGGTCTTTTGAACGGTGGTTGTTTCGCTCGCCGGGCGCCGTAGCGAACCGAACAAGCTCAGCCAGTCGCGCGCCTCGTTGCCGACGGCGGAAGCAATGCCGCGCCTGACCCGGGAATTGATCCGGATGCGCTCTGTGTTGATTTGGGGATAGGCGGAGTACCAGAACAGGGTCGGCACCTGCTGGCGCCGCGCCCAGCGCTTGAAACGATCGCCGTCGCGCGCGCCGTCCAGGAACAGCCATCGTGTGCGTGGATAGCCCACGGTGTTGCTCCACACGCCGGTGAGGCCAGCGGACGCCTTGGCGATGAAGTCCTCAAGATAGCTTTCCCAGCTGCCGCCGTAGTTGGAGAAGAACATCAATCGGTTGGAGCCGGGCAGCAGTATCCAGCGGGCGAAATGGATGGTGTTGATGGTGTTGAGGAAGCCTGGCTTGAATACCTTCTGGGCAGCTATCGAGATCAGGTAGAAAGAAAACCTGAGCGCCAGCCGCCGCAGGATGCCGGCCTTCATCGTCGAAATCGCAGTCAGATGGTTCTGTGCCGCGTGGCCCTCCTTGACGAGTATCGCGTTCAATTCAGATATGCCGATCGATGTGCTTTCCGGCCGATCCCTGTCCTCGCGGCGTCGCAGCGCCAGCAAGCACGAAAACGCCAGCAGCGCCGCTGCCACCAACACTCCAAGTCCGGACAACAGAAGTGAGGTGATTGCCACGGCTATAGCGGTGAAGGAGATTTCCTGGGAACTGATGTCGATAGATCTGCCGAACACCACACTGTAGGTCATGTACCAGCAAGCAGCCCAGATGATCGCCACCGTGACGAAGACCGGTGGTACCAGCAACGTCGTCATCAGAGCACGGCCCCAATGACCCGGCGGCTTTTCCAGCAGGCTCTCGGCCGGCTCGAACGCCCAGGCAAACGTCTCTAATGACTGGACATGCTGGCGAACTTCAGCGAGCACGGCAGGAGCGTTGCCGGCGCCTTTGCGTGGCCGCTCGACGATGTCGCGCACGGCTTCGAAAAGCTGCTGCTCGGCCTTGATACGCTGGACCGAGTGCCCCGGCGTGCCCGAAAACACCAGTCCGGCATTGCTGCCGAAGGACGGCGATATGTCGACATTGTGCTTGCGCAGGAAATCGTTCAATGCGCCGCCATCGCGCAGATCGCAGACATCCTTGAAGATCGGCCGTAGCCGGTGCCCGATGGCGTGCGTGACCGCATCGATGACATCGTCGATGCTGCCGTCACCGGAAATCTCGAGAACCAGAGCTCCTTTTTCCTGACCGGAATCAGCGCCGATCTCGCCGGTGCCGACCACGGTCAGGCTGGTGAAGTGGACGGTGCCGGCAATGTCGAGCGCGGGGCGGATATCTTCGACGGCCGGGTTGCCGAGGCTGGCAACCTTGTCGCGGACAGCATCCAGCGACGCGGATCGGGTGACCGGGCAGACCACCGTCACCATAGACTGCGTTACGGTGCGGCAGAGTTCTGCCCGTTCGAAATCGACCTTGAGGGTTTCGGGATAGGCGCCGATGCGGGTCATCCGCCCGGCCTTGCCGGGCATGCGGCGCACGCCCTGCTTCTGGAACAGGGCGCGCAGGCTTTCGCCGATCTGGATCCTGGCAATCTCGGCGCCGATGCACTGATGAATGCCGTGGCCGAACACCATGTAGTCGCGATGCGGGCGCGATGTGTCGAACTGGTCCGGGTTCTGCACGGCGTCGGCATCGAACATCGCCGACAGCGTCGCCGGCATCACCACCGTGCCGGCCTTCACCAGGCGCTCGCGGCGCGTACCCTTGCCGATGATCGCGTCGCGGGCCGTGTAGCGCCAGGGGCCGACCCAGATCGGCTTGAAGCGCATGGCTTCAAGGACGGCCCTGTCGAGCTTGGCGGTATCGTTTTCGGCCAATGCGGCATCGATAGCCTGCCTTGCGTCGGGCCGCGACAGGATCACGTCGAGGCAATTGCCGGCGGCCAGCACATTGGTCGGGACGAAGCCGGCGATCATGCCCAGCATGATCGAATTGAGGTCGTCCCGCGACAGGCGGCCCTGATCCATCTGGACAACCAGCCTCGCCAGCGGTTGCTCGGCCTTCAAGCCCCGGTCCCTAGCCGACTGGATGGAGCGATCGATGACTTTGAGAAGACGGTCGCCCGCCACCACTGCGAGTTCGCGCATGACGGGGCTCGCCGTCGGGTCCGAAAAGAACAGCGCACTCAGCGCGATCGCCCAGTCGGCGAATTCGGATTCATCGTCGATCTCGACGCCGAAATAATCTCGACAGATATGCACCGGGACGATCTTCATCAACCTGGAGATCGCATCGAAGCCGGGGCTGGCGCGCGTCATGATCTCTTGCGAATGACGCGCCGCGATCGGCCTGACGGCGGCTTCGACCTCGGCCGGCGGGAATGCACTCAGCACCGACGATTTCATGCGCCGGTAGTCGGCGCCGTCCTGCATGCCGAGGATGAAGTTGGATCCCCGGGCAAGCTCGGTCATTTCCGGGCCGTATGGGGTCTGGAATTCGTCGCCGCGCTCCAATATGTCGCGGACATCGGCGTTCTTGGTGACCACGAGAACACCGAAGAGCTTGCCGGTCGGCCGGAAACGCCGCAACAAGGAAAGCGCCCAGCGGGGGTCTTCGGCCAGAGACCCGACGATGCGCGCAATCAGCCCTGTCTTCCGGATCCGGCCGAGATCGAAGGGCGGCATTTCCGACAGCGGGCGCTGGTTTTTCTGGGCCGCGCGAATAGCGTCGAAATACTTCAGTTTGGTCATGCGCGTTCAAGCCCCCCGGCTATCCACGTTATTGCGATGCCGGCCGTTCAAGGCCTAGGTTTGCATCGGTTGCACGTATGTGAATCTTTTCACAGTTGGTCCATGTTCCAGCCAGCACTGACGCCATGTTCATTTGGCCAGTTGGAAATTGGCGACGAGGAACTCGTTCGCGGCCTTGTCGGTGAACGGTATCCAGCGCACACGCTGTTCTGAAAAATCGGGATGCCGGGTTGTGAAAATGGTCATCTCGCGCCGCGCCTGTTCCGGCCGGCCGCTTCGCATCAGCGCGCCGATCTTCAGGAACCTGGAATAGAAATAGCCGGGAGACAGGTTGAGCGAGCGGTCAGCGGCAGCGATCGCCGCCGGCCAGTTCTCGACCAAACAATAGGCCGCCGTCAGTTCCCCCAGATTGTGGAAGCGGTAGAGGTCGAACGGGCTCAATCGCTCGGTATCGAGAAAGAACGGTATCGCGGTCGCGGCATTGCCGAGCAGCAGCTGGGCGCTGCCCATGGCCGAGCGCGCGAAGGCAAAGCTCGGATTGATGTGGATCGCTTCCTCGAGATGGTCGACGGCCGACCGCGGTTCGCCGCGCATGATGTCGACGGCGCCGAGATGGGCGTGCGGGCGCGCATCCAGGCTGTCCACCAGCAACGCCTTGCGGGCAAACTGCTCGACCTTGTTCAAATCGTCGCTGTCGCCGAAACGCAGCCATGCCCGCCAGAAATACCACCACGCCAGTTCGTTGAGCACGGCGCTCGAGTTGGCGTCCTCGCGGTAGGCCTTCTGGAAGAACTCGAGTGCGGTTTCGGTGTCGCCGCGGGTGCGCCGGTTCATGTGCCAGCGGCCCCGTCGCACCAGTTGCCAGGTCTCCAGGCTTTCCCAGGGAACCTGGAAGGTGCGTGCCTGTTCCGCCCGGTCGACCTCCTTGTCGAGGATCGAAACGATCTCAGCGCCGATCTGGTCGCGCAGGTTGAAGATGTCGACCAGATCGCGATCGAAGCGCTGCGACCACACCAGCCGCCCGTTGGACGCGTCGGCCAGCGAGGTGTTGAGGCGGATCTGGCCACCATTGCGCATCAGCGTGCCGCTGACGATGTAGCGCGCGCCGAGCGCGTTGCCGATCACCCGCGTGCCCAGCGTGTCGTCGCGGAACTGGAAGCTGGAGCCCTTGGCGATGACCGAGAGCCATCTGGTGTTGGAAAGACCATAGATGATGTCCTCGGCGATGCCGTCGGCCATGTAGCCGATGTCATGCTCGCCGCCATCGGCGTGGAAGGGCAGGACGGCGATCGCCGGCGGCCCCTTGGACGACAGCTTCTGCTGCGCATTGGCCTGGGGAATGGCGGCGAACGACGCCGCCGGCGAGGATCCGTTGCCACTGCGGCCGGCGATCAGAACGCGCACCGGCAAGGCGATGTTCTTCAGCATGAATTCGCCGAGATCGGTGAATTCGGCCGCCGTCTTGTCCTTCACATGGTGCCAGGTCGTCTCCGAAACGGCGAGACCGTCGCCCGGCGCGAATTCCTGGATTCTCGCGGCGATGTTGACGTCGTCGCCGTAGAGGCGTCCACCACGCACGATGACGTCGCCGGTGTTGATGCCGGCCCGAAACGGCATGCGCATGTCGTCGGCAACCTCGGCGTTGAGGGCGACGATGCGGCCCTGGAAATCAAAGGCCGCGCGCAACGCCTCGATCGGATTGCCGAACTCGGCCATGATGCTGTCGCCGGCGTCGCCGAACGTGCGGCCGCCAAATGTGCCACAGCTGTCGGCGATGATGTCGCGCCGTTCCTCGAATGCCGCGACAGCAGACTCGTCGTCGATGCCCATCAGCCGGGAGAACCCGACGGCATCGATAGAAATGATTGTCGCCAGCTGACGGGTGTAGTTCCGTACAGCCATGTTCGAGCCCCCGCTCCCTTTCTGGTTCTGGTCCAGCACAGGCGACGACCCGTTCCTGAAACACTTCGCCGCGCGCTGAGAGATGAAGATTCCGGCGGGGTTGGCGCGCCATGCCACCCCGCCAGGACCAGAAGTCTAGCAGGGTCTTGGGCAAAGCTCTACCACCATCGGGTTGTCCAGGCCGTAGCAGCACTCATGGTTGGCCGGCGGTTGGCGCAAATATTGGCGTGCCGTCGCTCTGAGCGCGGCGATCCAGGGCTTCACGGAAGCTGCGCGATGTCAGCTCTCGGAACAAACTGTGCTGCCTGCGAGTTTCCGGTGCGGTTCATGCCAACGTGAAATGAGGGTAATCATGCGAAATCTTGTTCTGGCGACCGGTGTCGTCGTTCTTCTGGCCGGCTCGACGGCCTTTGCCGCGGATGACAGCCCACTGCCGCCGACGAATGCCCAGAAACTGTCGGCAATCATCGCCAAGGTCGAGCAGCGCGACGGCTTTCGCTATGTGAAGGAGGTCGACTGGGACAAGGAAGGGTACACCGTCACCTATTACACCGCCGACAAGGCGAAAGTCGAAATCACCTTCGATCCCGTGACCGCCGAACCGAAATAGCGCCGATACCGACACCGCTTCGGCAATTCCGTCCGCTGCGTTTTTTGCCTAGAATGGTGGCAGTTGTCGGACAACGGGGCGACCATGCTTTCTTCCAATCGAATTGCCAACTCGTTTGCGCTTGTCGTCGCACTTGCTGGCGGGGCGGTCTGCCTTGGTCCAGCGCGTGCCGACGGGCCGTCCTTCGACTGCCGCAAAGCCAGCCTGCCGGTTGAAAAGGCGATCTGTGCCGACCCGCAACTGTCGGCAATTGATGCCTTGGTCGCCAAGGCCTTTACGGGTTTCGAGCCAGCCTTTGGCCGCGAAAAGCGCAAGATCGCCCGTGCGCTCATCACTGACAGGAACGCCTGCGGGCAGGATGCCGCCTGCATCGTCAGCGCCCAGAACAATGCGCTGCAGACCTACGGCAATGCGCCGTCCTGGGTGCAGGATTACAACATCGCCCTGATCGGCAAGAAGGCGCTCGACACCGCGGCCCGCCATCCGGGCAGCCCCGACCAGCCCCTGCCCTCGTCGATCGGCCAATGCGCCTTGACCCACATCACCGCGCTGACGACGCGGCTCGGCGACGACCCGCTGGAAACCGCCGGCCCTGAAGCCGGCAGCCTGGCGCGGTTCAGCAATGGCGGCGCCGGGGTTTCCTACGAGCGGGAGCCTGGCCTTGCCAGTTCGAAAGCCGGCGATCCTGTCGTCATGTGCCTGATATCGATCCCGAGGGATTGTCCGCAGGGCGACGAGCGCGGGCGGGTCTATTACGGCGTCGACCTCACGATAAAAGGCACATGGGTTTTGCCGGATTCACAACATCTATGCGGCGGCGCCTGAAGATTTGCCGCAAAGCACTGCTGGATGCACTCTTGCGCCGATCCGCCTTTGATGGCTGAGTGCGCGTAACAGTTGCAGGGCACGGGGGGTGCATGGCCATGGTTAAGCATGTTTTGAAGCGCATCCTGATGATGCTTGCCGGCTATTTCGTTTCGGTGCTGATCGGATTGTTCGCGGTGGTGGCGATATATTGCGCACTCGCCGTATTGCCCAACGCGCCGGACTATTTCGGCGCCATGCAATTTTCGCCCATTGTCGTGCTGCTGTGGCCGCCGCTCGGCATGGTCGTCTATTTCCTGACGATCGTGCTGACCGGCCTGCAGACGCTGATCTTCGCGCTGCTCGCCGAATTCTTTGCCCTGCGCAATTTCCTGGTGCACATGCTGTTTGGCGCCGCTGCCGCTGCAGCCGGCTTCTTCCTGGTCTGGCCGGCCGCGGAAGAGGATGCCGGACGCTGGGCCGATATCGGCATCATCGCCGCCGCCGGCCTCGTAGCCGGCCTGGTCTATTGGCTGATCGCGGGCCGCGACGCCGGCTTCCGGCGTCCGCTCATCCAGCGCTGATCGCAGGAAACGGGCGACCGTCTATCGGCCAAAAATCTAATAAAACCAGAGAGACAAAGTGAGTTCCTCGTTTCGTTGAACGAGGAACTCCGCTGGTTCAGCTCGTCGGCGAACGCACCGCTTCGGTCGCGTCCAGCGCCTGCATCAGCCGCGTGTCGCGGTCGTAGACGTCGTTGAAATATTCGACTTTGCCGGACAGGTCCGGCCAGGCAGTGAAGTAGGAGACATAGACTGGAATCGTGCGTGTCACGTCTTCGCTGGCATGGCCGTGCTTGAGCTTTTCGGCGATGTCGTCGACCGAGACGCCGAGCACCGCCGCCGCCATCCCACGTGGATCCTGAAGGCGAATACAGCCATGGCTGAGCGCCCGCATATCGCGCTGGAAGAAGGATTTTTGCGGCGTGTCGTGCATGTAGATGGCGTGCTTGTTGGGGAACAGGATCTTCAGTTCGCCCAGCGCATTGGCTTCGCTCGGCTGCTGGCGCACGCTGTAGGGAATGTTGGCGCCGTAGGCGCCCCAATTGACCGAGGAAGAGGGAACCCGCCTGCCGCGCGAATCGGTCACCTCGTAGCCGGCACGGTCGAGATAGCCCGGATCGCTACGCAGCCTTGGCAGCATCTCGTTGACGATGATCGACTGCGGCACGCCCCAATAGGGATGGAAATCGACCTGCTTGATCTCCTTGAAGAAGAAGGCGGTCTGGTTGGTGGTCCGGCCTATGACGACGCGGGTCTTCAGCTTCTCCTCGCCATTGTCGATATAGCTGGCGGTGAAGGCGGGCTGGTTGATGAAGACCCGCGGGCTACCAAGATCGGACGGCAGCCAGCGCAACTCTTCCAGCGCAACCTGCACCTTCTGCAGCCTGTCTGCCTTGGATGCGCCGGCGAGCGAGGCGACGGTGCGCGGGCCGATGACCCCATCGCCCTTCATGCCGGCCTTCACCTGCACGGCCTTGATGATCGGAACCAGTTCGGGAACATAGACATCGCTGGTGCCGAGACGAGACAGGATCTCGCCATAGGCGCCGCCCATCTCGTCGTCGAGATTGCGCGCGATCAGCGTCAGCAGCTTCGGCAGTTCGGCGCTGGTCTCGCCGGGCTTCAGCAACAGCTTGGGATCGACGACTATTTCGTTTTCGGCGCTCGCCTGCAGCGATTCAAGTTCGACGCGCAGCGCCTGATATTCCGCGTTCTGCGGGTGCCGCGATTCGAGGTAGGTGCGCACTTCCTGGGTGTGGGCCAGCGTCTTGAGCGCGCCTTCCATGTCGACCGGCTTCGGCGGAAACTCATAGTAGCCGGTGATGCGATTGGGATCGACGCGCCCGCTCTGGGCGTCACGGGCATAGCGCAGTACGCGCGCCGACAGCGCCATCTCGAAGCGGACGAGTTCCTTCAGATGGGCGTCGGCATCGACTGCCGATGCGTTGGCTGCCGGCACCTCGAGCGTGTAGTCGGCCGACGTGAGACCATAGCTTGCGGCTTCGCCAAGCACCCGCACCGCATCCTGGGCGCGGGCATTGGGATTGCCCTCGTTCACCCAGATGAAATCAGGATTGGCAGAGTAATAGGCAATCAGTGCCTTGGCGATATCGGGCTCGGCATAGAGTTCATAGTCACTGAGGCCTGCAACGGCTTCGCGGAAGGCAGTGCTGGTCGCCGACTGCACAAAGGCGGCGTCTTCAGCTGTTGCCACCTGGGGAGGTGCTGCCACCAACGCGGCAAAGTCGACGCGCACCAGCCGGTCGGCCTTGTAGGTGTAGTAGGACGGGCTGCTGATCCTGGTGCCGCCGCCGCCCGATACGGCGGGCTTCGGCTTGCGCTTTGGCGGCGGCGGGAATTCGCCTTGCGGCCTGTGCTTGACGCCACCGCCGAACAGCATGTCGAACAGGCCTTGCGCGCTTGCCTGCGGCACACCGAAGGCCAGTGCTGCCGCCACTGCAAGCGGCATCACGGTGGCTTTATTTCCGAGGAATTTCATTAATCACCCGCTCCGGCTGCAAGCCGGCTCCCGTTCCGCGCCGCTAGACGATCTTGCCAACCGCATGGCGGATGTAAGGCGCTACTATACCGATTCATACCGATTTCGTTAAGCTTCCATAAATTTCCGCAGGCCTGTTGCAGAACGGTTTCACAACATCGTGACGTCTGGAGCGGCGTTGCCGCTCCAGACCGGTCAAAGCGGCTGCTGCTTCAGGCGTTGGCGCCACCGTCGATGGTGAGCGCGGCGCCGGTGACGAAGCGCCCTTCCGGACCGGCGAGCCAGGCAACCATGCCGGCGATCTCGTCAGCCTTGCCGAAGCGGGGCGTCGCCATCTTCCGCCGCTGGTGTTCGGCATGCGGGCCTTCGGCCGGGTTCATGTCGGTGTCGGTCGAACCGGGATGAACGACATTGGCGGTGATTCCGCGCGGACCGAGGTCTCGCGCCAGCGCCTTGGTCAGGCCGACGAGCGCTGCCTTGCTGGTCGAATACGCGCTGAGGTTGGTGTCGGTGACGCGCTCCGCCAGATTGCTGCCGATCGAAATGATGCGGCCTCCCTCGCCCATGTGAGCCGCTGCCGCCTTCGAGGCCACGAACGGCGCTCTCAGATTGACCTCAATGGTTTCATCGAAGTCGGCCAGCGACATCTGTTCGATGGGCGCCGCGCGCCAGATGCCGGCGCTGTTGACGAGGATGTCGAGCCGGCCGAAGGCATTCACCGCCTCGGTGACCGAATTTTCGATGGCGGCAGCGTCGCGATTGTCGGCCTGAATGGCGATCGCGCGACCACCTGCCGCTATAATCTCGGCGACGACAGCTTGGGCCGGCGCCGCGCTGTTGACGTAGGTGATGGCGACGTCGGCGCCATCGGCCGCGAGCCGTTTGGCAATCGCAGCACCAATGCCGCGGCTGCCGCCGGTGACCAGTGCTGCCTTGCCGTTCAATCCGTTCGCTGACATGTCATTTCTCCTTTTATGTAACGTTCGATACATAAATATCTGGCAGCCTTGCCTGGCGACGTCAAGTGAATTATGTATCGATCAACACAGAAAAGAGCGCCATGCCGGAAAGAGGCCGCCCCCGCACCTTCGATCGAACCGCCGCCTTGCGGCAGGCGATGGAGCTGTTCTGGGCCAAAGGTTATGAGGGCACCTCGATCGCCGACCTGACCGCGGCGATGGGGATCAGCTCGCCCAGCCTCTATGCCGCCTTCGGCAGCAAGGAGGCGCTGTTTCTGGAAGCGACCGAGTATTACACCCGCAACGAAGGCACCGAGATCTGGAGCGCGCTGGACGAAGCGCCGACGGCATGCCAGGCGATCGAGAATTTCCTGCGCCAGACGGCAAAAGCGTACTCTCAGGACGACCGCCCGCAGGGCTGTCTCATCGCGCTGGGCGCACTGCACCAGGATTCAAGCAGCGGCGCGATCTGCGATGATTTGCGCCGCCGCCGCGCCGAAAACCACACCCTCTTGCTGAGACGGCTGGAACGCGGTGTGGCGGAAGGCGAATTGCCAGCGGGCTTCGACAGCAACGCGGCGGCGACCTTCTATGCGACGGTCCAGCACGGCATGTCGATCCAGGCCCGCGACGGCGCCTCGTGCGAAGCGCTGATGGCCACAGTGGCCGGAGCGATGGCGGCGTGGCAGGGGCTGGTCGGAACAGCGTGACAAAGCGCGGAGCTTGTGCTGGAAATCCAGTCGGCGGCGAAATGCGCCGGGAGGGATCATCCGTGAAAAAAGGGTATCGCGAGTTGCTCGACGAGGCCAATGCCGAGATCGAGGTGGTCTCGCCCGAGGAAGCGGCCGGGCTGCTCGACGACGAGGACACCATCTTCGTCGACCTGCGCGATCCACGCGAGATCGAGCGGGACGGCCAGATCCCCGGCGCCAAACATGTCACTCGCGGCATGCTGGAATTCTGGATCGATCCCGAAAGCCCTTACCACAAGCCGTTCTTTGCCTCGGGCAAAAGCTTCGTCTTCTTTTGCGCCGGCGGCTGGCGCTCGGCGCTGGCCACCAAGACGGCGCAGGATATGGGGCTGTCGCCGGTCAAGCACATCCTTGGCGGCTATACCGCCTGGAAGGCGGCCGGATTGCCCGTCGAGCCGGGCGGCAAGAAGAACGGTTAGCTCACCGCTCCGGCGTTGTCGGAGTCGACAATACACCCATTGGAATCAATGCAGTATCAGCTCGCGCTCGTTTTTGACAAAAGTCACAGCGCGTTCGACAACACCTTTGTCGGCGAGAATGCGACGGTGGCCGAGCCCATCGGCCCAGTGCAGCCGCACATGGCTGCCGGCGCCGGCATAACGTGTGGCATGATCGGCGGGGACTTCGCGGTCGTCCGGCGCGTGGATGACCAGCGTCGGCACCGGCGCCTCAGCCAACTGGCGGTCGCCGGTGAATTCATGCAGCGGCCGGCCCGACAGCCTTTTCACCTGATCGGCCATGGAAACCTGCGAACGCGGACCGACATTGAGCATGCGGCTGAAGTCGGCGAAGATCGCCGGCAGGGAACTTGGCGCGGCGACCAGCACCAGCCGCTCGGCCGCGACGGGCTGGATACCCTTGATCGAACCGGCAATGGCATTGGCGGCGACGGCGCCACCGAAGGAATGGCCGACGATCGCCTTGAACGGACCGAACCATTCGCCGGCGACCCTGACCGCCTCGACCGCATTGACCATATTGAGATGACGGCCCAGCGACTGGCCATGGCCCGGCAGGTCGAGCGAGGCGACCCGGTAGCCCGCATCGCGAAAGCCTTCGATCAGCGCCCGCATATATTCCGTGCGCGAACGCCAGCCATGGACCACCAGCACCGTGCCGGCGGACGCCCTGCCCGGCTCGGGCCGGAATTCGTGCACCATGACGCAGCCGGCCTTGGTCGTCAGCCGATGATGGCGCGCCTCGGCCATGAAGCCGGCGGCGCGGTCGACCGCACGCCGCTCGCCGTCGCTGAGCGCCTTCACGCTCGGCGTGCGGCAGAACAGTTCGAAGGCCGCGCGCCCGCTCAGACGCGGCGCCACAAGCTCGGCCGCGCCGAACACGCCCCGGATGACCTTCAGTCCAAATGATGCCATAGTGGCGATCCATCCATTCCGTTCAAGCATGAACATAATAGTTCAAACATGAACATTAAACAAGAGCTGCCCTGGGACAACCCGCGCTTTCGCAACTGGGTCGCGGTGGCGCGCGCCTGCCATGTGCTGGAGCGTGCGCTGGCGGTAAAGCTGGCGCCGCTGGATCTCAAGCCGGCGCAGCTCGACGTGCTGATGAACCTCTATCGCCATCCCGGCATGTCGCAGCACGATCTCGCCCGCAAACTGCTGGTCGGCCGCTCCAACATCACCATGCTGTTGCCGCAGCTCGAGGCGCGCGGCCTGTTGCGCCGCGAAGGCGACGAGAAGGACAAGCGCGTGCTGCGGCTGACGCTTACCGAGGCCGGCACGGAGCTCCTGATGAAAGCGCTGAAGGTGCATATGGCGCTGATCGAAAAGGCGATGAGCCAGTCGACAGCGGAACAGTGCGACATGATCGGCGAACAGATGCGCAAGATCTATGACGTGCTGAAGGATACCTGAGCCGTTCGATCCACGCGCCTCCCACCTCACCACATCGTCTTCTTCGCCCGCTCCGGCCATTCCTTGTCGTAAGTACCGGCATCGATATTCTTGCGGCTGGTGACTTCCAGGATTGTTCCGGGTGTCGGCAGCGATTTCGGGTCGACGTGCTTTGCCGGGTTCCACAGCTCCGAGCGAACGATGGCGCGGGCGCACTGGAAATAGACCGAATCGACATCGACCACGGTGACCGAGCGCGCCGGCTTGCCTTCGACGGCGAAGGAGGCGCAAAGCGCGGCGTCGGTGGCGATGCGGGCGCGGCCGTTGACGCGCAGCGTCGTGCCCGAACCCGGCACAAGAAACAGCAGCCCGACGCGAGGATCGCGGATGATGTTCTTAAGCGAATCGGCGCGGTTGTTGCCGCGTCGGTCCGGCATCATCAGCGTTCTCGGGTCATGCATGCGCACAAAGCCGGCGAGATCGCCGCGCGGCGAACAGTCCAGCCCTTCCGGCCCGCTCGTCGCCAGAGCGACAAAAGGCGAGGCTTCGATGAAGGCGGCATATTCGGGAATGACGTGGTCGAGTTCCTTGATCGTCGACGCTTCGCCGGGCAGGCCGTAGAGGGCTTCGAGCTGTTCGACCGTGGTGATGTCAGACATTTTCCCGTCTCCGAACCTTTGCCGGCGTTACCCCCAGTCAATGACGTTTTGCGGACAGTGCCGACTAGCGGTCGCGGCTCAGTCCCTTCTGCTGGAGCTCGGCGAGATAGGCATTCCAGCGCGCGTCCTTTTCGTGGCCAAGCGTGTGCAGGTAATTCCAGGTGAAGATGCCGGTGTCGTGAAAATCGTCGAAGGTGATGCGCACGGCGTAGTTGCCGACCGGCTCGATCTTCAGGATAGCAACGTTACGCTTGCCGGGAACCGTCACCCGCTGGTCCGGCGAATGGCCCTGCACCTCGGCCGAGGGTGAAGCGACGCGCAGCAGTTCGGCCGGCAGCTCGAACGGCCGATGATCGGGAAAGGTGACGGACAGCAGTTTTCTGTCCTTCGAGACCCTGAGTTCCTTCGGCGCCGTCATTGTTCTGCATCCCGCATCGATCCGCCCTTCCCTACGCTGCTTCGCGCGAGCGGAAAAGGCCATTTGGACCCGGCCGACATCGGATGTCGGCCGGGGAATGTCACCAAAGATCGAGAGCGGCTATCTTGAATGGCGGGTTGGATCGTATCACATAGCCGTATATAACGGCACCACTCGCAGCATTGGAAACGCTTGAACGCATGGACATGATCGATCCCTTCGGTCGCACGATCAGCTACTTGCGCGTGTCGGTCACCGACCGCTGCGATTTCCGCTGCACCTATTGCATGGCCGAGGACATGGCGTTCCTGCCCAAGAAGGACCTGCTGTCGCTCGAGGAACTCGACCGGCTCTGCACCGTCTTCATCGAAAAGGGCGTGCGCAAACTGCGCCTCACCGGCGGCGAGCCGCTGGTGCGCAAGAACATCATGCATCTGGTGCGCCAGCTGTCGCGGCACTTGAAGAGCGGCGCGCTGGAAGAGTTGACGCTGACCACCAATGGCTCGCAGCTGTCGCGCTTTGCCGCCGAGCTTGCCGATTGCGGTGTCGAGCGCATCAATGTCTCGCTCGACACGCTCGATGCCGACAAGTTCCACGCCATCACCCGCTGGGGCCATCTCGGCAAGGTCATGCAAGGCATCGATGCCGCGCAGGCGGCGGGGCTGAAGGTGAAGCTCAACGCCGTTGCGCTGAAGGACTTCAACGACGTCGAGCTGCCGGAGATGATGCGCTGGGCGCATGGCCGCGGCATGGACTTGACCGTCATCGAAACCATGCCGATGGGCGAGATCGACGCCGACCGCACCGATCAGTATCTGCCGCTGTCGCTGCTGCGCGCTTCGCTCGAGCGCCAGTTCACGCTGAGCGACATCCCCTACAAGACCGGCGGCCCGGCCCGCTACGTCCATGTCGCAGAGACCGGCGGCAGGCTGGGCTTCATCACGCCGATGACGCATAATTTCTGCGAAAGCTGCAACCGCGTGCGGCTGACCTGCACCGGCACGCTCTATATGTGCCTGGGTCAGGAGGATGCCGCCGACCTGCGCGCCCCGCTGCGTGCGTCCGAAGGCAACGAACTGGTCGCTGCTGCCATCGACGAAGCGATCGGCCGCAAGCCGAAGGGCCATGATTTCATCATCGACCGCCGCACCAGCCGCCCGTCGGTGTCGAGACATATGAGCGTCACCGGCGGCTGATTTTCTCCGCGATTGGTGCAGAATGCTTCCGTTGGAAGCGAGGGGGATTTCCATGCAGCGTGTTTGCCAAACCGGGCTGTCAGCGCTGGTCGTGGCCCTATCATTGGCGACCACAGTGGCGCTCGCAAAGCCGTTCACCTACATCAATGCGCGCTATGGCACGGTGTGCACGTTCCCGAGCCAGATTTTCAGCAAGCCGATGCCTGAGTCCCTCAATGGCGACGGTCGAAAATGGCTTAGCCCCGATGGTGCGAGCTTGTCCTGTTACGGCGGATACAAGCTGACGGAAGATACGCCCGACAGTCTGGTTGAAAAGGAAAAAGCCGACCCTGACTCTGGGGAAAAGGTCACTTACAGCAAAACCGGTAAGAACTGGGCAGTGGTCTCAGGCACCAAAGGCGACAAGATCTTCTATACCCGAATCGTCTTCGAAAAAGAGGATGCAATCCATACAGTCTGGATCGAATATCCCGCCTCGCTCAAGGCCAAGTACGACCCACTGGTCGGCGCTATCGGCGACAGCCTGCATGGGGCTGAGCAACACTGGGAATAAATCGCTCTCGACGCTGCAAACCCGATTTACCGCCATCGCGTTCCGCCCTAAATTTCGGCCTATAGCGGCTCGTCGCTCGGTTTGGGGGAATACGACATGCGCACATTCTTACTTTCTCTTGCAATGCTTGGGTTTGCCGCCGCGCCGGCAGCAGCACAGTCCATCGGTGGCAGCTACACCGTTGCGGGCACCAATTTCGACGGCTCGAAATATGGCGGCGAAGCCACCATCACGCTGACCAGCGAGACCACCTGCACCATCCATTGGGAGACGGGCGGATCATCGTCGGACGGCATCTGCATGCGCAACGACGATGCCTTCTCCGCCGGCTATGTCATGGGCAAGGAAATCGGTCTCGTCGTCTACAAGGTAGAGGCTGACGGCTCGCTGCACGGCCTGTGGACCATCGCCGGTAAGAACGGCAGCGGCACCGAGGTGCTGACGCCGAAATGAGCCTGCCGGTCATCCGGCCAGCCCTCTCAGGGATTTCTATGGGTCACGGGTGAAAATCCGTGGCCTATTTCTTTGACGTTGCTGTCTTGCCGCCGGCTGCTACAGGCTTGAGCGGTTCACCGTTTCGCCGAAACGTCGAACCGCTTTATTCTTTGTTTTCACGCAATTCCGGACGGAAAACCGTTTCACACTTTTCCTGGAATTGCTCTTGCAAAACCGGTAACGCCCTTGCCTCTTTCCCCAAACATTCGCGGCGCGCTGTGCATGATGGTGGCCATGATCGGCTTCACCCTCAACGACGCCATCACCAAGTTCTCGTCGGAATCGATGAACATGGCGCAGGTCATGCTGGTGCGCGGCGCATTTGCGTCGCTGCTCGTCGGCCTGCTCGCCTGGCAGCAAGGCGCGCTCGCGCGACCGAGGTCGATGCTGCAGCCGCTGGTGGCGCTTCGCGTGGTCGCCGAGGCCGGCGCCACCGTCGCCTTCCTTGTGGCATTAGCGCATCTGCCGATCGCCAATGTCTCGGCGGTGCTGCAGGCGCTGCCGCTGGCGGTGACGATGGGGGCGGCACTCGTATTCAACGAAACGGTCGGCTGGCGGCGCTGGCTGGCGATCGCGGTCGGCTTCGGCGGCGTTCTGATCATCGTGCGGCCAGGCTTCGAAGGCTTCAGCGTCTATTCGCTGTACGCACTCGTCAGCGTCGCCTGTTGCGCAGTACGTGACCTCGCCACCAAGCGCATCCCGAGGGCTATCCCGACCTTGCTGGTGTCGACGGCAACGGCAATCGCCATGACCATCGTTGGCGCCGTGCTGCTGTCGCCGATGGGCGGCTGGACGCCAATGTCCGGCAAAGGCACGGCACTTTTGGCATTGGCGGCGGTGCTGGTGCTGATCGGCTACCAGTTCATCATCATGGCAATGCGGGCTGGCGACATCTCCTTCATTGCGCCATTCCGCTACACCGCCCTCTTTTGGTCGATGCTGCTTGGCCTCATCATCTTCGGCGATGTCCCCGACCTGCCGATGATCTTCGGCTCCGCCATCATCATCGGCTCCGGCCTCTACGCGCTCTATCGCGAGCGGGTCGCCGGCCGGCAAAAACCCGCAGCCGAAAGCGCTGGACCCGACATGGCGCCGGACGGCATATAGCTTGGCCATGAGCCAAGACATTGCAGGAATTATCCTGGCCGGAGGCCTGTCACGGCGCATGGGCGGCGGCGACAAGACTTTGCTGGCGCTTGGCGGGCGTCCGCTTCTCGACCATGTCGTTGCCCGCCTGGCGCCGCAGGTCGGATCGCTGGCGCTCAGCGCCAATGGTGACCCGGCGCGCTTCGAGGCGGCCGGTCTTCCGGTTCTCGCCGATGCGGTGGAAGGCTATGCCGGACCGCTTGCCGGAATCCTCACCGGCCTCGAATGGGCGGCAGCGAACACCGCTTGCACGGCATTGGCGACGGCCCCCGGCGACACGCCGTTTCTGCCGGTGGATCTGGTGGCAAAGCTGGCCGCTGCCGCGA
The DNA here is from genome assembly GCF_040318795.1 of Mesorhizobium sp. M1004. Classification (NCBI taxonomy): domain Bacteria; kingdom Pseudomonadati; phylum Pseudomonadota; class Alphaproteobacteria; order Hyphomicrobiales; family Phyllobacteriaceae; genus Mesorhizobium; species Mesorhizobium sp. M1004. The sequence goes on from NZ_JAMYNB010000011.1 coordinate 209,137, forward strand.
CCAGTCGGCCGGGCTCGATGGCGGTTGCCAGTTCCGGCGGCAGGCGGCATCCGACCTTCGCGCTGTGGCCGCTCGTGCTGCGTGAGGCCTTGCGGCATTTCCTGATCGACGAGGACAACAGGCGCGTCTCCGCCTTCATCGAGCGGCACGACTGTGTCGAAGTGGAATTTCCGTTGCTGACCCACGGCAGTGACGAGATCGACCCGTTCTTCAACATCAACACACCGCACGACCTTGCGGTGGCCGAGCGTCTGTTGCAGAGCATCGGCCCATGAACATCTTCGGCATCACCGGCTGGAAGAATTCCGGCAAGACCACACTGACCGAGAAGCTGGTCACAGAGCTCGTCCGGCGCGGCTGGACAGTGTCAACGGTCAAACACGCCCATCATGAGTTCGACATCGACAAGCCTGGCGCCGACAGCTTTCGTCACCGCCAGGCGGGCGCCACCGAAGTCGCGGTGGTGTCGGGCAAACGCTGGGCGCTGATGCATGAATTGCGCGGTGAGGACGAGCCGACGCTGGAGACGGTCCTGTCGCGGTTGGCCCCGTGCGACATCGTGCTGGTCGAAGGCTACAAGCGCGAGGCGCACAAAAAGATCGAGACCCGGCGGCGGGAGGCCAAGGACCGCTCGCCGCTGTCGGCCAACGACGGACATATCGTGGCGATTGCCGCCGACTTCGCGGTTACCGGCGAAAGCCTGCCTGTGTTCGATCTCGACGACTCGGGAGGGATAGCCGACTTCATCGAGCGCATGACCGGCCTCAAACCTTGAGGCCCCTGCCCTCGCCCGGGTCAGCCGCCCTCTTCAGCCGTTGCATTGTCTAAGCGCGTCGCGCCTGAACGGCCTCATGCGACGCGCTTCAGGTTGTTTTATTTATGCATGTCGTCGTCCCAAAACCGCTGCGCACTTTTGGGCGACATGCATTAACCCGGCGTCGGCATTGGCTGGACCCGCAAATCCCGCAAGCAACGGTTTTACAGTTGCTTTTCTCCCGAAAACAGTGGGAGTATCGCGCCAGCGGGCGGTCAAAAGCACCGCCCCACAGAGCCGTTCCGGAACGACGGCCGGGAGCCATAAAGAGAGGACTATCATGCGTATTGCACTGCGTATCGCGCTCGCCGCATCGGCTGCGCTGCTGACGCTCGGCGTCGCCCAGGCTCAGGAAACGACCCTGAGAATCGGCACCGAAGGCGCGTACCCCCCATTCAACAACCTGACCTCCGACGGCCAGCTCGTGGGCTTCGACATCGACATCGCCAAGGCGCTCTGCGACGAGATGAAGGTCAAGTGCACCTTCGTCGCCCAGGATTGGGACGGCATCATTCCGGCCCTGCAGGCCGGCAAGTTCGACGCCATCGTCGCCTCGATGTCGATCACGCCGGAGCGCGCCGAGAAGGTCGACTTCACCCACAAATACTACAACACGCCGTCGGCGATCGCGGTACCCAAGGATTCGACCCTCAAGGGCGTGACCAAGGAAGACCTGGCCGGCAAGACCATCGGCGTCGCAACCACCACGACGCATTTCAATTATGCCTCGAAAACCTATACGGACAGCACGGTCAAGGGCTATCCGAGCAGCCCCGAAGAGCAGGCCGATCTCGCCAATGGCCGTCTCGACGCGATCGAGGACGATATCGTCGTGTTGCAACAGTTCCTGGATTCGCCTGATGGCGCCTGCTGCAAGATTCTCGGCCAGCCTTCGCCGCAGCCGGTCGATATCTTTGGACCGGGCGCCGGCATCGCCGTGCGCAAGGGCGAGACGGATCTGGTCAACAAGTTGAACAGCGCCATCGACGCAATCCGCGCCAACGGAAAGTACAAGGAAATCAACGACAAGTACTTCAAGTTCGACGTCTTCGGCGCCGAGTCCTGATCGTCTGAAACAAGGCGGCAGGGGAAGTTTCCTGCTGCCGCCTTGGCCTGACAGAAGTGGAGACAAGACCCGTCAATGCCAAGCCAGAACATATGGATACTTCTCACTTGGGGACCCGATGGCTGGATTGACGATATTGCCTATGGCGCACTGGTCACCATTGCGCTCGCGCTGGCGACACTGCCGATCGGCCTGACGATCGGCTTTTTCGTCGCCTGGGCAAAACAATCCGAAGAGCCGTCGCTTCGCGTGGCTGCCAACATCTACACCACGGTGTTTCGCGGACTGCCGGAACTAGTGACGCTTTTCCTGTTCTTCTTCGGCATGCCGATCCTCTTGCAGTATGTCATCCGTCTGTTCAGGCCGGAAGCGACGGTCGATGTCGACAGCTTCCTCGCCGGCATGATCGTGCTGTCGCTGATCTTTTCGTCGTATTCCAGCGAAGTCTTCCTGTCGGCCTTTCGCGCCATTCCGAAGGGCCAGTATGAGGGCGGCTATGCGATCGGGCTGTCGAAATGGCAGACGATGCGCAAGGTGATCCTGCCGCAGCTGCTGCGCATCGCCTTCCCCGGCCTTGAGAATTGCTGGCTGAGCCTGCTCAAGGACACGGCCCTGGTGTCGGTCGTCAACCTGGCTGAAACCTTGCGCAACGCCGGCGTGGCGGCCCGTGTCACCAAACATTCCTTCCTGTTCTACAGCGTCGCGGCGATGGTGTTCCTTATCCTTGCCATCCTGTCGTCGATCGCCACCGGCTTCATCCTGCGTTCGCTCGGGAGGAGGGAGGCACGATGAGCGTCGTGACGCGCGCCGCCGTCGACATCGAGAAGCCACCACCACGGGCGCGAGGCTGGCCGCGGGCCCGTATCGTCGGCTACGCGCTGGTCGGCTTCTGGATCCTGTTCGGCATCGGCATCGCCGTCTATCTGGTTTACGCCTGGAATGGCGAATTCTTCGCCAGATACGCGCCTGCCTATCTGCAGGGCTTGGGAACCACGCTTGCGCTGGTGGCCATCTCGATGGTGCTCGGTGCGCTCTTTTCGCTGCCTGTCACCTATGCCCGCATGTCGAAGAACCGCTATTTGTCCGTCCTGGCTTATTGCTATGTCTATTTCTTCCGCGGCACGCCGCTGCTGGTCCAGGTCTATCTCGTCTATTACGGCCTGGGCTCATTCCGGGTGCAACTCGAATCCGTCGGACTGTGGTGGTTCTTCCGCGACGCCTTCAATTGCGGTGTGTTCGCCTTCGCGCTCAACACCGCCGCCTACCAGGCCGAAATCCTGCGCGGCGCCATAGAAAGTGTTCCGAGGGGCCAATGGGAGGGCGCTGCTTCGCTCGGCCTGCACAAATTGCAGACGCTGCGCAAGGTCATCCTGCCGCAGGCGTTTATCGTCGCGCTCCGGCCCTATGGCAACGAACTCGTCCTGATGATCAAGGCCTCCGCCATCGTTGCCATCATCACCGTCTATGATTTGATGGGCAACGCGAAGCTGGCCTACGCCAAGTCCTTCGACTTCCAGGCCTATGTCTGGGTCGCCATCGTCTATCTGGTGATGGTCGAGATCCTGCGCCACGGCGTCGAATGGATCGAGCGGCGGATCACCATTCATCTGATCCGCTGAGCGTTCGGCTGTACCAGTCGATCGGCTCATGCGCGTCTTGACGAATGGCGCGTAGAGCCTAGAGCTGTCCAAGACAATTCCGTTCCGTCTGAAGGGCAAACCCATGGCATCTGTGGCATTTCTCGGTCTTGGCGTGATGGGCTATCCCATGGCCGGGCACCTCAGGAACAAAGGCGGCCACGACGTCACCGTCTACAACCGCACCGCGGCGAAGGCGGAACAATGGGTGGCCCAGCATGGCGGCAAGCTTGCTTTGACGCCGGCGGACGCCGCAGAGGGCCAGGATTTCGTCTTCTCCTGCGTCGGCAATGACGACGATCTGCGCTCGGTGACGACCGGGGCCGATGGCGCCTTCGCCGCGATGAAAAAAGGCTCCGTCTTCATCGACAACACCACCGCTTCGGCCGAAGTCGCGCGCGAACTGGCCGACGCCGCTGAAAAGGCTGGCTTTTCCTTCCTCGACGCGCCGGTTTCCGGCGGCCAGGCGGGCGCCGAGAACGGCGTGCTGACGGTGATGGTCGGCGGCGAGCAGGCTGCCTTCGACAAAGCCAGGCCGGTCATCGACGCCTTTGCCCGCATGGTCGGGCTGATGGGTCCGTCGGGCGCCGGCCAGCTCACGAAGATGATCAATCAGATCACCATTGCCGGGCTGGTTCAGGGACTGGCCGAAGGCATCCATTTCGGCAAGAAGGCCGGGCTCGACATCGAGAAGGTCATCGAGGTGATTTCCAAGGGCGCTGCCGGGTCATGGCAGATGGAGAACCGACACAAGACGATGAATGCCGGTAAATATGATTTCGGCTTTGCCGTCGACTGGATGCGCAAGGATCTCGGCATCTGCCTCGATGAAGCCGACCGCAATGGCGCCAGACTGCCGGTGACCGCCCTTGTCGACCAGTTCTACAAGGATGTGCAGGCGATGGGCGGCAAGCGCTGGGACACCTCGTCCCTGCTGGCGCGCCTGGAAAAATAGGCGTTCGCAATGGCCGAGCTTTCGCCCCAATCGAGCGCCGATGAGATCGTCGCCCATTTGCGCTCGATCGGCTCGGAAGACAGTCGCCGCGGCATGCTGCGCTACGGCATCAAGATCGAACGCGCGCTCGGCATCTCGCATGGCATGCAGCGGCAGATCGCCAAAAAGATCAAGCGCAACCACGAGCGTGCTTTCGAGCTTTGGCAGACCGGCATCATGGAGGCGCAGTTCATCGCTTCCGTCACGGCCGACCCGAAGCGCTTCTCAGCCGCGGATGCACGACAATGGGCCGCGTCCTTCGATTCCTGGGACATCGTCGACGGCGTCTCCGATCTCTTCGTCGACACGGACGCCTGGAAGGAGCTGATTGAAGAGTTCGCGGCGGACGAGCGCGAGTTCGTTCGACGCACGGCCTTCGCCATGATGGCGTGGTCCGTCGTGCACCGGAAGCAGGAGCCGGTGGCGACTTTCCTCGGCTTCCTGCCGATCATCGAAGCGCATGCCGCCGACAGCCGCAATTTCGTGAAGAAGGCGGCAAACTGGGCGCTTCGTTCGATCGGCAAGCGATCGTTGGAGATGCACGGCGCTGCCCTTGCCGTGGCCGAACGACTGGCCCAGTCGGCCGACAAGACGGCGCGCTGGATTGGCAAGGACGCCGTACGGGAACTCACCAATGCCAAGATCGTCGAGCGGATCGCCGCCAGAAAAGGCTGACCTAGCCAACGTCCGGTTCACCGAGGTGACGCGGCAGACGCGCGCCGATTTCGAAGGCCTCTTCGAAGCGCAAGGCGGTCCGAAGTATTGCTGGTGCATGGCCTGGCGGCCCCTGCCCGGCCGCCGCGAGCATGTCCAGCACGCCGAGTTGAAACGGGCCATGATGGCGCTTGTCGAGGCCGGTACGCCGGTGGGAATCTTGGCCCAGATTGACGGCAAGACCGTCGGCTGGTGCTCGGTCGCGCCGCGCCAGACCTGTCGGAAGCTGACGTCGCAACAGGACGATGACGAGACCGGCATCTGGTCGATCGTCTGCTTCTATGTGCCAAGGGCGCTGCGCGGCGGCGGGCTGGTGGCAGCGCTGCTTGACGCTGCCATAGATCACGCCTTTGCCAAGGGCGCCGGCGTGATCGAGGCCTACCCGGTCGACGAGGCATCGCCGAGCTACCGTTTCATGGGGTTTCGCGGCGTGTTCATCGCTCGCGGGTTCCATGAGGTCGGCCTGGCCGGCTCTCGCAGACATGTGATGCGGCTCGAGCGTTGACGCGATCGGCCGCGGCGTCTTTACTCCTGCACAAAGGAAGCGGCCGATGAGCAGTCCTCTCAAATCGACCTTGGCGCTTGCAGCCGCGTTGTTGGTGTTCACCGCTACCAACGCCTCAGGCCAAACCGCGCACATCTTCTGGAAAGATCTGCGTCCTGCGACGCAGGCGGTGGCCGAAGATGCCGGCCTGCCGATGATTGCGGCAAAACTGCCCGATCGTGGCGAGACATTGTCGCTCAACCTGCAGGACAAGACGGTACAATTAGCCGGCTATGCATTGCCGGTCGACCGTGATGGCGATCTCGTCTACCAGTTCCTGCTGGTGCCGTGGACAGGCGCTTGCAGCCACATGCCGACGCCGCCGCCCAACCAGATCGTGCTGGTGACGCCGGCCCGTCCCTACAAGATGTCGCAGGCCTATGAGTCGGTTGCCGTAACCGGCGCCTTGCGGCCCGGCTTGGAGAAGAGCCAGTTGTTCATTCTCGACGGCGTCAGCATCATCCAGTCCGGCTACACCGTACGCAAAGCCGATGTGGTGGCAGTCGACACGGTGCCGGACACGATCACGCTCCCGGTCAACTCGCCCTGGAGTTTCCTCAACAAAAAGAAAAACTAAGCGCCGCCTGCTTGTGCAGCGTCACCGCCCAGTCACGGACAACCGCGCTCAGGCCGCGTTGGCGCCGGATTCCTTGTCCAGCAGCATGTAGTCGAGCGGCATTTCGGTCGTGTACTTGATCTGCTCCATGGCGAAGGACGACGACACGTCGCGGATCTCGATCTTGGCGATCAGCCGCTTGTAGAAGGCGTCATATGCGGCGATATCGGGCACCACGACGCGCAGGAGATAGTCGACGTCGCCGCTCATGCGGTAGAATTCGACAACTTCGGGAAATTCCTGGATGACTTCCGAGAAACGCCGCAGCCATTCATGGCTGTGCGAATTGGTGCGGATCGACACGAAGACGGTGACGCGCACATTGACCTTTTCGTGGTCGAGGATGGCGACGCGCCGCTTGATGACTCCCTCTTCCTCCAGCTTCTGGATGCGGCGCCAGCACGGCGTCGTCGACAGGCCGACTTTCTTGGCGACATCGGCAACCGCGAGCGTCGCGTCCTCCTGCAGGAGGCGGAGAATTTTTCTGTCGAGGCGATCCATTGAGGTGCTCCTGGTGCAGGCCGCGTTCCCTCGGGCGCGACGCGCTTTGGGAATAGATTGGCTATATTCCCTCTTATTTCGACCTTTCACAAGAAAGAAATTCTGCCGGATGGCACAAAAGCGAGTGATATCTTGCTTAAAGTCTAATCTATGCGATAGCGGATTTCCGATCTCAGAAACGGCAGCAAATCCATTTCAAACCATGGATTCTGCTTCAGCCATCCTGAGTTGCGCCATGACGGGTGTGGCAGCGGCAGCACTTTCGGGCTGGCCAGCGCATCCCAGATGGTGCGCCAGTCCTTCACGGTTTCGGTCAGCGACGGCCGGCGCGTGGCGCCCATATGCCAGGATTGCGCGTAGGAGCCGATTGTCAAGACGAGGTCGATCTGCGGCATCAGCGCCATCAGCGGCGCGCGCCAGGCCAGCGCGCATTCTCGGCGCGGCGGCAGGTCGCCGCCCTTTGCGTCCTGGCCGGGGAAGCAGAACCCCATCGGCACGATGGCGAATTTTTCCGTGTCGTAGAATTCCTCGCTGGTTACGCCCAGCCAGCTTCGCAAGCGGTCGCCGGACGCGTCGGTGAACGGCATGCCCGACAAATGCACCTTTGTGCCTGGCGCCTGGCCGGCGAGCAGGATGCGGGCGCTGGATGATGGCAGCAGCACCGGGCGCGGCTCGTGCGGCAGTGGCCTGCCGACTGGAGTGTCGACGCAGATGCGGCAGGCGCGGACCTTTGCCGTCAGGCGTTCGAGTTCCGCCTCCATCAGGCGGAAGCGCTCGGGCGACTGGAGACGGCACTGTACCAGCGCAGCACGTTTGTGCACTCGTCCGGCACTTTGATGCGCGCCGGTTTCATGAAATCCATGGCGATCATGCCGGTGATATCGGCGATCGAATAGGCGTCACCGGCGGCGAATTCGCGGTTTGCCAGTTCGGGCTCGAGCAGGTTCAGGAATTCAACCGCTTTCGCCTTGTTGGCCTCGCCCCATTCGGGGATCTGCGGAATTTCCCATTCCTTCATCGCCGGATGGATGTGGCGAAAGGCCTGGGCGACGCAGCTGAGCAGATTGAACTCCATGCGCCTTTGCCACATCTCGACCTTGGCCTTGCCGAGCGCGCCTTGCCCGAACAGCGCCGGTTCGGGATGCAGTTCCTCAAAATAGCGGCAGATGGCGACGGATTCGGTGAGGATGATGCCGTCGTCGAGCTCCAGCACCGGCAGCCGCTGCAGCGGGTTGCGCGACCTGACCGGCTCCTGTTTGTGCCCCATCGCACTCATATCGACCGGCACCAGCGGCACTGCGATGCCCTTTTCGGCGAGGAAAACCCGCACGCGCCGCGGATTGGGGGCGCGGCCGCCGTCGAACAGTTTCATGCTTATCCTCCCGATCTGGTCCTTCAACTATAGTGCTCGTCACCAGAAGCGAAACATCTCTCGCAAGGCGTCACCGACCGAAGCCAGGGTGCCGTGCTTTCTTTCGAGCGGGCCGCCGTGGTGGCTTTCGCGCCAGTCTTGCGGCTCATCGAACGTGCCGGCCCAGATGCCAACCTTGCCGGCGCGGGCAATGGCCTGCTCGGTGTCGAAATCGCCATAGGCAATGGCCCAGCCGGCCTCAACCTGGGCCCGGTTGAGATCCTTGCCGCCGGTCTTGCAATCGCCGAGCAGGCGGCCGTAGCGGTCGCGCTGCCAGCCGCTGCAGGTCACCGGATTTCCTGATATCAGCCGCACCAGCGCCTGGCGCGCCAGCCTGCCGCAGGCGTAGTCTGCGCCATCCCTACGGCAGATCTGCTGGTATTCCGGAGCGTCGATGCCGCGCATGCGGATACGTTCGGTGCCAAGAGTGAGTGAATCGCCATCGTTGACGATCGCCACCCCTTCCGCCTTGCGCGTCTCGAAACGGTCGAGGCGTGCGGCGAGCAGGATCAGCAGGCCGAGCAGAATGACCGTCAGCGCGTAATCCAGCAGCTTGCGCCACAGGCTTCGCGGCGGCGGCGGATAGTATCGCCGGCGCGGCCTTGGCGACCACGAACGGCTCATATGGCAAACAGTCTCTTAATCATTCGAACGTAGCTTAACGAATTGAGATCGCTGCGCGCATAAATCGAAGTTTCCATGCCTCTGCTACGCTCGAACACAGCGGATAAATTCATTGTGGACCGCCGGAAACCGCACCGCAACAGCGATGTGGCGCGCGCGGTGCGCAAGACGCGCGACCGTCTTTCGCAGCAGGTTGGCAATCTCGACTTCGACCGTGAACTGCTGAAGCTGCATGCCGGGACCATGGTGCGCGGCGCAGCCGTCATCCCACTGCTGGTGTTGGCGGTCGCGGCGGCCGGGCTGCTGGCCGGTGTGGACAAACAGATCAGCGTCTGGGCGCTGTTCACCCTGATCTGCTATTCGATCGTCGCCTTCATGGCGCGCCGCGTCGAGCGCACCGAAGCCGCCGAGCTCAATCCTGTTCACACCCGCAGGGATTTCCTGATCGGACATTCGCTGTGCGGCCTCGGCTGGGCGTGGTTCGCATGGCTCGGCTGCGCCACCTGCCAGATCGACCAGTTCCAGGCCGCCAAGGCGGTGGTGCTGCTGCTGGCCATGGCGGCGACCGCTATCATGGCGTCGTCCTTGCGCGGCTCTCTGCTTGCCACCTTCGTCGTTCCGGTGGCGGTCTATGCCTATGCTGAAACGAAATTTTGGGTGCCGGTCGGGACGATCATGGTCGCCCTGCTGGTCGCGGCATTGCCGTTCTTTGCCTATATCGCGCGCCATCTCAACCGCTCGTCGCTGATACTTCTGTCCTTCCGCTCCGAAAAGGACGCGCTGCTCGCCGAGGTGGAGACAGCGAAATCAATGTCGGACGAAGCTCGTCGGCGGGCCGAAGACGCCAATCTGGCGAAGTCGCGCTTCCTTGCTTCTATGAGCCATGAGCTGAGGACGCCCCTCAACGCCATTCTCGGGTTTTCCGAGGTGATGGCCAATGAGGTGCTCGGGCCGATGAGCAACCCCACCTATCGCGACTACGCCCGCGACGTGCACGATTCCGGCCAGCATCTGCTCGACCTGATCAACGAAATCCTTGATCTGTCGCGCATCGAGGCCGGCCGCTATCAGCTCAACGAAGAGCCGGTGATGCTGCTCAACATCGCCGAAGATTGCTGCCACATGATGGAATTGAAGGCGCGCAACAAGGACATCCGCATCGTCCAGGATTTCGAAAGTGCCCTGCCGCGGCTGTTCGCCGACGAGCGCGCGGTGCGGCAGATCACGCTCAACCTCCTGTCCAACGCCATCAAATTCACCGCCACCGGCGGCGAAGTTCGCGTGCGCGTCGGCTGGACGGCGGGCGGCGGCCAGTACATTTCGGTCAAGGACAATGGGCCGGGCATACCGGAAGACGAAATCCCGATCGTGCTGTCCGCCTTCGGCCAGGGCTCGATCGCCATCAAGAGCGCCGAACAGGGCACCGGGCTCGGACTGCCGATTGTGCAGGGCCTGCTCGCCATGCATGGCGGCGAATTCGAACTTCAGTCGAAATTGCGCGAAGGCACCGAGGCAATCGCCATCTTCCCGCTCGCCCGAGTGATGGAGGAACTGCCGGCGCTGCCGACAAAGGCGGTCGCGGCGGCTCGCCGACGCTGACAGCTTGTTCTAGGCTTTGACCGCCGCCGCCATGCCCGAACTGGTAAGCGCCGCCGCCTTGACCAGACCGGCGGCAAGGGCGGCCCCTGCCCCTTCGCCGTGGCTGATGCGGAGATCGAACAGCGGCCTGAGGCCGAGCCGCACAGCGGCAAGCCTTTGGCCGGGCTCCGGCGACAGACTGGCCAGCAGGCAATGGTCGAGCGCACCCGGTTTGGCGGCATGCAGCACGGCAGCGGCGGCGGTCGCGGCGAAGCCGTCGAGCAGCACCGGGATTTTTTGCATCCGCGCGGCGATGATGGCGCCGGCAATGGCCGCGAATTCGCGGCCGCCGACCCGGCGCAGTGCCTCCAACGGGTCCTTCAGAGCCGCACCATGCAAGGCGACGGCTTTATCGACTACATCAGCCTTGCGCGCCTGCATGGCCGCGTCGGCGCCCGAGGCGGGGCCGACCCAGTCGGCGCCGCTGCCACCGAACAGGGCAGCGCACAAGGCCGCCGCAACGGTGGAGTTGCCGACGCCGAGATCGCCAAGGCAAATCAGATCGGCGCCACCGGCGATGGCTTCCATGCCGAAGGCCATGGTGGCGGCGCAGCCGCGTTCGTCGAGGGCGGCGTCCTCGGTGATGTCGGCGGTCGCAATGTGCAGCGCCAGGTCGAACACCTTGAGGCCAAGATTGTTGGCGACGCATATCTGGTTGATTGCCGCACCGCCGGCGGCGCACAGCTCAACGGCGTTGGCGGTCGCAGCGACAGGGCGCGGCGAGATGCCGTGGCGGGTCACGCCATGGTTACCGGCGAAGATCGCCACCAGGGGCCGGTTCACCGCCGGCGGGGCGCGCCCGCTCCAGGCAGCAAGCCATGCGGCGATGTCCTCGATGCGGCCAAGCGAGGCTTTCGGCTTGTCGGCCTTGGAAAACAGGGTGCGCACCCTGTTTTCCGCGACTGTATCGGCAGGCGGCAAGCTCGCCAGCAGATTGCGAAAGTCGTCGAAGGGCAGCGCGCTGGTCATGTCGATCCTGATCATCCCCTGTGGTTGATCAGCGGCATAACCGCCTTGCCCGGCCTGCACAACTCCCCTCGACATTGGCGCGAAAGCGGTTGCCCGCGCCGCATTCCGAAGGGCTTGCATTGGCTTTGCCGTTGCACCATGTGGAGATGGAACGAGGGATTCCGGACGGAACCTGCAAGAGAAAGTCATGACGGCCATCGAATCCCCGTGCATCCTGGTCTGTTCGATCGACATGAAAACCGGCTTCTGCTTCGGCTGTGGCCGCACGCGTGATGAAATCGGCGCCTGGATGGGCATGACGCCGGAGCTACGCCGCAGCGTCATGGCCGAGTTGCCGGCCCGATTGGAAACGGTCGAGCGCCGGCCGCGCCGGGAAACACGCCGCAGCCGCATGGCGCGCGAGCGCGGCGTCCTCTCTTGAAACGGCAGGTTCCAATGAACCGACTGTTCTGGATGGTGATGGCGGCAATCGGCCTCGGGCTGGTGCTGCTTATGATCAACAACGACGCCGGCAGCACGTTCGGCATCGAGAATTACGATTTCAGCCGTCTGGTCTGGCTGGGGGCGATCGGCTTGCTCGTCAGCGCCGGCCTTGTCCGGTCCGGCAGGCCGCTCGGCGTCATGGCCCGCAATCTCGGCACGTGGGCCCTGATCGTGCTGGCGCTCGTCGCCGGCTACCAGTACCGCTACGAGTTGCAGGATTTCGCCAGCCGGGTGACGGCGGGCCTCGTTCCCGGCAGCCCGCTGGCGCTCGGCGTCGAGGACGGCCATGCCACCGTGACCCTGGACAAGGCCGACAGCGGCCATTTCGAGGCCCGCATCACGATCAACGGCGCGCCGATCCGCACCGTCGTCGATACCGGCGCGACCAGTACAGTGCTCACCGCCGAAGACGCGCAGGCGGCCGGCTTCAATCCGGCAGCGCTGAGCTTCACCGTCCCGGTCTCGACCGCCAATGGCATGGCACGCGCCGCTTCGGTGCGCACCGACGAACTGGCGATCGGCGGCATCGTGCGCAAGAACATGCAGGTGATGGTCGCCGCGCCCGGCGCGCTCAGCCAGAGCCTGCTCGGCATGAACTTCATCGGTTCCCTGTCGGGTTTCGACGTGCGCGGCGACCGGATGATTCTGCGCGACTGAACTGCTTAAGCGGCCTTTTCAACACGGTCGAAATCGACGGCAGCGAACGCTGCCTTCAGCACATCCGGTCCGGCGCCGGGTTTCGTCGCGTCGGTGGACAGTATCTGCCGGAAGCGGCGCGCGCCGGGCAGGCCGTGGAACAGCCCGACCATGTGGCGAGTGACGTGGCCGAGCCGCCCGCCCTGCTCGATATGCCGCGCCGCATAGTCGGCCTCCGCGTCGATCAGCGCGGCAAAATCGCAGGTGCCGGCCTTGCCGCCGTAGAATGCCGCGTCGATGCCGGCCAGGATGCCTGGCGTGTGGTAGGCGGCGCGGCCAAGCATGGCGCCATCGACATGATCGAGGTGGCGAGCCGCCTCTTCGAGCGATTGAACGCCGCCATTGATGCCGATGAATTTGTTCGATTTTCCCGCCTTGAGGCGATAGACCCTGTCATAGTCGAGCGGCGGGATGTCGCGATTTTCCTTCGGGCTCAGCCCCTCCAGCCAGGCCTTGCGCGCATGCACCCACAGCGCGTCGGCGCCGGCCGCGAAAACGCCGTCGGCCAGCGCGTCGAGCGCGGGCTCCGGATCCTGCTCGTCGACGCCGATGCGGCATTTGACCGTCACCGGGATTTTCACCGCCGCCTTCATCGCCGCCACACAATCGGCGACGAGGTCAGGCACTTTCATCAGGCAGGCGCCGAACGTGCCGGACTGGACGCGGTCGGACGGACAGCCGACATTGAGATTGATCTCGTCGTAACCGAAGCCCTCGCCGATGCGCGCCGCCTCGGCCAGCTTTTGCGGATCGGAGCCGCCGAGCTGCAGTGCCACCGGATGTTCGGTCTCGTCAAAACCAAGCAGCCGCTCGCGCGCACCATGGATGACAGCGTCCGCCACCACCATTTCGGTGTAGAGCAGCGCACGCTGCGTCAACTGGCGGTGGAAGAACCGGCAATGCCGGTCGGTCCAGTCCATCATGGGTGCAATAGCCAGTCTATGATCTTGATTTTTCAGCATTTTTTCTTTAACATCAAATCGTTAGAGCAGCCCGAGTGCACGCGAATTTACGCCAGAATACGACCCTTTTCGCCACGTTTCGATCTCTCAGTGCACACGGAGCGCACACGAGAAAATGGCCACCTACACAAAACTCTCGTCCGGTTCATGGCGTGTCCAAGTCCGTCGCAAGGGTCGCTACGTTAGCGAGACCTTTCTGCGCCGAGACGACGCCAGGCGCTGGGCAACCTAAACCGAGCGCCAAGTCGATCGCGGTGAGACGCCGACCGAGTCCGTATAGCGCGCCTGAAAACTTTCGGCGAACCCATCGACCTTCATATCGACGACATGTGCGATGTAGGCAAGTCCCCTCGCCGCTCCAAGGCCGCAGCCCTCGATATGCTCCAAAGACATCTGGGGAAGTGCAACATAGCTGCCCTTGATCGCGAACGGCTCATTCGTTTTGGTCGCAACCGGGCCGCCCAAGGTGCCGGACCGATGACGCTCGGCATCGACATTGGCTTTGTAACACTCATTCTGGCTCATGCCGCTGCGGTGCACGGTCTGCCCGTCAAGGTCGAACCGGTTGATCTCGCGCGTATTGCCCTGAAGAGGTTTCGCGTGGTTGGAAGGCCATCAGCGCGACAGGCGCCCGACGCAGGATGAACTCGACAGGCTCATCGGTCACTTCGAGGCAAACCCTCGCCAGATTGCACCGATTGGCCAGATCATTCGGTTCGCTGTCGCAACCGCCATGCGCCAGGAAGAGATCTGCAAGGCGCATTGGTCCGATTTGGAATCTCGCACGCGGATGCTCCTGGTCCGCGACAGGAAGGACCCTCGAAACAAGAAGGGTAACAATCAGCGCATACCGCTGTTCGCAGCCACTGGCTTTGATGCATGGGCCATTGTTGAAGAGCGGCGGATAAAGCGCAGCAATGACGACGATCGAATTTTCCCGTTCAACCATCGGTCAGTTGGAACTGCCTTCCGTAGAGGATGTGCTGACCTGGGCATCCACGATCTTCATTTTCATGATTTGCGGCATGAAGGAACGATGAATTCCGTCACTTAGCACAAGCCAAACTTCACCGATCCTCCCCCTATCCACCTTGTCCCGCATTGGAAAAGGCCCGCGACCGTGAGGCAGCGGGCCAATCGTTCTATTTCGGAAATGGTCAGGCGCCTTTTACCCCCGGGCGGAGTTGCGGATGTCGCTGGCCGGCCTTGCCATTGAGGCGATAAATTCCTCCAGACGTTCCAAGCGTGCCTTCTTGCATCGCAGTGTGTTCGCGACGTCGAGAAGCCTAGACTGACCCTTAGAACTTGCGGCGGCGATCAGGTCCATTTCGAGCCGACCGATAGCGCTCCGCAACTCGCGAGCCTCGGCCTCCCTTATACCCTTGATCCAACCAGCCCCGCGCATCCCCGGCACCCATCCAACGATACTAGGTCGCACGATAGTACGAGTTTGCTAACAACCATATCTTGGACCTTCTCGAATTTTATGCATTGCTAATATGAAACACCCGCCACCGCGAGGCAGCGGGCTAATCATTTTCGACCGGAAAAATTATTAGGCCCTGCCCTCCCGATATGAAGCCTGGACAGTCATAATCCGCATCATCGGCTTCGCGTTCGTCGTCTGCTTCGCGCTCGTCGTCGCCTTCCCTGTCGTCGGTGCCGACGACTTCGCCACCGCCCGCCAGATACGCTTCTAGATCCGGGTCGGGCTCTACGAAGTCCAGGAGCGAGATCAGGCGTTCAATCTCATCTTCGATCGAGCGACGCACGGTTGGGTCAGAGAGGCGCAGATGCGCGTTCATGACCGCGCCTCCCGATTGGCCTTGCGCGTGGCCTCCCGGAGCGTCGTCCGTGAACTGACCCCCGAAAGTTGGACACAACCTGTAGAACCGTCTGACGTCCGCGTGGGGGCCGAGAGCGGTCGGTCGGCTTTGGCACAAGTCGCCCTTGGTCACCATGACGACGTTTCAGATAGCCCATTTAGATGGACCCGTTGCCATCCGATATTCAGCGGGCTTAGGTTATACTGGCCGGAAGGTGGAGGAGCGCATGCCGGGGCAGTTTGCAATCGGGGTCATCGGCTACGCTGTCGCGGTAAACTTGCTGGCTTACGCCACCATGGCGTTCGACAAGGCTATGGCCAAAAACGGTGCCCAACGCATTCCAGAGTCGACGCTTCTTACACTCGCCATCATTGGCGGTAGCATCGGGACTGTGATCGCGCAAAAGACGATCCGGCACAAGACGCGCAAGGAGCCGTTCCGCTACAGCCTCGCTCGCATCGTCCTGCTCCAAGTCCTCGCGGTAATCGCGATTGAAGTGGGATTGCTCTTTCCGGGATTGCCCGAAGCGCTCTCGCAGTTACTGCCATTCGGAAGCGAATTCGGGGGCCTCTAGCTTCAAGGATGTCAAGACCGGACGTTCAGGTCACACAATTCGCGACATGGCCGAAACGGATGAGGGCGCGCATTGCCTGCTGGCAGATTTGGCGGTAAGCTGGCGCGTCCATCCGGCCGACACCCAATAATTGTTACCCGTCACGTGGTGTTGTCCCTGGTAGCCGTTCTAAGTGGCCCGGCACCTTGGCGGGGCTCCACCAAGTACGCGCCGGGCCTAGCCGGAAGTGGACTATCGGGAAACCGGCTGGGGCCACATGCGCACCATTTGGACATCGGCGAAGCATGCAGACGAATGACGCCCTGCGACGCGCTGAGACCTGTGTCGGCCTCTATTTGCTACTAGGGACGGCGGTTTCGAGAAACACGCCAAAGCTTGGTATCGTCTTGCAATCCCGCAAACCAGCGCCACGCCATAACGGGGGTCCAGGTCCCGTGAGCGGATCGTCCCAGCCCATTCCAATGAAAGGCCCCAATGCCAAGCGGCACCGGATCAGCGATGAATGTCGGGCGCCCTGCCCGGAACCGTCTCCGACTGCTGCCGCTCAATGCGCGCGGCTAGCGTCAACCTTCGCGAAAAAGGAATGAGCATCGGCACCTTTCGCGAGTACGAGTCATATTCGGGAAAGGACAAGGACAAGACGCGTTCTTCGTTCAAGATCCGCCAGTATTGAATGGCGAAATTCACCACGACCGACGTGATGACCACGGCTGACGGATTGGCCGCGACGGCTCCGAGCATGAAGAGCGATTCCGCGAGATAAAGCGGATGACGGACGACGGCGTAAGGACCGAGCGTTACCAATCGGCGGGCCTGCGCATCGATCGAAAACGATCGGCCGAGCCAGAGAAGGCAATAAGCAGAGCCCGTCATGCCCGCGAAAACCAGCAATGCCGCGACGGTTTGCATGCCCTCTGTCGGTGTTGGGCGAACCATGATGGCGATAGTCGCGAGCATAAAAGTTCCGCAGACAGCTGCGATGCGCGGCCCCCAGCCAAGGCTGATATCCCTAGGCGGGAGCCGGATGATGGTAAATGTCACCAACAGCGTGGAGAAGACGAGCGAAGACGCCCGCGAGACGAATTGGAGCATGAAGTCGTCTGGAGACATTTGCGCGTCGCCAAAGAGTGCGACGAGGCGCCCAACCCCGTTAAGCACGAAAAATGCAAAGACCAGCATGAGGATCAGGCGCCCAGCGAAGTCGAACGACCAGATTTTCATGATCCACCCTCCCCTGTCCAACGGAGAATGAAGCATTTCTTAGCCGTTCCCGCAACTTCGCTCTTAAGAAAGCGTTAACGCTGCTCTTAACGTCGAATTAGCCGAAGCTCCCTAACTTGGGTGGATCGACCTTGCGGCGCTGTAGCTTATGTTTCGGCAATCTGTGCGAATTCTGGTGGTCTTTGTCAGCGTCCTGATCGTGGCGGCCGGCGTTTTCATTGGCCGGCTTCCTGCTCAATGCGAGTGGAAGCTTGGCACCGGCCTCATGAGCGCTTGCGTCAATCGCGCGATCATCCGGGACGGAGATCGCTTTGCGACGAAGCGGCTGAATGCCTCGGCCTGATCCGGCCGGCTCGAGTCACTCCCGATAGAAGTCAAGGCTCGGAGGACAGGGCACTTCCTTCGTATAGAAGGCCTTTACGAATCCCCTGCGGATTGCCTCTTTGGTGACATAGTATTTGATCGGACACCAAAGCTGTCTTGGCGGCGCGCCGGCCGGGGTGCAGGCGGCGGTGATCACAATCGGAGAGATGCTTTCCGGGTCGATCGCTCCTACCTTCGCCGACCGGTGGTCCGGTCGCTCCCGTATATAAAGGAAGTCCCAACGATCGACTCCAACCACCCTAAGACAGCCGCCGGGCTTGAAAGCGAGCGCCTGGGGCGGAAAGGTGAGGGTCATCAAGGCCATCAGCACCAGCCCAGCCCGCACCGCTATTCTCCGCTGGAAGAAATGGTCAAGGCCTATTGCTTCACTCAGACGATGCCGGCGGCGCGAAAGCACCGCCCGGTCGATTTCAGCAGCGGCGCACACGAACAGGTTCTTAGTCGGCATGTCGTAGTCCGGCCGGGAAGCGGGGCATTTTTGCAACATCTTGTTCAGAAATATCTAATAAACTGTATGGCGCTGTTGGATTTCGCTTATCCGGCCTATAGCAAACTTTGATAAGATGGGTCTGGGGAAGGTAAGATTGGGTCTTGGGGACGGGGAAAGGTCCAGAAGCGTGTTCAGGGGACTGGGGAGTTTGGCGGCAGTTGCCGTCGCCGTTTTGTTTCTGGCCAGTTGCCAGACCGAGGATATGTCGTCCTATGGCGACAGCGCCGCCTCCGTGAAGGACCTCCCCGACGTGTCCTTCTACAAGACCGATGAGCTGCTCGCGCTGGGCAAGACCCAGTTCAAGGAAAAAAACTACGGAATGTCCTACGCGCTCTTCAAGCGCTCGGTCGAACTCTTCCCCAAGGACCCGCAGGCATGGCTCGGCTTTGCGGCTTCTGCCGATCAGATTGGCCGTTTCGATACATCCGACCTCGCCTATCGCCAGCTCGCAACGATGATCGGCGGGCGGCCGGAATACTACAACAATGTCGGCTACTCCTATCTTCTGCGTGGAAATCTCCAGCAGGCTCGTCGCAATTTCCTGAAAGCCTACGAGCTCGACCCCTCGAACCAGACGACCGCAAACAACCTTCAGCTACTGGCCAACAGCACGTCGTTGGCGAAGCGGACGTGACGCCATGTCTTCGCGGCGGGTTCCGAAGGACGGCTGCACTGACATGGACCGGACGGCTCGGCCTCCTCCCTTGAAAGAACCGGTCCGGCGAGGCGATTATGCTTAACTTCGTCGTCGACAGTGAACCGGCAATTCTGGCGTATCCCCAAAACTCGAAGCCGCCAGAGCCAGTGCCGCTGATGCAGAAGGCCGGCGTGGCCGGTGGCATAGCCATCACGTTGAATGTCATCTCGCTCGCTTTCGCCATCGGCATGGTCGTCATTCTGATCTTTCTCGTCCAGTCGATCCGCGAAGTTGCCACGATCGAGGATCGCCTTTCCGGCCTTGGCCAATTCGAGACGCGCCTTTCCAGGCAGTTGGATACGGTCAACCAGGGTGTCCAGAGCCAGTTCGATGAACTGAACAGGCGGATCTCAGCGCTGCTCGACCAGACCGCGCAGCTGGAGAAGCAGGTGGCGAAGCTCACCGGCGAAAACCAGGATATGGCCGGTCGTTTACAGGCGCTCGGAGAAGCCGACAACCCTGCGGTTATCGTCGGGGAGCCGCCAAAGGAAATCGTCCTGAGGGCTCCCCCGCCGCAACCGAGAGAAGTGCGTTCCGAACCTGCCCGTCCGGCCAACCCGGTCCAGTTCGAGCGGACCGTGTCGCCCGACGGAAAAGTAACCTACAGCAAAGTCAGCAAGTAGGTTTGCGCGGAACCAATTCTTAATCGAAGAAGTTCATCGTCGGCGCAGACATTGCTGGGACGACCGATGCTGAAATATACCGCCAGTTGATCTACTTTGCGCCCACGCTGACCTTTAGCCTCGGCGCAGCGTTCATTGCGTGCGCCTATCGGCTTGGCGCCTCACCCGCTGACCCAGCCGCCTGGCAAGGTTTTATGACCATCGCCCCGCTGGTCCGTGAGCCGGTCTACCTGGTTGCCGGGCTGCCGGGTTCCGGTTACGTCGCCGCCTTCGTCGTTTTCGCCGCCGCCGCACTCGCCGGCGCCGTGATCGCCTTCTCGTCCCGTCCAGCCGGCAGGGCACTATTTCTCCAAGCCCATCTGGCTTTCCTGATGCTTTTTCTGTCGATGGGTCGCGCCGGAGTGTTTTCAGCCGGCACCGACACGGGCGGCATCGGCCCGGCACCGCGGATCGACTGGACGCCCGATTTCACCAGCTTTCCCGCCCTTGGCGTGGGCCTTTTCGCGGTCGTCGCGCTGGCCCATCTGTTCGTCATACGCGACATGATTGCACAGTCCGCCGTCAGCGAGAGGTCGAGAGCCGGCTGTTGACCGCTCTGCGCGAGTTCGCTTGAGGCGAACTGTCCTGTATGTTCGCTCGCCAGCGCCACGTCGTGCTTGACGACAACCCGACCTGTCAAACCCCGAAATATCGTAAGTACATGGCGACGAGCGCCGCCGCGGCCATTATGATGCCGTAGGGCACCTTGCGCGATTTTCGTATCTCCTCGATGCGGGACAGCGCCAGCCACGCCTGGTATTGCAGCGGCACGGGAAACTGCAAGGCCAGGCTGACGACAATCCCTCCGGCGGCAAGCCCCACGGCGAACGAGAACAGATGGTTCAGCCCGACGAACAGGCCGATGGGGAAGAACAGCTTCGCGTCGCCGGCTCCCAGCAGCCGCAAGGCCCACAGCACGAAGCCGATCGTCAGCAGCAACATGCCGGCGGCAAGGTCACCCAGGAGCGGCGAAGCACTATCGGTCCCCGCCAGAATGCCGGCCCCTGGTGGTCCCGCCCAGAGGATCAACGCCAGAAGCGCATAGTCCGCCACAAGCGCCAGAACCGTCCAGTTGCGTATTTTCCAAGCTTTGAAGTCTTGCCATGCGGCGATGAGGATCAATCCCGCCGCTGCTGCGATAGCCAACACCCCGAGGAATTCCATCCCGCCTGCCCCCTTTACACCCTGGCGTTTGCCGGACGCCTGACCGGCCGAATCACGCGGAATGATTATGCCCGGCGGAAGCCGCCGGCGCATCCGCCGCGATCGTAGCGATCGGCAACTTGATAGGGCCAAGGGAACCGGCAAGCGAAACAGGCGGATAGCTTAGGCTGAAGGTCGCCGCGGGGCTGCGCCGCGGCCGTAAACGGATGGTCCGTGTTGTGTTCGACGCACCCCTTTGGAGCTACTCCTTTTGAGCTACTCCTTTGGAGCTACTTCGCCAGCCAAGTAAGAGCAGGTGCATGGGCCTGTCGTTAATTTACCATAAACCAAGTCGGAAAGGTACCATTAGGATTGCCTAATTGACTACACGCTTGTTAATGGGATATTAATATACCTGTCTGGCGCTGGGGGGGCTCCTCTCGCGGACCGGTAAATGGAAACGTCATGTAAGGGAGTATCATCATGACCAAATTGACCAACATGTTCCGTGCTTTCGCCCGCGAAGAGGACGGCATCGCGCTTTCGGAATACCTCGTTCTCCTGGGCCTGCTTGTTGGAGGCGTCATCGCCGCAGTGCTGGCGGTTGGTGTCAACCTGGCTGGCGCGTGGACGACTTGGGGCACATGGTTCGGCACTAACCTCTCCGCCCCGGCGTGATATCGACGGCCAAAAAGGCGGCTTGCCTGCCGCCTTTTGATGGCGGCACAAAAATGCTGCATAGATAATAAGCGGCTTTGTCGGCCGCTTGTTATATTATTATTATTTGACTTGGTTGATACTGTCGTCTGGGCGAAACACTACGGCGGGGGCCGTTGAATGAAAAGCTCCACCATTATGAGTCTGCTTGTCTCGGTCGCGCTGGCGTTGCTGGCGGTCCTCGGCGTCCGTTCCTATCTCGCCGCCCAGCGTGACCTTCTCGCGCAGCGCGCCGGCCTGGCCGAGCCTGCATCAGAGAATACGATTCTTGTCGCCACCCGCGCACTGCGCTTTGGCGAGGCGGTCAAGGCGGAGGATGTCAGGGCTCTTGCATGGCCGACTGGAGAACTGCCGGCCGGCGCCTTCCGCAAGCCGGAGGATTTGCTCGGCAAGGACGGTGAGCTTCGCTACGTCATGTCGGCGATGGAAAAGGACGAGCCGGTGCTCGCCTCCAAGATCACCGGCGCCGGCCAGCGCGCGACATTGTCGGCGGCGCTTGGCGAAGGCATGAAGGCGGTCTCGATCCGCGTCAACGACGTGCTCGGCGTCGCCGGTTTTGTGCTGCCGGGCGATCGCGTCGACATCATGCTGACGCGGGTGGTCAAAGATGATTCCGGCGCTGACCAGACTTTTGTCGACGTGCTGCTCCAGGGGGTCAAGGTTCTCGCCGCCGACCAGACCGCGGACGACCGCACCGACAAGCCCTCGGTCGTCAAGACCGTGACCTTCGAAGTCACCACCACCGAGGCGCAGAAGCTGACGCTGGCCGCCAATGTCGGCACGCTGTCGCTGGCGCTGCGCAATGTTGCTTCCTCCGGCGTGGAACAGACGCAGCCGGTGACGCTGGCCGATCTCGGCGGCGGACCGGTCGCGCAGACGCTGAAGAACGATGGCGCCGAGGAAAACAGACTTACCGATCTGGAGAAGCTCGTAAGAAAGGTGGGCGACACGCTTGGCACGCGCCTCGGCGCGATGGAAGACAAGCTTAAGCAAAAACCTGCTATTGTGGAAAAACCGGTTCTGGTTGCGGCGCCGAAACCGGACTTCGTGGTGATTGGCGTTTCGCGCAATACGAAGCGGGAAGAATATCGGGTCCGGGTGCTGGACTAAGAGCCATTCGGGTGCGGACGAGGAAGGGGTAACGAGGCATGGGCAATCGCCAGCTTGAAGACAGGGGCGCACGGGCCCCGGGGCTGACGTGCGTTCTCGGCGCAATTGCGTTCCTGGCTGCCGCGATCTCCCTTCTTGCCGGTCTCCTCGCGCCTGCGTATGCTCAGCAAAAGGCCATCACGATCGGCGGTGGAAACGTCGTTCATGTGACGGTCGCGCCCGGCAGCACGCTGACGATCACCACCAGCCGCCGTTTCGCCGATCTCGTCGTCGGCAATCAGACTGTGGCGGACGTCGTCCCGCTAACGGAACACTCGCTTTATATCCAGGGAAAGGGATCGGGTGCCACCAACATCTCGATCTATGACGACGCGAAAAATCTTCTCGGTGTCATCGACGTCCGTATCATGCTCGATTTCAACGAAATCAGGGCGGCGATCGGCTCGGCGGTGCCGAGTTCGAAGCTGATAGTCACCAACGTCAATGACCGCATACGGATTTCCGGCGTGGTCAAGGACGGCGTCGATCTTGCCCGGGTGCTGGAGATCGCGCAGCAATATTCGAGCGAACCCGTGCTGAACCAGGTTCGCGTTGCCGACGCCCAGCAGGTGATGCTGGAGGTCCGCATCATTGAGGCATCGCGCAGCGCGGGGCGGGATCTCGGGATCGGGTTCAATGGCGCAAGCGCCAGCGGCGGTCTCTTTACCGCGGCGCCCCGGCTTCACATCGGCGTCAACGACGACACACATCAACTCCAGCCGGAACTCGGCGCCGTCGCCACGCAGAACGGCACGCCATTCGGCGAGATGATCGCCAAGGTGCTGGAAGTTTCCGGCTGGCGCATCGATGTCGTCATCAACGCGCTGGAGGCAAAGGGTCTCGTCCGCCGGCTGGCGCAGCCAAATCTTGTGACGATGAGCGGCACGACCGCCAGCTTCCATGCAGGCGGAGAGGTGCCGATCACGCGCGCGGTGACCGACGGCGGACAACTCGCGACCGAAATCAGCTACCGGCCCTATGGCGTCAAACTCTCCTTCACCCCGATCGTCCTTGACAATGGCCTCATCAATCTCGTGATCGAGCCGGAAGTCAGCGAAATCGACCGTTCGGTGACCGTCAACGGCAATCCCGGCTTCATTTCGCGCAAGGCCGAAGCCACGATCGAACTGCGTGACGGGCAGAGCTTCGCCATGGCCGGCCTGTTGCAGACGGTCAACGCCAGCGACGTGCAGCAAATGCCCTGGCTTGGCCAGGTCCCCGTGCTCGGGACGCTGTTTCGCTCCACCTCGTTCCAGAAGCGGGAGAGCGATCTGGTGATCGTGGTGACGCCACGCATCGTGCGGCCGACCGCGCCCGACGAGAAGCTGCATTCGCCGCTGGACCAGACGCGGCCGGGCAACGACGTGGATATGTTCCTGCTCGGCATGCTGGAAGTCGACAAGGACATGATGCGGAGCTTCAAGGACGGAAAGGGCGTCATCGGTCCCTACGGCCACATCATCGATCTCGATTTCGGAGGCGCGTATGCCGTCGGCAAGAAATAGGATGGCCATCGCCGTGCTCGGCGCATGCCTGCCGATGAGCGGTTGCGCCGATTACATGGCGCACAGGGATTCGGTGACGCTAGGCCTTGGCGATGCCCCGCAGGCCAATATCGGCATCCAGACGATCGACCCGTTCCCGCCGGAAGCGTGGAATACCAGAATCCGTGGCGACGGACGGGTGGTTGCGAAGGCGCAGCAGCGCTATGCACCGACCGCGGTGATCGTGCCAGCGCCGGCGGCGGTCGCCCCGGCTGCAATGGAGACCACGAACTGAGGACGAACACGAGGACAAGTTAGGGAGCAAGCGGCGGCTCCGGGTTTTGCGAGGCTGAGTGCGGCGAAAACCGACGTTGGGGCTGGGTATGAAACGGAAGATATTCGATGTGCTGTTCGACGACCGTGGCTATGTCACGGCGCTGACGCTGATTGCCATGCCGATGCTTCTGGGCTTCAGCCTGCTTGTCATCGACGTGGCGCGCGGCAACAATCTCCATACCGATCTGCAGAATGCGGCTGATTCTCTCGCGCTCGCCGGCGCCCGTGAACTCGACGGCGGGACGGATTCGATCACGAGGGCCAATGCAGCACTCGCCGCTTTGGTGAAGAACCAGGCGCGGGGCGGAAACAGCGGTACGGCAATCATCGACAACACGCAGGTTAGCAAGGCTTACCTCGACGCCATTCCGCCCAGCGACGACACCAAGATCGACAGTGCTTGGGTAACCGCTCACCAGACGACAGACGGAACGAAGGCGGTCTATTTGCTTGTGAGGTCCACACCGCGCGCCATGACATCGCTGTTTCCGTTGCCCGTGGGGCTGACGAGGTCAACGGTGAATTTTCAGGCCGAAGCGGTGGCCGTTTATGACGCCTCGGCCTGCGACGTGACGCCCTTGTTCATCTGCAATCCCTTTGAGCCAGTAGGCGGGTCAGGCAACAATCTTACATTCCAGGAGAACTTCGCCCAAGGTGCGACCTATAGCCGGCAACTGATCCTCTCGTTCAACGGCAGTTCGTCACCGGTACCGGGCAATTTTGGCTGGCTTGAGGTCGCGGCAAGCGGCGGGAACGCGTTACGCGATGCGCTTGCTACATCGAAGCCGGGACTCTGCTACGGCATGCGTGGCCTGCAAACCAAGACGGGCGCCACCATCGGCCCGGCGGAACAAGGGGTCAACACGCGCTTTGGCATCTACGCTGGCGGGATGAGCAACAGCGACCCTGACACCCGTCCCGCCTACAATGTCCGCAGAGGCGAAAAAGACCAGTCAATCAAATCGGGCAATCCGGCAAACAGCTCCAAGTGTACGGGCTATGCCGAGGAGCTCGACACAACCAAGGCGATGGCGCTCCTGGACAAGTCTCTTCCAGGTGGCACCTATTCCGACCAGACTTTGGGCGGTGGGATAATGAGGGGTGAGAAGTGGGATTACACCACATATTGGGCTCGCAACCATCCTGGCGTCGTCCCGCCCTCGACATTTCCCAAGCCGACAGACCCGACAGGAAGCAAGACCGTGCCCTCGCGCTATGACGTCTACACATACGAG
Organism: Mesorhizobium sp. M1004; assembly: GCF_040318795.1. Classification (NCBI taxonomy): domain Bacteria; kingdom Pseudomonadati; phylum Pseudomonadota; class Alphaproteobacteria; order Hyphomicrobiales; family Phyllobacteriaceae; genus Mesorhizobium; species Mesorhizobium sp. M1004. The sequence goes on from NZ_JAMYNB010000011.1 coordinate 234,724, forward strand.
AACAACAACGACCTGGTCACAGGCGCTGCGAACAAAGCGCCGAACGGCGATAACGGTGAAGGGTCGTCGAACGTATGCTACAAAGGGACCGGAAGCATCACAAAGCAGCCGGACCCAAGAGTGATCTTCGCGGCGGTGATCAATTGCAGTACGGACCTGGGCAGTGGCCATTCCGCGATCACCAAGCCAAAGGCGTTTGTCAGCCTGTTCTTGACGAAACCGATGATCACAAGCGGGAGCACCAATACCGTCTCGGCGGAGATTGTCGATGTTAGCGGGTTCCACGGCAATGGGACGCTGGAAACGTTTTTGCGTGAGGAGTCTCAATTGGTCCGATGATCACGTGGCTGAAGCGGATTCTGGGACGATTCCACCGCGACGAGCGCGGCGCAGTCCTCGCCGAAGCGCTGATAATAGTGCCGTTCGTTACGGTGTTTTCCGTTGGCATCCTGGAATTCGGCAACATGTTCTGGGAGAAGGAGCAGGTTGAGACCGGACTGCGTGACGCGGCGCGCTATCTTGCCCGCTGCCAGCCAAGCAGTCCCAGCTTCGTGTCGCAATGCAGCGACACGGTTGCTCGGCGCATCGCCTACTACGGGACGTCCAACCCCGCTGCTACAGCGCTGCGGGTGCCAGGATGGGGACCGAGCGGAAGTGCGATCGTCTTCGCCAGGGTTACTCGCGGTGAGGCAGGGGACAAAGTCATCGTCGCGAGCACGTCGCTTGCTTACAGCAATTCACCGCTGTTCGGCTGGCTTGGCCTCGCCAACATGACCATCCAGGCCTATCATGAAGAGAGGTATATCGGATGGTGAGGGCCTCTCCGTTCCGATCCTTCGTTCGTGAGGAGTGCGGTGCCACGCTCGCCGAAGGGCTGATCGTATTTCCCTTGGTCTTGCTGGTCTTCGCCGCCTTCGTCGAGTTCGGCTATGCGATGTTCCAGTGGAACCAGACCGTCAAGGCGCTGCAATTCGGAGCGCGCAGGGCGGCGGTTTCGAGTTCGATCGTAACCGGCTTCAACCCCGTCACGGTGACAGCCGCCGGCACCACGAACGGCGGCGTGGCGATACCGGTCGGCGCTCTCGGCCCCTGGACATGCACCGGATCGGCCTGCACCTCTGAACTCCAGCGTATCGTGTATGGCGCCCCCGGGGCGACAACTTGCCGGGCGGTCGGAACCGGAAGCCCGGCAATGTGCCAACTGAACCCGCGCATCGGTATCAATAATGTTCGCGTCACCTACATGATGTCGGGACTTGGCTATTACGGAAGGCCTTCGGGCGCCGTGCTAACCATACGCATGGAAGTTCTCGGCATCACCTTCAATCTGCCTTTACTCGGGGCTTTATTAGGACTCAATAATGTTACGGTTCCAGCCTTGCCGGTGACCGTCACAAGCGAGGACTTGAACACAAACTCGGGTAGCTGACCACAGCTGCGGAAAGATCGGGCATTCTCGGATGACAAGCCATATGAATTTTTCGAGAAGAATAAAGGTGCTGATCGCCTCGGCGGACCAGGCGGCGTCCGAGTTCATGCAGAGCTCCCTGTCGGCGCTCTCGCAGTATGATTCCGAGGTGAAGGATCACGGCGCGCTGCTGGACAAGCGCACAGCGGTCGATTCGACAAGCTATGATTTGCTGGTGCTTGACGCAGGCGATGGCGCCCTCCTCGAAAGCAGCGTCGCACAGGAACTGCGGCGCAAGTTCGCCACGCTCCCGCTGATCGTGATTTCCGATCCGCTGACGGACCAGCGCATGCGGCTGCTGCTGAAGCTCAACGGCAGTGACTGGGTGAGAAAGCCGCTGGACCGCAAGAGCTTCCTGGAAGCCGTGACGGGAAATGTGCAGATGGCGCATTCAGGCGGCAACCATGTGCACGCGGTCGTCTCGGCGGTCGGCGGAGCCGGCGGAACCTCCGTCGCCATCTCATTGGCCGATGCGCTTGCCCGCACGGCGAAGAAAACGCAAGTCAGCGTTGCCCTGTTCGACCTCGATTTTACGACCGGCGCCTGCGGTCATTACCTGAATACGCCCAATGACTACGATTTGCGGCCGATCATCGCCCAACCATCGCGGGTCGATCTGGAATTCATCGATATCATCAAGAAAAAGCACCAGCGCGGCTTTTCACTGCTGTCGTTCCGGCAACCCGGCGTCTCCATGGCTCCCTCCGGCGGCGAGCTTGTCCTGCGCATGCTGGACGTCATCTCTCTCCAGAACAACCACACCGTGGTCGATATCCCCTATTACGAGACGAGCTGGAAGGATGAACTGCTGGCTGCGGTCAATTCCATCCATCTGGTCACCGAATTGACCATTCCCGGCCTGCAGCAGGCCAAGGAGGTCTACAACCGGATCAAGAAGCTCAGAAGTGACGATATCCCAATCAGGGTCATCGCCAACAAGCATCGCAGGCGTCTCTTCAGCTTTGGTATCGGCAAGAAGGACGCCAGCAATGTCTTCAAGCAATCGAGCGCCATGGTCGTGGAGGATGACTGGGGCACGATGAACGAGGCAATCAATCGCGGCATGCTTCCGGCCGAGGTCAACCCCCGCTCGAAATTCGTCCGCCAGATCGAAAAACTAGCCGAGGCCGTCAAATGACGGGTTTGGGTTCGATACGCTCTTTCACACGCAGCGCGGGCGCCGCTCTTTTGTTGCTGGCGGTTGCCGGCATCGGCGGTGCCGACGCGAAGGAACGGCGAAGCGACCGGGTGCCGAAGAGCCTTGGACCTATCACGGGTCGCGCGGTTGCTACCGAGACCCGTGAGAAGCCGGGGACGATCCTGATTTCAACCGCGGCGCGAACGCTCGACCTCGTCTTGGCACCGGGCAAGGCCGTCCGATACTCGATCGGCGTGGCCAAGGATGGATTCGTATGGACCGGAACCGTGCGGGTCGGCGGCAAGGCCGAATGGCCGGAATGGCGGCCGCCGGCCGAGATGCGCCAGCGCGATCCACGGCTGCCTGAAATGATGCCGGCGGGCCCCTACAATCCCCTTGGCGCACGCGCGATCTATCTGTTCAAGGGGCAGCACGACACACTCTACCGCATCCATGGCACCAACGATGCTCCCTCGATCGGCGGCTTCGTTTCTTCCGGCTGTTTTCGCCTGACGAACGCCGATGTGCTGGATCTCTACAGCCGGGTGCGCATCGGCGCAAAAGTGATTGTCGAATAGGAAGAGCGGACGGCATGGCCAACGGAATCATTGGGCGGTTTTACAGGTCGCGATCCGAGGATCTGCCGGCTCGGGCACCTGCCGCGCCGGACCTTGCGCTCATCGAGAAGCCCGAACCCGTTCCTTCCGTGCCGCCGCAGACCGAGGATCCGAAACCGGCGGAGCGCGGTTCTCATGGCCCCGACTTGGTTTCCGAGCGTGTGAACCTGCACCGCTATCTCCTGGATCGTATCAATCTCGGACTGCTGGAGACGGCGCAGAACGACGAACTCGCCGCCGAGATCCGGCCATTGGTGCGCGAATATGTGCGGGCGCGGAATTTCCCGCTCAATGCGCGTGAACTCGACGCGCTGATCAGCGACATCACCGACGAAATGCTCGGGCTCGGCCCGATAGAGCCGTTGCTCAAGGACGATACGATTTCCGATATCCTGATCAACGGCCACGAGCACGTCTACATCGAGCGCTACGGCCAGCTCGAAGATACGCCTATCCGGTTCAAGGACGAAGATCACCTTATGCGCGTGATCAACAAGATCGTCACGACCGTCGGGCGACGTGTGGACGAGTCGTCCCCGCTGGTCGACGCGCGACTTCCCGACGGATCCCGGGTGAACGCTGCCATCAGGCCAGTCGCGATCGATGGTCCGCTCGTCTCGATCCGCAAGTTTTCGCGCCGCCCGTACACGCTCGACCGCCTTGTTGAAAGTCATTCGATGGCCAAGGCAATGCAGGTTCTGCTGACCGCGGCGGTCAAGGGCAAGGTGTCGATGATCATCTCCGGAGGAACCGGCTCCGGAAAGACAACCATGCTCAACGCGCTTTCGTCGCAGATCTCAAATCGCGAGCGCCTGATCACGATCGAGGACGCCGCCGAATTGCAGCTGCAGCAACCCCATGTCGGCCGGCTCGAAACGCGGCCGCCGACGCTGGATGGACGCGGCGAAATACGCCAGCGCGAGCTCCTGAAGAACGCACTTCGCATGCGGCCCGACAGGATTATCGTCGGCGAGGTCCGCGGCGAGGAAGCTTTCGACATGCTGCAGGCCATGAATACCGGTCACGAAGGATCGATGACCACGATTCACGCCAACACGCCGCGGGATGCAGTTTCGAGACTTGAGCAGATGGTCGGCATGGCGGGCATGCCAATGTCGCAGTTGAGCATCAAGTCCCAGATCGCTTCGGCAATCACCCTGATCGTTCAGGTCGAGCGTCTTCACGACGGCACGCGGCGTCTGGTTTCCGTCACCGAGATCACCGGCATGGAGGGCGATGTCGTCCAGATGCAGGAGATCATGAAATTCCAGAAGCTTGGCGTCGACGACTTGAACAGGGTGAACGGACAGTTCCGGGCAACCGGCATCCGTCCGCGGTTCCTCGAGCATATCGCCGAACTGGGCTTCCAACTGCCGGGCGATATTTTCGATCCGACTCGCTCCCTGGTGTAGGTGTGCGATGGAACTCGTGCTCGTCTACGCAGCGGTTTTCATCGGTGGCCTGATCATATTCGAACGGGTCACGGGGACCATCGCGAACCACTTCCGGCGAAGCAGCGCGCTGAACTACCGCCTCAAACTTCTGCAAGGCAACGAGGACAGTCTTGGCGTCTTCAAGGGGATGGTTCGCGAAAGGGCGCTCGACTATGATCGAGGCGGCATTAAGCCGGTGGTCCAGCTGCGGCGGCTGTTCGCACAATCCGGGCTGAAAATAAACGTTTTAAGGTTGGCGATCTATGCGCCCGTGGCTGCGGTGCTCGTCTGGTTGTTGCTGAGCTACTTCGGCGTTTCGACAATTCCGAAGATCATCCTCATAGTCTTCTTTTTGGTCGCCTTGCCGTTTGTCTACATGATGCGCGCGCGGGGGGCGCGGATAAGAAAATTCACGGCCCAGTTACCCGGCACCCTGGACGTGGTGACCCGGAGCCTTTCGGCCGGACATCCATTGCCGATATCGATTTCCCTGATTTCACGGGAATTGCCCGATCCCATCGGAACGGAGTTCGGCATGCTCAGTGACGAACTCACTTACGGAACCGATCTCAACGACGCGATGCTCAACATGATCGAGCGCGTCGGAGCGGAGGACCTGAAGCTTCTGGCAATCTCGATGAGCGTCCAGCGTGGAACAGGGGGCAATTTTGTCGAGATCCTGGAGAACCTGGCGAACGTGATCCGCGAACGAGCGATCCTTCGGGCGAAGGTAAGGGCCCTGTCCTCTGAAGGCAGGATAACAGCCATAATTATGTCAGCATTCCCGTTCGGCCTTTATCTCATGATCAGCACACTCGTGCCGACATATTTCGATCCTATATGGGAAAGTGGATATAGCAACGTTATTTTAACGATTGCCTTTACGGTAATGGCTATAGGGAATTATATTCTCTATAAACTTGTGAATTTCGACTTTTGAGTGCGATAGATGACTGAAACACTGATCCTCCTCGCTACTTTCGCCGGCGTTCTGCTCTTTTCAACGGTCATCGTTGGAAGGATTGCGAGCCAACGCGAAGTGGCGTCCAGGTTGGCAGATGCCGCGACCGAAGCCGAGGCAGGTGGCAGTTCCTATTACGGTCCCGCTTCCGAAATAATCGATGACAAGTATGGTGCCTTCGTCAAAAACTATTTCAATGTAGTCAGGAAGGACACGAATTCGAATTCCTTGCCGAACCGGCTCTTGCGAGCCGGGTTCTTTTCGCCGCGGGCGAGTGCAATATTTCAGACCGCGCGTGCCGTGGTATCCTTATTGGTGTTGCTTGGCATATTCCTGGTTTTCGAACACTCCTTGGTGAGCGTTTCCAGGACGCTCGCAATCTTGATATCCATGTTGTGCGGTGGCCTTGTTTTTTTCATCGCCAGCGTCGTGCTTGAACGCATGGGAGTTGCCAAGGAGAGAGCCTATCGCAGGATCTTTCCCGATTTCATGGATATGTTGATCGTTTGCGTCGACGCCGGCCTGAGCGTCGAAGCGGCGGCCGATCGTGTCGCACGAGAGTTCATGTCAACCCGGCCCGATTTCGGGCTGCACCTTTCCATCATGATGCTTGAGGTTCGCGGCGGCCGGCGCTTGCGCGATGCATTGACAAACCTTGCAACCCGCCTGCGCATCGACGAGGCCAGGTCGCTTGCCGTGCTGTTCCGCCAGTCGGAAGAACTTGGCTCTAGCGTAACCAAGAGCCTTCGCGTGTACAGCAAGGAAATGCGCCAGATGCGAATCCTGCGCGCCGAGGAAAAGGCCAATGCCCTGCCTATCAAGATGCTCTTTCCGCTGGCCACATGTCTGTTTCCGCTGAGCCTGATAATCGTCTTGGTCCCCATCATTATGCGCGTCGCTTCGATGCTGAAGACGCTGGTGCCTGGGTAGCGCCCAATTCAGAGCAACCCGCTTATCCCGCCACAGGGGCGTACGCGCGTCAACGCCGGCAAAGCCATAGATCGCCGGGCCCAAGTCACCAAAACAAAAACCGCGACCACGGGGCCTGGGAAAACTAAAGCCTGTCGCGATTTAAGGGAGGAACCCTGGGGAACGAAATGACAGGGCCAATACGTCTCACCGCCGCAGCCAGCGTGTTGCTTTTCGTGCTCGCCGGTTGCCAGTCGACCGATAGCAGCTTGGGATTTATCGATCGGCCAGAAAACCCACTCTGGCTTACTCTAAAGCGTGTCGCGATTAATTAGTCTCATATCCTGCAGCCTTGAAGAAGTTTCTGCATTCGACTGGTTCGAACAGGTGGCAGATATCGCCGAGAGCCTCGCAGAGTGCGTCGAAGGTTCTGGCCGCTTTCTTTCGCAGCCGCGCCTTGAGTTTTGAGTAGGCCATCTCGATCGGATTGAGATCGGGTGAGTATGGCGGCAGGAACAGGAGCCAAGCGCCCCTTTGGCGAACCAGTTGTGCGGCGCGCTCGTTCTTGTGGAAGCCAACATTGTCGAGAATGACGATATCGCCGGGCGACAGTTGGGGAGCAAGCTGTGTTTCGATGTAGTGTTCGAAGATGGCGCCATTCATCGGCGCGTTGACGATCCACGGCGCGACAAGGCCGTGGCATCGTAGCCCGGCGATGAAGGTCTGCGTCTGCCATTTGCCGAGGGCGCATGGGTCCTGAAGCGCTCGCCCTTCGGCGCCCAGCCGGTGCGTTTGGTCAGTTTGGTGTTGGTCGACGTCTCATCGATGAAGATCAGCCGCGCCAAAGCCTTGTTGAAGAAGCGCTTTCGCCGCCCGGTCCACAGCTCACGCGCCTGGCGCACGTCGGCCCGCTGCTGCTCGCTGGCCAGTAGAGTTTTTTTATGACTGAGCCCAAGGCGATGGAGCAGGCGCCCGACATTGGAGCGGTGCACGCTCACACCACGCACCTCCAGTTCGACGCAAAGCTCATCCAGCGTCAGTTCGCCGGTCTCGGCCAACGCAAACGCACAAACTCGGCATGCGGCTCAAGCTTGCCGCCGCCCACATGGCCCTGCCGGCGCGCTTCAAGCGAACCGGTCTGCCGCCGCAAGTTGATCAGATTGTTCACAAAGCGAGGCGAAACGCGGAAATGGCGAGCTGCCTCGCGGTGACCATGCCCCTCATCGACATACGCAACAACACGCTGACGCAACTCAAGCGGTAGCGGCTTGCCCATCGCGGTCTCCTTTCAACCGCAATGAATCACGAACTCAAACCAAAGGGAATCCTGAATCCCTTAAATCGCGACAGGCTCTAGAACTCCCGCTGGCTCCGGCGCGACGGGCTTTTTTGTTTCCACTCGGAACTTCGCTGGCCCCCGGCCTGTTTCATGTACGGCAGCTAGGTCGGCCTCACTTCCCGGCTGCTGGCCAAGGCTCCAACGCTTGGTCGACCCGCGCCCGCACTGCCAATGGGCGCGGGCCATGTTTTGTATGAGTAATGAGTCAGTGGCCAATCCCACTTCTAGCCAGAATTCCAAGCGCGCTGCGGTGCGCAAGGGCCTTGATCGCCACAAGGTCTACATAACCGGGCAGAGCTTTTCTGGCGGTAGCTATAGCGCTCGTGTGCTGGTCGATGGCGACGCCTATTTCGTCGAATTTCGGCTGAGCCAGTTGCGACAAGGCCTATCCCCGGCCGAGCTGGAATTGACTCCGGCCAGCGACGAGTGAGCGCGCCCGCGATATGGGGACCAGATATGGCAAAAGGCTGGACCTTTCAATCGCTGATAGACCACAAGATGACGGTGACGGTGACGGCGTACTGCCACACACCAGCATGCCATCATAAGCGGGTGCTCGACCTTGCGAAGCTTCGCGACGGCTTCGGCCCTGACGCGCCGGCCATGGAATGGGATATTCGCCCCAAGCTTCGCTGCAAGAAATGCAACGGGAATGACGTCGGCCTGATCTATACGCCCGACACCAGCCCGACCGGTTACGGCAAGGCGAAGAGCTAACCGGCGATTGCCATCCCGATGCCGACACCAAGGCCTATTGCGAGGCCCAGGAACAGCTTGCCTGCCATGTCGAGGGCGAAGGCGCGGATTGGGCGCCATACGTCCTGGCGGGGCTCTCTGAGGGTTTGGTCGAGATCCCCGGCGGCTTGCCCGACACGGTCGATTCGATCACTTATGACGCGCAGGGCAAACTGGTGAACAGCTTCTTCGGCGTGCCGGCTTCCGGCTGGCAGATGACGCCGGGGCCTAAGCTACTGCCAGCAGACAAGACGCCCCTTTATCTGCTCGCATGCATTCAGGGGCAACGGCCCCCTCTCACTGGTCCACGCGGCGGTAGCGATGGCGCCGACCACAGCGAGGGCGGCACCAGCCATCACCACGGAATGTCTGGTCCGCCGGCTCTCGACCTTCTGCATGGCGGCCGCCCGCGCAATCATGTCACGTATGACGGACCGATGGCTAACCGCGCAGGCCAGCGCGACGACTGCAAAAAGGCCGACACCAATAGCGGGAAAGCTGCTGAAATCCAGCGTCCAGTCAGTCAGCGATGCTGGGGCGACACCTATCTCGGCGTTACCTGCCGAGAATACCCCTGCCCGGCCCATCGACAGGAAGAGCATCAGGAAGGCAAGATGGGCATGGACAAACCGCGCCCTGCAAATTGGACGCGAGGAGAAGGCAATCACCACGCCGATGAGCGCGGCGGCCGCGAAGATGACGAAGGCAGCGGCATAGCCGGAGCCCGGCAACCCGGCAACAAGATAGACCGGCTCGCGGACCAGCGGGGCGAGAGCCGTAAAACCCTGCCAGGCGGCTGGATCGGCGGGTGACGCGCCAAGCCGATAGGCGGCCGCGACGAACGCCGCGCCAAGACCAAAAGTCAGTGCGGGCGCGAGGTAGATCAATTTGGCGGCATATTTCAGCATCGGTCGTTCCCGAACTATTTTGCAAGAAGATGAACGTCTTCCGTTAAGAATTAGTTCCGCGCAGTAGCCCTTAACCGTTTATCAACCATCAAGTTGCGCGGCGTGCAGTCAAGTGGTTCAATGACTGACTTTTAGGAGGGGGTTGGTGGATATTTTTGCTCTAAAGCCGCTAATAATTTGCGCTTTGATCTTCGTACCGTTGGAACGACTTCTTGCTCTGCATCCGCAGCAAAAGATCCTTCGAAAGAGCCTCGGCATAGATGTGATCTACGCGCTCCTGAACAGCTTCATCCTGAAAGTTGTCATGATTCTGGTCGCGGCGTCCGCGGCGAGCTTGGCAGGGCTGCTGGTCCCGGAAAGACTGGGCCCGATAGTGAGTGGTCAAGCGACTTGGCTGCAGATTGTCGAGATCATCATCATAGCCGATCTCGGCGTGTATGCTGCACATCGCGCTTTCCATGCGATCCCGGCTCTGTGGAAATTCCATGCCATCCATCACAGCATCGATGAGTTGGACTGGCTGGCCACGTTCCGGGCGCATCCGGTGGACCAGATCATCACCAAATCCGTATCGCTCCTGCCCATATTGTTCCTGGGGTTTTCGACCGAAGCCATCGCAATCTACTTCCTGATTTACACCGGGCATGCCCTGCTACTGCATGCCAACGTCAGGATGAACTTCGGCCCGCTCAAATGGCTGATCGCCAGCCCGCAATTCCACCGTTGGCACCACGCCGATCATCGAGAAGCCTACGACAAGAATTTCGCCAGCCAGCTTTCGATCATCGACGCCTTACTTGGTACGTTTCACGTTCCGGGCTCGGCATTGCCGGAGAAGTACGGTGTTGATGAGCCTGTCCCGACAAGCTACCTCGGCCAGATTGGATATCCTTTTCTGCGCAGGAATCAGGAACGCGCGAACGCCGCAGTCGGCACGCCGGCATCGGATGCGTAGGAGCGGCCCCGGTCGCCGCCGCGCGTTACCCTTGGCCGCAATCTTACACCGTATGAGGCCTACCAAGGCCACCAAGCCAGCGCCAGCACGACGCTAGCGGCCAAGGTGAAGGTCAGCCAAGCGGCCATCACGCCGTACATCGTCGTCCGGCGAACGTTCGCACAGGACCCAGAGCCGATCGTTCGGCTCGTCCAGCGCCGTCGCCACGGCGTGAAAGGTCTTGTTTTGGTATGTCACGACCAGCCCGCTGCCGCCGAATGTCTTGCCGACGATCGTATCCTCCGCCGATGTATATGCTCCGAAGGCAAAAAAGGGGCGGGGTCGTTCAGGCTGATCCTGAACGCTGGCGAGACGTCCGAGTCAAGCGGCAACGAAGGCTGGTCCGGCACAAACTTCCCGTCGCCGCCGCCGCCCGGGTCAGCGCCGGGCGTGCCGCCATCCCGCTGCCCGAGCCTCAGCCTCGCTGCAGAACCATGTTTCGCCGTATTCAGGCCGGATGATGGTTGCCGCATAAAACTCGTCTCCAGGCACGTGATAAATCCGTTCACCCGTGTTGATGGAGACATTGCCTTTGATGTTGCATGCCGAATTGAATGCGCTCGGAAGGCTCACCGCCGGCAAACCCGCGCTGGCGACGTAAATGCCGGCGCCAGCGCCAATGAAGGCGACGACCGGCAGTTACCAGTGCCATTTCGATGGGCTTCAGCCCCTCACCCCCCGGTGACAGAATGCTTCCAAAGCGACATTGAGTCCAGACGGAACATTAGCGCGCTCTAGCGTTAGTTTGAGCGTTCCAATGAGTGGCTAGAGCGATGGCTGTACTGGCGTTCGATCTCGTCTATTTTTCCGGCCTCACGGCAGACCAGCTGCTAGATGTTTAGTCCCAAGGTTTGATGGGTTGGATCGAGCCTGAATCGTTCGGGCTCTTTTGTCCAGATTTTGCAGATGTATTCAAAGGGCGTGAGGCCCTTGAGGGTCTTCAGTCGACGGCCGAAATTATAGGCTAAGACGAAATCGGCGAGATGCTGGCGCAGTTGGTCATGGCTCTCGTAGTAGAAGCGTTTGACGGTCGCATCCTTGATCGTGCGGTTCATGCGTTCGACCTGGCCGTTGGTCCATGGGTGCCTTGGCTTTGTCGTTCGGTGGTCGATATCGGCCTTGGCGCAAGTATGTTCGAAGGCGTGCGCCCATATGATTTCTCCCGCCGCCATGGCTTCCTTGATCAGCGGAACGGCCGAGCCGCCGGCACCTGGGGTCGTGAACTGAATGCCGTTGTCGGTAAGCACTGTGTGGATCTTGTAAGGGACAGCATCAAGAAGATGGCGCAGGAAATCGGCGGAGACCGCCGTCGTTGCCTTCTCGTGCAGCTCGACGAAAGCGAACTTCGAGGTCCGATCTATGGCCACGAACATATGCAGCTTGCCCTGCTCGGTTCGGACCTCGGCGACGTCGATATGGAAGTAGCCGATTGGATAGGCCTTGAACTTCTTCCTTGCCGGCTTGTCGCCCTCGACATCCGGCAACCTGCCTATCCCGTGACGCTGCAGGCAGCGATGCAAGGATGACCGCGACAGATGCGGGATCGTCGGTTGGAGAGCATAGAGGCAATCGTCCAGTGGCAGCAGCATATAACGCCGAAAGGCGACGATGACCGCCTCTTCCTCAGTCGATAGCACTGTCGACTTCGGACCTCTGGGGCCAGTCGGAAGATCGGCGGCCGACGTCCGGTTCCTCCACTTCCTAACCGTCTTCTGATTGATGCCGTAGCGCTTCGCCAGCGCCCTCAGGCTCTCTTGACTATGCTGTATCGCTCGACGGATCGCCTTTGTCGTCGTGGCGCTCCCATGAAGAACCTGGCCCATAGCGCATCCTTTGATTCGGACGAAAAGTATGCGCCATCAAAGCCTGGGATCAAACATCTAGGCAGCGTCGTTCAAGCTCTACATCTCCGATACCAGGATTGCGGACCTCGTGCCGGCGCTTTGTGTAAAGAAGCGAGAGCAGCTTGGATTGAATCTCAAAATCCAGCCCGAAGCCCTTTCTTGTTGCTGGCTTCCTCGGTCAATTCGCGACGACGGCCGGCATGCTCTTTATAGGCCACGTCATATTGCGCCCGCTTGACCGGATCCTTAAGCGTATTATGGGCTTCCACTAGGTCACTGAAGCGGGCCTCATTACCAGTCTGTTGATTGTCTGGATGATAGCGCATCGCAAGATAGCGGAACACGCGCTCCACGGTTTCCGAATTGGCGTTTGGGCTGATCTCCAGCGTTTCGTACAGGTCTACGAACATCGAGAAGTCCCCCTGCGCTTATTCCCCGGAGAAAGCATCGCGCCGCTGAGGCGCGAAAGCAATTCGGCTCACAGGAGTGCTTGACTGTTGCGGTCAGGAAAATGGCCGGGGTAGATTGGCGCTAACCAGCTGTTGCCATCCCAATGCGGACGCCCAGACCTATGGCAAGGCCAAGGACAAGCTTACCGGCCATGTCGAAGGCAAAGGCGCGGACAGGGCGCCACGGGACGTTGGCGATATCATCGAATACCGTGTCCATGACCGGATTCTAGATCGGAATCGATCGAATGTGACTCCCCGGTTTCTTCCGTCAAAGTCTAACGATCAGGCGAGCGCCCTGGAAAGCACGTGCAGTAACGGTTGATTCAACCATTGCTGGTATAAGTGTGGGTGGGTGGCGGCTTCGACAGTTCGGGGTGGAACTCAATGCCGAAGCCGCCTGCGCAGCCAAGGTTGGGGTTTGACCGCGCCGTCCTATTCTGGGACAGCGCGGTCAACGATTCGTTAAAACGCTGCGGAACTAATTAAGCACGCGCTAATTGACTCGCGGTCTCGGGAGTCAGTGCATGCGTGAAGTTCATTCCTCCGATGATAGAGCCGATTTTGGCGGGACAAGCCTCCCGAGGGCATTGGACAGCGTCACGTACCGGCCGCCGTCTTCGTCTTCCCTCTTCCTAGAGATCCGCCAATCGTTGGGCGAGTGGGTTGTTCGCATCATAGGGAGGAACGGTGAAACGTATTCCCGAGCATTCGAAAATGAGACAGATGCCGTCGCTTTCGCTGGCGATCAGTCTTCTCGTCTAGGATTGGAAGCTCCCCCGAAGCGAGCAACTTGACGAAGTCAGCGAGCGACGCGCTAGGACCACCCTTCTCTGAACATCGAAAGCGCGGATCTGTGAATCCCCCCTTGGAACATCGTCGCTCGAAACACTTCGGGCGGTCGCACTGTTCCCATTTCAGTGTCTCCCAAAACTGCCCACTACCTCAACGGTTGGTGGGCTTTTTTGTACATTAGCGGAACCTGAAATTTGGGGCTTGTTCATAGAACGGCAGCGAGTGGGTGTTCGCTGCTGGTCGAGGTCCCGCAAGACTCGGCCGGGCTCGCACCACCTGCCCCGGTCGGTGCGAGCCCACCGTCGCGCGACCAAGCGAGCTTCCCTGTGTCGGTCTCTATTTAATACCAGGAGACGGCGGTTTCATCATCACACGCAATTCTCTGGTCAACGGTTGCGACGATGGCAGCCGCTAGTGCTTCCGCCTCATGGATCAGTCCCGGCCCATAGAGGCCATTCACCATCTCTTCGCTTGGCAACACGCCAGGCGGGCAGTGATCCTCGATTGTGCGCCGGATGAGCGTCAACGCTGCCCGGCATTCGTCGGCTTCGATCTTCATAACCATTGAAACATTCACTTTGGCTAAAATGTTCCGGAACCGATTTCAGGTTGGCGGCTTGAGACGGTGAGGGAAGAACACTAGTCATGCCCATCAGACGAAAAGCCGTGGATGCCGGGATTTTTAAGCCTGCCGAATTGGCCTTGCTAGGGCGCGTTTTCGAGCAGCTTAAACTCGTCGACGACCAATCACCCGATGCGCAGGGCCGGTTGGCCTCTCGGATCATTGCCAACTACATGGCCGGGATAAAAGATGAGGCCGAACTTCTCTCGCTTTCGAAGCAGCCGTTAGGGCGGTAAAGTCGGGAAAGCTAGAGCTTCACCGGCCGCACAACGTCAAGCGCGACCGTCACCACCGGGCCACCCAGGCTGACCGTTACGGCGTCCATCTCGACCCGCGTGACGCTGCCGATCAGTTCGATGGTCTGACCTTTGACCACCTTCGTGGTGCTATCCCGAACGGAATGCGGAAATCCGTAAGTCGGTATTGACACGCTGATCCTGTGGTCAGTGACGCGTCGAATAATGGTGGCGTCGATCACCACCTCATCGCCGATCTTGAGACCACTAACCATGCACTGGAGTCTGGTGCGGCCGTCTCAGGGGTCAAGTAGCGGAAATGGATGGCAGACCATCTGGCCGACGCCATAACCGGCGATCCTGTCGCCATCAGCGATCTGGCCGATGAAGTGATGAAAGCCGCCGACAGTGAGGGCATCGGCGTCGATGAGATCACTGAGGAAGTGGGCAGCGTGTTCGAGGTTACCTCGACGCGATGCAGCATCGCGATGCCGGCTTGGCGGACTGACCGACCGCGCATCGCCGGGGTAGATTGGCGTTATCCAGCTATTGCCATCCAATGCCAACGCCTAGGCCAATTGCGAGGCCTAGGAACAGCGTAGATCGAAACGCCGAAAATCTTTTCTGGTCATGGCTCTGCGCCGGTCCGGTCACACGTGGTGGGTGGAGTGAACGGCACCTCGCGCACAACCATGCTAACGTTCTGGCCATTGTCCAAACCGAAGAAAAATGTTGGCCTCCCCATCATGCTCAATTTTGGCTCAAGGGTCGCGGCTGGCTCTTTGGACATGAAGAAACGGAATTGCGCGGCGTTCTCATAATTTCTTATGCCAAAAGCAAATAGGCACTTTCCCGGTTTCCCTACTTGCTCACCAAGGGCAAGATGCTTTGCGGGGATAGTAAGCGACACAACCTCGACGGCGCCCGTTTCTGGCAACATGGGTTTCTCCCAGACCACGGTTGCGCGCTCGTAAATAACCCCCGGCTGTTGCGTGAGCGAAGGTATTCGACATCGTTCTTGTCGAAGGCCAGCCGGAATTTGTGGTCGGCATGGAGGCTTACCTTTTGAGCCGGCCCCAATCCTGTCGGCATAAGGTAGAACGAGTTGCCGTGTGCCCACGCTGCCCACACCCATGAATACAGGTCATTTGGCGCGAAGACAGTGAAGCGCACGCGCTTGCGGATCGCACTGTCCATCGCATCGCTGATAGCTTGCTTCGCAGAGGTCATAGGTCAGCTACTTCCTCAACCTGACGCCAGCGCCGCCGCCATTCTCGGCGATGAACTCGACACCGGCAGCTTCGAGGGCAGCACGCAATGCGGCGACCGTCTCAGGTGCGCCGGCAGAATGGCCGTTTTCGAAGCGAGTAACCGTCATGGATGAGATGCCGGCTTTGTGAGCCAGTTGGCGCACGCCAATCTGAAGCGCGGCTCTAGCCATTCGGCACTGTGATGGTGTGATCATTCGCGCACCTGTTGACACTGTATACAGGCAATGGCATGTTTACACTGTAAACAGCATATCGAACCCAAAGGGGATTTACAATGCCGAACACGCTTGTTCCGGCTGCCGGCGAAGCTATGCCCGCAGTCATCGGGAGATTTTCCCGCCGTGCCATGCTTGGCACCTTTGCCTCGCTTCCAGTCATAGGAGGCGCTGTAGCGCTGGCGGGGTGAGCGAGGGCTCCTGACCCGCTCGCCGACACCATCGCCCAATACTATGCCAAGATGGCAGAGTTCATGGCAATTCCGAACGGCGAGATCACGAGCGAAAACTAGGATGCTCTCGTCGCGGCAACCTATGGGCCGCTGGATGACAAGCTGTGGCACGCAACACCGCCGGCAACGAGCAATCGGGGTGTTGCTGAAGCGATCCGCTACGCTCTGGAGGAGCACTCGCTGATTGATCGGGTGGCAGAAGCCATCCTGATATCGGCGCTGGCCTTCCTCGATCGGGAGCGCGTGTCATGACCGCCCTGGTTAGGACGCTACGCCCCAACGGCATGCCCAAGGGAACGGACCCGCGCGTTTGGCGCCAATCTATCGAGAAACGGCTCAACGACCTTCTAGACCGGGCGATGTCGCTGGTGACGGCATTGGATTTGATGGAGGCGGACTTTTGCGACGATGAGGAAACCGGCGACGACGAGCCGTCGCTCGGCTGGGCACATAACGGCGGGCAGTCATTCCTGTCCGGCACCGCTCCCAACCTGCCGGCCGGCGACACATGCGATCTAGAGCTAGACAACGCCGACTACGAGGAAGGCGCGGACGCGGAGCCATGCCCTGACACTTACGGCGAAACCGCGATGGGGGGCGATGACCTGAAATCTCAGGAAGTGCTGGTTTCGCTCTAAATACGACACCGTGTCGCATTTGGCCCGCTGCTTCGATGGCGGGCTCCTTATATTAGCAATGCATAAAACTCGAGAAGATCCATGGCATGGTTGTTAGCAAGCTCGCTGCTATCGGGCCACCTAGTGTCGTTGGATGGTGTTTGCGATGCGCGGGGCTGATGGATCAAGGGTCTAAGGGAAGCTGAGGCTCGCGAGCTGCGGAGCGAGATCAGTCGGCTCGAAATGGACTTGATCGCTGCCGCCAACTCTCAAGGTAAATCCAGGCTGCATGACGTCGCGCACACATTGCGATGCCAGAAGGCGCGGCTGGAACGTCTGGAGGGGTGCCTCGCTTCACTGACGTCGAATGTCCGGCCAGAGACATCCGCAACCCCGCCCCACGAAGGCCGGCGGTAAAAGGCGCCTCATCTCGACGCCGGGCTGCGAAACGCAAACGTCGTGATGTCGTCACGGGAAATCCCGATGTCGCTGAGCATGTCGTCTGGTGACTCGCTCAACTCGTCCGTTGCCTTCAACAGCGCCTTCTGCTCGGCTCGATGACGGACCCAATCGGCAAGGGGACCAACTGCGACAAGAGGAAGATTCACAAGCATAGGAAAGTTCACAAGCATCGGACCACTCCCTTTACCGCTGCAGGAAACTGCACGTAGCCTACGCCGATGCGTCGATGCGTCTGTGACAAACCTCACAGATCGATTCCGTACGGGCAAAAACTGCCCGGCTGCTCTCACGGTGGCGGGCTTCTCATGTCGCACTTCATGTCGCGTCGGGTAGCCGCGTGGCAGTGAAAATCACTGAAAACCAAGCATATTCAGTTGCAACATGGCGAGACATGAAAATAGACCATAATCAGACATAATCGATTGTTTCATATGTATTATCTCGAAAATCGAAGATACCTGATCTGCTCATGAGGCCGAAAAGCGGTTTGTTTTCAACGGCCATGTTGCAAAATCGGCCGTTTATGTCGAAGTGCCGTTCTACAAGCGTTTCGCCAGAGCCTCGGCGCGTTCCTTCTGCCTGGCGTTATTATCCTTCGATTTGAGCAGGTGCCCATAAAGGTCATAGGTCATCTGGATCGAAGCCGAGTTCCGTCTGGATCTCCTTCGGATTGGCGTCGCTGTCGATGAGCATGCTGGCGTGAAAATGCCGCAGACTGTGGAAGCCGAACGTCTTGACGCCGGCATCCTTCAAAAGCTTCGTCCAGACCCGCGCGTAGAAGTTCTACAATAACCAAGGCGTGCCCGCTTCGGTCGGGAAGACCATTCGTTCTTGCCTGCCTGAAGCTTGAGTTCCTTGAGGAGCGACACGAGGTCGGCTGCAGGCTGATGGTGCACTGGTTGGTCTGCAATGGGCATCGACCGAAGAAAGTCCAATTCCACAGACGGGGCCGCGCCGGCACGTGGCCGTTGCTCGATCCTTGCATGGAACCCGATTGCTCCAACCACCGATAAGGAGGTGGCTAGGCCTTCGTCGGTCTGGTCTACCCGCCTCGCCCGCGCGGGTCTAGGCTCGAACCACATCCCTGCCGGATTGGCCGGCGGCTGTCATGCCCGCGACCCGGAGATATGCCGTGACGCCGACGGCGGTCGCGCCAATGACGGAAAAGACGATCCTGCCAGGTCTCCAAAGGCATCATGTGCTTCGCGATGCCATGGGCGGCATGGCAGCCGGCATCGATCGCAGGCGCGATGAAGACCAGCGTGACCGCCAGCTTGGCCCACATGTGCTCACCGTAATCCCATTCGCATCCTTCATGACCACTGCCTTCAGAAGCGCCTCCAAAAGCGCGGCCGGATCAGCACCCAACAGGTGAACCATGTAGCGCGGCTGAAAGAAGAGGATCTGCCTCGTGCGCGATGATATAGCCGCCACCTTTAAGCAGCATCTGAGGATCGATTTCATAAATGATCCAGATATCCGCCTCGCGTAGCACGGCGCGAATGGCCTCGAGGACGGTCTCAAATGACGAGCTCGCAGTGATCACGTGCTGGAACTCATGTCCGTCTAGCGGCTCAGCGTAGTCGACTTTTGCCAAACCTGACGGCGCGTTGCGCATCGAACCGCTCCGCGGTGCGGGATATGTGTTAAGTGCGTCATCTCGATTGGACCCGGTTAAACTCCGGGTGGCTCTTCCGGCCGCCAATCCGCCGGACAACTCAACCGCATGACGCTTTTTGCAGGACAGGCCCCGTTTGGTCCGTGCGGTTGGTAATTCGACCAGAATCCAATGTTTTCTTTGCATGGCTATCGCGACCAGTGGTTCGGCAACATCCGAGGTGACCTGCTCGCAGGCCTCGTTGTCGCGCCGGCGCTTATCCCCGAGGCGATCGCGTTCTCGATGATTGCCGGCGTTGACCAAAAAATCGGGCTCTATGCTTCGTTTTCGATTGCGTGATTTCCGCAATAACCAGCGGCCGGCTGGGCATGATTTCAGCGGCCACGGCGGCCACAGCGGTGGTCCTGGTCACGGTGGTCCGCGACCACCTCCTGCAGTATCTGCTGGCTGCAACCGTGCTGGCCGGCGTCATCCAGATTGGCGCAGGACTCATTAACTCAGCATGGCGCTTGCGCAATAACTAATTTAGTGAAACCTTAAATGCTCCTGGGAGTAGACGAAAGACCGGTCGGTCCAATATGGGGCGGCATTGAACATAAATGTTTTTTCCGCGATTCCTGGTCGGGATGTTTGCCACGTCGACCGTGGTGGCGTTATGGATTTACCTAGCGACGGGTTCGTTCTGGAAGTCGCTTGCATGGACCTTGCTGATTTTGGTCATATTCCAGGTTGGATATTTCCTGTTTTCATTCGCACTTTTCAACACGCTTTGGACGAAGAGAACCGAAGAAAAACCGAACACCGCCGAGCCTACCCGTCGAGACGGTGGTGTCTCATCTAAAGGCGGCCGATGATGCCCGACAAGCCGGCCACGCAGCATCGTCAAATCGCCGGGGAAGGTTGACCGTCTTAAATCGCGCCATCCTTGGGCGGCAAGCGCCTCCCTGGAATCTTGCAGAGGAATGACGCAAGCCTTCCTCGCGGCGCAGGTGCCTCACGTCGATGGGCTTGCGTTTGCACATGATCGGCAATGCTGCCCTGGGGATCGCGGCGACTGACCGAATAGGACGACAAATGACGCAGGAACTTGGACGCTACAGATGCGGTGGCACCAGCGGACAGGAATACCGTCGTTGAATACCATAATATGGTCGGCTTCGACGCCATGAGTGGCCGACGGATAGACCGAGAACGAAAGCTTCGCTTAATGAATGGCGGCGCTGTCAACTCACCGACGACAACACCATTCAAACACTCAGCACCCACGAGTTCATCCAAAAGGTGGATTAGGCCAGCGTCGATGTTGGTCCAGGGGCTCCGAACTCAGCGTGTAGAAGGTCATCCTCGAATTCACTCGGAGGGTTCTGCGGGCGCGCGTTCCCGCTGACCGCTCTCCACCCCAAGATGTCAAGCGATCCCGGCGGCAGCCAGCTTGCGCGCGGGGCCTCCTAGGTGATCACTGCATAACGCCGATCGACCGAATAGGTCATGACTTCAACTGCGGCGGACCAGATGTCTGCTTTGGCCGGCGCCGCACAGCCCAGCTGATCTCCCCTGGCGCCGGTCATCTTCTCGAGCGTTCGCTGCGGGCCATCGTCCAAAAGGCTGTGTTCCAACAACTCTAACGCGAGAGATACACTCCTGCTACTCGGCGCCGCTTCCCTCAAAGCGCTGTCTGGTAAAAAGGCTCGGCGCCCTTCTGGTTTGTTCAGGTTCAAAAGGAGGGCGCCGGCCCCAGACTTTTCCGCCCAGAATGGCGACTAGCGCTTCGGGATGATCTCGTCGACCCTCACCTGTCGCCGATCTCTCTCGCCCAGGCCAGCGCCTTGGTCTTGGCTTTCGTGGTCAAACACCGTTGAGCAGTGAGGCGCTTCAAACACGCTCACAACCGGTCGCCACCGACTCGTCGAGCATGCTCCACCTTCGCCTAGTCCATAAAGGTGTGGTGCGTTCATATTAGCATGAGCATATATAACTAGGCAGCCGGCCATGTCCCCAGTCCCCAGCCGGTTAGGCCCGGCTGCTCTCTACCCCCAAAGAAAGCCGGGCCGTCCCCGCGGCCAGATCGTTCCATGCTTGGTAGACAGCTCGCCGGGCTCCAACCACCTCGAGCCCGGCGAGCCTGACCTGGATCAATGATCGGATCAGGACCAGGGTCAGCCGGTATGCAAGAGCGGTGTCACTTTGTTAGCGCTGAAATGGATCAGTTTTCACAGGACCACCAACCCAGCGCAGCGAAACCAACTGCTGGGACAAGCATGCATGCACCGAATCGCGAACGGCGATTCAATTAGCACGCACTTAATTATCTCCATAATATTTTAACGAAACGTTGACCGCGCTGTCCCAGAATAGAACGGCGCGGTCGGACCCCAACCGGACTGCGCAGGCGGCTTCGGCACTCAGCGCCCGCCGAACTGTCGGAGCCGCCACCCACATCCCATATTATACCAGCAACGGTTGAATCAACTATTACTGCGCGTGCAAACGGCCTGCCATGGGAACAAAAGAGGGATTCACATCGAATACGTTCGATCAGGATCGGACCATGCCTGCGCCAGCACGGCACGCACGGTCGCGGCCTTCACTGGCTTCATCGCGGAGAGGTCGCGGTCGTTGGCCACTGTCCCCGTAGACGCCAGATCGCCCGTTGCCGCCGATCGCTACGGTGACGTCGCGTGCTTCGATCATGCCGGCCTAATAGGTTTCAAATCTCACAAGTCGATCACGCCGCGCTTGCGCAGCAGGATCCAGAGGAAGAACGGCGCGCCGGCGATCGCGGTGACGATGCCGATCGGCAGTTCGGCCGGCGCCACGACCAATCGGGCAACGGCATCGGCGATCAGCAGCATGGTTGTAGTAGCACCGGAGCAGCACGATCACACCGGACCAATTGTCAACCCATCAGCCCTGCTGCTCGAAGGCCTCCTCTATGACCTTCGTGATCTCTGCTGGTGGTGAGCAGATGTGTCGCTGCCAAACTTCTCGAAGGCAAGATCGACTTCAACTACCCGCGCTTGCTGCGCTGCGGAACTGTGATGCGGCGGTTGCGTCGCTGCTTCCTTGAGGCCGCAAAAAACGAGAGAGCCAGACCAAAGTTCGCACGCCTGCTTTGCTGTCTTCGGTTCTACTAGAGCCAACTGTGAACGGGACGCCGGGCGCTGGATTGTGCGCCCAAAAGGATCACTTTGTGACCACCAGCATCAGTACCGCCGTCGCTCCCTACGACGCTGCACGCAAGCTCGGGCGGGAACGTCGTCTGGTTGTGGAGCGGGTTGGTTCCACTGCCATGCTGCCAACACCAACAACGCCCTCACGCTCCCTTGCACTCGTTACTTTGTGCAAACGCTCATAGGGCAGCAACTCCTTGACCCGCGTACCAAGCGCAACAATTTCTGCCCGCAAATCTTCGCATTCCTGCCTCTGGACTTCGTGCTGCATCTGCTCGGAGGCGTATTGCGCCGAGATGTGTGAGAGGTCCGCAGTCAGCTTCGAAAGGCTCGTCATGTCGGCTTCGCTCTCTTTCAAGAGATCAGAATGCCTTTCATCCGCAACCTGCTTTTCGGCCAAGGTATCGCTCCATTGGGCCGTCAGCCTGGCGATTTCACTGGATGCTACACTTGCCTCGTTCGTTGCCACATCCAGTCGCGATTGAAGACTTTGAATTTCAGATCGCAAACCTCGCATCTCTGCGAGACTGCGTGCACGTTCGGCTCCCGTGTCATCTTCCATGATGCGTGCGGCCTCTGCCATTTCCGACAGTTTCGCCTGCGCGATCTCAAGCGACTTCTGCAACCGCGTTTCGTCCTTCTCGCTCTTGCCGAGCGCAGCCAGCAGTTCGGAATGCCACACCGCATCGTTGGCGTGGATCGTCGACAGCTCATCAAGCCTCCGCCTCGCCTCAGCTTCCCGCTTTTGCGCCTTGTCGAGGTCGATCGAGAGTCTGACATGCTTTTCTCGCAAGGTATCGTTTTCGCGCGCCCGTCTATCGGCCTCGGCTGTTCTGGCCGAAAGAGCTTTGGCCGCCTCGCCGAAGTCGGCCTCCCTTATTGCGATGGTATTGGCCGCTTCTACAAGTTCCAGCCTTACGGCGGCGAGCGCACTACGAAGAGCGTCCCTGTCCTGGACCAAGCTTACTTCGCGCTGCTGTATGGCTCCGAACGCGCTGTCGTGCTCACGTTGCTTCCTGATCGCATCGTGCAGCTGTTCGGACAGGACCATGTGTTGTCTCGTCAGGTTGGCATTTGCCACTTCCAGTTCGTTGGCACGAAAGAAGTCCGCTTGAAGGATCTGAAAAAAATCGCGTGTGTAGTGGAGCGAAGTTGCAACCTCCATTAGCTTGGCTTTGACATCCTCCAAATGGCCTTCCGCATCCTGAAAGAGCATTTCAAATGAGCTCAAAGCAGCCAGCCGGCTCTGCGTATGCGAAGTTAGCTGGCAAGGGGTTTCATTGGGAGTGCCCTCGGGTTGCAGGGCATCGGTCCCTATTGCGAGGCTGTCTTTCAAGGCACTGCCGTCGTCTGATGGTGACACCTCGTCAAGGCTCAGGGAGATGTTCAAAGCCTCGACTAGCTCTGTCTCGAGTTCCTCGGCGGCTCTTTCCACATTGTCGTAACGTTTGATCAGGTTCGATAGTTTCATGACAAGCTCTCCCGGCGCACCACTTTGAATAGATGGTTTGGCAACCAACGATTACACACCATATACCGCTCCGGGAACGACGACTGCCATGCAATCGACTATATTAGATCATTCTAAAGCAGTACGCTCGCAAAGGGGGAGTGCCTGCTTCGGATCAATCCGGTGATCATGCCGCCAAGTCGAACGTCTTCTTTCGGGAGACGATCAAGGAAGCCTCAACGGCCGACATTGGCGCGAAGGCGCCGATCATAAGGCGCATACCAGACAATCCGCAGCTGATCGTCCACGTTCCCGGTCGTATCATCCCCTCCCACATGGTCGATCGCATATACTCTGCGAGGTCGAGTTCACCCGCGCCCGATCTATAATAGAGATCGGGCCTTGGCCGGGCGATCCCTTTGCCCAACCGCAGCATACTACAGGCGGCGAGCGGCGCCCTCTCCTCCTCCCCCGCTGGCTCTAGCGGAGTGGATTCTGCCGTGGCCCGTGCAAGGCTTCGCAGAAGGATGCTGTCTCGTGCGCGTCAACGCTTCGCAATTACCTCCTTCGGTGCAGTTCCGAACATCAGAGATGGCTGGTTTGTTCCTCACCCCCTTACCCATCAAGCAATGTGCAGCAGTTCGCGCAGCCGGACCGGCAGTCGGGGCGAGGCTTGCAGTTCGGCGCAACTCGCCTCCCATCGATTCAGATACTCGGCGATCGGAACACCTGTGCGGCCGGGCCATCGGTTGAGTGCGCCCAGCGCCTCGACACAGTCGGGCGCCGCCTCGTACTCAGTGAGGATGGTCTGGGAGATTGCTTGGGCAAACGGATTGAGACCGGGTATTTCGATTTCGCTGCGATGATCGGCGAACCAGGCGGCCGGGTCGCGGCTCAGCCCCTGGCTGTCGGCGAGCGCGGCGTAGCCGCGGACGATGTTGTCGCGATACGCCGCTATGGCATCGCCGAACGCGTTGTCGCCGGCAAATGGCGGACTCTCTTTCCAGTCCTTCGCCAACCGACCGAGACCGCGCAGCGAGAGGGCCTCGACCAACGCTTCCTCCAGCCACTGGCAGGGCGGCGCCGGCTTGGCGTCCGCCTGCCAGCTGTTGGCCATGACGTGGCCGAGCTCGTGCCCGAACTGATAGGCGAGCTTCGACCAATCCCGTTCGCCAATGTCGACAATTATCCACGCCATGCTGCCTCCGTCGGGGTGCAGCCAGATCGCCGGCTGTCCCGAAGTGTGCTCGTCGACACGAAGTCGCGTAGGCTGGCCATCGGAGAGCAGGCGGACGCCATCCAGGCAGGCGTGCCGCGTGCGCTCGACGACCTGATCTGCGGAGCGCGGAAGCATGTGACCCCAGTCGCCGGCGAGTTCGATCGGGGCGGAAAGGAGGGACGGGAACGGAGTAGTCGGTGCCATGGTCGCGTAGCTTTCCCCGAGGGCGTCCCGATCGGTCAACGACGCAGAAATCAGGCTGCCGGCCGCCGAGCCTCCCAAGAGTGTAACGAAATCTCGTCGTCGCACTTCGATTCCTGATGTCCGACCACCCAGATTTAATCTACCATGCTATCCAGCAATGGCGAAGGCTCGGCGAGCAGATAGGGCATCAGGAGTGGGCGAGGCTATCTTTCGCAAACGCACTGCGGAGAAACTGTGTCAAGCTGGCAGGTGGCCCACGAGACGTCAGTCCGCGCTGAAGAGGAAGCTCTTGTTGTCTCAGATACGGAGCGGCACTGCTGGCATCTCTTTGGACGTCGCAGAAATCTCTGCAGACGGCACAATGGTTAACCATGGTATTAGTAGAGATCTCGGTCAACAAAATTTTCGACGCCTTGTTCGAACGCTATCTGTCACGGCTACGGCGACAGCGTAGCCGTTCAACCAGCTGCACTCGCATCCGAAATCCCAACGCGAAAAGCGTGGCTCGAGTCAGGCTCTCAGAAGGAGGCGAACGTTGAATGACAGTCATGACTTCTTGACCGCCGCAATGAAAATGCGGAATAGATACCTTAATGTTCTGGAAGCATCGCTGACCGGAACCTTATATGGCGACGCGCCTATTGATCCGTGGACGGGTGGGAAATACGACCCGAACAAGCGTGCCCTTGGGCGGGATTGGCCAGGACTGGCGCAAACCATGATTGGTTCGGCCCGTATGCGCAATTTGCGGCATCTATGCGAAACTGTCATCTTAAATGATGTTCCTGGCGACTTCATCGAGGCCGGAGTTTGGCGCGGCGGGGCATGTATTTTTATGAGAGGTATTCTTGCCTCGTACTCCGATACTCAACGTCGGGTCTTCGTCGCCGACAGTTTCGCCGGCCTTCCTCCCCCAAGCCCGGACATCTATGCGGCGGACGCTGGAGATATCCACCACACGCATACGCAACTGGCGATCTCCCGGAAGGACGTAGAAGAAAATTTCCGCAGATATGACTTGCTTGACGAGCAAGTTGTCTTTCTTGAGGGCTGGTTCAAGGACACACTCCCAAATGCTCCGACACAAAAATTGGCGATTCTCCGAATCGACGGAGATATGTATGAATCAACAATTCAAGCTCTTGACGCGCTTTATCGTAAGCTATCGCAGGGTGGATTTGTAGTCGTTGACGACTACTTCCTCGCCCCATGCGCTCAAGCTGTTAATGAATTCCGGACTAGAGAGGGTATTACCTCGCCATTAATTCCAATCGATGGCTATGCGGTGTGGTGGAGGGTTTCCGAAACTGCGAATCACGATTGACAAGGTTCTTCACCGGGCGAATCGGCAATACCTTATCGATGCCGGCGCGACGTTCAGCTTCCCGTGAGCGAGAGCCGAACGCGCCAGGATCACCGCTTGCTCGTCGACGCGCCTCGGCTGTCGACCAGTAATTAGGCGCGCCCGATCCAAGCAGGCTTGCCGCATCCGCTCGATAACCTGAACGGCTGAGCGTGCAGCATGTGACCCCGGCCGCCGGCGCAAAAACGATTGCTCCGCTCACGAACAACCGAATCCTGCGGGTTGCCACCGTCGCGCTGTTGGACCCCGCGGATCTCCACCTCGGAGAGATGGAGATCCCTGCTTGCGAGGAATTAAAATGCGAACCTAGCGTGCCTTCACAGATAAGTCAGAGGATCACACCAGCGGCATTCCAGCGCTAGATCCCCCGAAGATCTGACCGGACTCCTTTACTATCAGCTTCGCTCTCCACCACCGAATTCGACCTTGATCCGGCCTAGCCCATAATAGACCCCTCTTCCAAAGCCCTCATTCTAGCAGCTCTTCTCCGGTAGATGCGATCTGCCCCGCAACATGGATGGTGGCCACCTCATGGACCCTAGAGTCGAGCAGCTTTCTGAAATAGGCATGTTCAGCGTCAACCGAAGCTTCGATGCTGCAAACAAATACCGAAACAAGTAAACTTAAAGTCTCATCGATAGTGGTCGAGCAAAATGACCAAAGTCTCGTATTAAGGTATCCCGCCTCGCTTGCAAGCCACGAGAGCCCCCTGCGCTTAAAAACATACTTTCCAAGCAACTCAATTCTATCGTATTCTCCTATATCAAAATTTTCGGAAAGATGGTACCTTCCGGAAATTTTAAATATTCTTCTATTCATTCTTCCAGAGCTAATCACCTTCACTAGCGTAAGGGCGTGAAATAGCGCATAGGTCTCTGACAGAGTTTTGGAGTAGTCGGGTGTATTCCAAAACCCACCGAGCTCTCTTGAGAGATGAAGTCCTGGGTTCAAGTTATGCAAGAAGACGGCAATGTCTGCCTTCGCGCAAATTTCATTTTCTATATCGGAGTTGACGGAAACTGGAGATGAATCGACTAAAAGGATGAAGGCGTCAGGAACATGATCTCTTATAGACTGGATTGTTCGAAGAGTCTGAACAAACCTCACCTGCGGCTCCAATACGCCTTGATTTGTTGCCAAGGCAGAAGTGACAACAAATATGTACGAACTAGTCTCTAATTTTTCTCTTACAAATGGTGAATAGTCACTCGGACTATTCGACTCTTTTTTCCTTCCATCATGGGCGATCCGTGATCGCTGGAGGTTTTCCAAATACGCTGCCATTTGTTGAATTTTTTTGTTCCCCCGGGCCCAGATAAAGTGCGTAAATCCAAATGCTTTGTCTGGATTCTGATCCCATCCATGCACGAATTTGCAACGGTTGCTCAATGGAGCCGTTTCCGAAGCTTGTGTCCGCACTAGGACGTAGTTTAATATCGGCTGATCGCCAAACCATCGAGTAAGCTCTCGATTCGCGGGGGCTTGGCACAAGGTCGCAATTTGCTCGCCGATTGAACGGAAGAGCGCTGCGTCTTTGTAGCCGATAATTCCGGAATTTGCGCATGGCAAAAATTCCTGTGCGCATGCGGGATCGGCGCGACAGAGTTCGAGCCCGAACCAATTTCCAATTCGGCGCGAGTCGATGACATCAGCAATCTTAGAGGAGGCTAATTCAGGATAAATAGCTCTTTCTGTGGTAACACAGACGCCATTTGCTTCAACAATTGCTTTCAAAGTCGACTCGATCTCAGTATCGATAACTATGTCTGTATCAAGATACAGAATAGGGGAATAATTTTCGAAAAATCGCGCATTGATGATATAACGTTGCGATATATCTATCGAAGGAACAAGGACGTGGTGGAGACGCGATCGATATTGGTGGGGAATGTAGGGGAGGATATCACTGAGTGGTCGGTCAGAGAGAACTGCAACGTTTCCATAGAAGCGTCCGACCTCTAACAAGGACGTTAGCATAACGTTCAAGCATTCGAAGTACGTACCATCACCAAAAGCAACGGTGTATACAAGTGGGCGGAATACCGCAGGCGTTGTTTCTGACGACATCGTTTCTAACTCACTCATTAATTCTTCCGTTGCAGCCGAACGAAGAAATCGAGGTTGTCCTTTAACCGCTGATTGCCTGCATCCAGTTCAAGCGCCCTTTGCCCCCATTCTACCGCACGGCCCATCGCATTCAGGTGCCATGACGCGATGGCGCCGAGGTCAAACAGCCGAAATCCCCAGCAGTTCTGATCGTCCAGATAGCTTCCGGTGCGGTGTGTCCTCTCGATACCGTTGGTGCAAGCCCAAAACAGATTCAACCAGTCCGCCTTGCCGTGGAGCTCTTCGGCCAGGTCGGCCCAGATCTCGCGGCGGTGCGGCGCTTCCATCCGCGCCTTGTCCAGCCAGGACAAGCTCTGTTCTGGGCGCATACGCGCGATATAACGCATGGCCTCGGCTCGTTCTTCGCCCCACGTGCTTGTCGGCAAGGCAAGATAACGCTCAAGCAACTCGACAGCCCGATCCTTCTGGTTGGCCCACATCAGGTCTCGCCCGAGCCAGAAGCAGATTTGTGCGTCGGCGGGGTCTTCCTTGTGCGCCACTTCCATCAGCGGCAGGTAACTGCTCCTTGTCGGCTTGGTAAGGTCCTGCACCTCGAACATGACAATGTCGCTGCTGCTAGCCGTGACCTCCCTCTCTCCCGTGAAGACCAGGGCTTCGTGAACAGGCCTCTTGAAGCGATACCCCCAGCGATGATGAAAGTTTTTCGCTGGCCAGTTGCGAAGTGGGGTCGGGTCGTCGACGCTCGCTCTGTACACTGTCTGACAATAGAGAGCAGTCGTCTCCGGAGTCCAGACAGCCTCGAGCTTTGCCCGCCAGCCGGGTTCAAGGAACCGGTCCATGTCCATTGTGCAGCACACATCGACGTCGTGCGGGATCAGTGCCATCGCAGCGTTGCGGGCATCGTCGAAACGCCATGGGCGGACCGCTATCCTGTGCACGGTAACGCCGGCATCGGTCAGCCGTTCTACTGTATCGTCGGTGCTGCCCGTGTCGGCGACAATGCGATAGTCGGCGTCGACGGCCGAATTGGCCCAGCGCTCCGCGTTTGCGGCTTCGTTCAAGGCGATGGTGTAGACAGCGACTTTCACGGCGCTCTGCTCACTCACGCGCTGGTGCAAGATTTCGCCTGGCGGACATGCCCGACGCGCCCTTGCGGATAGCCACCAGGCCTCCCAGCAGTTTCGCCCGATTCAACTCGTAGTGGCTGTCGAAGAACAGGATCTCGGCGAACTGACCGGCAAGCGCGCTCACATCCAGCGGATCGACCGAGCGCGCGCTGCCGTACTGCTGGATTTCCCGCAGCAAGTTCTTCGTCAGCGTGATCTTGCCAAGATCCTCGCCCGGCGGCTGCCAGTCGAGGTCTTCTATGAAATACCAGCCGCCCTCCGCGAGCAGCGGGAAGAACTCGCGCAGGGTGAGCTGCTCGTCGAACGAGGCGTGGCTGCCGTCGTCGATGATCGCGTCGAACGAGCGCGGCTCGAGTTTCGCCGCGACTCCGCGCAGATCATCCAGCTTGGATTGGTCGCCGACGAACGACTTGAAACGTTCATTGTTCAGGCGGGAAAAGTCCGTCAGGTCGACGCCGACCACCTGGCAAAACGGAAAGTAGCTCTGCCATAGCGCGACCGAAGGTGTCTCGCTGTGGTTGTCCGCCAGCCTGCGGCAAAGCCCGATTTCCATGAGCCGCCGCATGGCCAGCCTTCTGCCCGACAGCAGGCGATCGTAGACCCTGGCATAGGCATGACGGTTGCCGGTATGCCGGTTCTTGTCGGTATTGAAGCGGTCGGCGAGAGTTGTGAATGCCGGGAAACTATCGAGTGGGTTGATCAGCTGCGAGATCAACGGTGCCTCCTCGCCGCCCGGCCGGGCGTCGTTGCGGGCCGTCCACAGGTGGATACCGAACACGCGGGCATCGTTCAGATAATCGGTCAATTCCGATAACGGCCTATCGAACCTGTCGATCTCGGTCCAATCGATCGCGTTGAAGAACATCGGGCTGAATATCCGGTCGCGCAGCTCGGCGCCGGCTGCGGTCGCGATGTAGTCAGAGAGCAGCTTCGGGCCGATGTCACCGAACTCCTTGCCGCGCGCTTCTTGGAAACGCTCGAGCGACAATTCGTATAGCGCCCTGAGGTGGCGGCTGTAGGGCTTGGCGTATATGACGTTGCCGCAGATGAAGTGGCCCTTGTGTGCTCCCCGCCATTGCAGATTGAAAAAATGATCGCCGCGAAAGGGGAACGGCCGCAGCAGGATCACGTCGGAATCCATCCACAGGCCGCCATGTTCGTAGAGCAGGGCGTAGCGGAAAATATCGCTGAAATATCTGATCTCGGAGCCGGCGACGATGCGCTCGAACAGGGCCCGCGGCATGACGTCGTCGGCATTGCGGACCTCGATCCCGTGCGGGACGAGGAATTCGAGCTTCTCTGGCGCATAGCTCCACACCCGCACCGGATGGCCAGCCGCTCGCATCGACGTTGTGGCGCCAATCAAGGTACGATGCTCAGCTTTGTCGGACATCACTTCATAGAAGCAGTTGATCTGCGGAAGTGCGGTGTCGTCGCTGCCAAGGAAGGGATAAATCCGCGCGTCGAACTGGCGCGATCGTTGCAGTCGTTCCAGCGGAGAATCGGCGTCGCGCAGAAACGGCGCGAGCTCATGAAAGATCTCTTCTGTCGATTTCATGCTGCCGGTGCCGAAGTCCTTACCTTCCAACGGCGCCCGGTTTGCATCACCCATGGCCCCACCGTCGGCGCGGCCAGGCTTGATCCCGGCTTTCGTTGGAGGGGCGCGCAAGGCCGGCGTCGACAGTGTCTGTTTCGTCCCTGGATCAGCCACCGACGACAGGCGATCCACATCCTCTAGCATCCCTCCCACATCCGCATCATCGACGGTCGCGATCCAGCACTCGCTGTCGGCAACGCTGTAGGAAATCAGCAAGCGCTTCTCATCGGGATGCCAAGCCAAGCCGGCAGCGAACTCGGCGCCCTTCTCGTTGAAGTAAAAGGGACGGCTCACCTTTTGCAGCAGGTTCATTGCGTCGAACCAAACAAATCGATGCAGGCAGTATCGCCTGTTCTCGGAGGGTCTCCATTGCACCTCGTGAATCAACATTAGCCAACCGCCGGCGAAAGCGACCTGTTGGCTTACGCCGCCGAATCGTTGGGCCGCAATTCCAGGAGAGGTCTCGCTGATCGTTTCAGCTCGCTCATCCGCCACCCGAATTGGATCGCCGAAACAGACCAACTGCAGCCGCTCCTCGCCGGCTTCGCCTGATGTGACCTGCGTCATCCATTTCCTGTCGTGCGCACTCGGCCCCGTCGCGGGCAGCACGCGCAGGTCGGTCATCCGGTGGTGGCCGGTTTCGCTGTCGTCGACGCGCATGATGACCTGCTTGCCCTCGCTGTCCGCCAGATCGCGGACGGAGGCCGAGCCCCACAGCTTACCTTTCCAGGCGAACAGACGCAGGTCCTCGACGCCGGCCTCGCGCATGTTTGTCGGCGGCAGCATCTCGGTTGTCGATCGGACGGCGAGCCCATTGGTCAACCGCAGAAGGAAATTCCGAGCGAGGATCGCCTCGCCGCCTTTCGTCCGGAGATGGACGCCGTCTTCGCTTGTGGTGTAGTTCACCGCTGCCTGAGCAAGCACAATCTCCTTGCCCAGGCGCGCCACCGAGGGGCTTGACGGCCTGTAGCCCTCGGGCGCAGCGAAAACGATCGGATGAGCGCTGAACGACGGCATCGTTGTCTTGGCTGGCTGCATATAGAAGAACAGGTTGGACCACGCGAGATCCCTGGGTCCATCGCCGATACTGCGGTCCAGCGCTAACCAGTTGCAAGTCGCGAAACCGCGATCCTTGCGCACCGGGTCGCGCGCATAATTCGCCGCGATCGCATACTCTTCGCGCAGGCCTGTCGTGTACACGAAATCCTCGAGGAACAGGATGTCCTGCTCCGGCCGCTTGATCGCCAGCCCTGCTTCGGAGAACAACACGCTGGCGTCGTTCATCCCCTTCTCGCGGTAAAACCGTGCCAGGTCATAAAGTGGCTCGGCGCGTTGCGGCCGTTGATTGAAGGCGGTAAGCGCCTGTTGAACAAAGCCAGCCTCGTCGCCGAGTTTGCGCAGGCAGCGCGCCTCCTGCAGGCGGGCATTCCACGCCTCCTCGTCCCAGCCGCCCATCGCGGCACGCTTGGCGTAGGCCACCGCCGCCTCCGCCGTCCGCCCAGCGTCGCGGTAGGACTGCGCCAGGTAGAACCAGTAGCGCTGATTTTCCGGATCGTTCTCAAGGGCGTCCAGCAAAAGCCTGGCATCACGCTCGAACTTGTCCACCCGGTTCGAGCCGCTGGCGTGGTCCTTGTACCAGGCACCCCTCAGTTCCTGCACGCCACCGGGCACGTCGAGATATTCGTGGGTCACGCCATGGTAGCGGGCACCGGCGTCGCGTTTGACAAGGCGCGTGTTCCAATAGGCCAGGCCGGAATCCGACCGCTGCAACAGCCGGTAGCCCGGGCCGTCGAGCCCCTCGCGGAACCCCGTATCCTCAACCATCAGCTCCATGTCGGCATCGTCGAACAGCAGATAGTCATAGGCGAGCGGCGAGGCATAGGCGTGATCGAGCGCGGCGTTGCGGGCCTGCTCGAAATTGTGGAACGGGAACTCATGCAGCTCGCCAGGCAGGTTGTGGACGGCAAAGAACGCCTTGATGAAATCCTGGGTTCCGTCGTTCGAGCCGGTGTCGCCGATGACCCAGCAGTCGATGTGGTCGACAACCGCCCCGAGACAGCGTTGAAGGTTCGCCATCTCGTTCTTGACGATCATGTTAAGGCAGAGGCGCTTACCGCTTGTCATATGCTGACTTTCGACCCCCATGACTGCGGGCTGAAGCGGTTACATTTGTGCCATGGTGCCGTCGGGGACAGGGATCCGTTCCAGTGCGGACTTATCCGGCCTTCATGTCCCATGCACATTTTCCCCTGCCTCGGCCATCTGGATGCTACCTCAGCGTGATCCATTGTTAGCCAGCACCTTCCGCCGCAGCAAGGGTCTCGCGGTCACCTTGGGCGAGGCTTTGCGAATTGCCCTGTAGGCTCGATCGCTACGTACACCCCCGCCGCGATATCAAGCGTTCGTCGATAACGAAGGTGGTGTATCTTAAGCCCCGGATTTTTCGATGCATTTGGCCGTATCCGCGCCATCTCGATGTTTTCCAAGGTAGTAAATCGTGGTTGGGCAATTAACAAATTGTAAACAGGTTATTTACAAGTTGCTAATTTTATAATTTACTAATGTCTTATGTATGGGAGGGTTTCCGTGGACCGGGCAGTAGGCCTGTCGGTTCGCGCTGTCTGCGAAGCCAGGAGAGTATCTGGAGCAAGTGCCACTTCGTGCGTGAGGGCGCAGAAAGTGTTTGGCGCAAGGAAGACGTCATCCAACGTTTTCCCAACCTGATGTTCCCTCGCAAGTAGTCGATTTCCCTCGCAAGTTGACACGCGTGTTGGGAGTTGGCTGTGGTCGGTGTGATACCAAGTGCGAAACGATGCGTCCGCAACGCAGGTTTCTGCTTCGATCAATCCCCCAATTATCTGCACCTGGCCGCCAGCAAAGATTGCCTGGCGATTGATGAGTATTGCTCGGTGCCCTGTGGACCGCCGTCCAGTTGCGAACTCCACACTCATCTCATTGAAGACAAGCGGGGCGCCGTTCGATCGGCCGGCACGAAGAGGCCTTCAAGTATTGAGCGCCCGGCTCGTCGCTCTGCGCGGCGCCCGCCGGTTTACGGAGCTGCTGGCTGCTCAATGCACGCGGCTCGAGCGCCGGTAGAAGCTGCGACCGGCCTCAGCGGGCGCGGGCGCCCGGCAGCGATAGAAACCTAGGCACGAAACAAGACAAACGGCAGCGCATCCGCTGCCGACCGAGGAGGAAATCATGAGCTATATAACGGGGTTTGCGGTCATGGAAGTTGCCGTGAGAGGCGTCTTGCCCATCGGCGACACGACCGAGAATGTGCCATATTTTATCCTGGACACGACCAAGAGCGCCGTCGTCGGTCAGGTCATTCTTCCCAAGGCCGTCAAGCGAAGCCTCGCCGTCGCTGTCACCGTCAAGGTTCCGGCCGCAGCCGGTTCGTTGGCGATTGGCACGTTTGACGATGGCGGGAATTTCCAGGCCTGCAGCTTCCTCCGCGTAGAGAGCCCCGCTGTCGAACATCCCGACAGCGCCGTCGGACCGTCCGGAAGATGAGGCCTCTCAAGTCGCTGATCCCGAGCGCTCACCGGCCAGGCCGGTGGGCGGTTTCAGCTTGAACTGAGTTCGAAGCCAACAGGAGCCAGTCATGGCCCGTGCCACTGAAATTCTTTTTGTCGATCCTTCGGTCTCCGACCTTCAGACAGTTTTCGGCAACGTGCGCCCCGAGGTTCAAGCGATTGTGCTCGACGGCCGCTGGCCGGCGGCGCAGCAGATCGCTGCGGCGCTCGCAGGGCACGAAGGGCTCGACGCGATCCATATTATGGCGCACGGCGCGCCTGGCCGGGTTAGCTTCACAGCCGGAGAGTGGTCGGCCGCCACACTGAAGGAAGATGCTGAGGATCTTGCCGCAATCGGCAGGGCGCTTGCCGCGGACGGCGAACTCCGACTGTGGAGCTGCGAGACAGCTTTTGGGAATGCTGGCGAGACCTTCGTTGCGGCGCTGGAACAGGCCGTCGGCGCGGACGTCCGCGCATCGAGATCGCTGGTTGGCGCAGCCAAGCTAGGTGGCTCTTGGGGGATGTCGGAACACGTGAGTGCGTCCACGCCCTTACCTCCGCTGACCTCAGTTGGCGTGGCAAGTTACAGCGGGGTGCTGGTAGCAGGTGACCTGACACTCACGGGTACGATTACTGGTTCGGGCAACAGCAGTAACGTTAACACGTATTATCTCGTGGATACATCACTCAACCCCGATACAGTGGTTGGTAGCTTCCAACTTCCATCCGCAACAAACGGATTGGTATTTGCGTTTGCTGCAACCATAACGATACCAGACACTACTCACAATTATACCATTTACAATGCCAACTTCGGTGTAATGGGTACACTTGTACCTGGTGCCGGTAACACTTATATTTTCACGGCCGGTGCTGCCAATCCCACCAACAACAATAATTTCAATGGGGGCAGTTTCAACATCACGAGTCAAGTAGGCCCCACGGGCCCCACGGGTGCGACCGGCGCCACGGGTGCGACAGGCGCCACGGGAGCGACCGGCGCAGGTGCGACGGGCGCTACAGGCGCGACGGGCGCCACCGGTGCTGGCGCAACTGGCGCGACCGGCGCCACGGGTGCTTCAGGCGGGACCGGTGCGACTGGCGCGACAGGTGCTTCGGGTGGAACCGGTGCAACGGGCGCAACTGGCGCGACCGGCGCCACGGGTGCTTCAGGCGGAACCGGTGCAACGGGCGCCACTGGCGCAACTGGTGACACAGGCGCGACCGGCGCCACGGGCGCTTCAGGTGGGACTGGCGCGACGGGTGCTTCTGGTTCGACCGGTGCAACGGGCGCCACAGGTTCGACCGGCGATACGGGAGCGACCGGCGCCACCGGCTCGACCGGAGCAACCGGCTCTACTGGTGCGACTGGCTCGACTGGAGCAACAGGCTCGACTGGAGCAACAGGCTCGACCGGAGCAAACGGCGATACCGGTGCAACGGGCTCGACTGGCTCGACTGGTGGAACCGGAGCCACAGGTGCGACCGGCGATACGGGAGCGACAGGTTCGACTGGTGCCACCGGCTCTACTGGTGCGACAGGCTCGACCGGAGCAACCGGTGATACCGGCGCGACCGGTGCAACGGGCTCGACTGGCTCGACTGGTGGAACCGGAGCCACAGGTGCGACCGGCGATACGGGAGCGACAGGTTCGACTGGTGCCACCGGCTCTACTG